>NC_016645.1:1850979-2467972 GCF_000234805.1 Pyrobaculum ferrireducens
CCAAGGCGTCTACGGTGACCTCCGTCACGATTTTTGCGCCGGCGCCCTGTACCAATTTAGATAGCCAAGATACAAAGGAGACTAGTGGCACTACGAAACTGGTCTTTTCCTTTTGAGTTATTGCAAGTTCCACTGTTAAAGCCTTGTCTTCAGTTAGGAAAGATACTCTCTCCTTTCTAACCCACCTATCGACGGGGGCGTCTTTGCGGAATTCGGGCAGGTACTTGTCAAGCCAGTACGCGTAGATACGGCCGCCGTAGAGCTCCTTGGCCCCTGGCTCCCTCCCCCTTTCTAAGACTACTACCTTGAAACCAGAAGAGGCGAGTCTGTATGCGGCGGCGAGGCCCGCGGGTCCAGCCCCTACTATAGCCACGTCGAACTTCATAGCAACAGGGCTTGTCTAGATAAATATATATGGATCTCGTCAAGAGGCGAATTAGAATTTCTATCAATATATGTGAGTTAGATTCTGGAAAACAACCTCGACGCAATGCCGCTCCAGATCTGGTGTTAGCATTTTTAAAAATGCCTAACACCTTCTATGCCGTGAAAATTCGTCTTAAGTACTTCTCAGCCCTAAGAGATGTAACTGGCAAAATTTCCGAAGAGTTAGACGTTCCGCCTGGCTACACATTAGGTCAGTTAATCAACTGGTTTTTTAATAAGTATCCAAAAGCTGAGGTTTTCAAAGAGGAGTTGCTGGTCTTGGTAAACGGACGGACACTCGACAACTTCTACGTATTGAGGGAGGGGGACGAGGTGGCGTTGATGCCACCTGTGAGTGGCGGCGGCGGTGTGGTTAGCCAACCTGTAGATTTAAACAGGGAGGTTGTTGACATAATTGAAAAGACTGCGCCGAGAGGCGGAGGGGGGGTGGTGATTTTCGTGGGTTATGTCAAGGGGAGGGTGGGCGACGCCACCGTAAATATATTGGAGTACGAGGCCTATGAGCCCCACGCTAGTCACAAAATAAGGGAGATTGAGGAGTGGGCTAGGAGTCAGGAGGGGGTGCTCGAGGCTAGAATTTACCATGTAGCTGGTTCGTTGAGGCCGGGCGACCACACGGTGTACGTCTTCGTGTCTGCGGTTAGTAGAGACGTCGCGTTTAAAATAGCTAGAGAGGCGTTGGAGAGGGTAAAGCACGAGGTTCCGATTTTTAAACTCGAAAAGAGAAGCGATGGGGAGTACTGGGTGCTTGGCGACGGCAGACGCGTGCCTAGAAGTCCTCAATCTTAAACGGAGACTCCTCTACCTCTACGACGCCCTCTATCTCAGAGACGTATTGGTTGTGCCGCATCCTAACCACTATGTTTATGGCATATCCGCTTCTAGTAATGATAACAGTCTTCCCCCTGGTGAATTCTACGTCAAGTACCTGTTCCCCCGCCTCTTCGAGGTGCTTAGCGACTCTGTTTATTAGGCTCCATAGAAATGTCATGGCCACGTTGATGCTACCGGCCTTAACCTCGATAGGTTTGGCTATGGCCTCTGATAGGAACTCGCCGATTTCTCTGCTCATCTCCGGAATAGTGGACTCGACCAGCGCGTAGACGCGTAGCTTGCTCACGTTCCTGACGCTCTCTCTTAGCTTCGCCTCCACCAATTAATAGGCTTCTGGGATTTAAATAGAAGAGTATATATAAGTGCACTTAGTTTCTGTCTGTGTCGGAGTACCACCTCTACTACGAGACTATTCCGACGGGGATTGATGGTCTCGATGCCATAATTGGAGGGGGGTTTATAAGGGGGAGGACATATCTAATTTCTGGGGAGACGGGCACCGCCAAGACGCTAACTGCGTTGACGTTTCTTCTACAGGGGGCTCTTAAATATGGGGAGCCTGGAATATACATATCCGTGGACGAGACATATGAGCAGTTTGTGGAGGGGGCTAGGAGGTTTGGTTGGGATATTGAAGATCTGAGGGCCCGGGGGCTGATAGAGGTTTTAGTGCCTGAGATGGATATTGTGGAGCGCATTAGGGAGAAGGACCCCACCGCCATCGCCAAATCTCTTGTAGCTTCTATACGGGAGTACGTGGCGGCGTTGAACGCGCAGAGGCTGGTTATTGACCCAATTGCGCCGCTGGTCTCGCTTGATAAGGATGTCCAGGTGTTGAGGGAGTACATTAGGGTTCTTGTCATGAGTATTGAGAGGGAGATAGGCACCACTAACATAATCACGACGGAAATCCCGTCTGGCTCCGGCGCTATTAGTAGATACGGCGTCGAGGAGTTTCTAGCAACCGGCGTTTTCATTATGGGAATTGCAAAGGCGAGAGATGGAAGCTTCAAGAGGGTGATGTTTGTAAGAAAGATGAGGTGGAGCCCCGTCCACCCAGGCATATACGAGATAGAAATAGTCCCAAAAATGGGTATTGTAGTAAAGGGCCAGATTAAAGAGCCCCTCGTACCCGTCACCTATCTACCAACTCTGTAACTTAGCACAGAGGATTGGCGAACTTCTAGGCGTGGGTTCGTATACCGTGTCCCGTGACTCAGCTGGGTTCTCTTCGTCATCTTTCTCCATATCCCGTCGTCATCATATTATAACCATAATTCCTACGGGTATGCGTTGTTGATTTAGTTTTTATCGTTTACGTATACGTGTCGGAGGAGTTAGCTGTGCTGGTGCGCCGTGGTGGGCTCGTTATAAAGAAGACGGTTATTAAGCGTGGGGAAGAGGTCACCGGTGAATATATATACGTGAGACGTGGGTTGTTCGAAGCCGAGGCTGAGTTTGACTTAGAGGATGATGTGTTATATTACCTACAGATATGCTGGTTGAGGAGGTGCTACGTTTGGTTTGATGGGGAGCCCGATAGGGCTGTTCCCAAAACGCTTATAAGAAGGGCGACTTCTATATTCAGAGAGCTAGGCGAATTTTCCGTTGCCGCTAGGGCTGTTCTGAGGATATTAGCCTCGTCAAAAAGCCGATCGTCACCTGTCAGATCCTCTGACCTCTCTCATCGGCTTGTTTAATCCACACTAGACATTTTTAGCCTTGTCATACATAAGGTATAAATATCTGTAGTGTTAACAGATACGTGAGGGATTTTGCAACCCAGAGGTTGGCAGAGCAGATCATAAACCTCTTGAGGGAGTATGGAGAGTTAAGTAGTGCAGATATTGCAAAAATGCTTGGGGTTAATAGACGCTCTGTCGCTGCAGTGTTGGCCCGCCTCAGGAGAGAGGGGGTCGTGGAGTATCTAGGATATTGTTTTGGAGGAAATCGGTGCAACACTAGGTGGAAGCTGAAAATGAATTAGTTTCAGTCTACTCTTACCTCTCTAAAATATTTTGAGAAGCAATATTAACATACAGAGGAGGCGTAGACGTGGGGGATGGTTGTACTGTCGTGTGGCGTGGGGAGAAGTACCGCGTAGAGTGCACCCCATCTTATTTGCTAAGTCTTGCATGTAAGATCGCGGAGGCTGAGTGCGTACCTTACCCGGAGATTTATCGACAGATATTGAACAGCGTGGAGGGGGAGTATAGGGGGATTAGGCGCTTAGTGTCTACGATATTGTCCGAGAAGTGATTTTCAAAAGTTTTTAAAGTCCTTGAAACCTAGCCTAGCGTATGTCTACGATCTTCGGAGAGCAACTTCCTAAGAGTAGCCGAGTGGAGTACGTAGGCGATGTGCCCATAATTGAGGAGTGTCCACGTGATGTTAAGACTCTCGGCGGCGAGCCGGTTCTACTGTTTGGTAAATGGAGTTATGAAGAGGTGGTGGTGAGAGATCCCGGTCTGAGGAGGTATATCTGTCTAAAGCCTGTGATGCTTCCACATACTGAGGGGAGGTTTCAAAATGTGCGGTTTGGAAAGGCGCGGATCCCTATCGTGGAGAGACTTATAAACCTCATGATGAGGCCGGGGAGAAACGCCGGCAAGAAGCACAAGGCGTATAACATAGTCAAGAGGGCTTTTGAGCTGGTGTACTACAAGACGGGTAGAAATCCGCTACAGGTTTTCATCGACGCAATAATCAACACGGCCCCGAGGGAGGAAGTCACGAGGATAATTATGGGCGGCATAGCTTATTCTGTTTCTGTAGACGTATCTCCACAAAGGCGTCTTGATCTCGCTCTCCGCTGGATTACGGAGGGCGCAAGAACTTGTTCGTTTAATAACCCGAAGCCGATAGAGGAGTGTCTCGCCGACGAGCTCGTTGCGGCGGCGGCGAATGATCCCAAGAGCTACGCCGTGAGGAAGCGTGAGGAGCTAGAACGCATCGCCGCCGCCTCGCGTTAACTGTTTTTAACAGACAACATCTCTGCCACATGGCTGAGTTGTTTTGGTTTGAGAAGTATCGTCCTCGTTCTTTTGATGAGGTGGTGGATTTGGAGGAGGTTAAGGCTAGGCTTAGGGGTTTTGTGAAGAGCGGCGACATGCCGCATCTCCTCTTCTACGGCCCTCCCGGCACTGGGAAGACCACCATGGCCCTTGTCTTGGCTAGAGAACTCTACGGTGAATACTGGCGGGAGAACACGCTGGAGCTCAACGCATCAGACGAGAGAGGGATAAATGTAATTCGGGAGAGAGTAAAGGAATTCGCGCGGACGGCGCCCGTGGGCAAGGCACCCTTTAAACTAGTCATACTAGACGAAGCAGACAACATGACTTCAGACGCACAACAAGCACTACGCAGAATAATGGAAATATACGCACAAAACACAAGATTCATACTACTAGCAAACTATGTATCACGTATAATCGATCCTATTATTTCTAGATGCGCCATCTTTAGGTTTTCACCCATGCCGAAGAATCTCATGGCAGAAAGACTCAGGCTCATTGCAAAAAGTGAGGGTGTTGAGCTTAGGGACGACGCCATTGACATAATATATGAACTGTCGGAGGGAGATATGAGGAAGGCTATAAACCTCCTACAAGTGGTTGCGGCTACGAATAAAGTTGTTGACTCCAATGCCGTAGCCGCCGCCGCGGCTACTATAAAGCCCTCAGATATTATTGAGCTATTTAATCTTGCAATCGGCGGCGACGTGTCAAAGGCCCGGGAGAAGCTCCGAGAACTTATGTACCTCAAGGGCGTTGCAGGTGTCGACTTCATAAGAGCCTTCCAGAGAGAACTTATACGAATGGCGCTTGATGATGATGTTAAGGCGGAGATCGCCGAGTTGCTGGCAGACATCGATTATAGACTCACACAGGGAGCGGATGAAGAAATTCAGTTGACTTATCTACTAAGTAAGTTAGGTGCCTTGGGGAGGCGGATTAGGCCGAGCCCTGCCCAGCAGAAAAAGAGATAATGCCCCTCCCCTGGGTGGAGAAGTACAGACCCAAGTCTTTTGCAGATATTGTGAATCAGGAGGAGGCGAAGTACGTCTTGGCGTCTTGGATATGCGCCAAATTCAAGGCCCCTAAGGAGTTCTGTGCGCGCTGGGCTAAGAAAAAGGACAGGGAGATTACGGAGGCTAGGGCCGTTCTTTTAGCAGGCCCTCCTGGGGTTGGCAAGACTACAATAGTCCACGCCTTGGCGAGAGAAATTAGATATGAGCTTATTGAGCTTAACGCAAGTGATGTGAGAACTGCTGAGAGGCTGAGGCAGGTAGTGGGCAGTGGGTTGAGGGAGTCTTCTCTCTTTGGCTACGAGGGCAAGATAGTCTTGTTTGACGAGGTTGATGGCCTCCATGTAAAAGAAGATAAGGGGGGGCTGGAGGCTATTATCGACATAGTGGAGACGGCGAAGGTTCCCATAGTCATGACCGCAAATAACCCCTACGATCCAAAGTTCAGGCCTTTGAGAGATCTCTCGCTTGTGGTTAACTTGAGGAGACTTTCTGAAGACGAGGTGGTTGAGGTATTGAGAAGGATATGCGTCAACGAGGGGGCTAAATGTGAAGATGAGGCTTTGAGAAGCATCGCAAAGTCGTCTATGGGCGACCTACGTGCGGCTATTAATGATCTACAGATGTACCTAACAGGCGGGAGGAAGATGTTGGTGTTAGATGATATAAAGAGGGCGGGGGAGAGAAATCCACAGCTTTCTATGTTCGAGATTTTGGATCGCGTTTACAAGGCGCGTTGGTTTGACGAGGCCCGTGCCGTGTCTTTCAACCCGTCTTTTGACTGGGAGCAGTACTTCGTATGGGCTCTTGAAAGTATCCCAGTTGTGTACAAAGATCTTGAGGCGATGTCGACGGCGTATGACCGGCTTAGCAAAGCCGACGTGTTTATTGGAAGAATAAAGAGGATGCAGGAATGGGAGCTTCTGCCTTATGCCATGGAGCTCGCCCTCGGTGGGGTTTCTCAAATAAAAGACAAGCCAAGGCTCCCTCCCTTTATTAGATATGGATTCCCACAGAGACTTCTCCTACTGGCTAGATCTAGAGAGGCGCGGAGGAGGCGGGACGCGCTTGTTGAATACCTAGCACAGAACTTACATGTTTCCAAGTCGGCTGTCAGGTCTGAGATATTGTATGTACTTTCAGCGCTGTCGAAAGCCAACCCTAGTGTAGTGGAGAAATTAAGTAAATCTCTGGGCATCAGCGCTGTAGATATTAGAACCCTGCTCTGATGGAGAGGGGCCACGTACTTATTAGGACGGCTCCACGGAAAGACAAGGTCGTGGCCAGGGATTTATGCGACTGCCTGTATTACTATGACCAGTCTGTTAAATGTGAGGTAATAAAGCCTGGTTTTGTCTATGTCAATACTTTTACTACTTACTTAGGTGAATGTCTAAATTTATTTTATTTTAAAAAATTATTAAAAATATAGAAATATATGATTATGTATCTAGGGAGAGGCCGGAGTGTAGTAGTTGTGTAGTCGTTGCAGTCGGCGGGCTGTATTTCGTGCGCAGAGTTGGCTGATACTTTTAGAATACATCTATTTATTACAAGTTATGTAATCTGAAAGTATTTATAACTGCCTTGTCCTCACCTCCATGGCTATTGTAGTTGACGAATCTGTTTTTTCACCTAACTACGTGCCGGAGAGGCTACCGCACAGAGAGCAACAGCTCCAGAGCATTGATATGTTGCTCAGTAGCTGGCTACAGGCGCCGGGGCATCACTACCCCAGGGCGACTCTATTAGGCAGGCCAGGCACTGGCAAAACTGTTACAGTACGTAAACTCTGGGAGATATATAAAGAGAGATCTAAAGCACGTTTTGTTTACATAAATGGATTTATCTACAGAAACTTCACTACTATAGTAGGCGAGATAGCGAGATCGCTGGAAATTCCGTTTCCGCGCCGTGGCTTAAGTAGAGACGAATTCCTAGCCCTCTTAATTGAACATCTACGTGAACGAGATCTCTACATGTTCCTAGTCCTAGACGACGCCTTTAACCTAGCCCCCGACATATTATCCACATTCATTAGGCTGGGACAGGAGGTTGATAAATTGGGCGCGTTTAGAATAGCTCTCATCGTCGTGGGACACAACGACACTGTTCTCAACAACCTAGATCCATCGACTCGTGGAATAATGGGAAAGTACGTAATACGCTTCTCCCCATACACTAAGGAACAAATCTTCAGCATATTACTTGACAGAGCCAGGGCGGGTCTCGCAGAGGGTTCCTACAGCGAAGACATCCTCCAGATGATAGCCGACATCACAGGCGCCCAGAGTCCGCTTGATACAAATAGAGGCGATGCCAGACTTGCCATAGACATCCTCTACAGAGCCGCATACGCCGCGCAACAGAACGGAAGGAGACAAATAACACCTGAAGACGTCAGAAGATCGTCGAAAGAGGTGCTCTTTGGCATATCCGAAGAGGTGCTCGTCGGTCTGCCTCTCCATGAAAAACTTTTCCTACTTGCCATAGTTAGGTCGCTAAAAATCTCTCATATGCCATATGTAACATTTGGCGAAGCAGAGGAGGCCTATAAAATAGCCTGCGAGGAATATGGAGAGAAGCCAAGAGTACACAGCCAGCTTTGGACCTACCTCAATGATCTAAGAGAAAAAGGTATAATTGAAACTAGGCAAAATAAAAGGGGAGAGGGCGTGCGGGGGCGCACAACGCTCATATCAATAGGAACCGAGCCGCTTGATACGCTTGAGTCGGTGCTCGCCAAACTAATAAGAGAGGAGCTTAGATGATCGAGGAGGTCCTAGGCGCGCCGCTACGCATACGTATACTCCTGGCGCTCTGGAAGTGGGGTGAGGTAAACATGACCGAACTCGCCCACATTCTAAACACCAACTACAACCAGCTAGCCCTCCACTTGAAACTCCTCGTCGACTACGGATTAGTTGAGGAGAAGCGCATCGGGCGCGCTAGACTAGTAAAGCTACGAGACGCAGAACTCATCCACTCTCTACTCCAAGCCCTGGCATTAGCAGACGAAGAACTCACAAAAAAGACAAACATAGAGAGTTCAGAAAAGCCGCCAAATTGATGGATGTGCCAAGCGATTTCGTTTGGCGAACACATCGTGAAACATGATACCCCCTCCAGCGTCCCCGGGGCTCGGGGCCCGAGGCGCCTTCGATCCCACAGGGCAGATCGCCAGGTGACTTGACATCGCCCCTTCTGCAGATGCGTATTAGGCACAGCAACTCCTCCCAGAGCCCCCGCGGGAGGCAAGGGCGCCTACATAGCCTCCCTTTTCTCTGTTAAGCTTGTATATGTTTAGGCTACTCCGCGTAGGCTTTGGAGGCAGCAGACTAAGCACAAAATGTTATATTTGTATTGTGGAGAGAACACGGCGTGGGGGCCCGTTTCGAGCGTTACGTGTTAGATCTACTACCTGCGATTGGGCTGATTCCCAAAGCTACGCGTTTTAAGGTGTATCGAGAGGGGGTGGAGGTAGGCGAGGTGGACATAATCGCCGTCGACGAAAAGGGCAACACCTACGCCATTGAGGTAAAGGCCGGGAGGGTAGACATCAGCGGGATAAGACAGGCGTATGTGAACGCCAAAATACTCGGCGCCAGGCCCTTGGTGATAGCCAGGGGCTACGCAGATGACGGAGCTAGACAGTTAGCAAAAGAACTCGGCGTCGAGGTAGTCCTACTGCCTGACTACATATTTTTATCAATTGACGACTTGTACACAGCCCTCACAAGCGCGTTGGCTAGGTTCATAGCGACAATCCTGGCGGTGTACATAACCCTAGGGGAGAAGGAGATCGAAGCCATTAAAGAGTGTAGAGATCTACAATGTATATGCGAAAAAGTAGACTGCGAATCTCTATTTCAGAAACTGCCCAGAGAGGCTAAAAACGCCGAGGTGATTTTGCTGGCTATTGAGCTTCGTAGGTGGCTACCAATTCTATGCTCGGCACCCAAACAAAGAGGAATAGATATTTAGGAGACGCGACATACGTCCATGGAGCCGCTAGTGTCAGAAATTAAACAAAAGTTCCAGCCTAGGCTAAAGCCAATTGAATGGAGGGGGGATAGGCTGGTGCTCCTAGACCAGAGAATACTACCCTTCGAGACTAGGTACATAGAGGCAAAGACCGTGGAGGATGTGGCTCACGCGATCCGCGACATGGCTGTTAGAGGTGCGCCGGCCATTGGCATAACAGCGGCCTTCGGCATGGTCTTAGCCCTGGTAGAGAAGACACCCAGTAATACGCAAGAGGCGTTAAAGACCTTGGCGAGGGCGAGGGAAATCCTCTCTAAAACCAGGCCCACCGCGGTGAACCTCTTCTGGGCACTCGACAGGATGTACAACAAGGCCGTGGAACTCACATCGTCCGCATCCTCCGTTAGGGAGCTCAGAGACGGGCTAGAAAAAGAGGCTCTGAAGATATTTGAAGAAGAGCTCGATGCCGAGATAAAAATGGGGTTGTACGGAGCCGAACTCCTAGAAGATGGCGACACCGTCTTGACTATATGTAACGCCGGAGGCCTCGCGACTGGCACAGGCCTAGGCACGGCGACGGCGCCTATATACATCGCGTCGATGCTTGGGAAGAGGGTATCTGTCATCGCCCCCGAGACAAGGCCGTGGCAACAAGGCGCGAGGCTGACAGTGTACGAGCTTATGCAGAACGGGATACGCACCACCTTAATTGCAGATACAGCGGTGGGGCTTGTGATGTATAGACGACTAGTGGACATAGTAATGGTGGGCGCAGATCGGATACTACTAGATGGCCATGTGTTTAACAAAATAGGCACACTTAACGAGGCTGTCCTTGCTCACGAATTCGGCATCCCCTTCTACGTCTTAGCGCCGACCAGCACGATAGATACACGGAGCAGAGTAGAGGATGTTAAGATAGAGGAGAGGAGCCCCGACGAAGTCCGCACCGTAAGGACCGCTCAAGGCAGTGTATATGTCACTCTAAAAGAGGTTGCAGTCTACAACCCCGTGTTTGACGTCACGCCCCCAAAATACGTAACTGGAATAATCACAGAGAGGGGCGTAGCGACGCACCCACTGTCCATAAACTTACGCAAATTGCTAAATAAGACATAGCCAGCAGACTTAACTATACGTCTAATATATTTATAAGTAGAACGTCCCATAAGTGTTCTAGACAAAGATGAAAAATTTAAAAAACATGTGATTTCAAGACTTCGGATGCGATTAGAAATCATAGAAAGAAAACTTGTAGAAGCTTTAGTTATACTATTAATAAATGCAAAAGGAAAAGTAGTCAGTATAAGGGCGACATCGCTTGCAAAAATGGCTGGTTTTGGAAACGACCACAGTGCTATACTAAAAGCCGCGAGGTTTCTACAAAAACTCTCAAAATACCAATTCATCAGAGTCGCTACTGAAACTAAGCGCAACAAGACCTACCGCTACTTAGTTAAAACAGACGACGAGCTGTGGCAACTAGTGCGCAGAGATCCCGAAAGAGCAAAAGAGATAATAATAAAACTTATTTCAAAATAGATGAATTTTTATGGAATTGAAATTGACGAACTTTTATATAAACACCTCCTAGAATTCCTCAGCGACTCTGAAATAGATGCGCTCTTCCGCTCTATTACAACTCCACCACCACGCTACTATATACGTGTAAACACGCATATAACCACTCCCCAAGAACTGATAAAGAGACTTAACTCACGTGGGCTCGTCGCCTATAGAGACGAGCGCTTCCACGACGCAATCTGGCTCCCGGTAGAGGGGCCCTTTAAGATCCCCCCAGCGAGGAAGATTGTAGTAGTCGACAAGAAAGCCGCGGAGAGCATTATGCTAGGCGCAGATCTCTACGCACCAGCCATAGTAAAAACAGACCGCGTACTAAAAGGAGACGAGGTGAATATAGTCTCTGACAACGGCGTTGTGGTAGCCTTTGGCTCCGCAGTAGTTGACAGCGACGAGGCGCTGAGGACGAGGAGGGGGCTCTACATCAAGGTGGAGAAATCGCTGTACCGCACGCCGAAGCTTAGAAATCTCCCCGAATACGACGGCGGGCTTTTCTACAGCCAGAGCCTGCCTGCCATAGCTGTTGGCCACGTGGCGCGCAGATTTGCCCGCCTAGACGCCGCTGATCTAAACGCGGCTCCCGGCGGAAAAGCAACACACCTAGCACAGAGCGGTCTCAGAGTGGTGGCTGTAGATAGATCTCAACCAAAGATAGCTAGGTTAAAAAACGAGATATCGAGATTGAAACTAGATTTCTTTATCGACGTAGTGATGCACGATAGTAGGTACCTAGATAGAGACTTTCCAAGACTTAAGACAAGCATAGCGTTGGTAGATCCGCCTTGTAGCGACCTAGGTGTACGCCCAAAAATATACCACAGAGTTACCTACAGCGCTGTGAAAAACCTGGCTAGGTACCAGATACAGTTCCTGAAAACAGCGTTGAAAATCGCCCCCTTTGTAATATACTCAACATGCACACTAACCTACCTAGAAAATGAGGAGGTGGTTATGAAGGCAGGCGGCGAAGTTGTAGACGCTGAGCTTAATATAGGCGCCCCGGGGTGGGGCTGCCCCAGTTGCCGTCGATTTCTACCGCATATACACAACACGCCCGGGTTCTTCATAGCGCTACTGAAAAGCCCTAGGAGAGAGCCTTAAGCGTCTTCGACACATAGACATCGCACTGCTTCTTAAAAGAGCAGAAGTTACACGCAGAGGGGCTTTCCCCCCTCAATCTCTTCTCAACAACCTTACATAAATTCTTTACATAATACTGAGGAAAGCAGTCTTTGCATATAAATATATTTCCATATATGTACGCAATATTTTTAAAATTAACTTCTCGCCCACATACAGTACAAAACGGCATGGAGATACCTAATCAAGCATTTAAAAGCATGATCTAGTGTATTAGTGTTCCGTCCCTACTCCATATACGAAGGCACATACCTAGTTAAACTAGCCAGAAAGGCCGTAGACACGTTTCTCACAACTGGTAGAGTCGAAATACCGGACGATCCCCCGCCTAAACTTCTCGGCGACGACTATGGAGTATTCACAACAATAGAAACTACCCATGGCGAGAAATATGAACTCCGGGGCTGTATAGGCTACCCAGAGGGGTATAGAAACACGCTGTACGCCACGATATACAGCGCCATCGGAGCTTGTTGCCAAGATCCTAGATTCCCAGCCATGAAGAGAGAAGAGCTTGGCTCTGTAATTTTCGAGATTAGTATTCTAAGCCCATTGACGTACGTCGAGGCGGATCCCCGGAAACTACCTGAAGTGGTGCAGGTGGGGCGCCACGGCCTAGTAGTGAAGAGAGGCCCCTACTCAGGCCTCCTACTCCCACAAGTGGCGGTGGAGGAGTGCTGGAGCCCGGAGGAGTTTTTGATGCACACATGCATCAAGGCTTGGCTCTCCGGCGACTGCTGGCTCGACAGAAAGACAAAACTCTACATATACGAGGCACAGATATTCCGCGAGAGAGCCCCCGGCGGAGAGGTTTATGAACGTGACTTAGTGGCCGAGGCGGCTAGGTGTAGTCAAGAAACTCGCCCAGGAAACGTAACGTGAGATAGTCCAGATGCTGGATCCCAGCCGCCACTAGCTTTTTCCCGCCCCTCTTCACTATATATATATACAAATCGCCATGTTTTGCCTGCAGAAGCTCCACGTCCAGATCCTCATACCTGTTGACAAGCGCAGGTCTCTCCCCCAGCTCTTTTTCACCAAGCTTTACATAGGTAAACCCCAACAAGTCCTTAAGCTCCTCAAGCGATGACGGGATATATCCAACTCTGCCATATGGAGGTATCACCTTATCCAGCCTCTCCTTCAACTCCCCCAGTTGCTTAACTATCTCCTGTTCGCCCGGAGTGAACCTCATACCCTCGTACCTCAACCCCTCTGGAAGGGGCGGGGGCTGTCTTCTAGCCAGGAAGAATATAATAAACGCAAGCACACCTACCGCCACGGCCAGTAGTGAAACTTCTACCAACTGGAGGTACATACCACATTGGTGTCTGCAGATATATAATAGTTACAATTATTTTTGCCGCAATCCGTAAGGGCATCTCTTCACACGTCAGAAGACCCTTAGCTCTTCACCCGGCTCTACTCAAACAACTCCTTATTTATTTTACGTCTCTAAAGAGTGTTTCTTTGTCTTAATAATAGCCCTACCAAGTCTGTGCAAGTTACCTAGGAAGATCATAACTAGTCCAAGAGCTACTAGCTCAGGCTCGTTGCCTACGACCCCCATCGCTAGGACAAAACCGCCATATATCGCCAGCATCCATATAAACATAACCTACGCTTTACACACCAATATAAAACCTATAAATAGGCTTGCGCATTTACGTACACATCTAGGATTTTTTAGCACTGAACCGGCTCTACCTTTAGAGTATCTCCTAGAATCTCGACAACACGTATCCGGCACCCTCTTCTCACTGGTACGCCGGAGACAGCCTTCCAATATTCGCCAAAAACCTTCACAAACCCGGGGCTGTCAGGTCCCAAGTCGTCAATAGCGACGCCCTCGACTCCTTTAAGACTAGTTAAAATTTCGGAAGGAGGTCTCTGTCTATGCACAGCTACAACCTTATAAACTATAAACACTATAAATCCAACAAGTATTGCTATGTTTATGTAGAGGCCTATCTGGATAAGCCACCAATCTCTAATATGGATTAACTCGCCGCTGAATAAATTAGCTGGATACGCCGAGAGAAAGCCAATTATTAGGAGCACGGCGCCTACCCCAGCCACCGCCCCGTGTGCCGACATACCCATCAACACCTCCGCCATTATCAATACCGCGCCCATGATAATCAAGGCTAGGCCCAGCCAGGCGGTGGGGAGGAAGGAAAACATAGAGATCACAAGTAGAATAATTGCAGCCGCCACCGCTATTGGGTGGCCTGTCAAGAAGGCGGCTAGTAACAACAGGAACGCCAGTAGAGACAAGACGCTGGACACAACGGGGTCGCTGATCCACATCTGCAGGGACTCCGTAAGCGTGGGCTTGACATACCTCAATTCGGCGCCGGCTATCACAAGCTCGGTTTTTTGATTCCGCAGAAGCACGACGCTTCCATTAATCTTCTTCAGCAGGTCGCCTATCTCCACCGCCACTACGTCAATTACCCTGTATTTCAAAGCATCCTCAGCGCCTAGATTCACGTTCCGAGTTATGCACAACCTGGCGAAAGTCCCATTTCTGCCATATGACTTAGACACAGTCTCGAGATATCCTATCAAGGCGTTGAGAGTCTTCGACTCGTTAATAGGCGTGCCGCCGGCTATAGGCTGACAAGACCCGATGACGGTGTGGGGCGCCATGGCGGCTATATGCGTCGACATAAGGATGTAGGTCCCCGCAGACCAGGCATAGCTGTAATCTGGATATACATAGCCAACGACGGGGACAGGGGAGTTCCCAATCTCCTTCATAATCTGGAGCGTGGGATCCGCCAAGCCACCCGGCGTAGATAGTAGGAGGAGCACCAGCCCGTTGTGCTGCGTCGCTAGGGAAATCGCCCTCTGCATCTGCGAAAGAGTGTAGGGCCCTATGACGTTGTCAATCTCAACTACGTATACGGACGACGCCACGTAGGCCTGCGAGAAGACAACTAGTAAGAGGAGGAAGAAGACGATTTTCCTCATTTCTGTTCTTTTTTACCAAGCGCAAGCGGCAGGGCGACGTACTCCATAGTCGGCGGCGTTACAATTATCAGGTTGTGCTCCCGTGCTATTTCGATGAGCGCATCTATCATCCTTAGCTGCACGGCTGTGGGGTTTTGAGAGTATCTCTCGGCGGCTTCTAGGTATATCTTGCTCGCCTCGTACTCGGCAGACGCGAGCGTAATTTTCGCACGCCTCACCCTCTCCGCCTCCGCCTGGCTTGCCATTGCGCGGAGCAACACCTCGGGCAACTTAATGTCCTTAATGGCTACAGCTGTCACTTTAATACCCCACGGAGTTACGTGCTCATCTACAATAGACGCTATTCTCTTGGCGATCTCGTCTCTATGCGTGAGAAGTGTGTCGAGATCCACCATACCCACGACGTCGCGTAGAGTCGACGCGGCGAAGATCGCCACTGCAGGTATGTGATTCCGCACTGTTAGGGCTGTTTTCAACGCGTCGATGACCCTGAGGTATATCGCGGCATCTATAGTAACCTCTACGTTGTCTTTCGTCAAGGCCTTCTGCGAGGGGACATCAACTACCTCAATTCTCAAGTCGTAACGTATAATATTTTCAATTATGGGAATTATGAAGACGAGACCGGGACCCACCACACCCACCACGCGGCCAAGTCTAAACTTCACCGCCCTTTGGTACTCCGGGATTATTCTAATAGCAGATGAGAGAATAGCGGCCAGAACAATAATAGCAAAGAGGACTAGTATTGCAAAAGCAACTTGCTCCACAACTTGAAGTATCATGGTCATGTATACGAACCGAGTATAAAAGTTTAGGTCTAATCAATAAAAAATTTTTAAACCACTCTCCCGTTAAGTGTTTGATGAGGTGTTAACGGGGACGGGCTGAGTATGATGTCAATTCCGCGCTACCGATCAGACGCGAGAAGTCTCTTCATTAAATCCGCCAGTCCTGGAGTCATCAACTTTATATAAGACCCTATACAGGAGATTTTATGTTAAAATTCGACGAGATTTTAAAAAAGCTTGAGGAAGTAGATAGGGTTATAAAAGATATAGATAATATAAAAAAAGAGATACTACAAAGTATAGATATAATCTCTAGAAAATATTCTGATGAAGTAACAAAAAAGATCGAGGGAATTGTTGCAAGTACAGTATCGGAGTACAGGGCGAGGGCACTTGAAGAGGCGAAAAGGGAGGCTGAGAAAATAAACCGCGAAGCTGAGGAGAAAGCTAGAATTGTTGAGTCTAGATATAGGGATAGGAAGGAGGTTATAGTTAGGCGGGCTTTCGAAATCCTCAATATATGAGTAACGTCGTTAGGAGGCCCTACCTGGGGCCTAGGGTACGGGGGTTGCGTACAAGAGAGCTTCCGAGAGACAAACTTATTTCATTGATTTATGCAAATACATTGGATGAGTTTCTAAATATACTAAAAACAACTACGTATAATATAACACTAGATAAGCTTAGTCGTGATAACTTAATTGATTTGCGGAGAGCCTTAGTAAGGATATACCTAGAGAAGGTGAAGTCGATCTTTTTAGGATCTGGAAGCGACGCCAGGTCTGTCATTCTCTCCTCGTTGAAGTTTTTCGAGTACGAAAACATTAGAAATCTTGCTATTGCCGTAAAGGCTGGGAGAAACCCGGAAGACTTCATACTCTGGGAACCACTGGAATTTACTAGAAGACGTTACGTAGTTGCCAGCCTCATAGGCGCCAGAGGCATAGAAGAAATTGGAGAGAGGTTAAGGCAGATAAGACACCCGGCTTATAAAGCTTTTGAATTGGCGGCGAGATACGGTGAGGATAAGCTAAGTATTTTCCTAGATAGGCAGTGGGTTGAGGATTTCTCAACATCTCACATAGCAGAGAAAGACAAGACGTTGAACGCATTTACGACGGATTTAAGAGAGTACATCAATACACTAATTGCATTGAGAGCCAGGCTGTGGGGGCTGGCAGAGGAGTTAGGCGAATTGCTGATAGGGAAGCCGTCTCCCATAGTTCAATCAGCTGTAAGAGATCCACCTACACGTTTTCTAGATATTGCAAATACGGCGCCCTGGGGGAAGATACTAGTCGACATGGTGGCCGAGGCGCCCACACTTGAGAACATCGTGATAGCAATGGATAATATATACCCCGCTTATGTCAAGCAACTGTCGAATATATACACTGCGAAGTTCTCTGAGTTTTCTCTAGGCGCCCTTGCGGCGCATATTGAATATCTGAGGGCAGAGGTCATGACTTTGATTAGAGCGGCGTCTTTATTGGCTGAGGGGGTGCCCGCAGAAAAAAGACGAAAAATTTTTGAGCCGTTAACGAGATAAGCTTATACTAGTAGTAGGCTGATTAGTAGCCCGTAGATCGCTATTGCCTCTGCCAGCGCCACGAATATTAGATACCAGACTCTCTCCTGTGGCTTTTCTATTAATGCAGAAATGGCGGCGGCGCCGGCGATGCCCACTCCTATACCAGCGCCAAGCCCCGCTAGTCCAACGGCAAGGCCAGCCCCTATGTACCTCTCACCACCTGTAGCTTGTGCAGATGCCAGCGCTACTATTAGCATGAGCGCCATCGCCGCTTTGGGTTTCATAGGCGGTTAACTTTTTAGGTTTTTAAATATTGACGTAACTCCTCTATCTTTTTATCAATGGCGAGTATTAGATCTTTCGTATCTTCCTTTACCCTACTAATGACGATCTCTATTTCTTTATCTATAAGCTCTCTAATAGTAACATTGAGATCTTTCATGGACACGACGGCTCTAAACTAACGGGTTTTTAAGTATATGCCACAATTATCTTCCTCCTTATGAACTCCTCTCTTTCCCCCTCTTCCAAGGCTAGCCGTATGTACTGCATATTGTCCTTAATCCGCGGAATTACTACGTAGTCAATAGCGTTAATCATTCTCTGGTACTCTCTAACCCTGTTTAAAAGAGTGTAGAAGAGGGTTTCTTTTTCTGCAAATTCTATTAATTTCTGTAAAAGTTCGCGCATCTTGACTAAAGCAACGTCTAGCTCCGCGGCTTCTGTTGCTATGCTGTACGTTGGGTAGGCTACATAGCCGCTGACTTGTAGCCCTATGTGCGTGCCTCTGTTCACCAACTCGACCTTCACGGTCTTGGGAGTTAACTCAGCGATGCTCTCTATTCTGTCAATCCCAGACTTCGCCACGGCGATTTTAAAATTATCCGCAACCTCGACAAACGCCTCAGCTATCTCGCGCCTAAGTCTCTCGAGGTCAAGCACAAGTGCCCTAATTCTCTGGACAGTTGAATTCCTCGCGTCCTCTAGCGTCTTTTTCATGCGCTGAAATAGGGCGAGTTGCCTCCTCAACCTTATCAACTCGAGTCTTGAGGGGGGAGGCCTAAACGACACGTCACGTTGCCTATTATGTTTTTTAAGTATTGTAGCGCCGCCAGGTGTGAAAGAGACGTGGCGGCTGGTAAGGAGGGTAATTGAGGACGGGGACGTGGTGTTGGAAGTTGTAGATGCCAGAGATCCCGAGGCTACTAGGAGCAAAGAGGCTGAGGCGTTGGCGGAGAGGCTCGGCAAGAGGCTGTTGGTAGTGTTGAACAAGGCAGATCTTGTAAGTAGGGAGTTTTTGGAAAAGTGGAAGGCTTTTTTTGAGAGTGCGGGGATGCGTGTTGTCTACATCAGTGCCAAATATAGGCGCGGCACACGAAGGCTGTTGGTCTCCATAAGGGAGCTGGCTCCTAGAATACCTGTCACGGTGGTTGTCGTCGGTTATCCCAACGTGGGTAAATCCACAATTATAAACTACCTAAAGGGGCGCTACGTAGCTCCCACTAGCCCCAAGCCTGGGTGGACCAGAGGCGAGCAGTTGGTCAGGGCAAAGAGTTGGCTGGTTGTGCTTGATACGCCCGGTATTGTAAAGACGCCGTCAACTGGCGACTTGGCGCTGGACGTAATTAGGGGGCTTGTTGACCCGGGCACAGTGGACGACCCAGTCCCCTACGCCTACGCCTTGCTTAAACGGGTATTGACGTACAACCCAAATGCTCTTAGGGAGACCTACGGCGTTGTCAGCGACGTAGAAAACGCGCTCGAGGAGATTGGGAGGGCGAAACGCAAGTTGCTTAAAGGCGGTAGGGTGAATATAGACGAGGCGGCTCGTATAGTGCTGAGGGACTGGGTTACGGGGAAGCTGAGGTACTCACATCCGCCTCCTAATGTATAAATAGGGGGAGGTGGGGAGGGATGTGTTATTGATGCTCGTCGCCGTTATCCTCAGCGCGCTGGTCGTGTTTTTAGAACCGGGGGCAACTCCTATCTACGCTACAGCCCCAGTAGATGTGAAAGACTATACGATTATAGTAAATAATATACCTGACAAATTTATTCAACTGCCTTTATTATTATATATAATTATTTCGCTTGTTTTATTATTGGTAACTTTTTACCTTGAGCTTTTACTAAAAATACATATCGGTAGGTTGCCGAAAATAGTAGCAGTACTCTCGTTGCTGTATGCTATTCCTATTCCCTATATATACCTTGTGGGCTTTAAAGATGTGGTAATCGTGGTGAGTAACTACGCAAAGACCCTCTCGCTTCCAACTTATGGACTGGCCTTGCTCATAGCTACGACGGAAAATTTGACAACTCCGAGAAAAAGGGCTAGAGTAATTGCAGACCTCTCGGTAACTGAAGAAAAGACTGAGAGGGGGGCGTGATTTACTGCTTCTTCTGTGGGAGGCCTCTGAAAGTATACAACATAGTTAAGATAAGAAGTGAATTATCGCTGGATTTATACGTCTACGCATGTGACGAGTGCCTATCTAAATACAGCGACTTGATTCTTGAAGTCGTTAAAAGAGGCGAGAAAACTCCCTATCTTCCAAGCGGGAACAACCGCCACGCCGCTAGAAATAAGACTGGCGTCGGTCGAGGTAACTACAATAGGCACGATAGATGGAGAAAAAGCAAGTAGCTTGCCTACGCATCTTGCAACTTTTTTCAAGTGTCTCTGGGCCACCTCGGCCCATCTGCCGCCGCCTTTCCACTTTTTCGCCTCTATGACAAACGCCACTTCCCTACTCCACGCAATAATGTCAAACTCCGCGCCGCCGTCGCACTCCAGTCTCACATTTGAAGACGTGTTGAAGCCATATTCCGAGAAGACGTACCTTATATACTCCTCGAATTCGTACCAGTTAAGCTTCTTGATGTAGCTAGACACCGGGATTCCCATTTTCAACGCCTTGTACAGTACATAGCTTCTGGTAAGCGGCTCGCCTCTGTCTAGGATGCCAAGCGCGGTTAGGCACTCTGCAGATGACTTGTCTCCTTCAAGAAAGCTCTTGACGGCGATCTCGCGTATACACATATATTAAGACAATGCGCTTGGTTAAAAAGTGATGAGGAGCGTCTATTGACGCCGGATGAAAGAGGTCCAAAGCGCTGATCTCGGCGCCATAATTTATATAGTGTCTTCGTGGCGTAGCCGTGAGTTGCTCCTCCGTACTCTACTGTGAACCCGAGGCGACGCGCGAGGAGGAGTTAAGCACAGACATCTTAGTGGTGGGCGGTGGCCTGGGCGGCTTGGCGGTTGCCGTCGAGTTAAAAAAGTACGGGTATGAGCCTAAGGTAGTCTACGTAGGGCGCCTCGGCGGCCACCACATCCTAGGCGACGCCCCGCGTTTCTCAGATGACGTAGACGTAGAGACCTTCATAAACAAAGCCGGCAGTCTCGACGTATCCCAGGGGTTTTTCGATGGGATGTATCTATACAGCGGGGGGGTTAGGTACAGGGTGCAGTATAGGCATCTAGTGCTAGCCACCGGGGGCGTAGACGTGCCCATCACCTTTCCCGGTGGCCATAAGGCTACTCAAAAAACTGCGGAGGAAGCCCTCGCAGAGCCTCCCACTGGGCGTAGAATAGTTGTGTGGGGAACCACCGAGTGGGGGCTACGCACGGCCTTGACTCTGCGAAGCCGTGGAAACGATGTAGTGGTGCTAGACAACTCGGCGACGTTGCGAGATACGAAATATTTTGAGAAGGTGAGGGGGAAGATAGATTTTCCAATAATAACGGCTGTGAGGGTCAGGGAGTTTCAGAAAGGCGCCTTGGTGCTTGAGGTGGTGACTGGGAAGAAGGAGAACGAGGTGAGGCGTATAGATGCGGACCTGATAATTTCCGCGGTGAGGTTGGTGAACCCCTATGTCCCGGTTAAGCTGGGGTTCAAGGTTTACTACAGCTTTGAGCTGAGCTCTCTCGTGCCGAGGCGTAGTAACTACGGCGAGTTGTTAATAGTGGATGACAGAGGTAAGGCGGTGGGCGGTAGCAATGTGTACGCCACGGGGCACCTCTACGGCGCTGTTCGGGAGCGCCACATCGTAGAGCATGCAAAACTTTTGGCCAAGTACATAGCCGCCAAGGACGGGGTGGAGTCGTTGGACAATGTTAAAGATGCGCTTGATAAGTTTCTCGTGATGTTGACAGTGGAGGCAAACTGGCTTTATAACCTTAGCAACAGGCTGGAGCGCGGCACCGATGGGACTGGGCGTTACGTCGAGCCTAATGTAATAGATGTGCCGTTCTGGGCCTCCTACTGGCCCCAGATAGAAGAAGCCGGGGAGGTGATCGTTTGCCCATGCGACAATACTCCTATAGAGAGGGTGTTGAGAGAGATAAAGCAATTAAACAAGCTGAGAGAGTTGAAGGTCAAGATTACTCACGAGGAGACGGATTTGTTGCGTCAAATGAAGCTCCCGAGGCTTTCTTTTGGAGAGGGCGTCTGCGCCGAGAGTGTGTGTCTGACATATGCGTCGATTATGTTGGGGGCTTTGCTGAGCCAAAAGCCGTCGTACTTCCTCTATGGAAAGCCGGAGATGCTCTACGGCGAGGTGAGCTGAGAGAGGAGCGACTTGAGCTTTTCAAGCCCCTCCTTTGTCTGTGACTCTACCTTGACTCTAACTACAGGCTCCGTGTTGCTGGGCCTTATGAGTAGTCTCCCCTCCTTGGTTCTTATGTCGAGCCCGTCGATTTCGTAATACTCCATGTTGGCCACCCTCCGCTTAACATCCCCAACGACTTTCCTTGGATCGGCCGCCTTTATATCAAGGCGCTCTTCGTATATCTTTGGCGCTGTGTCAAGAACCTTGTCTAGAGATACCCCAGCCTCGCCGAGGGTCGACAGAAGCTTTAATGCAGCGTAGATCCCGTCGTCGAAGTAGTTGTGGTCTCTGAAGCCTACGTGGCCGCTGTATTCGGCCCAGAACAGCGCGTTGTGCCTCACCGCGGTCGGCTTCTGGAAGCTGTGCCCCACCCTCTGTCTAACTATTTTAACCCCGCGTTCCTCGGCCACCTTCTCTAGGTAGAGCGGCATCGTGACGTCCAGTACAACCACATCCCCCGGCTTTGCGTAGTAGTTCAACAGGGCGTACACCATCTTTTCGGGTCTGAAAATCTCCCCCCTACCTGTGACTATCCCCACTCTGTCGCAGTCTCCATCAAGCGCGATGCCCACATCCAGCTTATTACTTACCACCAAGCTACGTAGCTGCTGTAGGTTCTCTGCCTTCTCCGGATCTGGGAGATGCGCCGGGAAGCGCCCATCGGGGAAGTCGTTTATCGCCACGAGCCTGTGGAAGACTTGGCTGAGCAACGGCTTCAGTATAACACCAGCGGCGTTAGCTGGGTCGAAACCCACTGCGAGATTCAACTTGCCAAATCTCCTAGCTATGTATTCCGAGTACCTAGCCAACGCGTCGTATGTGTAAACTACTCCACGCCTAGCGGCGGGGGGAGCCTCTAGCAGATTTGCCAATTGTTGAATTTCATGGCTTTCTAGATCTAGACCCCCGCTCTTCATGATCTTAAACCCGTTGTACTCAGGCGGGTTGTGGGAGGCCGTTATCATGACGGCGGGCTTCTGGAGAAGGTGAGATGCGAAGTGGGTTATCGGCGTGGTCGATGTTCCGATAAACACAATACTGCCGCCAGCCAGGAGGCCTCTTGACAGAGCCTCTGCAATTCTAAAAGAATGCGTCCGCACGTCCATCCCCACCACAACGTCCTCTCCATTGAAAAACTTCGATATGGCGTAGCCAATCTTCTCAACAAGCTCAGTCGTCAACTCGCTATCCACCACTCCCCTTATGTCATAGGCCTTGAATACACTCATGACTCGCCAAATTTCTGTAGAATATATATTTCATTACGTCTCCGCACCCACGTCGCGGTTCAAGGCCTCCGATCGCCACGTAGCAATTAGGTATATAACCTAACCTACATGTTTAGATGTGAGGCTTTCGGGCGTGGCTGACCTCCCGCTTCACGGAGGCCACGTGCCGTATTGGCTACTCGCCCGTATGAGGAAGCTCTCCTTCCTTATTTTACATGTGATGAATGATTTATATGGGCCGGATGGCGTCGTAGAGAGGTTCGCCCACCCCGTCTTTTTCCAAGCCTTCAGCAACATAATAGGCATGGACTGGGACAGCTCGGGTAGCACCACCGTCACGACGGCCGTGGTTAAAGAGGCGTTGAGGAGCTCAGACATACCCGTCAGGGTGGCTGGCGGCAAGGGGAGACATGCTTTGAATACGCCTAACGAGCTCAGCGAAATATCGCGGCTCTTCGGCCTAGACGCCGATGTTTTAATAACTGCGTCAAGGCTGGTGGCTAAGGTAGACAACGCGTTGGTGCAGGACGGATACGAGCTATACCACCACGCCTTCTTCGTCTCCGAGACGGGGAAGTGGAGCGTGGTCCAGCAGGGGCTGAGCCAAGAGTTGAGAATGGCCCGGCGATATCACTGGATTGCGACGGTAGACTTCTTCAACAGTCCTCACGCTGGCGTCGTGGGGATCCGCCACGACGGCGTCCTCAACCTAGCTTCTAGAAACAGCAGAGAGAACAGGGAGGTTATATTAGAACTTGTTAACGAGGGGCCGTCTAGGGTGGCTAGGTATCTAAACCTCCTGCGTGGACAGGCGACTTTGTTCGACGTCCCGCGCTACCACCCCTACGCCAAGGTGGATTTTGATGTCAATGCTGTTGTGAAGAATCTGCCGCCGCCTAAGTCTGTGGCCGACTTTAAAGAACTTATCTTAAGACACCGCGTAGGCCCGAAGATCTTCCGCGCCTTGTCGCTTGTGGCAGAGCTCGTATTTAAGGCGCCCGCCGACTGGAGCGATCCAGCTGTCGACCCGTTTAAATTCGCCTTCGCCGTCGGCGGAAAAGACGGCGCCCCGCATCCAGTCAACAGGAGAGTCTACGACGAGTTGATCGCGTTGCTAGACG
Organism: Pyrobaculum ferrireducens; assembly: GCF_000234805.1. Classification (NCBI taxonomy): domain Archaea; kingdom Thermoproteati; phylum Thermoproteota; class Thermoprotei; order Thermoproteales; family Thermoproteaceae; genus Pyrobaculum; species Pyrobaculum ferrireducens. Next base: position 1,875,258 of record NC_016645.1, read on the forward strand.
CGGTGGTTAGCAAAGCGAGGGGCGATCCAGGCCTTTATAGATACCTCTCGCACCTAGCCCGTAAGGCCGAGGCATGGAGCTATCCCAAGGATAAGAAGAGGCCCACCTAAGGAGTCTCGAAACATCGAGGCTTGAAGCCGATCCACTCCCTAACCCTCTCCTGATCCTCTATGACGTACCTCCCAACTATCTCAAAGTCGGCACCCGCCCTGAGGGCCTCCCCAGGCCGGCCGCCTTGCGCCCCTATACCTGGCGATATTATCCTATAGCTACACCCAACCATCTTCCTCGCGCGTGCTACTAATTCAGGCTGATTTCCAGGCAGGACGAAGCCTCTGACGTTGCTAACCTTCTCGATTAGTTTTTCCCAGATCTCGTCGTACAGAGTAGGAACCGTCATCTTAACAAGCACGTAGATGTTATCCCCTCTCGGTAGAGATGGGTGTAGAAAGCCGTGTACTATTACGCAACACGCGCCGCGCTCAATTACCTTGTTTATCACTTTCTCCGCTATGTGGGGCACATCGGCGATTTTCAAATCAACAATGACATTTCCATACCGTGAGATCTCGCCTATTATCGATACGCCGCCCTCGAATACTAGATCCCACCCAATCTTGAATCCGGCTACCTTATCCCTCAGCGTCTTTACCAGATCCAGCGCTCTGAGGACGTCAACGTCTAGGGCGACGATTAGCGGATTCATGCGCTCATTTTTTATAAAGATATATAAGTAATGGACCCAATATGTGGAGGAGGAGAGACGTCGTTTCAGCCCGCGATTTTGACAGGCGAGATCTCGAGGATCTGTTTGAAACTGCTAAGTACATGGAGAAGTATGCAAAGAGCCGCGTCGAGTTCCTAAAGGGCAGAGTAATGGCTGTGGCCTTTTTCGAACCCTCTACGCGGACTAGGCTTAGTTTCGAAACCGCCATGAAGAGGCTCGGCGGGGAGGTGGTGGGCTTCTGGGGCGCCGAGGGCACAAGCGTAGAGAAGGGAGAGACTCTTGCAGACACCGTCAGAATGCTGGATGCGTACTCCGACCTCATAGTTATTAGACATAGGTATGAGGGCGCGGCAAAGCTAGCAGCCGAGGTTGCAGAAAACCCCGTCGTCAACGGCGGCGACGGGGCCTCCAACCACCCCACACAGGCAATGCTAGATCTCTACACCATCTGGAGAGAATTCGGCTACATAGACGGGCTGAATATAGGCGTCGTAGGCGATCTGCGCCACGCGAGGACTGTAAACAGCCTCCTCGAGGCACTTACAAATTTTAATGTAAAGGTGTTCCTAATTTCGCCGGAGTATCTACGCCCTAGGACGGAGACTGTTGACTACATACGCTCAAGAGGTTTAAGACACAGCTTCCATACCAGTTTAGAAGAGGTGTTACGTGAACTCGACGTGCTGTACGTGGTGAGGATACAAAAGGAGAGGTTTCTAGACCCGCTAGAGTACGAGAGGGTGAGGGGTAGCTACAGGATTTCCCTAGATATGTTGAAAAACGCCAAGAGGCACTTGGCTATCCTACACCCACTTCCACGAGTTGACGAAATTGACCACAAGGTAGACTCGACCCCCCACGCCAAATACTTCAAACAGGCGGCGCTCGGCGTGCCCCTGAGAATGGCTCTTATATACCTAATCCTTATGGGGCCATGACTCTAGACGTAAGTACTGAGGGGCCGCAGAGGATGCTGGGCAAGGACGGGAAGACCGAGTTTGTAATCCGCGAAGCCACGTATAGAGATCTCAACGATGTAATAGCTATTAATCGTAAGGTCCTGCCTGAAAACTACCCTAACTGGTTTTTCGTAGAGCACCTGGAGCAGTTCCCCAAGGCGTTTATAGTGGCTGAGGTTGGCGGAAGAGTGGTTGGGTACGTCATGTCGCGTGTAGAATACGGGTGGAGCAACGTGAACAAGGGCAAGGCCGTGAGGAGGGGCCACATAGTATCTGTCGGCGTGTTGCCAGAGGCTAGGAGGCTTGGCATCGCCACGGCAATGATGTTGAGAGCCATGAAGGCTATGAAGATATACTACGGCGCGTCTGAGGTCTACCTAGAGGTGCGTGTGTCCAACACACCAGCCATCTCCCTGTATGAAAAGCTCGGCTATAAAATAGTGGGGAGGATACCGCGGTATTATAGCGATGGCGAGGATGCCTTTTTAATGGCTTGTCCATTATAGGGGGCACAAAGCAAAATATTTAAGTCGCTATCACGTAGGGTGTTGTGTTTGGCGCTATAGCCAAGTGGCAGTTGAAGGGGATAGAGAAGACGGACATAGATCCTCTGAAGTTTAGGAACACGGCGAGGCTATTCGGCATTCTGGGACTTGGCGTGTTGGCGGCAGGTGCGGCGTTCTCAGCGCTGGGTCTCTTTCCCCTCGGTCCTGTGTTTCTGGGAGTCGGAGGCTTGGTGTTTTTCCTCCCCAAGCTCTTGGTGTCCGTACGCGCCGGCTCTATACGGGAGATGCTGTCTACGGAGATGGTGTTTTTTACGGCGCTGGTCCAAATGGCGTTCGCGACGAAGGCTCATCTTAACCTGCTTATTGAGCGCATGACGCGCTACAGAGAGCTCCCAGGCGTGAGGACCCTCGCCATAGCCGCTTGGAACAACGCTAAGATGGTGGGGCTTGAGCCGCTGGACGCAATGAAGCGCGCCGTGGAGAAGCTGGCCCCGCAGAAGCTGGTTTACCGCTTCAACTCCCTGTACACATCCCTCAGAATTGGAGAGGATATAGTGGCGAAGCTCTCCCTCTACATGGATATGGACATCGTGGAGTTCTCCTCGGCAATGCAGAGACGCATGGATAGAATGACCTCGCTCATCTCATCCCTCGTCGTAGGTCTGGCGATGCTTTCCGTAACCGCCGTGGTGATAGGAAGGGGCAACCCCGCCATGTTAGTAATAATGGGTGGGCTCCTCCCCGCTGTTTTAGGCGTCGTGATGGCTCTCTTCATCAACGTGCCCCTTATGAAAATGGAGTTTAGAAAAGTCCCTTTAATCTTTGGAGTTGCGTCATCCATTGCCATGATAGTATTAGGTTTTACGCCAGCCGCCTTCTACGCGCCTCTAATGGCCTTTGCTGTGGCTTTAGCTGGGTGGATACTCACGAGAGAAAGGATAAATGCGAGGGCTTTCGAGAGGGGGTTTATGGATTTTGTATATACGGTTTTTGATGAGCTTAAAAGAGCGCCGTCTGTTTTCCGCGCCGTTGAAAACGCAATTACCTTTGGAGACTACGGACCCTTTAATAACAAAGCCGCCGCGGTATTACAAACTATGAAAGTGGGCGACAGCCGGCTAGAGGATGTGGTTTTAAAAGACATGCAACCAGTTATGTCTGTGATCTTGAGAATGTTGTTCGACATCTACCGCTTGGGTACTCTGCCCCGCGCGACGATTGACCAACTACAGAACTTTGTTATGAAACTCTTTGAATACAGGACAGAAATTGGGAAGACTTTAAACATAACGCGTTTCTTGGCCCTCGCCGGCGCCGCCATGGTGGCTTTTGTAAACACCTCTATGATAAAACTGACGGAGGCTATGTCTAAAATCTCAGGTGGGGCACAGCTAGGCGGTGTTGGAATGAGCATGTTGTACATGGCACTGGGCATAATGGCTGTGGGCTACTACTTCCTCTTCGCCCGTATTAGCTTCTCCACGAGGGGGGGTTTGCTGTACCTCGCCATGCTCTTCCTAGCAATTTTCGTGGCCTCATTCTCAGTCGGACTATTCCTACACGCATAGGCTATGTTGGACTTTCGGCTAGACTCCTGCCAGGGCGCCATTGTTGAGGAATACCTGTCCGAGGGAGCGAGGATTCAGATTTACCAATCGGAAGACGGCTACTGCTACAACGTGGCCTATGCATTCCCCTACTCAGAGAGGGTAGGTGAATATGCGTATAAGGTAGTGGAATACCTAACTGCCAACCAGATAATTAGACCCAACATCTCAAGGGAGGAGCTTGGCAAACTGATAGAGATGGCAATGACGGACATCGGGGTACCTAAGCAACTGCGCGCCGCGGTTAGGTACTACGTCCAGCTCGAGGCGGCGGACTACTCCTACCTAACGCCTATACTATATGACATCAGACTTGAAAATGTCAACATAAATGGAACTGACAACCCAATCTTTGTAGATCACCGCGATTATGGATACAACGTAAAGACAAATGTTATACCAACTAATAGGGAGTCATTAATAAAAATCGTGGGGAGAGTCTACGCGGAGACCGGAAGACCACTAAACGAGCAGTACCCAATTCAAGACACTTATATCAGGCTGAGGAACGGGGCACTACTGCGCTTCGCAACTGCGATGTCCACACGCGTATCGAGGAACCCGCCGTACGTATCCGTGCGTATCCAGCCGCCCTTCCCAATATCCCCCACTGAGCTCATTAAGAAGCGTACCATCTCCGCGCTTGCGATGGCCTACCTCTGGTACCTCTTCGAACACCATAAATCTGTTATGGTTATCGGAGGCACGGGCACCGGCAAGACTACATTACTAAACGCACTGCTTGTCCTCCTGCCTCATAAACGCCTCGCCATCGCCGAGGAGACTCCGGAGATAAGAGTCCCCCCGAGCTACCAGAACGTGGTAATGCTCTTCACATCGCCCATGTACGACTACATGAAGCACCTGCCTGGGTCTGAGTCCGCCATATATCTAATAGACTTGGTTAAGTACCTCCTACGCGCCAGGCCCGACATAATTATAATCGGCGAGAGCCGCGGTCGCGAGATACACGAGCTGATACAAGGCGTGTTGACAGGCCACGGAGGCGCCACCACGTTCCACGCGGAAGACATCATGGAGGTCTTCATGCGTCTCACTGGAGAGGCCATGGGCGTCTCGGCGGAGCACCTCTCCGCTTTCCACGTGTTGGCCACTATCAGAAGATTCGAATTCGGTAGGAGGGTCACGTCTCTGACGGAGGTGGTGTGGCTGAGGGCGTATCCGTACGCCGCCCCAGGCAAGATAAAGATTAAAGAGGAGGAGTTTGGCTTAATAAACGTGGGTTGGTACGACCAGCGTACAGACACCGTGGAAGTGGATCTAAGGAGATCCTACTGGCTACAGAAAGTAGGGGGGTACGACGAGATCCTCGAAAGAGCTAAGTTCTTGGCAGGCGGCAGGGCGGTAGACGTTAAGAGAGTTTTGGGCTGGGATGACGTGGTCATGACCGACTCGGGCGCCTACCAAATAATGAGGTACGGGAGTATCGAGGTGGATCCCGACGAGATTTTGCTTTACCAGGCCAGCATCGGGAGCGATATCGGCGTAATACTAGACCTACCCTTTGACTACGAGGAGCCGTACGAAAGCGCCTTGCTAAAGGTAGAGGAGACTATCAGGAGAGCAAAAAGAGCCGCGGCTATGCTGGAGAGGCTAGATATGTTGGTTGTGGGCCCTATACAAGGCGGTCTGCATCTAGATCTCCTGACTAGATCCGCGCGTGAGATCTCTAAGCTCGGCTTCCACATCTTCGCTATTGGTAGCCCCACGACGTTGCTTGAGGAGTATAAATTTGACTTGTTGCTTGAAGCCGTACTGCACGTCAAGGCAAATATCGTGAGAGAGGCGCCTCTACACCTCTTTGGCGCTGGTCACCCACTAATCCTCCCGTTTGCGGTTGCTCTAGGTGTCGACCTCTTTGACAGCGCTTCCTACGTGTTATACGCAAGAGACGGCAGGATAATGCTTAGAGATAGAACCCTCCGCCTTGACGATGTGAAGACAGATTACCTCCCCTGTAGCACGAAGCTGTGCTACACGCCAGTAAAAGAAATACGGGAGATGACCAGAGAAGAGCGCACTCAACTAATCGCCGAGCACAACCTAGCAGTTCTGAGAGAGGAGCTCCTCGAGGTAAAACAGAGAATACACGAGGGGACGCTGTGGGAGTACCTCGAGATAAAAGCCAGGGCACACCCATCGCTGTACAGGTTTCTAAGAGGTCTTGCAAAGTTTAGGAAGCTTATAGAGGAGTACGACCCCGAGACTCACCCAAAGCCGCACGGACTCTTTTTCTACCAAGACACCGCCGACTCCCGGCCAGAGCCACTTAGACACTGGACTAGGATGGCGAATCTGTACACGCCCTCTAGAACCGCCGTGGTGATTAGGGTAGACGAAAAACCCTACAGCAGAACTTGGGAATACCGCTACGTCAAGAAGTTAACCGGGGGAAGGGCCCACATCCTCTTCTACGACCCCGTGTTTGGCATTGTGCCGGAGGAGGTGGCCGAGGTGTACCCCCTCTCCCAGAACGAGGCCGAGGGCGAGGGCGAGGGGGCACGTGCCCATGCATACGAGTGGCTAAGTCAATACGACGTCGTCTTGACGTACAACGTCGATTTGCCTATTATTGGCAAAAGAGTCGTGAAGCTAAGGACTCTTGACGAGGTGTCTCTATATATATAGCCTAGACGCCTCCTCGCGCTTGCTCTGCTCCTCCATCCGCCTCCGAACCTCCTCAATCTCCCTCTCAAGCTCCTCTGCCATCTGCCTAAGCCCACTGGTGTCCACCGGGAAGTCGAACAATTTAGAAAAGTAGTCAACGGCGACGCTGGCGGCGTAGGGATCCGCCGGCCTTGCCACGTCGGCGTACGGCAGTATCACCAGCGTGGGGAAGTCAAGCTCCTCTAAAAATGAGGTCAGGTAGGCTAAAGGCCCCACTATCTGGAGACCCGGCTCTAATATCTTCGCATCTCCTGTGGGGAGCCCCGCCTTTTTGTATGCCGATGTGTAGACAATACGCAACTTATCCTCGCCTCTCTGTAACCTCCCGTCTAAGCCGCCGAAAAGCACAGCAAGCTTAAACTCATTCGCAACAACCCACGTGGCGAGAGCTTTAGTATAGTCATAAACCGCCGCCTCATGTATTCCGTAGTTGTTCACGACCCCCACCACCCGGCCGCATGAAAAAATCTCGTTCTGCAACAACAGCCTGTCCCCCTCCACAGACACTATGGGCGGCTCCCCCCTGTACCTCACGACGCCCACTACGTCGCAGTTCCGCGCTATATACTTAGTCGCCAGGTGGCCAACAATGCCGATACCAGCGAAGCCGGTGATAAAAATTTCGTGGTTCTCGACAGGCTTGAAAATTCTAAACTCCACTTTCATAATTTTTCAAGTTTTTCAAATACCTTAGTCAGTTTATTTATCCCCTCCACACTTTCTACGTATTCTAACTGAGCTCCACATATAGGGCATAAACCACCTCTATTAACCGCCTCGTCTAGCGTATACATAGTAAAACAGTTTGGACATATGTAATATGCCCCCTCCGTCAGTGATCTTATCAACATAGATATCTTCTCCCTGGCAACCCTAGCCCTGCTACTAATTGCTTGTCTTATAATCTCGTCATCAACGTACCAGGTATACTCAATGCGGTAATCCTCCGTCGTCTTCTTTCTCACGCCAACCAAACCCAGCCGCATTAAATATTGTAAAATCCTCCTTGTCTCAGCAGTAGATATGTTAAGGAGGATTGCAATTCGGTCATCTGAGAGATCCTCCTTCCTCTCGTAGAGCATATCCACAACCTTCCGCGCAAGCCTCCCATACTCAGGGCTGTCGAACTCCCACGCTACGCTCTTCTCAACAATATACATATACACATCTCTCATCCCCCAGCCCCCCGCACGCCTATATAAGCATTGCCCCCCACCTAGCGAGTCGGCCCGTTACTGCGGAGCGGTACAAATACAACATCGCCAACACGAAGCCCCCTCGCGCCGTCGTCACTACTCGTCCTAACTATACTATACCCCGGCACCTGGAAGAACAACACTACTTTAAGAGCCTCGATGCCGAAGCCTGTCAACGCAGAGACTGGGACGAACCAGCTAAAATACCTTCCCAACACCCCGCGCAACTTCTTCACATCCTCAAGTCTAATTTTGTCAACTTTATTCACCACAGGAATTATTTTCTCGAGATCTACCCCGACCTCTCCCAGCGTCTCTATAGAAGTCTCGAGTTTCCTAGCGATCTCCTCAGGCGGCTCAGATCCGTCTATGACCAGGAGTATCCTGTCGGCGTCTATAATTTCTTGCAGAGTAGAGTGAAATGACTCTATTAGCAACGGCGGTAGGTCGTCTATGAAACCTATCGTATCTGTCAACACGATTTTCTTTCCCCATAGGTCGAGCGCCCTGCTGTATGTCTCAAGCGTGGCGAAGGGTCTCCCATCGACAAGTTTATTCTCATTTACCAGCCTATTGAAGAGGGTGGTCTTACCTGCGCTTGTGTAACCTGTCAGCACAACCTCAGGTATGCCGGCCTCTCTCCTCTTTGCGATGTGCATTACCCTTCCCCTCTTGGCGTCTTCTAGCTTCTTCCTAATAGTGGAAATACGTTTCACAATGTGGCGGTAGTAGGCGTCGATTGCGTACTCGCCGGCGCCCATGAAGCCCAGTTGCTCGCCCATCTTAGCCCTTCTTAGGTATTCCTTAACCTTTGGCAATTCATATCTCAGCCTCGCCAGTTCTATCTGCAACTTAGACTCTAGACTCCCCGCCCTCTTTTCAAATATTGAGAGTATCACATATATTCTATCAATAACCCTCCGTTTAAAAAGTTTTTCTAAATTAAATATTTGTAAAGGGGTTAAGCCGTGGTATGCTATAAACACGTCGAAGTCCTTCTCGGCAATCTCTCTCGCCTTGCCGGCCCCGAGATAAAACCGAGTATCTGTCTTTGCAAACTGCGTCACTAGCTCAGCTACCTCAAACCCAGCCACCTCTACAAGCGATATAAACTCCTCCAGCTTGTAGCCTAGATTCGGCGTCTTTGAACCCACATAGGCGAGAAGCGCTCTACTCCTCACCGTCCTCTCTAATTTCCGCCACCTCGCCCAGCGTTAGACCCCTCTCCACCCCGCCCCCGCCCTTGACGCCTCCCTCGTCTTGTGCTTCTACTAGTAGCTTAACGCCGAGCGTCTTCTCCAACTTCTTGGCCAGCGAGATGTCGGGCTGTAGCTGTCCCGCCTCTATCCTCCTCAATATTGTCTCCTTGATCCCCAGCATGACTGCTAACGTCTCTCTCGCGAGGCCGAGATTCTCCCTCGCCCTCCTAATCACCTCGCCATAGTTTTCAACAAGCTCCACCTCCACCGGCGGAGGGCGCGGCGCCGGCGCAGGCCTAGGCCTCGGCGGAGGCGCCCTCCTCTGTTGCGGAACTTGAGAAAACACCTTTTTGCCGTAGCGGGCTGCGCAACTTCTACAGACGTACAACACGGCTTTGTCCACCTCTACGGGTACAGGCTCGCCCTCTATAGGCCTTCCACAGATTTCGCAATACACATACCCACAGTGGCAACTTTATTTAAAAGGTTAGCTACCTAGCCACGTGGCACTCGACGCCTTACAGATAATCGCGTATTTGTATGGTAGAGAGGTGGCGGAGAGGCTCAGGGGCCGCGATGTTAAGATCGAGCGCAATAAGGCCGGCCGCATTAGATACGTCTATGTAGATGGCAAGCTGGCGTTCGTGTTGAGAAACAACGACGGCTACTTGTTGCCTACGATCTACGGCGCGCAGTTTTTAGACAGGGGGGTCGCCATTAGTGGTGAGGTTCCCGAATATATAAAACAGGGCCGCAACGTCCCAGCTAAGTATGTACGAGACGTATCAGGTCAAGCAAGGCCCAACGGCGAGGTTGCCGTCACTGATCCAGCAGGCGCCGTCATAGCCGTTGGGAGACTGCTATACAGTAGAAGAGAGCTCACGCTAGGGAGGGGATACGCCGTCAAGGTGAGGGAATCTCTAAAAGGCGCTAGTGCAAAGCGGACAGAGCCTCCTCAATAGAATTGTATACCCCTAGAAGCTCCGAGCCTCTGTACACCTCCACCTTCCTGAGGACACATTGTTGTAGTATATTCTGAGGAGTTACCCCGGGGAAAATACGTGGCCAAGGTGCCGGCCTGCCCTCTTCATCAAGGGCCTTCACCTCTCTGTCGATGCCGACCTTCCCCCGACACTTGGCGAAGTGCAGGACAAAACGCACACCGCGGCTCCTCGAAGCCTCTACCAACCGCTCAAATAGCTTCAGCATAGACGTTCCGAGGCAACCTAATCTTCCTCACGAAGTAGTACGTCGCTGTGCCGTCGTTGCTCACCAGCGCCAACACGGTCGGCATGGACAGGGTCTCGCCCATATTTATAACACTTAACAGAGCCTGTATTGTGATTTCTACACCCTCCACCATTACGTAGAAGAGGTACCTGTCCTTCTTCTCCGCCACGAACATACTATCGCTGAGCTTCTCAACTATCTTAAACCCCCTTGACTGAAGATCCCTAAACACCTGCTCCAGCAACACGTCGCTCACGGCGGTTGCTACGCCGTTTTTTTTAAGTTTAGCTCTCTCACGTCAATAAATTTTATAAACCGCACCCACTTCACGGCCATGGCTTCGGATATATCTAAGTGCTTTGCCACGCTGGGAGCCACGCTACAGGACTCAATTGGAAAACAGGTGTTGGTAAAGCTAAGAGACAGCCACGAAATAAGGGGGATACTCCGCTCCTTTGACCAACATGTAAATCTGCTACTTGAAGACGCTGAGGAGATAATTGACGGAAATGTTTACAAACGCGGCACTGTGGTTGTAAGGGGAGAAAATGTGTTGTTCATATCGCCGGTGCCATGAAGGGCACGCCCTCAATGGGTAAGCACAGCAAGGGAAAGACCCATATTAGATGTCCGCGTTGTGGCAGACATTCATATAACGTCACGAAGGGGTACTGCGCCTCCTGTGGATGGGGCAGATCTAAAAGATTAAGGAAGTACAGCTGGGCGAAGTAAAGATATAAATTAAGTGGTATTGCTGAGGGGGTGGAGAGGGCCCGTCATCGCTGAGAAGTGATAGAGAAATCTGGGTTCTGACATGTTAACAGATCTCCTAGCTTCTATAGTGGTGTTATACGTGGTGGTGGACCCAATAGGCAATATCCCCCTCTTCATGGCCGTCACTTCTAAACTAGACGCAACACGCAGACGAAAAGTGTTGATAACCTCCGTCGCCGTTGCAACTACGATTCTTGCGCTCTTCGCTGTTTTTGGCATTAGCTTTCTTAGTTACTTTGGGGTTGGTATTGGCGACTTTATGGTTGCGAGCGGTCTTGTTCTCACCGCGTTTTCACTATACTACCTTCTGAGGCCTTACGAACAAGGCGCAGTTTCTGAAGGCGTGGAGATAGCCGTGGTGCCTCTGGCAGTGCCATTCCTGGCCGGGCCTGCCTCAATTTCGTACGTCTTGGTAGTTTCAAGCCATATAGGCCCCCTACTTGCCCTTGTGGTGGTGGCCGCGGCGTCTTTTCTTACGTTAATTACTCTAATGGCCTCTAGCCTCTTGACAAGGTTGTTGGGAGTTCTTGGAATTAGGGTGCTTGAAAAAATTATGTTAATCCTGAGCGTCGCCATAGGCATCTCGCTTGTGCGTAGAGGCATATTGATGTGGATTGCGTAACGTCGTGTATCAGTATAAATATTCCTAACATTAAAAGTAACAATGTCGGTTAGGGTTAACATACGTGGCCAAGCCCCGGCGCCTGGCTCTCTCGCCGATGCGCTGAAAAATGTTAAGCTAAAACTAGTCACAATCTCCGGTAAGGGTGGTGTTGGGAAATCTCTTGTGACCACGTCAATTGCGGTAGGGTTCGCCATGAGGGGGTACAAGGTAGGTATCCTAGACGGCGACGTCTACGGGCCAACGGTTCCAAAAATGTTAGGCCTCTCCGACAGCACTTTATACGTCGATCAGAAGACTAATAAAATTATTCCAGTAGTTGGCCCCCTTGGGATAAAGGTTGTGTCTATAGAATTCGCTTTGCCGAGCGACGACACGGCGGTGATTTGGAGAGCCCCCCTCGTAAACCAGACGTTGAGGGACTTTATAGCACAGGTCGAGTGGGGGCCTCTCGACGTTTTAGTAGTTGATCTCCCCCCTGGCACTGGAGACGCCCCGTTGACAATTGCCCAGAGCTTGCAAGGCGGACTCGACGGAAGCGTTATTGTAACAATACCTACGGAAATATCCCGGAGAATTGTACTTAAGTCAATCGACTTCTCCAGAAAGCTCAATATTAGGGTAGCTGGCGTCGTTGAGAATATGTGTTGCTTTAAATGTCCAGATAACGGAAAGGTGTACTATATCTTTGGCAAAGACGCCGGGCGGAGAATAGCCGAGGCCGCCGGCGTGCCCTTCCTGGGGGGCATCCCAATAGATCCAGAGTTTTCGCAGTACCTAGACTCGGGGAGACTACATGAATTTCTAGCTCAAGATAACGAAACTGCAAAGGCTATATTAACTATTTCTGATAAACTGATAGAAATGTATAAAGAGAAGCTGAGCCAGCAGATCGCCCCCAGGGAAGAGAAGCCGAAAAGAATCTCCTTATTAAAGCTACCAGGCGAGGAGGAAGAGGAGGATAGTTAAGTGCGTAGTTTTTCTCCAGTAAACGCGTTTGGCAACAGCTGGGAGAGGTTGCTCTCTACCACCTTCTTCTTGCTCGCCATTATTATCAACGCATTTGGGTTAAACTCAGCAATTACTTGTCTACAAGCTCCGCATGGGGGCGTGGGCTCCTCCGTGTCTGTATACACCACGACAACCTCTATGTCTCTATCCCCCTCGGAAACCGCCTTAAATACAGCAACACGCTCGGCGCAGACGGTCAGCCCGTAAGATGCGTTTTCTATGTTTACCCCCGTATAAATCTTGCCACTCCTGGTCTTCACCACCGCGGCTACTCTAAACTTGGAATATGGAGCGTAGGCATTACCTATCACCTCCTTAGCTTTCTCTATGAGTTCCTCCATGGCATAGCTTTATATATGGATTTTAAGGAATGGGCGCGTGCCCACCGCCGATGATATTAGAAAGAGAATTGTGGAACACGGCATGTCGATAAACGATAGGGTAATCGCCGCTCTCCCGCCGAGATACGGCTTAATGGTGGAGCAGATCAGATCTATTTCACGTGCCTACAAGAACGACTTAGACACTTTTTTAGCAAATCTATCCACGGTGAAGAGTTTAGACATTTTAGTGATATATCTAGCGCTTCTTGCAGTATTGTATAAACACAAAGCCCTGGGTGATGATGAGTTAAGAAAACTTGGCGAAGCCTTTGAGAGATATGTATATGACGTCTTCTCAGCCTCAAGAGCCCGCAAGGCGCTTGAGGAGGCTGGAGTGGAGAGGGAAGTGGCAAACGACGCTATTTTCAACGTCGTGAGAGCGCTTAATATAACGGGTAACAAGTACAAGTCAGCCTACCTGTGGGTAGCTAGACAACGCAAGATATCTCATTTTGAGAATAGTATTAGAGCACTACTTTTTCGCAACGAGGGAGGTAGCAGAGTTGGTAGAGGGGTAAAGCTCTTCCTTCGCCTATTTATACACGACTCTAACATACCCCTGGCGATAAAAATAGCCTATACACATGAACACAAGAAGTATATACTGCATGGCGATATCTATACCGCCCTAGTAACGTTGAGATCTGGGGCTTTCGAGGACGTTGCGTCTCTCACAGCCGAGAAAGTGAAGGCGAGGGTGGCGAGGCGTCTCCTATGCGAGGCTAGAGAGGGGGGGCAGAGGTGTAGGGAAGTGGTAATTAGACTAGAGAGCGTACGCGGGCTCGTCAGACACGTAGGTAAGATAAGCGGGGATCCCCTCCTATATGAGCGCGGGGCTTACGACATTGGCATTAACTACTGTAGAGATCTCAAGTGTGATATCTGTCCTATTAAAGATGTGTGCAGACGCTACACCTTTGTAAGATTGAAATAGATATATACAACACTCTTTGAAGGCTCATGTTGCTTAAAAACCGCGTCAGTATCGTGACAGCTGCCAGCAGAGGCATTGGGGCAGGCGTCGCAAGCGTTCTCGCGAGAGAGGGGTCGAATTTAGTAATCGCCGCGAGAAGTATCGGCAGACTAGAGGAGTTGGCAAAAAATTTGGAGAATCAATATGGAGTCTCTGTAGTACCTGTACAAGCCGACTTGACAATTAGAGAGGATATCAAAAAGATTGTAAACACCGCGATTCAAAACTTTGGCAAGGTAGACATATTGGTCTACAACACTGGGCCGCCTAAGCCCGGCGCCTTTCTTGAGCTGACTGAGGAGGACTGGGACTACGGCGTAAGGCTTCTTTTAATGAGCGCCGTTTGGATAACCAGAGACGTCCTGCCGTATATGATAGAGAGGGGGTGGGGGCGACTTATCTACATCACCTCCTCTACGCTTAAGCAACCTATCCCCACGCTTACGCTATCTAACGTTATCAGAATTTCGCTGGCTGGCCTTATTAAGACACTGGCATACCAATATGGGAGGTACAATATCTTAGTTAATGGAATTATGCAGGGGTATATCGATACTGAGCGCGTGAGGGAGGTTGCTATGGCGAGGGCCCAGAGAGAGGGGCGGCGCGTTGAGGAGATACTGGGGGAGCTTGAGAAGGAGATCCCGCTTGGCCGGATAGGAAAGCCGGAGGAAATAGGGGAGCTGGTCGCCTTTCTGGCCTCGGAAAAGGCTAATTACATTACGGGATCTCTTATTCTCATAGACGGTGGGAGGACGCTATGTATATAAATTAAGTGAACCAAGGAATTTATCTACGAGCTCCTTATCAATCTTAAAGCCGTATTTTATCTCTAAATACATCTTCCTGAACTCAACAACGTCGCGCCTAACCGCCTCAGTATCCTCGCCTTTGATTACCCTGGCGATGAATCTAGCTATTTCTCGCATCTCGGAACGCCCCATGCCGAAGCGCGTCATCTCCTGCACCCCGATTCTAATGCCGCTGGGTTTCAACACGCTTTTATCCCACGGCAACGCGTTTTTATTAACGATAATGTTCGCCTCCTCAAGCCTTAGAGCGATTTTATCTCCTCCGCCATATTTAGAAACATCGACAGCGACTTGATGCGTCTTTGTGAAGCCCTGGCGCTCGGCGACAGGCGTTATGCCTTCCTCAGCCAAGGCCTCCGCCAAGGCTCTGGCATTTTCTCTAATTCTATACGCGTACTCCGCGCCGAACAGCTCCATCTCCACCAGAGTTATGTAAGTCGCGGCGTAGCGATGAAGGTGGTAATTAGACGTAAAGACGGGGAACACCGCCCTTTGAATTGAGCTGTTTACCTCATCATCTGAAACCGTCGCGATAAGCCCGCCTTGGGGACCTGGAAACGTCTTGTGAGTAGACGAAGTAATTACGTGGGCGCCCTCCCTTAGAGGATTTGGGAAGACACCGCCTATAATTAGACCCAAGACGTGGGCCGAGTCGTGGAGTACATAGGCGCCGACTGTTTTTGCGATTTCTGCAATTTCTTTCACGGGGTGTGGAAAGAGGTATAGAGACGCCCCTGTGATTATGAGTTTTGGCTTCTTCTCTTCAATAACTTTGCGGGCGCCGTCGACGTCTATGTTAAAATTGTCTAGATCCCACGGCAACTCGACAGCCTTTATCCTCAATGCCTTAAGCCCCCCTACGTTGTTGTGGCTTATATGTCCGCCGTATTTAACAGGTAGCGAGGCGACGGTGCCGCTCTCGGGAACTAGCGCATAGTAAGTGGCCAGATTTGCGACAGTGCCCGAGACGGGTCTCACATCTACGAACTTAGCCCCCAAGACGTTTGCAAAACGTCTAGAGAGGGCGTCTTCCAATGCGTCGACGTATTTAGTGCCTTGGTAATACCTGCTGCCTACGGTGCCCTCGGCGTATCTCCCCGCTAGATCATTTAAATAGACTAGTTCAGCTAGGGGAGACATTACGTTTTCGCTTGCTATTAAGTTTATGGTCTCCCTCCTCCTCCACATGTTGTGCGTCAACGTTATGTTTAGCACCTCTTCAAGATCTCGCGGGAGCATTGAGGTGACAACGGCCGAGTATTAATAACTTCCCGGCGCCCTACTCTAGACGGAGCAACTTGATGTGTGTATTTGGATATTGACCACTGTCGTCTTTTTCATACTTCTTCGCCATGTCCCATATCGTGAGGAGGGCCACGCCGGTTGCAAACAACGCCTCAGGCGCGGGCGTGAAGTCCCGCGCCTTTATAGACACGCTCACTTCGACGCTCTCTCTGACGTCTATATCTATCTTGAGATATTGTATAGAGGGACAGGGCCCTCCTATAAGTTCGCACAGTCTTTTGGCGTTGAGAGCCGCCGCAGTCTGCGCGGCGTAGATGGGGTGGCCCTTCTCCACGGGGCCCTTCACCACGTTGTAGTTCTTCATTTTCATCACCCCGTAGGCAGAGGCCGTTAAACCCCCTTCTCTCACAAGGGCCGTCTCTGTAAGTGCCGCTTCGCTCAGCGCTTGCGCCAAGTTTTTTAGCTTTATCTCTACTGCCAAGTCCTCTATCTTCACAGCCCCCGACCCGATTAAGCCTACCAGGGCGCCAAAGAGGACGTCCATCTCGACGCCTGTCTGCCACTCAGTAAACCCCTCTACGTATAGCCTACCGTCTCTACACCACGCCGACGCTGTGAGGGGGAGGGGGTGTAAAAACGGGAGGTATCTACTAGCCACAACGGCGGCTCTCACCGCGGCGGCTGTGTTGCATATCTGCACTGAGGCGCTTGCGGAAGCTCTTGCATATCTATAGACGTCTGGTTTTTTAGAAACGTCAACAATCATTGAAAACACCTTTCTGCATCGTCATACAGTTTTTTCAACTCTGCTGGCGTCGTCCTACGCCTCTCGGCTCTCTGCAGTAGGATTTTAGCGGCCAGCAACCTAGCGTTTTTCTCATCAAGCTCTTTTAGAAGCTGGGATACCAACTCCTCACAGCTATCCACAGGCGCATCGATATACTTTTCGAAAAGCTTCGCCTTTTTTATCTCCACCTCTATCCACGTATAATCTGCCTGCGGCATTGGCCACCTATGGCCGCATTTCTTACACACATATTCGTTGGTGGGGAGCAACATCACGTCTTTAGAGCCGCATTTGGGACAAGACACGGAGAACACAAACCCTTGGGCTATAAATTCTTAACAAGATAGGCGCCTCTGCTCAATCCAATTTCTAAGCCTTGGCCCATATACACGCGGCACCAGCGACAAATCCCGCACGGTGCGGGCGCCTGTTAGAAACATGGCGGTTCTCAACTCGGCGATTACAGCCTCAATTTCGCCCCGCAACCGACCCTCAAGCGCCGCCTTTAATAGAGGTTGGGACATCGTGAAGAAGTGGGCGCCCATCGCTAAGGCCTTCGCGCCATCTAAGCCGCTTCTAATCCCGCCAGATGCAATTATGTATCCTGCGTATGCCGACCTCACTTCGCATATAGAAGCCGCCGTGGGTATCCCCCAGAGCCTAAACGTCTCTGCAAGTCTCCTCTGCAACGACGATTCTCCAGCTCTGGCGCCCTCTATCGCAACGAAAGACGTTCCGCCGAATCCCCCGATGTCTATAGCATCTGCGATTCCCGACAGCCGCGCCGCCACCTCCTTCGAAATGCCGGTGCCGGTCTCCTTTACGATAAGAGGCTTACCTGCGGCTTTCTTGACAATCTTCAACTTCTCCAGCACCCCCCTGAAATTCGGCTCACCCTCTGGTTGCACCACCTCTTGAGCCGCGTTTAGATGCACAGCAATTGCATACGCATCTATCATATCCACGGCCTCCACAACCCACGCCTCAAGCTCTTTTTCTGAAAGCTCGGCCAGTTGTGGAGCGCCGAGATTTGCCACCTTAGGCACCGACGGGGCGTTTTGCTTAACTACTTCAAACGTCCACCTAACCTCCCTCTTCACCAGCGCCACCCTCTGGGAGCCCACGTAGATAGGTATGCCGAACTCCTCCGCGGCTTTCGCCAACTCGGCGTTTATCTTCCCCGCAAGCTCCGTCCCCCCAGTCATCGCCCCTATTCCAAACGGAGCCTTTACTGAAGCGCCTAGAAAACGAGTGCTCAGCTCCACATCGGAGATGTCCATCTCTGGAAGGGCGTTATGTATCAAAACAACCTCCTCAAACCACGCAGAGCCGACTTGTGAAATTTCCGAAGAGGCTATGTAGATGTGGTCGTCCTTTCTCTTCTCTATGCCCATTACTGTTTCTGCTGCGCCCTAGCTCTCACACAGCCGCGGCCGGTGCACTTCGAACCAATAAAGCCGACTTTCTGACCCGGCGGCGCCGTCCTCGGCACAGGCGTACCGCCCTTCTGGTGCGAACCTCCGCCGTGCGGGTGCGCGTATGGAGACATCGCCTTGCCCCTGACGGTGGGGTACTTCCACGCCTTCGCTCTAGCCCTGTGGTACTTCTTCCCCGCTTTTAGAAACGGTCTCTCAATCCTGCCGCCACCTGCCACAATGCCCACGGTGGCCCTACCTCTGGAGTCCACCTCCACAGTCCTCCCGCTGGGCAACCGAATTATGGTCTTATTCTCCTCCGGCTTCTGCCCCACCACCACTGCGTAGGTGCCGCCCGACCTCGCGAACTTGCCCCCATCCCCCGCCCTCTTCTCAACATTGAATATCATGGTGCCCTCTGGAATTTCACCAAGGATCATTATGTTGCCGGTTTTTGGAGGCGCCCCCCTGCCTATTTCAATTACCTGCCCCACGTAGAGTCCCTCCGCCGCGTAGTTTAGAAACTCAACGCCGTTTTCAGTTTCTATCCTCGCCACGGGGGCGTTGAGCCCCGGCTCGTGCACTATATCAACTACATACCCCCTCCCGGACAAGGCCTCCAGAGGCGGATACCTCACTGGGCCATCTCTCTTCCAGCTCGGCGACCTGAACTGAGACCCTCCTCTTCCACGCCTCTGTACTAAAATCCTCTTACCCATCGCGCCTTGTGGTTTAGACACTTTATAAATATTAACCACACGGCTTTAGTGTGAAGAAATGCGCCTCACCTGATCCGTGATGAGCTACACGGCGCACTGAATATTTAAATATATAACTCACGTGAAGGCGCCATGGGTCGCGTCAGACCTCGATATATTAAATCGCTGGGTGAAAAACTCCTTGAAATGTACCCAGATAAATTTACCGATAAATTTGATGAAAATAAAAAGGCGGTAGCCGAGCTCGCCGAGATCCCAAGTAAGACGGTGAGAAACCGCGTCGCTGGTTACATAACTAGACTTGTCAAGAGACGCAAAGCGCAGGAAAAGGCTGAATCCTCTGCTTAAATATGACCCTGGCAAAGGGCGACTACATCCTCCTCGACTACGCAGTTGTTTCAAAAGACGACGGGAAGGTGGTGGAGACTAGCCAGGAGGCGGTAGCCAAGGAGGCTGGTATATACCGACCTGAGGAGGTATACGGGCCGCGGCTTATTATTCTCGGCGAGACGCCGCTGTGGGAGCCCGTGGAGAACGCCCTGCTTAGCCTAGACGAAGGTCAAGAATTCGAGGTGGAGGTACCCCCCGAGAAGGCCTACGGCGTAAGAGATCCTAACAAGGTCAAGGTTGTTTCTATTAGGGAATTTCACCGCCACGGCGTGATTCCCAGCGTGGGCGACGTCGTGGACTTCGAGGGGCAACGAGCGAGGGTGGTGTCTATCTCAGGTGGGCGGGTGGTGCTAGATTTCAACCACCCCCTGGCCGGGAAGACGTTTATAGTCAAGGGACGTGTAGTGAAGAAGTTAAACACCGTAGAGGAGCGGGCCGTGGCTTTGCTGAGGCTCTACCTGCCAAGGGTCTCCGAGGAGAAGATCAAGGTATCGCTAGATGGAGACGTCATGACAGTGATCCTCCCAGCCGAGGTTCTGCTATACGAGCGCATAGGCGGAATTCTGTTGCAGTACACCTCAGAGGTTTCTAGCAAGTTCCAGGAGGTGAAAAAGGTGAGATTTGTAGAAGAGGTGGAGCTTAAGTCCTAGCCAGAACACTTAAAAGGAGTTTCCAACACCCTTCCGATGACGACAACCGTCGGCATTGTGGTAAGAGATGGGGTGATCCTGGCGACAGACAAACGAGTAACTGCTGGATACTACATCGCCCACAAGAGGGGGGAGAAAATCTGGAAAATAGACGACCACGTGGCGGCTACGATGTCCGGCGGCGTTGCAGATCTGCAGTCCGTGTTGTCGTTTCTTACTCTACGCGCCCGCGAGTACAGGATGGAGCACAAAAAGCCTATCCCGATAAGCGCCTTGGTGAACTACATGTCGCTAATCCTATTCTATTCACGTCCCTACGTCTACATCGTACATTCAATTATTGGCGGTGTCGACGAGGGGGGAGCGGCTCTCTATATGATAGACTGGCTGGGGACCGTCACCAGGGAGAGGTACATAGCCACCGGTAGCGGCTCGCCGTACGCCAAAGGCGCCCTGGAGGTGGGGTATAGAGAAGATATGTCGCTGGAAGAGGCCATCGACCTCGCTATAAAATCTGTCAAGGCGGCGATTAGAAACGACCCGGGCTCCGGGGAGGGGATTGATGTAGTTGTAATAACTAAGAAGGAGGGCTTCAGGAGGGTGTTTACAACACAGCAAAAAATAGTACTACCAGAGATATAAACTAGATACTTTACGCCTCATATGCAGATTAGCGACGTCTGGATACGGAAGGTATTTACCGGCAGAGGGGACGTCACAGTAGAAGTCGAGCTGACAGTCGAGAATCCAGCTACCGGTGAGGTGTTGACAACCAGAGCCGCGGCGCCTGCGGGGGCCTCTAGAGGCCTCCACGAGGTTGCGTATTTCCCCGAGGGGGGCATCGACGCGGCTCTGGCCGCTTTCGAGAAGCTAGTAGCGCCTGAAATCGTCGGCCTGGACGTGACGGAGCCATACTCTGTGGACGGGAAGCTGGAGGAGATAGACGACACATACAGGTTTGAGAAAATCGGGGGGGCCGTGGCCATAGCCACATCATTTGCAACCGCAGAGGCGGGCGCCGCCTCGCTGGGCATCCCCCTATTTGCCTTTATAGGCGGAGCTTACGCAAGGCGGCTCCCGTTGCCTCTCGGCAACGTCATCGGCGGGGGCAAGCACAGCAGGGGGCTGGGCCCCGATATACAGGAGTTCCTCGTCGTGCCGCTTAGCCCCCCTGATATATACACGGCGGTGTACGCCAACGCCGAGGTACATAAACGCGTCCTCAAGCAGATACTCAAAGTAGATACCTCGTTTACCGGTGGGAAAAACGATGAGGGGGCTTGGACACCCCGTATATCGTCGACAACTGCCTTGAAAATTTTGAAAGAGGTGGCGAGGGATGTGGGTAGTGAGGTGGGCGTAGAAATCGGCCTCGGCGTTGACATGGCTGCCTCTAGTCTGTGGAGCGGCGAAAAATACATCTACAAAAACGAGGGCGTTGAGCGGAGTCCACATGAGCAACTACAATTTGTGTCTAGGCTAATTGAGGAGTTCGATCTCATATATGTGGAGGACCCCTTCCACGAGGAAGATTTCCAATCCTTCGCTGAGTTGACGGAGAAGTTTAGAGACCGCCTTATAGTGGGGGACGATCTCTTCGTGACAAACCCCGAGCGTATAAGAGAGGGCGGGAGGGCGAGGGCCGCCACTGGCGTGATTATAAAGCCGGATCAAATAGGCACGTTGCTCAGAGCGCACCAAGCGGTGCAGACAGCCAGGCATTTCGGCATGCGCATTATCGTGTCGCACAGGTCGGGCGACACCGAGTACAGGACTCTTTCACACATAGCCGTTGGGTTCGGCGCGGAGATCATCAAGACGGGGATAATGGGAGGGGAGAGAACCGCCAAGTTGAACGAGTTGATCAGAATCGGCGAGTACCTAGGCAAGTGGGGCGCGATCTCTCGACTCCATTTATGAATCTATTTTAACTCTCTTAAACAGAGCTCTGTGGTTGTTAAGATAAAGATGCGCATATGGATAGACAAAGACGGACAGGAGATAATGGGGCCCGGTATATACAACATTCTTAAAGCTCTGGAGGAGACAGGCTCCATAGCCTCAGCCGCTAGGAGGCTCGGCTACTCCTACAAGTTTATCTGGACCTACATCAAGAAGCTTGAGGAGGCCCTAGGCGTCCCCCTTGTGGAGTCGAGGCGGGGGGGCAAAGAGAGGGGCGTGTCGGAGCTCACAGAAGTGGGCAAGCTACTCCTGAGCTACTACGAAGCTATGAGCAAGGAGGCCGAGCAGGTAGTGGCGACTTGGGAAAGGCGGTTCTCGGAGCTATTGTCTAATCTTGAGCAATACGCTACTAAGCCCAGTAGAGACGAGGAGGAGATCCCATACTACGAGGAGGAGTAGAGCTTGAATTTGGGCTCTCTCTTTGCAAGCGCTTGGCGTACGGCGTAAACCAAGCCTTCGACGTCGCGCGTCTTTATATATGGCAACAGATCGACGGCTGGTTCAGCGTATATACACGTCTTTAACTTGCCGTCGCTTGTCAACCTCATAGTAGTGCACCCGCTACAGAAAGTGGGGTTATTGAAGTTCTTAATTAACTCTATGGTCACCCCGGCCACGACGTATAGAGGTCTATTATGGAGTTCTCTCCTCATTCCAACAGGCCTACCTCCCAGCTCGTTAATGATAGATACCACCGTCTCTACGGGCTCGTAGTAATTGTCGAAGATCTTGACACCTGATCCGTTTGGCATTAGTTCAATAAATTGGAGAGAGGCCCCAAGCGACGCGGCAAGTCTAATTAGACCCTTTACGCTTTCTCTATCTGTATTTACTCCGCGCATCACCACTGCATTTAGCTTAAGCAAAATACCCCTGTTTCTAGTCTCGACAAGACCTCTTAAAACCTCGCGAAAAGCACTGGGCGGCACGCCGGCGATTTTTGAGTATTTCTCAGGATCTGCGACATGCACCGACACATTGATTCTCCTCAGCCCCGCCGCCTGTAACTTATCAATCCACCTTCTCAACAAGTAGCCATTTGTAGTCAACGTAACCACCGCGCCGCTCTTAGCAATATTTGAAATTACTAGATCTATATCACTTCTCAGAAGAGGCTCGCCGCCGGTGATCTTGAAGTCGGAGACCCCCAGCGATTTAAACACCGACGTAACAAAACCATAGTCCTCAGCCGTTAAGCCTCTACCTTGGCGCCTCAACTGACCCTCAAAGTGGCAAAAGATACAGTTATAGTTACATTCGTCATTAACCACGTATCTAAGCTTCTGGAAAGGTCTGCCATATCTATCAAAAAGCACAGACCAGACACGATTGGTAGGTTAAATACATTAAGCAGTTTACGTCTACTACACGTATACTTATATCTCTTCTTCTTTCTAGCAGTGGTGGATAGCTGGCTAGCGGCAACTCCGGCTGTTGTGTCCTCACTTGCCAGCTGGTTTGTATACAGACACTACGCTGTGCTAGCTTGGATTATCCTGTCAGCCCTTTTGCTAATCCTCTCAGGTAACGGCGCTGTCTTACTCCTAAATACTACATTGATAACGTTGGTAATCTTTAGGGCTATCTACGATAGATATAGAATTGCAACAATGATTTTATTTACAATAGTTACTTTTATAAAAATACTAATTCTTATAGAATACTACTTGAATGAAATATTAATCTATATATATTACTTAGTTGATGAAGTATTTACAGGATACTCAATTGCATTAATGTACCTATACAACTTCAAGCCAAGCCAGCTCGGCAAATCCCTATGGTTGCTATTACCGGCGTCTGCCTTAGTCTCTACGTCCACGCTACCGCTTTCGGTCTTAGCTGGGAGCACGGCGGCTTTAGCCGACGTGTCGCCTATGTTAGTGATAGCTCTGGCGGCTTTCAACGTTTACTACCTCACATCTCTAGGCGAATTCCTAAGCATTTTGCCTGCGTTAATGCTTCTACTATCTTATGTACTCACTTATAAGAGGGTTCTCTACCTCTCCACACAGCCACCTCTGGGCTGGCTATATTCTTGGCTAGGCGGGCGGTATAAGGTGGTCCGCCTCCTAGGGATAGGCGGATTTAGCTATGTACTAATGGTGAGGCAGAAGGGGAGTGTCTACGCCGCGAAGATACTACGTTATCTTGACGACTACGGGGCGCCGTTGGCTGGAGACGAGAATATCTTACGCCATTTTGGACAGGAGATGAACCGATACCTCGAAATAAGGTCGAATTACGTAGTAAAGGCTTTTGAGGTATACCTACCAGCGGTGGGGTACAACGACATGCGCCAATATATGAAAAACCCGCCCTACATATTGCTAGAGTATATGGAGGGGGGGACGTTGAGAGATCTGCTGAGGGCTCGGAAGAGGCTACCGCCGGGCCAGGTGGCGGAGTTGTTTAAACAGCTGGCCCAGGGGCTGTACGAAATTCACAAACACAACATCGTCCACCTGGACATAAAGCCTGAGAATATAATGTTCACAAGAGACAGGAAGACGGCGAAAATAGGCGACATGGGAATAGCCAAGGTAGTAACTGGCGGCTATGTGCATAGTAGCTTCATGTCGCCTGCATACGCAGCGCCTGAGGTTAAGAAAGGCACCGCGTCGTTCGCCTCTGATATATACTCGCTGGGGTGCGTCCTCTACGAGGCGTTGACTGGCATAAACCCCAACGTGTTTGTTGAAAATGGCTACCAGATACCGCCCCCAAGTACTTATGCCGCTGACGTACCTGCATGGATGGACGATCTTATCCTGAGAATGCTGAGCATAGATCCGTCGAAGAGGCCGAGCGTCGCCGAGTTAGTTAATTTTATATCAGGCATTTTAGAGGGTCGACGATGACGTGGAGATGCCCCGTCTGCGGCACCGAGAACCGAGACGACGAGTTGATGTGTAGGGTGTGCGGCGCGTATAAGCCCGAGGCAACGACTAGAAAAATAAGTCAAGTGGTGAAAGAAGCGGTCTCCGCTGTGGTTGCCGTAGAGATCTTGGAGAGCCCCATCGAGACGCTTGTGGGTAGGAGGTTCGAGTTTAAGGCTGGTTCTCCAGGTGCTGTCGTTACTGTGGGGAGGGCTGTGGAGAACAACGTCGTGGTGCCCGACCCAGCGGTGTCGCGGAGGCATCTGAGGCTTATAGTAACTTCTAATGGGATAGTTGTAGAGGATCTGGGTAGTAGCAACGGCACGTACCTAATAGAGGGGGAAAAGGAGCGCCAGATTAAGGTTGAGAACGTCGGCGGAGGGGCTCTGGTTAGGATAGGGAACACAAAGCTCAAGGTTTCTCTTTCACGGTAAAAGCTTATTAACCCATAATTAGCGCGCTCTTGTATGTCGGAGGAAATGCAGTATGAGTATTTAGTCCCGCTTGAGAAGTATCTAAGCGCCGGCGTGAGGCTGGGCACGCGGCTGTCTAACAAGTACCTAGAAGATAGAGGCTTCATATTCGCGGTGAGGCCCGACGGGTTGAGAATATTTGACATTAAGAAAATAGACGAGCGGTTAAAAATAGCGGCCAAGTTAATTGCCAGGTATCTGCCAGACAGAATCTTAGCCCACACCACGAGGCCCTACGGCTTTAAGCCGGTGCAGATGTTTTGTAAATTTGTTGGTTGCAGAGCGCTTACTGGTAGATTCATACCGGGTACATTGACAAACCCAAACCTACCTCACTACCAAGAAGTTGACCTACTCTTCGTGGTTGATCCTAAGCTTGACGCGCAGGCGGTTAGCGAGGCCGCCAAGATGGGAATCCCGGTGATTGCCCTCGTAGACACCGACACCCCACACCAGTACATCGACTTTATGATACCGTGTAATAACAAGGGTAGGAAAAGCCTCGCCTTGATATTCTGGGTACTTGCTAGGCAGGTGCTGAGGGAGAGGGGCGAGTTGAAACCCGACCAAGACCTCCCGGTGCCGCCCGAGGAGTTCGAGACGCGGCTCGTACAGACGTAATGCGGGTCAGAAAGCCGGCGGTCGCCGGCTATTTCTACGAGTCGGAACGCGAGGAGTTGTTGCAACAAATAGACTGGGCAGTGAAGCACGAACTAGGGCCGAAGGCTCTCCAAATGCCTAAGCTCGGCGCCGAGGCCCTGGGGGGCGTGGCCCCCCACGCTGGCTATATGTACTCGGGGCCCGTGGCCGCTTGGCTATATTCCTACCTAGCCGGCTTCGGGAAGCCGGACGCCTTCGTCGTTGTGGGCCCCAATCACTACGGAATAGGCGCCCCCGTGGCGATTATGAAGTCAGGTGTCTGGGAGACCCCCCTGGGGCGGCTTGAAATAGACGAGGAGCTAGCCGGGCTTATCGCCTCGCATTACAAAGAGCTGGAGGACGACTTCTATGCCTTTGCCAAGGAGCACTCGTTAGAGGTGCAGATGCCCTTCATACAGTACTACTTCGGCGACGTTAAAATAGTCCCGATCACCATTTGGAGACAGACGCTTTCCACATCAAGAGAGCTGGGGGTTGCAATAGCCAGAGCGTTGAGAGAGTACGGCAGAAGGGTATATGTAATCGCCAGTAGCGATTTCAACCACTACGAGCCCCACGACGTGACTACGCGGAAAGACGAGATGGCTATTAGCAAGATTTTGAAACTCGACGAGGCGAGTCTATTCGAAGTCGCGTCTAAGTTCGACATCTCGATATGCGGCCTGGGGCCTATAGGCGTCCTTATCGTAGTAGCCAAGGAGCTCGGCTATCTAAACGCCACTTTGCTGAAACACGCCACTTCGGGAGACACCAGCGGCTATAGAGAGGAAACTGTTGGATACGCCAGCATTCTATTCTACCGCTAGGGGAGCCTTATCTTCACCATATGAGTCCCCCCTCTAATTCCATAAGTGGCTACGAAGGGAGCTGAGCCCCTCAGCGAGATAAGTCTCTCAAGCCCCTCCTCATAACTCTCGACAGGTACGTGTAGCGGCTCCAAGGCCCATACTATAGAGAGGGCGCGGGCAACTCTAACATTCGGCGTCCCCACGTAGACTGTGCCGAGAGGTCTAAACTTCGCTATTCTCTTCGCCAATGTGCCGCTCCTGCTGAAAACAAGTATATTGGCCCCAAGATCTCCGGCGAGCTCCACAAGGCCCTTGGCGAAACGATCCCTAGCGTCCTGTGGCTGGGCAAACTCTGTGATTTGGTACTCCACTGTCGATAGTATTTTTGAGAGCCAGCCGGCGGCTGCCAGGGGGTATCTGCCGCTTGCAGTCTCGTTGGTAAGCCAGAGGCTATCTACGCCCATAGACGCCGTGGTGAACACGTCGTTAACCTCAGCCCTCGTGGGAACCGGTGAATACTGCACAGAGTCTAGAAGTTGGGTAGCCACGGCAACCGGCTTGCCATGTCTAAGCGAGGTGTGTACTACCCTCCTCTGTATTGTGGGTAAGGCGTCGAGTCCATAATGCAGACCTAAATCCCCTCTAGCCACCACTACGTAATCGCTACACTCCGCGAGCTCCCCCAACTTTTCAACTGCCCCCCTAGTCTCTATCTTCACAACCAAGTGGCTGTCGAACTCAAGCTCCCTGAGGAGGGATTTTAGACGTTGCACATCTCCACAGCTCCTCACAAGGCTAGCAGAGACATAGTCGATCTCCTCTCTAACTACGGAGATTCCCTTCAATACCTCCACATCCTCCTCCGCGGGGGTGGGTATGTCGTAATCCTTCCCCTCAACCACCACGGCCTTCCCACTAGTCACAACCCCGCTTGACTCCGCCACAGAGATCACAACGTCCTGACCCGCCTCAACAACCCTAAGCCTTAGCTTGCCATCTAGCATCAAGATGGCGTCGCCAGGCTCGACTATCTGGAAAAATGTCTTGACCGCCACGGGGACGTAGGAGCCGTCCGACTTTGAGCTAAGTCTGAAAACTACCCTATCCCCCTCTTTTATGTTAATAGGCTCTGTGTTTCCCACCCTCACGCTTGGGCCTTTGAGATCCACAATGATAGCAAGCGGTCGGTTGCGGCTCCTCTCGTAGGTCCTCACTGCGTTTATCCTTGTCTTAACCTCGTCGAGAGTGGCGTGGGCGAGGTTAATCCTGACGCCGTCTACTAAGTCAAGGAGCTTCTCAAACTCGTCAGGCGGTAGCGAGTCGGTGGAGGGGCCTAACGTGGCGACTCTCTTGGTAAGAGTCACAACGCCCTGATCCTCTCCCCCACCTTCGGTATAACAGTGGTGATTTTGTACTTCAACTCTATAGATGTGGCCAAGCTGATTATCTTAGAAGGCTCCCCATGTATAAGCACAATCTTCTTAGGCTTAGGCTCCATATGCTCGACGTATTTCATAAGCTCCCTCCTATCGCTGTGCCCCGAGAACCCAGGTATAGAAGCCACCTCCATCCTCATGTCAATTTTAGACTCGCCCCCCACCAAGCTCCTAATAACAAACTCCCTCTCCCCGTTTAGAATCCTCCGGCCCAGGGTGCCCTCCGCTTGGTACGAGACGAAGATCAGCTTATTCCTCTCGTCGTAGGCTAGCTGGGCGAAGTAGTCCAGCACAGGCCCGCCGTTTAACATGCCGTGCGGCGCTATTATAACCGCAGGCTCCTCGCTCTGCGCGATCTTAGCCACTTGGTTTATCCTATCCTCGACGCGCTTAGCGCGGTCGACGATGACGACACTCCCCGAGGTTGTGAAGGGGTTCACGCCGCCGTATATCTCCTCGGCAACCTCGGGGTTGAGGTAGTGCGGATACATGAGGTATGCGTTCAGCGTCTCCACAATCATGCCGTCTACGTAGATGGGTACGCGGGGCACAAGCCCGCCCTCTATCATCTTGTTCAGGATGTATAGAATCTCCTGCCCCCTGCCGGTGCTGAAGGCGGGTATCAACACCTTGCCGCCCTTAGAGACTGTGTCGGAGACGTGTTTAGCTAAGGCATTTTCCGCCTCCAGCCGCGGGGGCTGCACGTCGTCCTTCCCCCCGTAGGTAGACTCCATTATGAGCATCTCCACTCGCTTAAACTTATTCACCGCCCGGTTCAACAGCCTAGTCTTCCCGTACTTGAAATCCCCCGTGTAGAGGATGTTATACCTGCCGTTGCCTATGTGTAGGTGGGCCATAGCCGAGCCTATTTCATGACCAGCGTCGTAGAAAGTCAGCTTAATGTCGGGAGCTATGTCAGTCACCTCTTCGTAGTCAAGCGTAATGGTGTGGTATATCACAGCCTCTATGTCTGCCATGGAGAAGCTGGGCTGGAGGCCCTCCCGCTCCTTGAGCTCCACGTAGTCGCTGAGAAGTATAAAGGCCTGGTACTTAGTTGGGTCGGTCATGTAGACAGGCCCCCTGTAGCCGTATTTGAACAACAGCGGGAGGCACCCCACGTGGTCCATATGGGCGTGGGTGAGAACAACAGCGTCGAGCTTGTCGATATCCACCAAGTCGAGAAGCGGGAAGTCCTCGTCGTACTGCCCCGGCTTGAGGCCGCAGTCGAGAAGGACGTTGCTCTCCGTAGTGCTCACCAGAATGGCGCTCCTCCCCACCTCCATCGCTGCGCCGAGAAAAGTCACTGTTATGGGCCCCTCCTTCACCACAGGCTCCTGGTGGATATACCTGGCGAGGTAGTCCATGAGCTCTGCCCTCTGCGCATACGCCTTGTGAAAAATCTGCCTCACACCCACGATTTCATGAGTGGGCAACTTCACCCTGTCCCTAGGCACCCCGCTCTCAATCACAGCCCTCCAGCCAGTCCTCAGAAAAATCTCACGCGCCGCGGCCTTGATATCCCTCTCACGCAGAGGACGCGCGAGGTAAATATAGACATCGCCGTTACTTTCAAAAACCACATCTTCAACGTCTTCGAGAATCTCTCTAATTACCTTAGCCGCGCTTTTCTCAGACATCCTGCTACTCGCATCGGCTCTGAGAACTACGCGCTTCTTCAACGTCTTCGCCACCTCGCCGATCATGTCTAGCACATTTTCAGCAGGCTTCTTGACATATATACAGAGGTTAGGTCCTTCAAAAGCTACCCTAACCACATCAACACCCGACAGAATAGCCTTTACCTTGTTTTCCAATTCCAAAAAAGACACAAGCGGCATCACTACCACATATATAAACATTACCCAGAGAGCTGAGCCGCAGATCGGGCGCCGAAGTACACGCGGCCCTGGGCTAGGCAGAATAGATATTTAACAGATTATTCCAGAAGATGTGCGGATCTACAACACGGCGACAAGGGAGGTGGAGGAATTCACGACGTATGTCCCTCGCCTAGTCCGCGGCTATGTCTGTGGAATTACGCCCTACGATCACGTCCACGTGGGGCATGGGCGGGTATACGTCTTCTTTGACATGTTTAGGCGGTATCTCGAAAATCTTGGCTACGAAGTGAGGCTCGTGATAAACTTCACCGACGTGGACGACAAAATTATAAACAGGGCACGGGAAGAATTTGGACAAGAGGCATACCGGCGGTGGAAAGAGGTGCCGGAGAGGTACATAGCCGAGTTTTTCGAAATGTCAAAAAGGCTGTACATAAAGCCGGCGTCTGCCTACCCCAGAGTCACAGAACACGTGGGGGATATGGTGGCGTGGATCTCCGCCCTCGTGGAGAAGGGCTATGCATACGTGGCGCCCGACGGCTCTGTATATTTCGAGGTGGGGAAAGTGCCTAACTACGGCGTCCTCTCCAGACAGAAGATCGAGGAGTTAATCGCAGGGGCCAGGGTGGAGCCCGAGCCGGGCAAGAGAAACCCCCTTGACTTCGCCTTGTGGAAAAGCTGGAGCCACGGCGAGCCTTGGTGGGATTCGCCGTGGTGCCCCGGCAGGCCTGGCTGGCATCTGGAGTGCGTCGTGATGTCCACAAAGCACCTCGGCGTGCCCTTCGACTTCCACGGCGGAGGCGCCGACCTCATATTCCCCCACCATGAGAACGAAATAGCAATAGCCAAGGCCTACTTCGGCGTTGACAACTTCGCCCGGTACTGGATCCACGTGGGGTACCTCACCGTCAGGGGGGAAAAGATGTCGAAGTCTCTGGGCAACGTAATTACGCTGAAGGAGGTGCTGTCTAGATACAGCGGCGAGGCCTTGAGGCTGGCCTACGCCATGAGCCACTACCGCAAGCCAATGGAATTCTCCTTTGAGCTCTTAGATCAAGCGGAGGACATGGTGAAGACCCTTTACACCGCCTACGACGAGCTGAGCCAAGCCGTGGCAGACGCAGGCGAGGAGGACAGGGAGAAGCTGGACTACGGGAGGTACGTGGAGGCGTTCTACGCCGCACTGGAGGACGACTTCTCGACCCCCCAGGCGGTGCAACAGCTATATGGGCTGGCCCGTTACATAATCTCCACCGTCCTGCACAGGGTGGACAAGGTTTCGCGCCAGACGGCGCTTGACCTCCTCACGCAGTACGTCAAAATGGCCGACGTGCTCGGCGTGCTGGAGAGGAGGGAGGTTCCTAAGGAGGTGGACGAGGTGGTGAAGGCGGTGGTGGAGGCGAGGACAAGGCTGAGACAAGAGAAGCAGTACCAGCTCGCGGACTATTTGAGAGAGAGGCTTGCCGGGATCGGGGTGGAGCTACACGACTTCGGCCAGAGGACTTACTACACCTACAGAAGAAGGCTATAGCCTCCTCCTCAACTCCTCGACGAATTTTCTAATCCGCTCGACGACCTCCCTCACGTCCTCCTCCACCTGCTCGAGGCTGGAGTACTTGCTCAAAACGCCGCTTTCATCCAGCCCGTTGTACTGAACCTCGTGGAGGCTGAGCGCCAGGGCCGTTAGCAGAACCACCTCGTCGCCGTAGGCCCTCCTCAACACACGGGCCGCCTCCCACATCCTCCCCGTGGGCATCAGGGCTATTACCCAATCTGCCAGCTCCACCTCAGCGCCCTCGCGCGTAGCTACTCTCCCCCTGTATTTCGCAGTCATTAAATCTCTCGCCAGCGCGGCCGCCGCGGCGAGGGCGGCCTTCCAAGCCTGGAAGGCCTTCCCAGCCGCGTTTCTATGCAACCCCTCGTCGAGAAAACGCAGAGCCAAATCAGCCTCCGCCAGCGCCTCTAAGAGCCTAATCTCCACATAGCGCCTCAAGTCCCGCCAGGGATGAACTATCTGCACAGAGGACGTCTGCCAAGCGCTTTAATAAGCTTAATGCCCCCTCACGCCCACATGTAGACGTTTATCCGAGACTTGAGAGATCTGGCCTGCCTATAACCATTTGTTAGACTATACGCCGTAATACAGCTCTGCGGGTCTGAACGGCATTGTATGGCGGCGGTTTAGGCGCGTGCTGGGGGCTGGCTAACGCTGTGAGGCTATCCACGTCCTCACTATCGTCAAGTATCAAAGTTGCCCTACCTCACTGTCTCCACACGTATCGAACCTCTGTAGATCCCCATTAGTAACGCCTCCACCGGTTTGAGCCTCTTCTCCGCGGGGTCTGGCGCCAGGCCCAGCTGTTCCATAGTTACGGAGCCCAGTAGGTATATATCACGGTCGCCGAAGACCGCGGGAGTTGCAGAGGCTCTGAAGCCCTCGACATCTATCCCCACCTCGCCCACGCGCCTCTCCACAACTCTGCCGTCCGCCAGCCTCAGCCTAGCCACCCTCACCGCAGAGACCCCAAGACTCTCCAGCAACTCCGCTGGCATCACCGTATAGGTCGCTCCTGTGCCTACTAACAGGTCAACCTCCACTGCTTTTGCAGGGTTGTGGATATTCCACACCCGAGCCCTTACAGTAAACGTGCCCACGACACCGCCATCCGCCAGATTTATATTGCCTGCGCCTCCAAGGCCCTCTTAACAGCCTCTCTGTGCAGTGGTGTCTGCCACGCCACCCGCCTCCCCACGCCTATCTCCGGGTCATGCGCAGGCGGAGGGGCGTCTATCCAGAGCCGGGAGTCTCTATTCGGCAGGTGGAATATAACAAGATTCCTCTCGACGAGTTCATCTATAAGCCCCTCAGGCGCGTCGCCGCTCCAGAGGACGTCTGGATCCTCCACCGCGCGCTCCAGCCAGCTACGCCACTTCTCTACAAAGCTACTAGTGACCCTCCCCCGGGCCGAGACGTCTTCTACAACATCCGATGGATCCCACCCCGCCTCGCAGAGCTTCGCAAGAGCTGAGGGATTGCCGCCAGTTAGCCTCCACACGTTGCCAAAGGCGGGCTTCTCCCCCGGCACGCGGTCGTACAGTTGCCTAAATCCTTCCGCCGACATGTTCCACATGACCCTCAAATCTGCCCATCTGTGCCTACCGATTTCTCGCAGAGAGACGCCCTCGCTCGTCGCGGCGACCGCTACAATAACATCGTAGTCGCCGGGCGGGTATTCTATAAGCCCCAACATCCCCTTTACATAAACAGCGGCTTTCTCAAGGCCGATAGCTTGAAAAACATCATCGGCTAAGACGGCGAGGCGTCTCCTGCCACCTCTAATTAAATCCCTCGCCAGATCTAAAGCCGCCCAAGCAACTCTGCTCCAGACGCCCTCCGACGCCTCCCGCACAAGCTCTAGAAACCTCCGCCTCACATCAGGCACCTCAACCTCTGCGAGAAATACACGCTCCACAGGATTTATGTAAATTACGTCAAATCCAAACCACTTTAACAACTCGGCGGCTTGAATAAGCCACGCAGATTTGCCGCACCCCTCAGGCCCGTAGACCAGCTGCACAAACCTAGTGCCGCGCTCCGCCCACTCCTCCACCCACCTCAGCCCCAGCTCCCTATCCACAAACTCCACATAGACGCCCCTGGCAAACCTCAGCCTAACCCTCTCCACACATACACCCACAAACAGCTATATTAACTTCAAACACCCCGGCCGCGCACCCAGCATCGCCGTTTAACACACCGCCGTAAGCTTGTCCGCAAGCCACAGCTTTTTAACCTGACGCGGAGTTGGGCTATATGATCATCAAAATTAGGGTCGGCGTATTCAACCCAGCCGCGCCAGAGCGGGTCGTTGAGGTAGAGGGCGTGGTAGACACGGGGGCTATATATGCCCCCTTCCACTCTCCGGGCGTCCCGGGGGGCACGGGGCCCCGGATCGTCCTTGCGGACTTCCAGGGCGGGGCCGCCCGGAGGGTTGGCGCCGCCCCTTCTGCAAGAGCGTATTGGGCACGGCTTCGCCTCCCGGTGCCCTCGCGGGAGGCGGGGCGGGCGCCAGCTTGCCCATGTGCGTAGAAACACACCTCCTATTTATGAATTAACGTGTGGCGTAGATGCGGCCGCGCCGATTCCGCTTTCATCAATTCTAGTTTTTGATTTGGAACTGGCCTCGGTGCCTCCCTCCCTCAGTTACAACGGCATGTGGACAGTTCTTAATTACACAGAGGCGGTGTAACATCCCTTCTACATTTTTCCTGACTTGATGCCGTACGTTTTTCCTGAATCAGGAAGATTGTCCGATGTTAAGTCAGGTAAAATGTAGATAGGGGAGTTGAACGTAAGGCGTCACGGTGGAAAAAAGGGGGGAGTATTTCACGGAACCTCTTCTGGGCCCAGTGTATAGGCACTTCATCGCGCTGAGCCTCAAAGCCGCACTGACACCTCATCCTTCTGTTCGGTAACTCCTCCATCTTTGCTCCGCATCTGGGGCATATGGTGGAGTACAGCCTCAGCTCTGCGTAGGGCACCCCGTGCCACTCGGCAAGCTCCCTCAGCCTCTTCACAAGCCTCCCCACATTGAGATACTTCTTGACGTTTGACTTTACCCTATCGCCTTTCTTCAGCCCCCGTATAGATTCGTCCATGGGCTCGTCCACTACGACGGCGGCTCTGTACTGCACTGCGAGTTTTACAATCTTCTTAACAGCCTCAATACTCCACTGCCTCCACAGCCGCCAGAGGCGGCTCTTCGTCTCCACGGCCTTTCTGCAGTAGGCGCCGCCTTTTGTGGAGCAGAGGGAGTCCAGCCTGGCGATCTCCCTCTCCGAGCGGCCTATGCGGCCGAGATCAGGCCTCAAGATGCCCTTCTGCAACACCTTATCCTCCTCTATGGTGGCTATCACTATGCCGTTGTGGAGGGCGTTGACGTCTACTACGAGAAGCCGCTTGGGCTGATATGGCGTCACCTCTCTGTAAAAGATGAGCGCCACGTTGAAAGTGGCGATGTTGCTATTCCGCCGCTTGCCCATCCACGCTAAGGCAAACTTCAATTGGGCGCCTTCCCTTAGCCTCTCCTCAATCCATTTGATCTCTGTTCTCCTCAGCCTAATCACAATGGTGTTGCCGCGCTCGCCACTCCACTTTCTGATTTTGATCGCCTTCTCTTTCTGTTTCCCATCTCTAGATTCGACTAAATCCACTAGGACACCGCGGCTATTGTCACCCGCGTTTTTGTCCAACCTCATCTCTGCGTCGAAGGGCAATGGCACTTTCCAGATGCCGTTTTTCAATCCGTTAACCGGAATTAGTTTCATCGCATACTTTAGCTCCTTGGCGAAGTACTTCAGCGGGTTCTGCTCTGGCATCGGCGTTTTGAATCCGCTCTTGTACCACTCCGTTGCCCATTGTCTAAACCTCTCCTGCACCTCTAGAAATCTGGCCAGCTGATGCGGCGGTATCTCCTCAACCCTCCTCTTTACCACCAGCGTCCGGTAGCCCATGTCCCGCTACGCACACCTCCACACGTGGAATTGACGTCCCACTGCTGTGGCCTCAGCCCGGCGGCGGTCTGTCCGTATGTACAACAGCGCAGTTTTCCGAGCGGCCGCCGGTAGTCTCTGCCAGAGGCGTAGAGGCGTTGGCCAGCGGGGCGCCCATGAGCTTTGCACACCTCGCCGCCGCCATGGGCTCCTCCACCGGCTTGTCTCGGCGTCTGGCTCTGGGGAGGAGGGGCGGCTTCCTGGGCGGCCTCCTCGGCTTCCTCTCGGCGTACGGCGGGTCGAAGACCGCGTGGAGCCACGCCTCCCACATCTCCGCCAGCCGCCTCCTCCGCGTGTAGGCCAGGATGATGAAGACGTCGGCCCTAAGCCCCCTCCTTGCCGCAGAGGAGTGCCCCCGGAGGTGCATGTAGACGCGGTCGTAGTAGCCGCCCCGCTTGCCGACGCCTACGTACGCCACCCGCCCCCCGGCCACGGCCAGGTAGACGTAGTAGACAGCCCCCACGTATACACCAGGGTTTAAAGCCAGCTACAGCTTTCAACTCCCCCATATACATTTTACCTGACCTTACGTCAGATGTTTTTCTTGAATCAGGAAATACATACGATACCGAATCAGGAAAAATGTAGAGAAGGCAGTGGAAAGTCATAGCTGACCTTAAATTTTGATTTATACATGACCGTAA
Source organism: Pyrobaculum ferrireducens (assembly GCF_000234805.1). NCBI lineage: Archaea > Thermoproteati > Thermoproteota > Thermoprotei > Thermoproteales > Thermoproteaceae > Pyrobaculum > Pyrobaculum ferrireducens. The sequence continues at coordinate 1,911,387 of NC_016645.1, forward strand.
TCCACTACGTCTACCCCACCATAGCCAGGCGAGGGGTGGCGTATGTGAACATCGGCAAGCAAGATCGCCATTAACCTAAACCCGGATGAGTGGCAGAGATCCTACATTAAGCCGGGCAACCTCAAGGTCAGGATCGGCAGCGAGCTTGTCAACATCACGGACTACCCCGCCATCCCCGGCACCTACGGCTTCTATCTGGTGGACGACGAGGGCGTCGTGGCGAGGCCTAAGCAGTTGGTGAGGAGGGGAGAGGCGGCGGAGTTCATAAGCAATAGGCAGTACGCCGCGGTCATCGGCGGCAACAGCAACGCCGGGGCCCGGGCCTCCGCCTTCGACAGAGAGCCCATACCCAGGATGTCCAACACCTACCTAGAGCCGGGGGACTGGAAGCCCGGCGAAATCATCAGCGACACGAGGCGGGGCATCTACATGGTCTCCTACACCGAGTGGAATATAAACGACACGAGGTACTCGGGGAGGTACGGCATCCTCGAGGGCTATCTCATTGAAAACGGCGAGGTGAAACACCCAGTAAAAGGCTTCGTGGAGGTGGACACCCCAGAGCTCTGGGGCAACGTAGACGCCGTGGGGAGAGACTTCCAGCTCTTCGTAGGGACATGCGGCAAGGGCAACCCCTCCCAGGGCATCCCAGTCACCATGGGAGGCCCCACCTTCAGAAGCAGAAGCCTCAGGGTGGTGACATGATACTCAAAATCCTCGCAGGCAGGCTAGACGAGGCCACCGTGGTGAGGAGAGACGTGCTCGAGTCGCTCGGCGTAAAGCCATTGAGGAGGCGTAGATTCAAGGCATTCGGCGGCTACGTGGAGAGGGACGTGGGAGAGGCCGGCCCCGTCTTAATGGGCGAGAGGCGGGGGTGCCCGTGATATTCGGAGAGGCTGACGTCGTCGGGATGACGGCGCTTGAGATCTTCGGCCTAGAGGTCGACCCCGTGAGGGGGACTCTTAAAGAGGCCGAGTTGTTGCTCCTCTAGACAAACCTGCGGACAAAGGCCAGGAAGAGGCCTCCCGCTATTCCTAGTACAAGGGGCTCTATCTGCCTCAGCGCCTCGGCCGCCGCGACGTTGGGACCCCTCCCGGCGGCTAGGTCTCTCTCCACGAGGTATCTAGCCAGTAGAGCCATAGGCGTCGGGGCGCCCGTGTAGAGCCTCGATATCTGATCGACGAGGCCCCAGTCGCCGGTGGCGGCGGCCCTCTCCATTAGGTACTGGAAATAGGGCCGAGCCTCAGGCGGCAGAAGGCCGAGGGTTTTATTCGCCGCGGTGTAGCTCCCCGGCGGCGCGGCGTAGCCGACGAAGACGGACCTGTTCACAACGCCCATGTACTCAACGGTGATGTTGTAGCTAACGCGGCCCAGCCTGTCGAAGTCGCCGATCACCTCGACGCGCGCAGGTACCTGCACCCCGCCCAGCAGAGCGTATGCAGAGAAGCCCCGCGGGGGAAACACGGGTAGGCCCCTTATGGTGCCCAGCCTAGTGTAGTTAACCCCCACGGTGAGCGAAGCCCACCGCACAGACGCAGACGCCTTAGTTGTATTTGTGTATGCTGTGAAGACGGCGGCGCACGGCCTCGCGGAGCTGTACTGAATAGTTTGGTTAAGCCTCACAACCCCTTTGTACACCCCGCAGCCGGAAACACTGAGAAGCACAGACGTGTCTATACTGGGGTACACATGGCCTATCACAGTGATGTTTACCGGCGCGCCAACCGGCGCCAGAGAGGGCGCCGAGATGGTGACGTTGACTCGGTAAACCAGCAAGGTAGTGTAATTCACATAGGGGCCTAGGGATATAGAGACGTTGTAGAAGCCAGGTGAGCTAACGCCGGGAACCGCCAGAGAAAATTCCTGGGTTCCGGGACCCACGGAGACGAGCTTAGACACGTTTAGCGATGTGTTGAGAGGGGCATCTATATACAAATTCTCGGGGGCTCTAATAGTAACGTTGAGAACAAAGGGCGTGCCGACCTCCGCCGCGACCGGTCGGGCCAATATGCCCAGCTGAGGCCTCCTAATTTGAACCACGCCAAAGCCGTAGTTAATCACAGCTACTCCATTAGAAACCTCAACCTCCTCTATAAATTCTGCACTACCAGACACCTCTTTATTGAAGATGATGTATGTGTAGTTCTGCGTAGTGACTCTAAGCAAGACAGACGCCGCCTCTCTGCTACCGGATATACGCCACTGTAGTAATGTTGCATTAACCGCAGGCGGGGGGACGTGCAGATGCTTGTCAAAGGTGCCGAACGAGGTCACAAAGCTGAAAGAAATGTCGGTGCTGTACCGCGCCCTAGCCGAGATAACTGTCGAATTAGAGGCGCAACCACCCTTCGCCACTTTCAGCGTTACGTCTGTGCCGTTCACCCTAACCACGTAGAGGGCATCAACCGAGGGGTTGCACACATCCACGACAACCTTGAAAAGACCTCTAAACTCGCTTGGGGTAACCACGCCGTTAATAAGCTCAACCGAAAGTCTAGGCCTCGGCAACTCAACATAAGCCGACTTCTCCTCACCAGCCACGGCATATCTAATAACAACGACGTCGCTGTAGGTGTAGTTCAGAAATATGTAACCGCCATCAAAACGCGCCTCGCCCAACGGCCTAGGGTCAAGAAATTTAATTGGTATATCATCTCTGACCTCCATGTCAAACTTAACCATAGCCCATATAGACGCCACGCCTCCCCTAACCACAACCCTCACAAGCTCCAAGGTTGCGTTAACCATAGGCACGTCAATCGGAAACTCTCTACGCAACATGCCAACAGAGACAGACACGGTAGCCTTGGCTCCAGGTCTAAGCGTTATTTCCGTTACGTAAGGCCCGCCCGTGTAGTTCCCTCTTTTTTCTCTTCCGTCTGCGGTGATAGAAACTGTGCCCCTAAACCTAGCCCATGGAGGGACGCCGCTTAAAGTGATATTGACCTGGTACACCACCGACTCATTTTCAAATCTCCGCGGTAGGAAAGCGACGTCTAGAACAGGCCTAGGCACGTTCACCACCGCCGCCACATAGCCCCTGTAGCTAAGGCTGACATTCGCCGGTAGCTCCGCCACGTCGTATAGAGACTCCTCAGATCCGTATTTCACAAGCAAGACGCCCCTCCCCTTGTCGAGGTCGTAATCCAGCGAGTAAGCCGGTTGAGACAACTGTACTGCGCCCACCACCTCCCCGCAACGGACCGCGACGAACCCCGCGGGATCCGCCACGGCTCTAAACGGCACCCCAGCGACGATGGACGTGTTCCTCGGCACGTAGATCTCCACAGGTCTTATCTCCACGCCGTGGCCCGAGCCGTTTAAGACGCAACGCACGTCTATCGGATTGGGGTTAACCACGGTTACGTTCAACACCCCGTAGCCGCCTCTGCCAAGGTACAGCGTCTTTGGGGAAACCTCCAAGCCGAACTCCGTGAGGTTTAGGTAGACATAGGCCCACGAGCCGTTGTACTCCACCCTAAGGACATATGGCCTCAACCCGCCGGAGAAGGTGTAGCTAGCGAACCCCTCTCTGAAGTCGACAACTGTGCCGTTTATCCTCCCAGCCCCAACCGCCCTCTGGAAGCCGTATTCTGCATATATCCTCACGGTGACGTTGCCACTGTAGTAGACACCGTCCACCGCCCTGGCCTTGAGGACGCTGTAGTAAAAAGCCACCCTCAGCCTGGCGGTGTTGCTGGAATTGTTCACAAGGGCCACCAGAAGCGTGCCGTTCGCCAGAGATACGTCGCGGCCCAGCGCCACGTTAGACACGACGCTCCCCGCCCCCCCGCCGGAGATCTCAATCCTCAGAAAGCCGCCGGGAGGCGCCGATATGTTGTAATAAACGGCGCTGTACCCCTCGACATCGGGGTAGTCATACGCCGCCCCCGGCCCCACCTCAACCTGCCTGTACCTCGGCTTGTAGACAACGCCCCCCAGCTCCACTCCCCCCGCCAGCGCCAGGAGGAACCCCACGTACATCTTTGCCGCCCCCTGCCCCGTGGAGAGGGCCGCCAACACGCCGTCCCACTGTTGCGCGCGCTCTAGATACCACGCCAAAGGCGCGCTGTACTTATACCAATCATACACCCTGTCCTCCCCCAAGCTGAAGGGGTTCTTCTCGTACAGCCCGTCGCTGAAGTACATGGGGGGGAAGTAGTAAACCTTGGTGGCCACGGAGGCCATTGCCTCCGGAGTCGCCTCGTCGATCCAGAAGTAGTCAAAAATGTTGTGGAACCTGGCGAAAAACATATGGGCCACTTCGTGGAACGCAAGCCTCTCGGTGTAGCCAGGCCTAAACTCCTGCTTTAAGACACAACCGTTGCCGAAGTACGTGGCGCCGGGGTACTGGGCAGAGGCGTTGACGTAGACGAGGTACTTGTCACCACTACAAGGCGGGAGAGGGGCCAAGCCCTTCCCCGTATAGTAGCTGTAGGCCTTCTCCAGGTAGTTGGCAAGGACCGCGTCGTCGGGAGTCACGACGAAGTGTGTCGACGCCGCCACGGACGCCGCAACGGCGAGAACAAGCAGAAACAAACGCACGGACCCGCTACCGCCGCCAAATATAAATATAACCCGCGGAAAAGGCGCCATGAACAGAGCCGCTGTGGCCATGGCGGCGCTAGCCGCCGTCTTAATAGCCGTATACTTCGCCCTACAGCCCACCCAGCCCCCCTCCCCACAGCCCACAACTACGCAACCACCACCCACCACCACGCCGCCTAGGATCCCGCAAACCTCGACAACCCCAGCAACGGCCACCACCTCTACAAACACCCCCCAGACAACCACAACGCAGACCTATACAACAACCGCTAGGGCCCCCATCTACCTGCCGAAGATCGAGGTGCAGATAGTGGCGCCTAAAGTGGTGAACACCACGAAGCTACCCTTCCAGATAAACTATACCATAGTTATTAGAAACGTCGGCAACGGAACGGGCTCGGTGGACGTCGCCGGCTCCATCCGCAGGCTGGCGCCCGGCGAGGAGGCGAAAATCGACGCACACATGACGGCGCGCAGGGCGGGCCTCCACACGGTAGAAGTCGACGTCAACGGCACTAGATATACAGGGGTTGTGGCTGTGTACTACTACGCCCCCATGCTCGTAGCGGAGCCCCTGGCGGTAAACGTGACGTCGCTCCCCACAAACGTTACGCTCAGCGCAAGGATTAGAAACGTCGGCAACTACACGGCGAGGGTGGCCGGGGTAGAGATAAGGCCAGGAGAGGAGAAGACGGTAAACATTACAGTCGCCATAGAGGTAGCTGGAAGCACCATGGTAGAGGTAGAGGGCGTCAAGATACCCCTCTCCGTCTACTATCTCGTCCCTAAGCTAGAGTGGAGAATAGGCGGCCCCCCCGAGGTGGAGGCCGTGCCCGGGGAGACGTACCCCGTGTGGCTCTGGGTTAAAAACACAGGAAACGCCACAGCCGAGCTGTCAATCGACGGCAAAAACTACAGCCTAGCCCCCGGCAAGGGGCTAAACACAACAAAGATCGTCACCGTAGACAGAGCCGGCGTCTACGACGTAGGCTTCCAGCTGAAGGGCGCTGTTAACGCCACAGTTAAGCACACCCTCGTCGCCAAGATAGTGGCTCCAAAGGTAGAGCTAGTAATCTGGTCACCCGAACTCAAAAGAAGCTGGCCCCTCCCCAACACCACCGACGAGACTACTCTCAGCGTTGTGGAGAAGACAGCCACGCTGAAGTGGGGATATATAATATCCACAAACGCCACCAGACGAATAGTGACGTTGATAGTGGAGCACCCAGACGGAGTAGATAAAATCCGCCTCGCGCCGGGCGAGACGGCGTCTAAAAACTTCACCACCACGTCACAAGCCCCTGGAAGCGCCGAGGCATGGGTAAAAATAAACTCAACACTATACAAGCTAAAGACATCCCTGCAACTAACACCACTCAAAATAACCATAAGCGATGTGTCAAAGATAGAATTCTCTGATAACAGGCAGATAGAGGTAAAAATAACATGTCAAACTCAGGAGGGACCTCGGGGACCTAACATCAAGATCTTAAGCGTATCAGGCACTCTCACATATACGTCTGGGGGGCGCCAGATATCTGGTACCCTAAAGGCGTACTGGGGGTCTGAATACAGCGGTGACTACAGAGGCGAGATAAAGGACAAGTCTGGGTGGCTTTTGGCCAACATATTTGGATACAGTATATATATAGAATTTACAACATCTCCCCTTGCAGTCACTAAGATACTAATAAATGGAGAGCCACGCAACTGTGAAGTTCCTACTTCGCTTGCCCCCTCTATCTTCTACGCAGAGAAGCCCACCGCTACGGAAGTGTCTGCTACCGAATACGCCGTGAGGCTAGTTTCGGCTTTCGCCAGGACAGACAGCGAAAAGCCGCAGTCGGCGACATGGAACGGGGAATACGTCGAGGTGCAGACGCGGGACGGGACCACTCTGAAGGTGTACTTCGAGAGTGGGAAAGTTAGGATAGAGGGCCCCCTCACGGCGAGTCTCGTCATATCCTAATAGTAGAGAAAACTTTTTAAAGACTCCACATTCAGAGTGTTATGCATAACCAAACAAAGACAATCCTGGCAGTCCTACTACTAACAGTCCTAACTACAGTGGCATACGCCCAGTACGGCCCCGGACAGGCGCTACCCTCCGTCTTCGACGTAATATTGCAGATAAACGACGCAAGGGGGGCCTACGGCACCGACTACGACCTCTGCACACCCTGGCCCAAGGGCCTCGCCAACTTCCCGCCATACAAATTCGCCGCTGGCAAAAACTTCACCTTAATTATAAGAGAAACCGCCTCCTCTCCCAAGTACCCCTCCGTATTCCAAGACTTTAGAGTATCCGCCGTCGGCAACGAGACAGGCTTCGTCAGATTCAACATAAACCTGCCGGCCGGAGTAGACGTCACAAAGAAGACAAGCTGGTACGTCGCAATAGTGGTTGAGTGGCCGAGACCAGGCACCTACTTCCTAGTATACAACCAGACCTTCACAGACACAGCCCTCCTAGAGGTAATCGGCAACCTCAGCGGCAGGCCAGAGCTCACAGGCACAGAGGTATACACGGGTCCCTGGGGCGTCTTGACGGTAACCAACGGCGCCGGCAGATTCGGTAACCTCTCTTCTAGCGTCATACACACATTTTACGTTGGTGTAAACACGCTGGGCAAGCCCTTCGCCTTGACTTTCACCAGGACGGTCACGATTGCGGGGAGCACCATAACACTCGATGACAATATAGGTCCCAGGAGCGGCCCAACAGACTATGTAAAGCAGTACGATCCAATGGTGACGGCGGTGTTCGGTCCCTTCACCTACCTAGCCACCTACGTGACGTCTCTAGGAAAGGCTGGCACCAGCCCATCTGACTACAGTGTGAGCATAGATCCATCAAAGGTGAAATATGATCACTACGTCTACATAACCATCGAGGGGAGCAGAGGCGTCGTTATAAAGAGCAGAAACGACCTATTTACGACGAGTGGAGCGCTGAGGTATGTGGCACTGACACTGAACAAGACATTGGTAGAGGCGCCGATGTCTTGTGGGCTAATTATATGGAACATGACGCTTTACAAGGTAACTGTAAACGGGTTGCTTGACCTGAAGGGTAACCCAATCTTTAACCCAGAGCACTTCCGCTACAAGATACAGATGAAGTTGGGCGACGACTGGGTAACATTTGACAGGGCACAAGCCACGTGGAAGGCAGGAATAAACAGGGCGATTGATGTAATAGCAGAGCTATGCGGCCCGTTGCCCAGTACCATAACTGTTAACGATATCACCACCTATATCAGGAACTGCGTCAACTCGTTGAGAGCCCAGGGCAAGACCTTTAGAGATGTCGTACTTGCCTTCTACGACCCAGTTACTGTAACAAGGCTAGGCGGGCTACTTTCACTGACTAATACTGACAAGGAGATATCTCTGGCGGACTTAACTACGAAGCTGGTGGTGGAGTACTACTACGCCTCCCAGCAAGACACGGTCAACGCCGTAGTTCTTGAAGTAGCGCTGACCGAGCCCGGTGACTACAGCGGTGTGTTGAACGTATCCATTCTACCTGTGCAGATTAGACTGTGGAGGTGGAGTAACAACTCCCTACCGCCGGCGGTCCCCAACCCAGCAGAGTACTTCTACACAGATCCTCTAGACTTGGCAGGCCTTAGATTTGTCGTGACTGGAGACACGATGCAGATAGACAGGATGGCTTACGACGGCGCCGTGTCGTACGACCCGTGGCTAGGGCAGATAGTGTGGACCCTGCCGCCGTATCAGCCCATCCCCGGCGTTGTGGGCAACGCCAAGCTGTCGCTACCCGTGTTATTCAACGCAAGCGGCTACTTGCCCATGCCTACATTAATTGCAAACTTAACAAAGATAGGCGGCAGACTAGTGATCAAGTACTTCAACTACAGCGACGCCTTAGCAAATGGCGACTTCTTTGCTAAATTCTCAATGGGGGTGGTTGGTAGCTATGCGTACAAGTTCAGGATATACAAGGACGACGTGCTTGTGGGCACCGCTAATGTGGTTGCTTACTACCCGGTGATTAACAGCAGTGGATTACTCTACCACGCTAATGCATCAGACGCACTGCAAGCCGTGCCTGACGACAGACCTAAGGACATGTACGATGTGCAAGTTCTATATCCGCGTGGGATAATGGCTAGGTTCTACGACAGGGAGCACGTAATTCACATAGCTATCATTAGAATTTTCCAGAACATATTAATGAGAGATGCCTGTGGAAACCCAGTCACTGGTATATCTGCTGGGCGTGCTGGAGCGAGCTTGACGCTGGTCATGAATACCGGTGGCAAAAATGTCACTATTGCTAGGCTACCAGTGGGTAGCGAGGTGCCAGTAGATATTTTTGTGCCTATTGACGAGTGGGGCAAGCCGCAACTTGATCTAAAAGGTGGCTACATACAGGCCTACGCCGTGCTTAACTACTTCGGCTACACGCTGTACCCGGTAGACAACCGCACTAAGTTGCCTGCTACCTCGCCAGTGTGGTTCAACATACCTGTCAAGTTCGGAGTTGTGAGGAAGCCGGTGATGTACCTGCCTATAGCGCCGCTCTTGTTCAGAGTTTGGAGTCAAGTAGCATCTGTTGATTATGATCCGGTGAAGGAGCCATTGATGGGCTTCGTTGTGAGTGTTTACAATAATGCGACTAAGTCGATTGAAAGATTTGAAATCGGGCGTAGTATTTCAAATAAAAACGGTATGGCCTATGTGCCAAATGTGCCATTAGGTGTTTACATAAATGTTACTGTTAGGACGATAGTTCCTAGGGATGACAGAAGATGGCCATATACATATGCTCAAGTTCAAGCGGGTAACGATTATGCATCGTACGCCAGAGCATTAGGATTTTCCCCAAGTGTAGATGTTTATACACTTGGCACTAGGGGAGTAATTGATAGTGGAATACTTGTATTCAACAACACTATGATACTAACATCAGAGAATGCCACGAAGTTTATATGTCCTTCCAGTTATACAGACACAAGGAAAGTAATTAACCTAACAGTGGGTGTTTTCGACTTAGTAGTGAGGGTGTTCGACAAGACAGGTAAGTATATACTGAGGAGCCAGCCGGTCTTCCTCGGGCCGTATCCACAGGCCACGAGGCCTGTACTACTCAACGTCACGTTGCTCCTGGCTGATGACTACAGCCCGTACCACTATGCTTCTATATGGAGAGACTTCAATATTGGCGACTTCAAGATCTTGACCGACTTCCGCGTTATTGGAATCACCGGTATGAGGAGCATATACCTCAACCTAGCCTCTAAGTACCTCAGCGAGGCACAGAAAGCCTTGGGCTGTCCTAGGTATACAGTTGCCAATTACTCCGCAGCCATCAACGCTTATGCGTTGGCGGCGATGGCCGGCTACGTGGCTAACGCCTCAACTGATAGATACGCCGCGGTTTATCTACTCACGTCTCAGCAACCCAAGGACATAATTGACGTGTGCCAGATGAAGCCGTATCAGGCAGGTGCGGCGGAGATAGCGAGGCTGTTCATGAAGGGCCAGAGGCTGAGGTTCGTAGTGTGGTACATGGGCCAGAAGGTCTTTGACGACTACGTGACTATTACCGGGCCGCTTGTGGACATAAAGGCGGATGTGTACCCAATCAACGTGACAACATACACGAAGAGTATGCGCCTACCGGTAGATACTTTTGTGGGCTTCACACTGACCGACGTCTACGTCGGCCTGGCGCTGAACAAGACCGATGGCATGTTCGCCAATAAGACAATTGTGCCGCAACTAATCGCTCCGTTCAACGACACTTACAGCACATACAGTCTTCAGTACTTGCTAACTAATGAGCTTGCGAAGTCTGCTGGTCAGCAGTTTAATGACAACGTCACAGCCTTCGTGGACAGTAACAAACAGGGACCGTGGCTGTACGGCAATTACACGCCTGCCCAGTTCGGTGGTGACTTTGTATATCTGCCAAACATAGCGTTGCTTAGAAATGCCACAGTTGCCAAGTATCAATTCACCACGCTAAACAACTACACAACTACGACAATTCAGAATAGAGTTGCCAACGACATTCCTGCCGGTAGCGGCACGATACAAATCCCGGCGTCCCAGTCCGTAAATATAACTTTAAGAGGAGCAAAAATTGTACTGGACCCGGCATCTAATTCAACTTATATAATGCTTACTGCGTACAACGGTACTGAGAATGGCAACTTAGTACAGCCACAACTGAACATAACAGGTAAGTTAGTGTCCATCAACGGCACACTATATAAGCCCTACAACGATACGATCAACGCCAACTACACAATTCAGGTTGTTGCCAGCGCCAAGTGTGGAAGTATTAGGATTGTACCCGGATCGAACGATATTACGGTGAATATAACCATCACCGCTGGATCATGCCCAGCTACTGTGACATATAGTGCTGTGAATAGGTCCTACACATCCATGGTGCTTGTGACAACCTCTTCACCTGGTGCAGAATATGCAGTGAGCTTCGACAGATGGTTCTCGGTGCCCTATGACTGGAGCCTGGCACAGTACAACGTGCTGTACCACGCGACTAACGTCGTCGAGCGGAATGACATATTGCGCGTGCTGACTTACACCGGCGCTACAAAGATTTGTGCCACGCAGACAGGTGCGGCCGCTGTAGGCGAGGACGACGAGTACACATATGAGCTACAGCTCTCCGGCTTGGAGGTGCCTAACTACCGTACGCTTGAGGTTGTTCTGCCGTGGAAGACCTCTGGTGGAGGAAAGGCGCTTGTAAATATAACGGCCTACTTCGCCAACAACGACACCAAGATTGACTCCGTAGTGTACAACCTAACCGACATACTGAGCGGCGTCAATGGTACTATGACTTTTGTAAGGTTGTCGCTTAACTTCGGCAAGGTCGGCGCCAAGGCCTATGACATTGCTACCTCTGGTGCGACCGTGCGGTATGTCATAACATTCCAGATGTACGATCCGAGGAGCGCTCCGTTTAGCGCCTGCGCGTCGAAGCTAGTACCGCTTGCCGCTAATTACAAGACGGTGTCGATGTACGAGTGCCAGATGCCAGTTGCGCCCGGAGTGCCTGAGCGTATTGATCCGCAGACCGTGGTGTACTACATTGATCCAGATCTCTCCGCCATGAACGGCTTCGGCGACACCTTTAACAAATATGGTGGATTCGGGACGCCCATTACCTACGTCGTCAAGTCTGGCGAGGTTGCTCTGTTGCCGTCTTGGTACTACAAGACCTCCGTCGCAGGGTCTAGGATTGCGAGGATTTGGATAATCGCCGCGAGCTCCGACCCGTCGCAGGGACCGGCGCTTGGCACTAAGTACTACAGCTGGACTGTGAAGGACGACAAGGTGAGCATCAACGTGTACAAGTTCGAGAAGTACCTGGTGGTCAACTACGTGCCTAATGTCTGCCCAGCTGGCTGGACCAGCCAGACATTCCTAGACGAATTCGACGGCTCTGGCAGCATAGTCGGCCTGGGCTTCGGCACGTCTGGTACGAGTACATTGGTGCTTAGCAACTACACCAAGGTGAATATGTGGAACTCCACCGACATGTGGCTGGCGGGCGGCGTGTTTAAGTTGCCCACGGTGGCGCTGGATGCCTTGACTGTGGAGAACGACGCGAAGTTCCCGATTGTGGTTGCTTCGCTGTCTGTGAAGTACGGCGACTACAAGTACTCCATACCTATGTCGCCTCTGCGCGTTGACTCCGGCAAGACGGCGACGGCCCTGCTGAACGGCTACGGCTTCGGCAGGACGTACATGTTCAGCGTGGCCGACGTGTGGAACTTCAACTTGGTGCAGCCGAACTACCAGTACGGCCTCAATGTCTACCACGCGGGTCTGTACGACGCGGCTAAGTACTTCGGCCTAGGCGAGGTTGACGTCACGAAGTATCTACGGCCGCTGGAGTCTAAGTACTACGTGCAGAATGTGCTCTACGCAAGCCACGCCGAGACGTCAGACTGGACTTACAATATACTCGGCGGTAAGATCACCGAGGTCACAAAGGGCAAGTGGGGCGACTTGACCGTCCAGTCCAGCGACACCGACTATAAGTACGTCTTCAGCTACCCGACGCTTCCACTGGCTGAGATACGCGACTGGAACGACAGGCCGCTTGCCAACCAGACAATAGCGCTGTTTGACAGAAATGGCAGGCTCTACGCCGTGGTGTACAGCGATAGTAGCGGCAGGCTGGTGTATCCACTGCCCGACATATCTGCAATCGGCTTGACTAACGTGGTGAGGGTGTCGTGGTACGACGGCTACATCGTTGAGTTGCTGAGAGGGAAGCCCGAGTTCACGATATGGATCTACGACCAGCTAATCCAGAGAGACGTCACTGAGCTAGGCAACGCGACGACGAACTCCAAGATAAGGACGTACGTCTATCCGCTGACTGTGACTGTGAAGGACGACGCCGGTAGGCCGCTGACTAACATGTATGTGAAGGTTGTAGACACCTCGACAATTGGCCAGCTGGTCAATGCGGCTAACAAGACCGGCGCCGACGGCGGCGCCCAGGTGGTAGACCTCAGGATTTCGAAGTACTCCAGCGGCGTGCTGTCGCAGGTGCCCGGCACCAGCTACTACTACTACGTCTATGACCCATCTGGTGCCTTAGTGGCTGTTGGTAGGTTTGAGATACAGAGGGGTGCCTCGGTGCCGTCGACTGGCTGGAACGTGGTTGCTACTGTGAGGTACGCCACTGAGATACCTGTGAAGAACAGCGCCACGAGGGGCTACATCCTCGTGAAGGGCGTCGAGTTCCTCAACGGCACGAAGAGCGACGTGAAGATTCCATTCACCGTGAGCGGCGGCGTGATGACTCTGCAGGGCAAGGTGCCGGTATCTGTAGAGTACCCGGTCGACATATACGTCACCCACGTCACGCTGGGCGGCCAGGAGGTGCCGGTGAAGGGTGGTCAATTCTTAGTGTTCAGCGGCAAGACTACCGACCTCCTTGCCGGATTGGATTTCGCCGAGCTGGGACTCACTGGTATAGTAACTATACAGGCTGTCGACGCCACGGGCGCTCCGAGGTCTGACTGGACTGTGCAGATACTATACGGCAACATCACCGCGGCGCAGGGCGGCGGCCAGGTACAGGCAGTGTTGCCTAGGACAGACGTCCTTGACCAGCCGTACACAATTAAGGTAATCACCAACGCAATTACCCCCGACGGCAAGGCTCTGGTAAAGACTCAGACACTGGAACTGATGCAGAAGGCCTACGCACTGCAGATACCGGTGTCCACTGTGAAGGCTGTTGTGCAGGTCGTTGACGGCTTTGGCAACGTGAGGAATGACTGGCCGGTGGTTGTGGAGAACATCGCCACTGGCATGGGCCAGATCACCACCGAGCTGGTAGACGGCGAGAGGTACGTGGCTAGGGCAACGGGTCTCGGCTTCACCAACACGACGACATTCACCGCCAAGGGTCCGCAGATGGTGGTTAGGGTCAAGATACCCACTGGCAAGCTTGTGGCGCAGGTTGTAGACGGCTTTGGCAATGTGAGGAGTGACTGGACTGTGAATGTTGTCGGCGTCACCACCGGTCAGGGCACAGTTGGGCCGGTCGAGGTGCTGGCTGGCCAGTACACTGTGAAGACTTCGGTGTTTAACAAAGAGTTTACACAGGCTGTGAATGTTGGCGTTGGGCAAACCGCCACCGCAACTATACAGGTGCCGACTGCTAAGCTGAGTATCACCGCTGTTGACGACGACAAGAAGCCGATTGACAACTATGTGACGTATGTCGGCCTTACTGGTCCGCTGGCCCTTGAGTTTACCAGCCCGCCGAAGAGTGTCGAGGTGCTGGCTGGTAGCTACCAGGTCAAGGTGTCGGCTCTGGGTAAGGACGCCACGGCCCAGGTGACGCTGAATGCGGGCGATGTGAAGAATATACAAGTGGTTGTGCCGGGCACAGCTGGCCTAGACATCTTTAATACCAGGATACCGTTGCCCACGCTTGTGCTTTACGCACTTCTGTTGCTAGTGGTGATTGTGATACTGGCGATATTGATAATTGAGTACAACAACTGGAGGAGGAGACGCCTAATGCAGATTCTCGCCCCGCCGAAGTAAAAACCCTCTTTTTTCTATATTACTCCTCTACTTTTTTAACCCCTCTCGCCTCTTTCTCCATGTCTATTGGCTCTGAGCTGATCTCTCACGTGAGGGCCGCGATGGTCAGCAAGCTCCGCGGCCTTCCTGTGCCGGAGATCCACCCGACTCTTTCCCGTCTCCGCCTCGGTGTGTTTGTCACAGTGGAGTCTATTGTGAGGTCTGGTGGCTACGAGAGGCGGGAGGTTAGGGGGTCTCTCGGCGTTGTCGAGCCTTTTAGAGACTTGGCTCATGACTCGGCGAGGGTTGCCGCTAAGCTCGCCATGTCTATACCGAGGTTCACCGAGTTCGACTTGCGGCGTTCTGTTGTCGAGGTGACTCTTGTAGAGGGGCTGAGGCCCTGGGACGGGGGCTTGGCCGGTTTTGAGTGGGGGCGGGAGGGCGTCTACGCGGTTGCCGGCGACAAGAAGATGGTTGTGCTTCCGCAGACGATGATTGAGAGGAGGCTGATTGGAGGGGCCCTCCTGCGCTATGTGGAGTCTATGGTGGGGGCGCCCGCCGAGCTGTACCGGTTCTACACGCGCATCTTCTACGAGCTGAGGCCCGAGGGGGAGGTGATTGAGAGGGAGTTGTGGAAGTCCCGTGTTATTAGGCAATTTTCTGAAGTTGTACGTTAAGCTTTTATACACATCCGCTGTAGGGTGCAATGTATATTGAGTTGTTCGTCGTGGCTGGGCAAAACGCCGATCTGGAGAACTCTCTTAAGAAGGCTGTGGAGGATCTTAGGAGCCGCGTGCAGAGGCCTGACAAGATCAGGCTGGCCACCGTCAAGATTAGGCCAGACGCCGTCGACCAGGTGCTGAGGCTGGCTAACGAGCCGCCCGATAAAGTCCCGCCGCACTACCGATCACTTGTAAACATGCTGAAGAAGTATGGAATAACGAGGTTCCCCGCCGTCGTTGTAGACGGCGCCAAGGTGGGGGAAGGCGACGTGGCCGTAGACGACGTCCTCCGCGCGGTGCAGGAAAAAGCCCGCGCGGAGTTCCCAGAACTAGCCACCTTCGAACTTGTCCCGCCGAAACCCGCCCCGGCGCCCGTCCAGCCCTTGGTAAGAGAAGTCGCCCCGCCCCCACCCCCTCCGCCGCCCCCGCCACAGCAACCGCCCCTCCCTACATACACGCCCGAGGTAAAGCCGGTGGAGTTGCCCCCACCCGAGCCTAAGCCCCTCGCGGAACCCAAGCCAGTTGCGCCAGAGTTGCCTCCGCCTCCTCCGCCGCCCCCGCCGCCTCCACCTCCGCAGTTGCAACCCGCCCCGGCGCCGGCTCTGCCCCCTCCGCCGCAACGTATGCCTAGGCAGATCACCACCGTCGTCAGGCTGGTGCTGGGGAGGCCGGATAACTGTGGGGAGTGTGCCTATTTTGGCCAGCTGACGTCTCGATGCTTCTTGTTTGGCTTCGCCGTGGCCAACCCCGCGTCGCCGCCGTGCAAGCAGTATGTTAGAGGTGGAGGTTAAGTACAGAGCCGACCTCTCCGCCGTTAGGCACCGCCTGGCTTCCCTGGGTTTTTCCCTTCTCTCTCTGGAGGAGGAGGTGGATATATACTTCCAGCACCCGTGTAGAGATTTCTCGTCCACAGACGAGGCCCTCCGGGTGAGGATTTCCAAGGGCGGGGTCGCGGTGACTTATAAAGGCCCTAGAATGGGCGTGGGGGCTAAGACCAGGGTGGAGGTTTCTGCAGAGGCGTCTGGCGGCGTTGTCGAGATTTTGGAGAGGCTGGGCTTCGCGAGGGTCGCCGCCATCAGGAAGAGGCGCGAGTACTACCGGGGAGGCGGGTTTTTGGTATCGCTCGACGCCGTGGAGGGGCTGGGCGAGTTTGTGGAGATCGAGAAGGTGGTGGAGGACGCGTCGCAGGTGGCGGCGGCCGTGGAGGAGATCAAGAGGCTAGCCAGCGCCTTGGGTCTAGTGGAGGAGGTCAAGGAAACTTATCTTGAGCTGTTTCTCAACACTTTTAAATCTAGGGGGTAGTATATACGTGCAGTTTGGGGACCTGGTCAAGGCCCTAGCGGCTATAGAGTCGACGACTCAGAGGACGACCATGGTAAAGCTCCTCATCTCGTTGTTTAAAAAGGCGAGGCCCGAGGAGATCGACAAGATTGTCTACTTCATCCTGGGGGACTTGCGGCCGCCGTGGGAGGGGGTGGAGCTCGGCGTCGCTGAGAAGTTGTGTATCAGAGCCCTGTCTAAGGCAAGCGGGGTCCCGGCCTCTGAATTAGAGGCGCTGTACAAGAAGACGGGCGACGTGGGGGAGGCGGCGAGGCGCGCCCTCTCTACCTCTAAGCGGCCTGGGCTTCTCGCCTTCGGCTCCCAGAAGCCGCTTGAGGTTTCCGAGGTGTACGACGTGTTGCTCAAGGTGGCCAGAGCGTCGGGGGAGGGGGCGCAGGACTTGAAGATAAACCTCCTCTCCTCTCTCTTCGCGCGGGCGTCGCCGGAGGAGGGGAAGTACATCGCCCGCTTTGTCGTGGGGAGGCTGAGGCTGGGGGTTGCCGACATGACGATTATAGAGGGGCTCTCCGAGGCCTTCGGCGTGGAGAAGGAGTCTCTGGAGAGGGCCTATCACGTCTATCCCGACCTGGGCCGCCTCGCTAGGCACGTCGCCGAGGGGAGGCCGCTGGAGGAGATAAAGATTACGCTTGGCGTGCCCGTGTTGCCCATGCTGGCTCAGAGGCTGTCATCGGCATCCGAGATCCTCGCCAAGCTCGGGGGGTCGGCGGTGTGTGAGTACAAGTACGACGGGGAGAGGGCCCAGATCCACCTCTCAAAGGCCGGGGTGAAGATTTTCAGCAGGAGGCTTGAGGACATAACCCACGCCTATCCAGACGTGGTGAAGGCCGTAAGGGAGGCGGTGTCGGCGGGGGAGGCGATCCTCGAGGGGGAGATAGTGGCCGTCGACCCCGACACCGGCGACATGTTGCCCTTCCAGGAGTTGATGCATAGGAAGAGGAAACACGAAGTAGCGGCTGCTGTGGAGATGTACCCCACCGTCCTCTACCTCTTTGACGTGCTGTACGTAGACGGTGAGGACTTAACCGAGGAGCCCCTCATCTACCGCCGCGTCAAGCTTTCCGAGATCGTCAAGGAAAGCGACAAGGTCTCCATTGCTAAGTGGAGGATTTTCGACGACCCAGACTCGGTGGACGTCTTCTTCCACGAGTCGGTCTCCATGGGCACGGAGGGGCTGATCTGCAAGTCGCCGACTTCTGTGTATGAAATGGGCGCCCGGGGGTGGAACTGGATTAAGTACAAGCGGGACTACCGTAGCGAGATGATAGACACCGTCGACCTCGTGGTGGTCGGCGCGTTCCACGGCCGCGGGAAGAGGGCGGGCCTCTACGGCGCCTTTCTCCTGGCGGCCTACGACCCATCCACGGACATGTTCTACACCGTGTGTAAAGTGGGGAGCGGCTTCACCGACGCCGACCTCAAGAAGATGTACGAAACGTTGCAACCCCTCAAGCTCCCCCACAGACACCCCAGGGTGGTGTCAAAGATGGAGGCCGACGTCTGGTTCGTCCCCCAGGTGGTGATAGAGGTCATAGGCGCCGAAATAACCCTCTCGCCGCTTCACACCTGCTGCCTCGGCGCGGTGCGGCCCGGCGTGGGGCTGGCGGTGAGGTTCCCGAGGTTCACCGGCCGCTACAGAAGCGACAAGTCGCCAGAGCAGGCCACCACCGTGGCGGAGATGCTTGAGCTATATAAGAGGCAGAAGAAGGTGGCTCAGCCTGAGTAGACCTTTTCCAAAGTCCACCGGAGCACCCGGAGGATTTCCCTCTTCCTCTCCTCTGTGCGGTAGTTGAATATCTTGAGGGCAACGGCCTCTCCCTCCCCGCCCTCAAGCTCGTACCTCAGCACCTCGTCCTGGCTTATCGAGCCCTGCCTAGCCTCACGGGCGTCCTCTTCTCTATACTTCTGGAGGAACTTGTCGAGGAAAAACCTCTTGAATAGGCTGTCCAGCTTCACAGGCTCTCTAAACTTGATGTAGAGATAGTTTGGGTACACCTCGGCCTTGGCGTAGACCTCTCCGCCCCTGCCCTTAACCTCCTCGACGGATTCGGGCCTCGCCGCCATCTGCTGGGCGGCGGTTGAGAAAGACCGCTCTCCAATTGCCTTATCTAGAAACTCCAGTAGCGAGGTGTAGAGGGATAGCTCCTGCTGGAGCTTCGCAATCCTCTCCTCTAGTAGTTTTCTCAACTCCAGGAGCTTTTGAACCTCCACGCCCCCGTCACTGTATTTATATTTAAAATTTTGACATGTCGTGGTAGTTGCGTCTATTGGAAACCTGAACTTCGACCTCTACCTCAGGATATCGGAGCTACCGGGCCCCGACGAAAACGTCGAGGCTCTTGACCTGTACACCGGGGGCGGGGGGTCGGCCGCCAATTTCGCCGTGGCGGTCGCCAGGATGGGGCTGGGGGCGAGGTTTATAGGCGCAGTCGGCGACGATCCCCTCGGCGAGATATCTCTGAGAGAGCTGAGGTCTGAGGGGGTCGATGTTACGTTTGTAAAGAGGGTTAGGGGGATGAGGTCGGGCGTCGTGGTGGTGCTGGTGCACCCAGACGGGGTGAAGAGAATGCTGTCACACAGAGGGGCCAACCTGGGCCTCACCCCAGCGGACTTAACCGTGGACAAGTTTTCCGGAGTCCGGCACATTCACCTAGCCACGGGGAGGACCGAGCTGATTTTAAGAGCTAAGGAGATCGCCAGGGAGATAGGCGCCACGGTGTCGGTTGACGGAGGCACGGCCCTCGCCAGGAAGGGGCTTGAAATTGTGAAGGCGGCGGTGGAGGGAGTCGACGTGGTCTTCATGAACCACGTAGAGGCCAAGCTCCTGGCGAACACCGGGGACCACAAATCCGCAATAGAGAGGCTGGCGAGGGAGCTGAGGGCTGGGGAGCTGGTGATAACCCTGGGCCCCATAGGGGCCGTGGCTTTCAAAGAGGGGAAGCTCCTCCAAGTAGACGCCTTTAAGGTAAACGCCGTCGACACGACGGGCGCGGGGGACAGCTTCGCGGCCGCCTACATCGCCATGTATCTAGAGGGGAGGGATTTATACGAGAAGCTTCTCTTCGCCAACGCCGCCGCCGCGATAAAAGTGACGCGGCCGGGCGCCAGGTCCTCACCCCGCCGCGACGAGGTGGTTTCGTTTCTGGAGTCTTTTGGATACAAGATTTAAATAGATAGTTGTATATTGGTAAGTGGCCCAGAAAATGCTGTGCCTAGGCCCCCGGTGCGCCTTCGGCCCCAACGGCTCATCGTTGTTTAGATGTGGAAAGAAGGCTCTCAAGCCTACTATAAGGGGGAACAAGATAGTGTTCTGGTGTACGTGGCTAAACGACGAGTGTATAGGGGCTAAGTGCCAGTACGCCTACTGCGAGGCCAGGGCGATGACTCCAGAGGGCTACTGCACCTACAAGGCGCCGGGCGGGGGCGAGGAGGAGGCTAAGAGAGATATATTGGCCGAGGTAAAGAAAATGGAAAGGGAGGTCGAGAAGATCAGGGCGCATTTAAAGAGGCAAGGTCTTGGGGACTATTTGTGAAGGCTGTTGTCCTCGCGGCGGGTCTGGGCACTAGGCTGAGGCCTCTTACGTACTTTCTGCCAAAGCCCCTAGTCGCCGTGGGGGATAGGCCTCTGATTGCGCACATTATTGAGTGGCTGAGGATGAACGGCGTGGGGGAGGTCGCCGTGGTGGGGTACTACATGCAGGAGGTGTTGGAGAGCTACCTCTCTGAGTGCCACCCAGACGTGGCGTTTTTCAAGTCGAGGAGGTTGCTGGGCACGGCCGGCCAGCTTCACTACGTCCGCGAATGGGCCAGCGGGGATATGGCGGTGGTTAATACAGACGTTTTGACAAACCTAGATCTCAGACACCCGCTTGAGTTGCACAGATCGTCGGGTGCTCTGCTGACTATCGTCGGTCAGAGGTACAGGGCCTCTCTCCGCTTCGGCGTCTTGGATACGGAGGGGCCGGCGCTGAGGGCGTGGAGGGAGAAGCCTACTATTGACTACATAACGTCCACCGGTATATACATAATCTCTGCCGACGTCGTGAAGAAATTAGGCGAGGAGTACCTCGACATGAACGTCTTAGCGACGTCGCTGATGCCTAGAGTCGCTGTTTACACGGCGAAGGAGGCGTATTTCTACGACGTGGGGACGCTGGAGGATTTGCAATCAGTCGCCAACGTCGTTGTTGGAGATTTGAAGCCGTAACGGATATATATTTTCTAATACATAAAGGCGATGAGCGTCTGCCCTGCTTTGAGACGCGGAGAAGGCGGGTTTGTATGTGGCTACAGCAACAAACCCATAGATCCCTTCAGTTGGTACTGTATAGGGAACTACACCGAGTGCCCCATATTCATAAGATACACCCGCGAGGAGAGGACCAGAGCCGCGGCGCCCCCCAGGCCGGAGGAGGCGCCTAAGCCCCTGGCCGAGGTGCTCCCCCTGACGCCGGAGAAGGGCGAGGCCGAGTTCGAGAAGGCCGTCAAGCCCGTGATAGACAACGTGGTTTTGAAATACGACGACTTGGTAAAGAAACTCGACAATATGTGGAGAGAGTACGAGGGCGACGTGGTGAAGGTGAGGAGGCAGTGGGAGGTGGAGAAGATGTCGCTACTGAGGGCGCAGGAGTTGCTGGGCAGGACCATCGGCGACTACGAGAAGATGCTTGCGGAGCTAGAGCTAAAGAGAGACTTCATGCCGCCGGAGTCTTACGACAGCGCTAAGAGAGATATAGAGACGAAGCTTGAGGCCCTGCGCAACCTCCTAGACGAGGTGAAGTCGAAGTACGCCGCGCTTGAGGAGGGCCTCGGCGCCCACTTCAAGAGAGTTCTCTCCACCTCCACAAGCGCCGAGGTCATATCGCTGAAGCTCTCCCTGTCGAAGCTTGAGGAGTTGTTAAAAGAGGGGAAGATATCTCGCGAAACTTACGAAAAACTTAAGAAAGAGCTTGAGGAGTTGTTGAGATGAGTCTCGACGTCGCGTATCTAGCCCTGGGCGAGCTGGAGAAGATACTGTCTCAATACGACGAGAAGCTCAAGGGCATTGAAGACACCTGGAGGGCCTTCACAGACTCTGCCACCAAGACGAAGTCGAGCTGGGACGCCGACCTCCCTCGGATCAAGATAAGAGTTGACCAGCTGAGAAACGTGGTGGAGAGCTTGAAGAAGGAGCAGGAGGTCCTCCTCGCCAAGCGGGAGCTTGGCCTAATCTCCGACAAGGACTACGAGAGCCTCTCCGCAGAGTTGCAGAAGAAGATATATGAATACCAGGAGAAGCTCGACGCGCTGTCTCGGAAGACGGCGGAGATTGAGATGAGGGTGCTCTACCTCTGGGCGAGGGCCCTCACAAGAGACTACCTGGCGAAGTTCGACCTTGTGGAGCTCGAAAAGAAAATCGAGGACGCCAGAGCCGCGGGGAGGATAGACGAGGAGACCTACGCCAAGATGAAACACGAGATCGACGTGATGAAACACACCTGGGAGTTGCTAAACCTCTTGTCGCCTAGCGACAAGTCTTGACGTAGGCCACGCCGTTCCTCACCTCCACCAACTCTACGCAATCTCCCCGCGCCGCCCGACACCCGTCACACACTGCCCTCCAGTACTCACCCCCGATCTTCACCACGCCGACTGGCTTCAGATCTTCGACGGCGACGCCTCTACCGCCGACGTAAGTATAGCCCCTAGGCGCCTCTCTAAACACCTTAAAGCCTACATAAACCGCAAGCGCCGCGAAGGGGGCCGACACAGCCACGGCGGCCCACAGAGGGATAAGCCCAGAGAGGTGTAGCAACAGCGCTACGACGGCTGGCAGGACAAATAAAAACACGTCGTCCAGCACCGCGACGAGGATCAAGAGGCGAGACATAAAACCCATATACATCCAGTATTATATGTTTAAAGTAGAGGTGCCGGGGGGATACACAGCCCTCGTCAGAGGCCCCGCCCACGTCCAGTGCGAGGATCTGTGCGAAGTCTTCGGCGGGGCATTTCAAAGCTTCGCAGTTCCCCCGCACAAGCAGTACCCCGTGGAGGGCCCCGCGAAAATGAGAATTGAAAGCGGCGAGCTCGTCCTAGTACGGGGGGCCGCCGTGCCTCCCGACTGGCGCATGGAGCTGGAGGGCACAGCGGCTCTGCTCGGCCCCACAGACTCTGGAAAAAGTAGCCTCTCCACATACCTCCTCAATATCCACGTGAGGAGAGGCAGGAGGGTATGTGTAGTAGACGCAGACGTCGGCCAGGCCGACATAGGGCCGCCCGGCTTCGTCGCGTATAGTTGCACCTCCGCCCCCGTGCCCCACGTCTCGGAGCTAGAGCCCCACGACGCTTACTACATCGGCGCCACGAACATACAGGGAATGGAAGACCTATTCGTGGCCGGCGTGGTGAGGCTGTTGAGAAAAGCCGCGGCCCAGTACCCACATCTAATAATAGTAAACACCCCCGGCTGGGCGACGGGACGCGGCCTCCAGATGCTGAAAGCCCTAGCCGACGCTGTGGAGCCCACAGTGGTGAACATCGGCGAGCAGATACTGCCGGGGCGCGTGGTGACGAAGCCGAGACACCTCCTGCCAAGGGGGCCTCAGGAGAGGAGAGAATTGAGAAACCTCGCGTATAGACGCCACATCAAGCTGGCGGCTAAGCTACAGATCGAGCCCCAAAAAATTACAAACTGTAGGGTAGGCAACGCAGTGGAGTGCCCGTGGGGGAGGTACACGCCGGGAGACGTGCCGGAGCCCCAGAAGAAGGGCAGGGAATACACAGTCCCCCCGCACTACCTCAGAAACCTGCTGGTAGCCCTCTACAGAGGCGGCCGCCTGGCGGGCTACGGCGTAGTGGAGAGGCTCGACCCCAGGCCCGTTTTATACGCCACAACCACGGAATTCGACGAGGTGCACATGGGAAAGATAAGAATAGACCCCCAGACCCTCCAGGAGCTAGAACCACTACCCTAGATCCGCGCCATGGAGCTCACCCCACTCCAGTACCTCCTCTCAGCCGCCGCGGGGCTGGTCGTTGGCTTCTCCCTCGGCTTAGTAGGCGGGGGGGGGGGGTAGCATACTGGCGGTCCCCCTCCTCCTCTACATGGTAGGGCTGGAAAAAGCGCCCGACGCCGCCCACATTGCGGTAGGCACCACAGCCCTAGCCGTAGGCCTCAACGCCTATATAAACTCCCTCATACACCTCAAAAAGAAAAACGTAGATCTAAAAACAGGCGCGGTCTTCGCCGCCGCAAGCCTCGCCGACTCCGCCGCCGGCGCCTACCTGGGACACATCACCCCCGGGACGAGGTTGCTGGCTCTATTCGCCGTATTTATGATAGCCGTGGGGGCCTCCATGGCGCTACCCACCAAAACGCATCGAAACACCCCAAGGCGCTCCAAGCCGAAGATGGCGGCCGCCGGTATTTTAGTCGGCTTCCTAAGTGGGTATTTCGGGATAGGGGGAGGCTTCTTAATAGTCCCCACGCTGATGTACGTGGCCGGGCTTGAAATTTCCAAGGCAGTCGGCACGAGCCTAATCTCCGTAGGCACCTTCGGCCTCGCCACCGGCCTAATCTACGCGCTATACGGCAAAACACTAGTCGCCATAGCCGCCCTATACCTAATAGGAGGCGTAGCCGGGGGCTACCTCGGGGCGGCGCTGGCGGTCAAGACGCCGAGAGATACTCTAAAGAAGATATACAGCGCGCTGATAATATCAGTAGGCATCTACATCCTCTACAAGTCGCTAGGCGCCTAAATCAACACAACTCATCTATACATAATAAACGCCGATGCAGAGGCGCCGCCGGCAGACACGGCCAGAATACACGAAGCCAGGCGCGGAGCCGCATAGGCCCATCGCGCCAGCGAAGCCAATGCCGCCGCTCTCTTTACCGCCTTGCAACCCCCGCCGTAAGATGGGCGCGGCAGACAACAATGGGAAAATTGCCACGGCTGGGCTCGTTGTAAACGAGTAGCCCCTCACTATTCTTCTAACATGCGTTCTAAGAAAACTGCAGACAGGCGGCGATCAAGAGCCCAATTTGCAAAAGGAATGGGAAGCACAGCCCCCGCGGCCACGCAAAGAACCAGCCTCTGCACAGCCAAAAAGTATAAAAACCGCGGCGAGAAGAAATACCCAGCCCCGGCGAAGAATCGGGGAGCCGCGGCTTGCCGGCCGCTCCAACCGGTAGTCTAGCCCGGTCAAGGATGTGGGCCTTTCGAGCCCGTGACCCGGGTTCAAATCCCGGCCGGGGCACTCCCCCCAACTCTAACTCCCTAGGCCCGGCATACCGCTTCAAAAACTCAGATAAAATCTTGAAAAGAGACACAAATCTGTAAAGGGCAGTTCGCCATGCACGGACATTAAATTACACGCCATGCCGTGTGTCAGTTAGTAGGTATAAAGTGAGTTGCTCCAGGAGGAAGCCGTGTATAGGAGCGCCCCGTGCATGCGTCGTGTCGGTTTGAGGACACACACCGCCGCCAGGTATCGGCGTCTTTCAACCCTCCCGTAATATGTTTTTCCCGAGTCGACGCCGTACAATCTCCCTGAATCGAGAAGAATATCCGACTTCGAGTCGTGAAGAGCGTAGAGGTGGGAGCTGAATGCCGTAGCTGGCTTTAAAGCTCTTCACTGATGTGGCTGTTGTCCACTCCGCCAACCTGGCTCTGGCCGGGAGATGGGTGGCGTATGTGGGGGTGGGGAGGCGCGGCGGCCGCTACGACCACATATACATGTACATGAGTGGCTACTCCTCAGTCGCCAGACGCGGCTTGAGGGCAGATGCGTTTGTCTATCTGGCCTACACCCGCAATAAGTTGCTGGCGGAGATATGGGAGGCGTGGTTCTACACGGTTTTCAAACCTCCGTACACCAGGCGGGGGCCCCGGGCCATGCCGAGAGGCCTCTACGCGGAGAGATATGCGTCGGTGGAGGAGCCAGTGGCAATGGCGAGACACGCCGAGGTGGTCAGCCCCTCATCGGTTGGCGCCTCTACGCGTCTAACTGAGATTATTGACGGTTGTGCAGAAAAACGCGTAGCTGTGGTACATGTTGAGAAGCCGCCTCCCACAGCCTGCGGCGTAGCAGAGGGGGCTTAATTCCATATAAAGAGGTGAGCCAGGTGAGGATATGGGCATGTTTGTGGATATTGATGAGGTACTGACGAAGCTGAGGGAGAGGTGCGGGATAGCGCTACGCGGCGGGCCTCCGCCGACGTTAGAGGCGGTGTTGGAGGAGTCTGCGAGGCGGGGAGTGCTGTATGGCAACGCGGCTACCTTGTTCAAGAAGTGGAGGCTGTACATGCGGTACGTAGGCGAGGCGGTGCCCGAGGCGCTGTCGCTACCAGTCGACAAAGCCACGCAGTTTAGACAATTTGTAGACGGCCTTATCCAGCTGTTGGATAAGGCTGAGAAACAGGCAAGAGAAAAGCTGGCGGGGATATGCAAAGCCGTGGAGGAGGGCCGCGTCAAGATCAAGAGTGGCAAAACCGTAAGCCACATATGCGCCGGCGGCGTATGTATCCATGCACATTCGACCAGCGCCCCGGTGTTTAAACTACCTCTACACGACATATCTGCCAAGCTGTACTTCCCCAGTATTGGACTAGGCCCAGAGGAAGTAGAAGCCTTCCAACTAGGCTGGAGGGCGAGCGACGAGGCGACTGAAGGTAGGCGGCCTGAGATGGGCACGACAAAGCCGTGGCAACTATTAGCATGGCTTGCGGTTAGATCCGGAGTGGTGCGGATTTATCTCCATTATGTCCATGTGAATGCTAGCGGTCTATCTCTGGAGACATACGCCGTTGCCCGGGATTGGGAGCAGAGGTGGTCTAAGGAGGAGGCGCAGAGGCTCGCCGTAGAGGCTATACAGCGGGGCGATTACAGGCCGTTATTGACGTGGTTCTTGGGAGACGGGGTGGCTAGGTGGGAGAATCTCCGCCTTTATTTAGCAGGCGCCATCTTAGGTGGGTTCAGACGAGATGTTGCAAAGAGAGGTAGCTACGCCACTAGGGAGATTTCCACCGCTGTGGCAAAAGCATTGCTGGAAAACGCTGGGATTTACGGCCGGTTGCTAGAGGTGTTGCGTAGCCACAAGTGGGAATATCTAAAGACACTGGCAAGTTACAAGCCGCCTCTTAGCCCAACTTACGTGACGGTAAGAGGCGTGGAGATGCGCCTACACTTGTCGGCGAGAACTTTATACGCAGAGAGGCGGCTCGCCAGCGAGGAGGAGGCTAGGCGCACCGCGGAGCGACTGGCGCCCCACGCCAGTATCTACAAAGACAGAAACAGGTACGTAGTGTACATCCCCTGGAGCGGGCTGAAAGAACTTATGCAAAAAGACCCAGCGCTAGGGAGAGCGGTAGTGGATTACCTAGGCAAAGTAGCCGAGAGGAAGCCTATTGCAAAAAAGCTACTAGCCCAGATAACCCCCCTCTTTTAAAATTAAACCTACGTGGCGGGCCCGCCGGGATTTGAACCTTATCCCAAGCCCCCACGCGGGGGCTTGACGGGACCTACGGCTCCGCAGGGTCGGCGGATCTGGTGGATCCACCGCCGCGCTGTCCTGACTGCGCTACGGGCCCTTTCCCAGATACATGACTATTTATTTAAGCCTTATGCCGCCTTTAAAAAGCTAACCGAATTAAACCCGCTCAGTCGCCTATTTAACTGAGATATGTGGGCAGTCCCAGCGTGGGCCGCCGCCGTCCTCGCAGTAGCCTACTATATCGACAGGTCCGCAACCGAGGGTGGGCTGGCGAAATGTGCTATCTCTGTACAGCAGCATAGACGCCGGTGAACGGAGCGCATCGCGTAATGCGGCGGCGCTTTTTGGTATTAGAAACTTTTATAGCCACTCCATGGACTGTAGAGTGTGGCTGTAGTAAAAACCCACATCTTTTTCTTTTCACTCTCTTTTACGTCTCCATTCTGTTGTTGATAACACTAATACTGTATCACCTATTAACAGAGGGTTTGGAAAGTACTCTAATAAGTCTGCTCATAGTGGCAAAGTCTGTGGCAGTCTCCTTCTAAGCTTTACTTGCCATTTTTGCAGTAAACCCCCAGTGGGTTGCTGGAGAGCAAAGAGGCGACCTCTTTGATAGCTACTTTGGCGTCGTTTACAGCTAGATGCGCCCAGAACTCCGAGTTGTCTATGCCGTGAAAGGTTGGGGGACGCTACTGGGTTCAAATCCCACCGGGCCCGCCTGTCTGGGCTCTCGCCTTCTTTTACTGTCTATTGTGGTCTGTGAGGGTGTGGTCGTGGTTTCTGCATATTACCCTTAGCCTTCCCTTGGTTGTTGTCTGGTATACTAGGCACTTGTCTTCTTCGCCGGTGCATGGGGCTACGCATCTTATTTCGTAGCCCTCTACTTCGCATTCCATTTCGTAGGGCTGTCCCGTCTTGTCTATATACCGTATCCCGATGCCGTAGGCCAGGGCGGCGAGTAGGAGATCCACCGGCCTCAGCTCCCCGATTTGTATCTCTTTGTCATCTATCTTCACCGAGGTGGGCGTGACGGTTATCTTATGGCGCCTCTTGTGCATAGGATTGCGCACGCCCCGCATCCAGTGCACGTGTCTAGTATCTGTGGTGTGCCGGCCCGGGAGGGGGCTATGGCGGGGCACGCCGTTTTTAGACAGTCGCCGCATCTGTCGCAGAGGGCGGGCTCGACCCGGTATGGCCTCCTCTCAACAGCGTATCCAACTACACGTTTCTTAAATAAGTCGCAAACGTCGCCGGGGTGGTCTAGGACTACTGCGTAGCCGCCGAGCTCGGCTACTCTGGCGACGAGGTGGTCTTCTCTCTTGGCCACTGCTACGACGGGACCTGCGTTGTACCCCCCGATAAGTATTCCGAGGGCTATCGCAGACGCCTTCAGCGGGGGGAGGTGTATGTCCACCACCTCGGCGACCTCGGCGGGCTCGTGCCACGTTGGGACGACCATGTAGTCGGGTTGCGCGCCAGCCGCCGGCGTCAGCCTCACGTCGGAGACTACGATGGGCACGGCGTCTATCATCTTCAGGAGGCGGTATAGGCAGGCCATTAGGGGTAGCAGTTCGTGCCCCACGCCGTTCTTCTCGCCGCCGCTGGCCCACCTCCACGGCTTCATGTAGTGCTTGTTAAAAGTGGAGACCCGCCTCTTCGCCGCGGCGGGGGCGGGGCCTTCGTAGCCCACTGGTGTGGAGTACATCTCCGAGTGGTCGACGGCTTTCTCCAGGTCTTTGAAGCACTCCAGCCCGGGGGGACACGGCGTTATCAGAAGGGCGCCCCAAGCCGCGCCTCTCGCGGCTTCCAGAGCCTCTCTGCTGGGAGTGGCCTTCACGAGGACTTGTCTAAAGGTTGCCGAGAGTCCGACGGCTACTGCCAGCCTCTCGTCGTCTGTGTAGGCCGCGTCATCTATGACGAATTCAACCACGTGGCTATTTGTCTACTTGATTTTAAGCATGACCACCAGCCGCCTCAGGGCTTCTTTTTCTGTGGGGAAGTGGTCGAGGGGCTTGGGGCCGTTGATCTTGACCCATAGGCACTTGTCTGAGAGGTATATCTCGCCGGTTTTTAGATTCAGCACTAGGGGGTACATTCGGCAGGCTAGCGGCTTTTTTTCGTGGATTGTGCACCTGCCCTTGTAGAAGGGGCACCACCCCTCTATTACCCACTTGTACAGCTTCACGCCGTTGTAGAAGCCGTATTCTCTAAATGTGAGCTTCACGCCTATTTTCTCCGCCTCTTTAGTGAGGATGGGGATTTCATCTTCTAGAACCACGGGAGCCTCTTCTATAGTTTCAAATTTGCAACAGTCAGAGGGACATCCGATGGGGCAGCTGAACACGGCCCCCTCCTCATATCCCTTTTTAAACTCCTCGTGGCTTTAATATGTGTAAATAATATTTTCGAAATTAGCAAATATAAATTTATAAAGGTGTGCCTTGGATGTTTGTAAATTTAATTGTATAAAGAACCTTCTTTAAATATGTGATTATTCACAGAGCCACCGGTGAAACAACTAAAGTACTATTTAAAAAATTTTAAAGATAAATTTAAAAATGTTTTAAAGACGTTCCCCACATGAAGAAGGAAAAGAAAGAGGGGAAGAAGGAGGAGAAAAAGAAGTAAGAGGCTAAGGCGCTAAGATTTTTAAAACCTTCTTCTTTTCCCCTCCCATGGTTAAGGTCTTGGATGTTGGTAGGATTGTCGTTAAGGTTTTGGGGAGGGAGGCTGGTAGAAAGGCTGTCATTGTCGACATCGTAGACGCGAACTATGTAGTTATCACTGGGCCGAGGTCTCTTACCGGCGTTAAGAGGAGGCGGGTTAACGTAAACCACATAGAGCCCACGGACAAGAAGATTGAGATTAAGAGGGGGGCCTCCGACGAGGAGGTTTTGAAGGCGCTGGAGGCCGCCGGGCTTGTTGAGTATATGCGTGAAAGGGTGAAGCCCCGCGTTCTTGGAATAACCAAGGCGGAGGTTAGGTGAGGTGCGGGACTAGGGAGGTTTTTGTAAAAGTTGAGGAGTCTACGAATCCTCAGTGGGGTAAGCCGCCGTCTCAGAGATCTGCTGAGGAGCATATAAGATACTCCATGGTTGTACTGGACAAGCCTAGGGGGCCGAGTAGCCACGAGGTGGCCGCCTGGGTTAAGAAGATTCTTGGCGTGGACAGGGCTGGCCACGCGGGGACGCTGGATCCGAAAGTCTCGGGGGTTTTGCCGATAGCGGTGGCTGAGGGGACGAAGGTTTTGATGGCGCTTTCCCGGTCGGACAAGGTTTACGTAGCCGTGGCGAAGTTCCACGGGGGCGTCGACGCGGAGAGGCTTAGGGCGGTTTTGCAGGAGTTCCAGGGCGTGATCTACCAGAAGCCTCCTCTGCGGTCCGCCGTCAAGAGGCAGTTGCGCACTCGCCACGTGTATTCGCTTGAGCTTTTAGAGCTGGACGGCCGGTACGCCGTTATTAAAATGCACGTCGAGGCTGGGACATATGCGCGGAAGATTATCCACGACATAGGGGAGGTTCTGGGGGTGGGCGCCAACATGAGGGAGCTGAGGCGCGTCGCCGTTTCGTGCTACTCCGAGGACGAGGCGGTGACTCTGCAGGACGTGGCGGATGCGTACCATATATGGAGGCGCTATGGAGACGACACATACCTGAGGAGGGTTTTGTTGCCTATTGAGGAGGCGGCTAGGCACCTCCCCAAGATATGGGTAAGGGACAGCGCTGTCGACGCGTTGTGCAACGGCGCCCCCCTCGCCGCGCCCGGCGTGTCGAAGTTCGAAACTCCCTTCTCCGCGGGGGATCTCGTGGCGATGTTTACGCTCAAGGGAGAGCTCATTGGAGTCGGCAGAGCGTTAGTAAGCTCCGAAGAGGTTAAAAAAATGGATAGAGGCCTCGTCGTGCGCACGGATAGAGTTGTGATGAGGCGTGGTACCTACCCGGCGATGTGGAAAAGAGGGACGAGGGCAAAAACTTAAAAGTAGAGTTATTAGTGTAGTACGTGGGGCAACGTCCTCCAATTCGCCGTATTGTGATTGACGCCGCAATACCGACAAAAGGGGTTACAATTGTAGACGTGGCTAAGGAGCTTTACAAAGTGGAGGGCGTCAAGGCTGTCCGCGTCACGGTAGACGACGTGGATGTAGACGTCTTGGGGCTAGCCATTGTCGTGGAGGGGGTCGACATCGACTACGGAGAGCTGGAGGAGGTCTTGGAAAAGGTGGGGGGAGTGGTGCACTCTGTGGACGAGGTGGTGGTGGGGGAGTACATCCCGGAGGCTGGGACGACGGCGTGAGATACCTACTCCTCGGCGTGATAGACGGGTTAATCACGGCAGGAACTCTGTCCGCCTCGTTGCTAATTAGGGGAGGCGAGATCGGCTTGGACCTGGCGCTGTCTATTGCCGTTGTGGTTTCTACGATAAGTGCCTTGACTGTGTTCGTTGCCGAGTACTCCCACCAGATGAGTGAGGTGAGGGAGACTACTTATAAGCTCATGCTTAGAGAGGAGCAGAGGGGCTGGACTCTGCTACATACCCGTGCCCTCTACGCCACGGCGAGATCTGCGCTTCTCAACTTCGCGTCGTCTTTTGTAGGCGCCTTGGCTGTCTTGATACCTGCCCACTTCACGCCGCACGCGGCGGTGGCGGCCGTCGCGGTTGTGGTTGTGGTGACGAGCCTAGCGCTGGCGGGGAGCTCATGGAGGGAGTTTCTGGAGCTCGCCACGATGATAGCCTTGGCGGTGTCGGTGGGCGTGGCCGTGGGCCTGGCCTTCCCCCTCATAACTTAAATAACTAATCTCTTGAGGGGACGTGGCTACTCTACCAGTAGAGTATTTACGGACCACCCGCCTATTTAGAGAAAAGATCGGCGATGTGGAGATAATCTCCTTCGAGGTGCCGGTGCATAAGTACTTCTCCCGCAACGAGATTCCCTACCTCGCCACGGCCCTCGACGTGGATTTCCGCAAGATGGAGAACTTAATAACAGACATGAAGTACGGCAGAGTCGCCGTGGAGAAGCTCTGGGCTTATAGAATGGACGCCGACATTATACGTGAAAACAAGAAGGTACTGTTGCCCGACCTGGCAAGCAACCCAGTAGACGGAGAGGTGGACGAGTTCGAGGACGCCAAGGTTTTGAAGATACACGTCGGACCGCTGAAGGAGTACGTCAGGGTGTTTGTAAGGCCGAGGCAGGGCTTTAGAGAGGTTGTTGTGTATAGAAAGCCCCCCCACCCAGCTTTTGTGAGATACGTCGCGTATCTATGAAAGTCGCGGTGGTGGGTATAGGAGGCTGGGGCAAGAACCATCTCCGCGTAGCGGCGCAACTTAAGGGGGAGGGCCTTGTGGAGGTGGTGTATGCCGTCGACGTCGACGAGTCTAGACTCAAGTGGGCTGAGAGGGTGTACGGGGCAGTGCCGGTGAGGGGAGTCGACGCCGCGGCTAATTTAGACGTCGACGCCGCGATTATAGCCACGCCGACCACCCTCCACGCAACGCACGCGGCGGCGTTTCTCACCAGGGGTGTGGCCACCCTGGTGGAGAAGCCCTTCGCCGCGAGCCTTCAAGAGGCCTACCAGTTGTTGGATTTGGCCGGGAGGACGCTGGTGAGCACTGGGTACCTCCTCCGCTTCCACCAAGGCGTGAGGTATGTCAAAAACAACCTCGGCAAACTGGGGCGTTTTCTTACGGCCTACGGCAAGAGGACTTCTAGGTGGCCTCTGCGGCCTGGCGACGTCGGGGTTATTAAAGACCTGGCGATTCACGACATCGACCTCGTAACGTATATAACCGGGAGGAGGGCTGTGTCTGTCTACGCCTCCGGCGGCTCCACGAGGGGGGGTTACGAGGATCACGTGCAGATATTTGCCCACTACGACGGCGCGTCGGCGATTTACGAAGCCAACTGGCTCACGCCATATAGATTTAGAAAACTTGAGCTGACGGGGGAGCAGGGTATATTCGTCGTGGACTTCGCCTCAGACGAGGCTTATTTCTACGGCGAGGAGGGGGTATACCGCCCCAGGCTTGAAGTGGCGGAGCCCCTTCTCCTACAAGATAGGGAGTTTATAAAAGCCGCCTCCGGCGCTGGGGGTGAGGTGGTCAGCAGGGACGATATCATATACACAATGAAGTTTTGTGAAGCCGCCGCGCTGTCGGTAAAAACAGGTAGGGTAGTAAACCTCGACGAGCTGTAGAGGCGTATACGCCACCTACTTTACGAATTGGCGTTTTTTAACCACAGCCCCGCCTCTTCATGAAAGCCGGTGAGGAGCTCAGTATCCACGAGATTGAGAAGCTGGATCTCGGCGAGGACTTCAAGCTGGCTCTCTCCAGGGCCTTAAGCGGGGCGAATGTGTACATAGTGGGGCCGCCTGGTAGCGGCAAAACCGCCATGTTGCGTAAGCTGGGCCTCTACCTCTCCAGATCGGGGAGGGGGGCCGCCTATGTAAAGCTGGAGTGGGCCAAGTACGGCTGGGGGCTTGGGGACTACTTGAAGCACTACGGCGCGAGGAATATAGGCCTCATAGGCGCGGAGGCCGGCGGCGACGTCGTGTTGCTAGACGATGGCGAGTTGCTGTGGAGCTACAGCTCGGCGTATAGAAACCTTGTGAGAGACGTCAGACAGAGACAGGTGGTAGCCGCCTTTAGAGAAATAGATATGGACACGCTAACCATACTCTTCGGCGATGGGTTTACCATTTACCTCCAGCGGCAGGTAGCGGCGAGGCCTGTGGTCAAGGCTCCTCTTGGCCTCGGCTTTATTGGGAGAACTTCCGAAATTGTGGTGATTTAACCGCCGAGGAGAATTGGGAGGAGTGCGACTAGGTTATTCAAGCCGTGTAGAGTCATCGAAGCGGTTATACCCCCTTTTTTAAAGGCGTAGGTCAGAACTAGCCCATAGGCGAAGTAGAGAGGTAGCAACGCCGCTGCGCCGTGAACCGCGGCGAAGATAAGCGAGTTGCCCATGTATCCCACAAGCTGGCCAGCTCTCTTCTCAAGCTCGGTGTAAAGCATGGCGCGGAAAATAGTCTCCTCCACCAGGGGAACCAGAACCACCGCCGAGGTGAAGAAGTAGAGCCTCCACTGGGGGCATGTAGAGAGTGTCTGTATAAACACCTGGAGTAGCGAGTCGTATTGGCGGAGAAGCGGCTGCAGGATCAGCTCCAACCCCCACAGACCTGTGAATATCAAGAGAGAGATGGCGAAGTACTTGGGCCTAAATGCGAAGGGCCTTGCGTAGTAGATCAGTGGCGTAAGCACTAGATACGCCACTGCCAGAGACGCCGAGACGCAGTTAGGCGCCAAGAGCGCCGCCACGCCCATGGCTATGAACATCACTGGTATCGACAAGGCCAGCGCAACGAGGCGCACATATATAAACAACCCGTGGGTTATTTAAGCTGTGGAGATCCAAGTCGCCGCGTCTGCCGTGGGGAAGAAGAAGTTCTACATCGACCTTACAAACTGGGGTAGGGTCGAGAGGTACCACAGACCCTTTCTAGTAAACGCCGGCTGGCCCGGCGGCCTCGCTACCGGCGTGTTAGATCTACGGACATACATGGAGGAGGTTGCCGAGATATATAGAGAGGCTGTGGACGCGGTCGGTAGAGCAAATAGGAATTTTATAAAGACGGCTGGGAGGCTCTGGCTCCTGAGATTTGTACTGCCGACTAGGGTTGAGGCGGCCGCATCGGCGGTGAGAGAGGCCAGGGCCTACTGGGAGATCAAAACTCACGTCGAGAACGTACTTGGGAAGAGGTTCGACACGTGGGGCGAGGTGTACACCGGCAGGGCCGGCGTGGAGGTGAGAAACGGCGCGGTGTACGTAGGCGGGGCTCCATCTCTCGGCCACACATACCTCTGGCTGATCGGCGCGCTCAGCCTGTAGAGACGGCGGCCCGCTCGCCGTGCCGCAATTTGATAAGCTCCACGAGCCTCCCCGCCGCCCTCTCCACAAGCGCCTCGGCCTCCTCTCTACTCCCCGCGCTGGCATAGATGTGTATATGTAGAAGCGGCGCATCCACCTCAAACCCCTTGGGGTGCGACTTGACGTATACCCTAGGGTCGATCCTCATAACCTCCCTGATTAGAGGCGCCGCGTCGGCCTCGGGCACCCCCCTCACCACGACCACCCTCTCCGAGAAGTAGACAGGCGGCCCTCGTTCCCTCAGCAGAGGCTCGACGTGGCTCTCGAAGATAGCCTCCATCTCCCTGGGGACCCCCGGCAGGATGACTACAACTTTACCGCCAATCTCGTAGAGGATGCCGGGGGCTGTCCCCACCGGGTTGGGCAACGGCTTGGCGCCGGGCGGCATCATCGCCATCTTGATCCTCTCCTGTGTGAGGGGGTAGCCGCGGGCTTCGTACTTCTCCCTAACCATCCTCAGCGCCTCCTCGTTAACCACAGGCTCGGCGCCTACCGCCTTGCAGAAGGCCAGGTTTGTAATGTCGTCAGGAGTGGGTCCCAGCCCCCCAGTTGATACGACCACATCCGCCCTATCCACAGCCTCTCTAAAAGCCTCCACTATGTCGCCCTCCTCGTCCGGCACGACGAGTATCCGCCTCACTGCGTAGCCGAGAAAAGTCAACTTGCTTGCGAGCCACGCCGCGTTGGTGTTGACCACCCTCCCGATGAGCAACTCATTTCCGATCGACAGAATCCAGGCGACGCCTTTATGCATCACAGCTAGTTAGGTAGTGGATTTAAGCTCTTCCCTAATAACCAGCACGAGCCCGAGCAGGGTGATCAAGACGCCGAGGGCTTGCAGGGGGATTTCCAGCGACCCCAGAAGCGGGGCGGCGACGTGGACGGCGCCCCTCGGCACCTCGCCCAGGATCGGTATAGCGAGTAGCGTGGCTCCCACGGGCTCCCCCAGGGTGCTCGCCGCTATCGTCACCGCTCTGTATCTGCCGAGCAGAAAGTTAAAGACTGTGTGGCCCAGCATCATTGGTATAGACGCTATGAGGAGAAACATTACAAATACATAGGCGTTATACGCAACCATGTTGCTCCCCAGAGACAGGCCCACTACTAGGGA
The DNA here is from genome assembly GCF_000234805.1 of Pyrobaculum ferrireducens. Classification (NCBI taxonomy): domain Archaea; kingdom Thermoproteati; phylum Thermoproteota; class Thermoprotei; order Thermoproteales; family Thermoproteaceae; genus Pyrobaculum; species Pyrobaculum ferrireducens. Next base: position 1,947,577 of record NC_016645.1, read on the forward strand.
GATAAGCGCGGCGACGCCGTAGGCCACGGCGGCGTATCCCAAAGTCCCCACCGACGTCCTGACGACTCTCCCCAGCGCTAGGTAGCCCGCGAAGGAGGCCGCGCCGATTAGGGCAAGGACGTTGCCCAAGAGGCCTCCTGGCGAGAACGTGATAAATATGCTACCCACCACGGCCAGCAGAACGCCGGCGGCGGTTGCGCCGCCAACTCTCTCCCCGATGTGCCTCGATAGAAACAGCATAAGGACTGGGTGGATGTTGACGAGGGTGGTGCTGGCCGCCACTGTGGTTAGGAATAGGGAGGGGATCCAGCTGAGGAAGTGCACAGCCAGCAACACGCCGGAGAGGGCTGAGTACATGAGGGCGCGGCCCCTCGGCAAGCCCAGCCCCCTCCACGACCCGAGCATGAGCACTATGGCTGTGGCGAAGGCCAGCCGCCAGAAGGTGATCGCCACCGGGTCGGCGGGTGTCAGCCTAATTAAAATCGCCGCGCTGGAGATGGCCAGTATGCCGACGGGCAGGAGCCAGAGCACGTTACTATGCCTAAATCCTTATTTATACACATCAAGTCGACAGATATGAAGTTTCCCGAGTTGGAACTCACGGCGCACACCGGCGAGATCGTCGCCCCGGCCAGGGCGCCCAAGGCCGTGGTCTACTTCTTCCCCAAGGCGTTTACCACAGGTTGCACCAGGGAGACTATACGCTTTAACGAGCTCTACGACAAGTTCCGCGAAAAGGGATACGAGGTCTTCGGCGTCTCCACCGACAGCGTCGAGACTTTGAAAAAATTCGCCGAGAAATACGGCGTTAGGTTTAAACTACTAAGCGACAAGGGGGGCCGCCTCGCCTCTCAACTCGGCATTTTGAGGCCAACGGGGACGGCGGAGCGCGTCACCTACATACTAAACGGGGGAGAGGTGGTGCACGTGCTGAGGGGACTCAAGTCGGCGGACGAACACGCCGACCGCGCCCTGGAGTTGGCCAAATGAAAATTTACGAGATCAAGGGGCCCTGTCCCGAACTAGGCATGACCCTGGCCAGACTCGTGGCAGAGCTGGGAGAGGGGGAGGAGGCCAAGCTTGTAAGCAGGTGGCGCTACGTATTAAGCGACTTGAAGAGCGTGGCGGGGGACATGGGGATAGAGATAGTCTCCGTGGAGGAGCGCGGCGACTTAGTCGAAGTTTTGGTTAGAAGGCGAGGACAAGGTCGGCGTCCCTAGCCAAGGCGAGGAAAGTCAGAGATCCCGCCACGGCGACGCCGTCCATGGGCGTCACGCCGAGCATTTTCGTCACCGGCTCGTCCACGTAGACATAGACGCCGCTTCTCAGACACTCGGCGGCGAGTTCCTCAAGCCTCTTAGCGCCGATCTTCCTCATTTTCCACCTTATGTAAAGAGAGGCGAGCAGGGGAAGGCCTATGAGCCTACTCCTCGGCCGTCTGCTGAAGATCAACGCCCCGAGCCCCGTGGCGAATAGGTGGACCTCATACCCAAGCGCCCTGGCCGATAAGGCGATAACCAGGGCGTGGTAGGCGCGGGCGATGTCGTTGTCGGCCAGCATTATCACAGCCTTAGGCATAAATACCACCCACCTCTGGAATATATAGGTGATGTGCCAATGCAGGCGGCGATTAGGTGGCCGATGACCTGCCGGCTGATCTATAAGAGGGGCACCTCTCTCCTATAGGACACACGCCGCATCTGGGATCCCTCGCCTTGCATACATACCTGCCGAATTGTATCAGCTTCAGGTGTATCTCTAGGTAGCGCTCGGGGGGGACCATCTCCATGAACCACCTGCTGATTTGTCCATATCTGTCGCCGACCCCCCAGCGCTTTGCTATACGTGTGATGTGCGTGTCCACGGGGAAAGCCGGCAGGCCTAGGTTTACCAACACCACGTCAGCCGTCTTCTCCCCCACACCCGGCAGGCTTAGGAGGAGTCTCCTAGCCTCCCCGGGCCCCATCTCGACAAGCCTCTGGGGGGTAATGCCGAGCTTTATGAAGGCGTCAGCCAGCGCCTTCAGATTGCGCGCCCTCTGCCGGTGCATGCCGGCGGGCCTAATTAACTCCTCCAACTCCTCCGTGGACAGCGCCAGCAACGCCTCAGGCGTCACGCCCCCCAGCCTCTTCTTTAGATTTGTAAAGGCGCGGAAGGCGTTCTTATCCGACGTGTTTTGGCTCAACACCACGGCCACTAGGAGCTCGAAGAGGTTGCCCCCCTCTCTCCAGACGACGGGGGCGACGAACTCCTCCAGCCGTAGCTCCACGGCCTTGTCTACCAGCTTTATGAACTCGGAGGACATGGTGTTGTGTCCATAGGCCTTATATAACTCTGACGCCGTGGCTACGTGGACGAGGTCAGGTTTTCGTTGCGCAAGTCGGATTTCGACAGATTTGCCGAGAGGCTGGGCGTCAACGCGGAGGAGTTGCTGTCTGCGCTGAAGGCCGAGGTGGTTAAGGTGGGGCCTGGCTTTAGGTATGTCATCGACATGGAGAACTTCTTCTATTTTGTCGTGTCGCGGATAGTCACGGCGGCGCAGAAGAGGGAGGAGCCTCCCCGCCAGGTCACGCTCGAGATGTTTGAAGAAGCTCTCAATAAGGCTGTGGACAGGCTGGCGGGGGCCAGTGGATACGCCAAGCTTGTGGAGGTGAGGAACGCGGTGGCCCAGGAGCTGGCGATTAGGGAAGAGGACTTCGCCAGGTGGCTCTCCGAGTTGCTTCAGGTGAGGAGGGGGGCCTACGTGTTGCTGGAGGGAGGCGATCTTAAGGTGCAGATAGGCGCCAAGAAGTACGGCTTTATAAAAAGGGTGGAGAAGAGAGCCGTAGCCGAGGTGACGTACTATTAGTAAGATACCTCCCCATCTTATTTAACGGTAGTTATAATAAGACGTGAGTTTAAACGGTTGCTCTATCCCGAAGTGGCCGGTGGCGGGGGAGGCATATAGGCTGGGCGGCAGGTCTTGGCAGAGGGCTGTTGAGTCGCTTGTAAAGCTGACGTCGGCGTTTCCCATGGCCGTCCTCCTGGGAAGGGCCGGCATGGGGAAGTCCCAGGTGGCTTACGAGGTGTGTAAAAAGACTAGCTGTATATACGTCGACTTGACGGAGGTGGGCGAGAGGAGTATGGCCAACATCGCGGCGATCGTCGCGTGGAGGCTTTTGTCTAGATACGGGGATAGGGGAGGCGCGAAGAACAGAATAGTGGAGGTCTATAGGAAGTTCGGCTACGAGGGGCTTGCGTCGCTCGCCAGGGGGGACCCCGCGTGGACTCTGAGATCAGCGCTGGAGCTGGCCGGCACGAGGACGGTGGTGGTGCTGGACGAGCTCCTACCCTCGGCGGAGGACCCCAAATTCTTCGAGGTGGCCTACATAATGCACAGGATAAGGAACATGAACCTGCCCAACTCCTCGTTTCTAGTGACCATGTTGCCTGAGGTTTATGAGAAGATTGTGGAGCGCATACCCCCGCTCGGCAACTTCTTCATCCACATCACTGTACAGTTGCCAGACGTAATCCCCGAGGAGGAGGTTGAGGACATCGTCTCGGCCTACTGCCCGGAGAAGGCAGAGCTGGCTCGTAAAATCGTCGCCGAAAGACCCGACATAACTGTGCGCGAGTTGTTGCTGGAGCTCAACAACATGCCCTCGAGGAGATACGTAGAGCTTGTACCGGCGGATTAGAGGAGCCCCTTTCCACACCTACATCGAGGCTTAAGCCAGCCGCCGCCCCCGAGGGCGATTAGCCAGAGGGTTGAGTCGTTAGTTTGTTGTTAACTGTTAAATGTAGATACGATGCCACACGTATGATTAGGTCGGAGACGGTGAAGCAGATTTTGGAGCATTACAGAGTTGTCTGGGCGCTGAGCCACGCCCAGGGGCTCATGGGGTGGGACTCGGAGACCTACATGCCGGAGGAGGGGATTAAGGGGAGGGCTGTGGCTAGGGCGGAGATTGCCCAGCTTATTCAGAGGTTTATGCTTGACGAGAAGTTTGTCAAGTTGGTGGAGAAGGCGGAGGAGGAGAGAGATCTCACAGAGGTGGAGAGGGGAGTTGTGAGGGTTTTGAGACGGGACTTGAGGTTCTACCAGAGGGTGCCTCCCGAGGTTGTGAAGGAGTTTGCCAAGGTCACGTCGGAGGCCTTCGTGGCGTGGAGGGGCGCGAAGGAGAAGGCGAAGTTCGAGCTCTTCGCCCCCTACCTAGAGAAGATTGTGGAGCTGTCGCGGGTTATTGCGGATAAGCTGGGCTACGAGGAGCATCCCTACGACGCGCTTCTGGATTTATACGAGGAGGGCCTCACGTCGAGGGACGTGGAGGCCGTGTTCTCGGTGCTTGAGCCCGGGGTGAAGAGGCTACTGGCGAGGCTGGAGTCCGCCGGCTGGCCGAAAAGACACCCGCTTGAGGAGGTGCCCTACGAGAGGTCTAGGGTGGAGGCGGCTATAATGGAGGTGCTCGAGCTGGTGGGGTACCCCAAGGGGAGGTTTAGAGTGGATGTGTCGCCGCATCCATTTACCATAGGCATTACGACACCTTTCGACGTGAGGATTACGGTGAGGTACAGAGGGGTGGATTTTAAAGAGCCTCTCTTCTCGGCGCTTCACGAATACGGCCACGCCCTCTACGAGCTAAACATAGACGAGTCTCTTGCCATGACGCCGGTGGGCACCGGCGTGTCTCTAGGCGTCCACGAGAGCCAGTCGAGATTTATGGAAAACGTGGTCGGCAGAAGCCGGGAGTTCGTGGGCAAGGCGGCGCCCATACTACGCAGGCACCTTGACTTCCTCTCGAAGTACTCAGACGACGATCTCTTCTACTACTTCAACGTGGTGAGGCCCAGCTTAATAAGGACGGAGGCGGACGAGGTTACCTACAACCTCCACATCCTGCTCCGCTACAGGCTGGAGCGGCTCCTCATAACGGGGGAGGTTAAGGTCCGGCAGTTGCCTGAGCTTTGGAATGAGGAGATGGACCGCCTGCTGGGGGTGAGGCCGAGGAACGACGCGGAGGGCGTTCTTCAAGATGTGCATTGGAGCCACGGCTCCATCGGCTACTTCCCCACCTACACCCTGGGCAACGTGGTGGCCGCCATGATATACTTCAAACATGGGAGGGTGAGGGAGCTCGTCGCTGAGGGCAACTTCGCCGCCCTTAAGGACTACCTCAGAGAAAGGATACACAGGTGGGGGAGCGTGTACCCGCCGAAGGAGCTCCTTGTTAAGAGCTTCGGCGAGGCCTACAACGCCGAGTACCTGATCAGCTACCTAGAGCAGAAGTATAGGGGTTAGCACACCTTGCAGAGAGGCGCCAGCGCGGTGCAGACGTCGGACTCGGCTCGGTACTTCGCCTCTTTATTTAGAAACGTACCCCAGGCCAGCTCGTAGTCGGCAACCTCTACCTTTTTCAGCATCTCCTCTATACGCGGCGTGCGCTCATCTACCAGGCCGGCGCGCCTAGCCTCCTGGATTACGTAGTTGTTTAGCCCCACCCTCGCCCTGAAGAGGAGGTAGGTTGCCGCGTCGCAGTGATCGCGTAGCTTGACTACCCTCCCGTCGAAGTACAGGGGCCGCCCCAGCTTGACGGTCAGCTCGGCGGAGGCCTGCGCGGCTAGGACGCTGATGATTTTAAAGGTGCGGCCGCCGTAGGGGGTGTGTCTGAGGAAGAGGAGGTTTATCTCGTCGCTTACGACGTGGGCGTGGTCCGCTCCGTGCGTCGAGGCCAGGGCCTTGGCTACTTCGACTAATGCGTTGTGCACTGCGCGGCTCCGGGGAGGGGGGAAGTCTCTCAGCCGCTTTCCGAAGCCTACGCCGTCTAGCCTAACGGCGAATGGTATTGAGGCGGGCTCGCAGACGGCCTCCCTCTCTCTGTACCTCATCTCGAGGATGCGTGGGTTTTCCGCCAGTAGCCTCTTGAGGGAGTCCACGACTATTAACTGTTTTAAAATATGGATCGCTTCGTTTCGTGAAGTTGAGGTTTCGCAACGTAGTTCTGGGCGGCACCTTCGACACACTGCACTCCGGGCATGTGAAGTTGCTGGCCACTGCCACCCTGGTCGGGGAGAGGATTTTGATTGGGCTCACCAGCGACTCCTTCGCCTCGACCTATAAGCAGTATAAGGTGAGGCCGTTCTCCACCAGGCTGGCTAATTTGAGAAATCTCATGTCGCTGATAGCGCCGGAGAGGGAGGTTGTGTACGTGGAGATACACGACCCCTACGGCCCCGCAGTCTCCGACCCAAGGCTTGAGGCGATTGTGGCCAGTATAGAGACGGCGCCCCGCGCCCTGCAGATAAACGACGAGAGGGCGAGGAGGGGGGTCAGGCCTATGGAAGTCGTGGTAATCTCCACTGTGCGGGACGGCTTTGGACATACGCTCTCGTCCACATACATTAGAAGGGTGCTAGAGGGGTTGAGAGGCGAGTCTAAGTAGGGCGAGCTCGCGGTACGTCTCCAACGCGTTTTCGCAGTTGCCTACACAGAGGGTGGGCCCCGCGAGTAGATCTACGCGTCGGTACTCCGCCGCCGCCTTTTTGAGGAACTTGAAAACGTCTGTGTATACAATGTCTGAGTGGCTGTAGTCGCGGAAAACCACTACGTAGTTGTACACCAGGGACCAAGCCTCGTGGGGGCTGTCCGCCGGCGGTAGACCGTAGTCCTCCAGTCTTACGGCGGGCGGGGCAGGCTTGATCTTCACGAGTCTTTTTGCGAGGTCGGCTACGTATAGGATGTTTTCTACCTCGGCGTTTGTGTCTAGTGGGCTGTGGTAGAGGGCCCAAGTGTCTCTGAGAGACGAGATTGTGACCGAGGGGAGGCCCCACCTCTCGTAGTGCACACTGTCGAAGTAGGCCTCAGGCCGCTCAACGGGGCCCAGACCCCTCAACGACTCATGGAGGTAGGGCACGGCGTACATCCTCGGGGTGCCCACCCCAACCACGTCGATATTTACAAGTAACGACGGCCTCCACTTCTTAAAGTAGTTATACGACCCCCAGGCCCAGTAGAAAGACGGCACGTGGGGGGCCACCCCCTCCTCGGCGGTGAAGAGGCCGAGGGCGACCGGCACGTCGTCGGCCACCAACTCACTGAACGCCAGCACCGCCGCCTCTACGCCTGCGCAGTTGTCGGTGGCGCCGACTAGCCAGTGGTCCCAGTGGGCTGAGATCATCGGCGTGTTTTCAAAACTATTAAACGCCACAAGGCTGTAGCTGTATGTCACCCGCGTCTTCGTCTCTACAACCAGCCGCGCCCGCTTTCCTACATAGCTGGCGGCGTCTTCAAAACTGGCGGCGGGGATAGGAGCCGGCGCCGCGTCTATCTTATAGCCGTACTCGCCGGTAACTACAATGCGCCGCGGCGGCCTTCCAGAGAACACCACCGCTTGGGCGCCGCGTCTGGCCGCCTCGATTACTATGTATTTGGCGTCGTCTACATCACTAGGGAACTCGGCCACTACTATATTCCCCTCCACGTCGCCGTCCGGCGAGACGAGCCTCCCCTCCACCGAGGCGGGTCCCGAGTAGGGCAACGCCAGCCCCCTCAGAGCCATGTCGCCAACCTCTAGCCTAGTCCCCGCATCTTCCCATGCCAGCACCTCGACAGGCGAGAGGTGGAACCAGACACTGGGGGTGTCGAGGAAGGCGATGAGCCACTGCAGAAACTCCCTTTCGCCACTCCCCCCGGCTACAAGATCTCTATAAGATGTGCATTTCCTATACACCTCGGCCACGGATGGGAGGGGGTCAGGTTTTTAAATCAGTGACTAGAGGCTTTCCACAGTGTATGCGTCTAGCTTTTCCAGGATTTTGTCGAGTTTGGAGTTTACCTCGCCCAGTAGCTTGGCGACTTCGCCTGTCTGCCCCGACTGGAGGCTCTCCACCGCCTTCTTTAAATCTCTAACCACGTCTATAAGTGCGTCTAGCCGCTGAAACGCCCTCATAACGCCATCAACGTCGTTTCTGAGCTCGTCAAGCTTCTGCATGTTGAGGTACGTGGCCAGTATTATGAGCTCCTGGATGTTGTCTATCCTCTTCTTCTTCTCAAACTTGTTTATTACCTCAACGGCGAGGTTCCTCACAGCCGACTCTATTTTCTTATTAACCTCACTCACAAAAGATTAATTACAGAGGTTAAAAAGTGTTGACCAGTGATGAGGGGATCGATGGTTGGAGGCGTGACGATGGAAGAGACGATCTGAGGAAATACTTATAAGCCGCATCGGGAGGCTGGCCGTGAAGAGGGTTGTGGTGGTTGCAAGAGGCGAGCTGGACCTTCCCGGGGTGCCAATTTTAAAAATACTAAAAGGCGAGGCCTTGAGAAACAACGTGACGGGGGAGGCGCGCCTCGTCGGAGATACGCTCTACGCAGTGTTGGAGGGCGCCGACGAGTCTGTTGACAGGCTGGTGAAGTTCCTGCCGGCGGCGTCGCCCGCCATAAAGATAAGAGAGATTGAGATAAGGGAGGAGAGGTATAGAGGCGAGTACAACGGCTTCAAGATAATCTCCCCCTAGCCCGCCTCAGTAGGAGATCCACCTCTCTCAAGACATCTCCGCTCTCTTCATACCGCTCCACCGGAGGGGGCCCGCCGCCCTCCAGTCCGCTCAGAAGCGCTGACAGCGATGCCGTGAAGACAGCAGGCGTGGAGGGGCACTCTATCGAGATATAAAACCTCTCCCTGCCCCTCAGCTCCTCGCCAAGTCTGTAGAAAAACGCCTCGGATGCGAAGAAGTACCCAGTGGGGTCTTTCCGATGGATGTCAAACCCCAGTTGCAACACAAGAGGCCCCTCCACCTCGCGCAGTACGTAGCTCAGCACCTTGCCGAAGCCCCTATCCCCAGCCCCGGGAGGGAGGGGGAAGGCGACTACGTCGTGTCCCCTCTTAGCTAGGTACTTCCGAGAGGGCCCCTCGGCCCCTCCGTATACCAGGTACAGCGGGAATTTATGTTCTAGGTGAAGCTCCCAAGTGCCCCAGGGGAAGTGGCGGTCCACCGCTACGACGGCCGCGCCCAGCCGCTTGGCGAGGAAGACGGAGGCGTTAAACGGCGCGCCTCTAGATGCGTGTAGCCCGGCCCCCGCGGTCCCACCAGCGTAGAAGATTACCCCATCCCGGCCGAGGGCGGCCTCGGCCACCGCCGCGGCGGCCAAGACCTCGGCCTCCCGCCGCCTGGCGTCCCGGAGGAACACATCGCTGTGGATTTCCCCCACGGCGTCCCAAGATCCTAAACCCTCCACTACCTCCGCTCCCATCTCTCTCATCTTTTGGGGAACCCAGCCTCCGAGGCTGGCGTGTGTCAACAGAAGCCGCTTAGGCACGTGTCTTGTAGAGGCTGAGAGAGTATATAAACACGTAGGTTTAGTAGATCTGCTTATTGGTGCAGAGTTGAACCCGGGCCTACGGGTGACGAAAGACCCGCATGTGGGTCCCCGGAAACAGATATATACACGCCTATTCTCACTTCTCAATGCAGGGGTTTATGAAATAGAGAAAAAGCTGTACGAATTGTTGAGAGAGCGGGCTAAGTACAACACGCCTCCTCTTATAAACGGGGTCCTCGCCGCCGTAATAGCCTCAGAGGTATCCAGAATGCATAAACCCGGCGTGGCCTACCTAGGCCCCGAGAAGTCCTTCACCTGGGAGGCCGCCTCCTACCTATTCCCCCACGGCGACTTGACGCCTTGTAGATCCATTACAGAGGTCTTCGAGAGGGTTGAAAGCGGCGTTGTTGACTACGGGGTGGTGCCCTTTAGTAACAGCCTTGAGGGGCCAGTCGGCGAGACTATAGACTCCCTAGCCACGCGTGAGGTGGGCATAGCGGCGATGGGTGAGATGAGAATCACATTGTGCATCACTAAGAAGGGGAACCCCCGCGTGGTCTACACACACCCCCACGCCGCGGCGCAGGCCAGGAAGGCCACCTCTCTGCTGGGCGCCGACGTCGTGTATACAAACTCCACCTCCGAGGCCGTCAGGGAGTTTGAGAAGTGCATGGGGGACTGCGCAGTCTTGGCGTCGCCTAAGGCGCTGGAGGGTTTTGAAAAGATCTGCGGCGTGGAGGACGGGGAGAGCTACACGAGATTCGCCGTGGTGTCTAGAGCGGGGGGAGCGGCGGGGGAGCGGGCGGTGCTTATATTCGCCGTGCCCAACGTCGCCGGCGCGTTGTACAAGGCCCTCGCCCCCATTGCCAATAGGGGGATAAACATGACGCTCATATACTCGCGGCCGACCCGCCTATCGCCGTGGGACTACTACTTCGTCGTGGAGCTGGAGGCAGATGAGAGACTGGGGGAGGCTGTTGAGGAGATGCGCCGCTTCACCACCATGCTGAAGGTAGCGGGGCGGTACAACGTGGTGAAGATAGCGCCGTAGCTACTCCACCAGCTGCCTCGCCTGTTCTATGACCGACTGGGCGAGCTTCTCGCCGAAGCCAGGTAGAGACGCTATTTCCCTCACGGAGGCCCTCGCCACATCTCTAAGCGTCTTGTAGCCGAAGTTGTAGAGCACCCTCGCCCTAACTCTCCCGACCCCCCTCAACGCCGTGACTAGCTCAAGCAACTCCTCCTTGACGCCGTAGACGACGCGCGCCGTGACTCTCTCAAGGCCGCGTCTATGCTCCTCAAGCCCCACCACGCCGGCTAGCTTCGCCGCGGCGCCCCCAAGCCACTCAAAGAGGTCTACATACACCCTGAGGTCCCCCGGAGCCACCTCGAATCTCTCGTAGATCTCGTCCTCGTCAACCTCCTCGATCCACGCCTTCAGCATCGCGACGGTCCTCACCACGTCTTCAAACTCCTCGTCCTCCTCAACATCCAGCGCCGAGAGGACCTCCTCAGCCACCTCCCGGCTGACTCTCCCCCGCCTCACCCTGGGGAAGTCTGGCGCCGTCAGAACTATATACAGATATGCCGAGATCGCCCCCCGCCTCACCGCCTTAAGCAGGTTTATGTACCTCGCCGCGGTCTCGGGGTCGAGGTAGAGCCTAGCCACCTGTCTCCCCAGCTCCGTGGCGTATACCAAATCGCCGTCTCGCTCCAAGAAGCCCCATTCCACCAGCTCATCCACGGCGTCGGCCACCTTAGATCTGAGAAGCGCCGACTTTAGAGAAGTCTTCACCTGGTGGTACCCCAGGGTGTTGGAAAAGAAATCCACCAAATCGTCGATAGTTCTGGCGTAGCCCCCGCCCACGGCCCCCAGGGCGTGGGCCCTCAAGTTAGGCCCGGAGAGTATGTGAGACTTGACATCCTCCACCCTCCCTCTCACGTACCTCTCCATGAGGTAATCCACCTCGCCCCTGCTCCTAGCCACAATAACAGCCTCGCCGTACGGATCCAGGCCGGGCCTGCCGGCGCGGCCCGCCATCTGCCTGTACTCAAGCACCGGTATCTCCTCCCTCCCCACCGCGGGGTCAAACCTCTCGTAGTCCGCCACGACGACGCGCCTCGCCGGGAGGTTCACCCCGGCGGCTAGGGTGGTGGTGGAGACAATTACCTTAATGACGCCTCTCCTAAACCCCTCCTCGACCAGCCTCCTGACCTCCAGCTCCAGCCCCGCGTTGTGGAAGGCCACTCCCCTCGCCACCAGCTCGGCGAGTTCCCTCCCAATGATCTTGCTGGTGGAGGCGCCGAGGACGGCCCCCGCCAGCGCCTGCGCCTCCCCCACGTCGATAAGCTTAGTCGGGTGGGCCGCCACGGCCCGCGCCACGGCCTTCGCGATGCGCACCGTGGACGACCTGCTACTTGTAAAGATCAGGGCCTGCCCGCCGCTAGCCACGGCGTCTATCGCGAGGGCAACCTCTGCTTCTCCGCCGGCCCCGCCTACAGCCCTCTGGCCGCCGTCGGGAAAGTAGATCTTCCCCCCGTGGTAGACCCCCTCCCGGAGCGGGACGGGGCGCCAGCTAGACGCCACGAGCCTAGCCCCCAGCCACCTAGCCACGTCACCCGCGTTGCCGACCGTGGCGCTGAGCCCGATAAACTGCGTCTTGAGGCCGAGGTGCCTCACCTCGGCTATTATCGACTCGAGGACTGGCCCCCTCTTGGGGTCGCCCAGGTAGTGGATCTCGTCCACCACGACAACGCCGACTGAGCTCAGCCAGCTTGGCCTGTGGCGGAGGAGGCTGTCCAGCTTTTCGTATGTCACAACCACGACGTCGTATTCGTAGAGCCTCTTGTCGTCTGACTCAAAGTCGCCGGTGGATATGCCGATCTTCGCCAGCCCTCTGTAGTGGGAGAAGTGGACAAGCTTCTCCTGGGCCAGCGCCTTGAGAGGCACGGCGTAGAGCGCCATCCTCCCCTCAAGCGCCGCCTTAACCGACGCCACCTCTGCAAGCAACGACTTGCCAGACGCAGTCGCTGTGCAGAGCAACACATTCACCCCGTCGAATATCCCCGCCCTAACCGCCTCGACCTGCGGGGGAAACAGCTCCCTAACCCCCCTCTCCCTCAACACAGCGATAAGCCGCGCGTCAAGAGACAACTCGGAGACATCCACACCCCCCGCCCCCCACAGAAATAAAAACAATCACCCCCCGCACAGCTCGTAGATAGTCAACACGTCGGCCAGCCCCCTCCCAAACTGCCAAAGCTCCATGTCGTAAGTCACAAGCGGGACGCCCCTAGCCACCGCCGCCGCGATGAGCGATCCATCAACAAGACCCACGCCGCCGGGGGGAATTGACGCCTTGTCCACGGCAACCTTTTCCAAATCTCCCGAGGCGTTGAGTTGCGCCACGGCGACTTGAGCCGGGGCAACGGCGTAGGGCCACCTACGCTCTATAATCCCCCCAAAGGCCTCAGCAAGCGCAAAGGCTGTCGTGTAAATCCTCACGCCTGATAAAGCCATAAGCGCGCAGTTCCAGACATCTTCGCCTACCCCCGCCTCCCGCCCCAGAAGGGCCGCCAGTTGCGGGGCGCCTATCTGAAGCAGTATCCTCGCCGCGAGGAGCCCGGTATCGACTACTGCTCCTCTCTGTAGTCGAGGATGCGGCATTTCTCATCCACCTTTAAAACCGCTTTGATCTCCCTCGGCGGCACCCCCAGCACTGCGGATACGTAGACGTAGTACACCTCGACCACCCACACATCGCCCTCCCTCTCCGCCTTAATCACCCGAAAGTTAGGAGGCAGGTAGCCAACCATCTGCTGGAGAAAAGTCTTAATTCTAAGAGTCACGGCCGCGACATCTACGCACCCTGTCTCGACAATCTGCATAGCCACAACTCTCCACGTGTATTTAAGCTGATATTAAGCACCTCAAGAGCGTGGCGTTAACAAGTTTCAGATATGTAAGCGCCCCTCTTCTGTAGCGAGGGCGATTGGGCGCAACCGGGCTTAAGTTTTATTTAATGGAGTTGTTAATAATGTGGAAACAATAGGCAAATATGATGTAGGTGATGTCGTGGCGTATGTTACATATAGGCTAGGGAATGTAGGTAGCTTAAAGAAGTTAATGAAGCTCCTCTTCCTCATTCAGTACGAAACCCGCCGCTTGTTTACGCCGAGGGCGGTGAAGTTCCTATACCACGGCGCGCCCGTGACGCGGGCCGAGTTTTTCATATGGAGCTTCGGGCCCATGGCTAACGAGGTGTACGACGCCCTGGAGGACGAGTCGCGGTTCCGTATAGAGCCCGCGGAGGAGGGCCCCGCCTACACCGTGAAATACCTAGGCGAACCCCCGAAACTGCCTCCGCCAGTGGCGAAGAGAGTCGACGACGTGTTGAAGAGGTACGGAAGCTACAAGGCGTGGGAGCTGGAGAAAAAGGTAAATCAGTTGCTGGGGCTCAAGCCGGAGAAAAAGGAGGAATACATGGGATGCAGTAGACAAATACCTCCAGCTGGAGGGGTTCAGGATAGAAACACGAGACTTGGCACATGACGATTAAGAATCAGTTAAAATTTTGGAGATCTCCACATTAGATCTAGAAGAAGTAGCCTCACGTGGGAGGAGTACAAGGAGTTAATACACGCGGCGTGCGCCGGGTGGAGCACGGCCTGAGTGGAGTGGCTAAGGAGGCGGTTCGGCAACCCTCGCGGTCACTACGGCCTTCTGGGTAGCGCCCTCGTGGCGTGCTACGCCGCCAGAGAATGTCGCGATGTTGTACCTGAAGCCGAGTTATCCATTCCCTCCATACGGGGCCCGATACTGGTAGACGTCGCAGTGGTGACAGACGTCGTAATAGATCTAGAAGCTACATCATAGAGATGTGAGAAGTCTCGACGGTCAACTAGATCCGGTAATAGAGCAACACGGACAAATCTTGAAGAGAAGCGGCATCTATCTTGGAGTTCTGCACTTATTCACGTCCAAGGTGCCTCGGATCAAGACTCCGCGCTGGGTATAGCCGGCACACATACCGCCTGGCTGGCATGAGTCGTTCAGTGCTGTGGAGAACGCCCTTAAGGGGTTGGCGAACAGCCTGGGCTTTAGATGGGCTTCCGTGGGCTCCTGTGGTAATACAGCCTCACTTTTTTAAGCAGATCGGCGTGTATATGTGTGACTGTTGAGGTTGAGCTGGATATCTTGCGCGACAAGTTTAGAGAGTTGGTGACGGGTAACGAGAAAATCTCCGACGAGCTTATCAACATGATTATCCAGCGGAAGAGGTCTCTGGAGGTGGATTTCCACGACATCTTAATGTTTGACAAGACACTGGCGGATCTAGTAATCGAGAGGCCTAAGCAAGTCCTGCCAGAGGCGGACAAGGTGGTGCGGGAAATCGTAGAGGAGAAGGACCCCGAGACCGCCAGGCAGCTTAAGCGCTTCTACTTCAGAGTGCGGAACCCCCCGCTGGCGGTCCCCCTGAGGAAGCTCAGGTCGGAGTACATAGGCCGCCTCATAAAAATAGAGGGTATAGTCACCAGGCAGACCCCCCCGAAGCACTTCCTATACAAGGCGCTGTACCGGTGCACCCAGTGCGGCTACGAGATTGAGCTCATGCAGGAGCTGGAGCGCCACGTCGAGCCCCCCGCCAAGTGCCCCAGATGCGGCGCCTCAAAGAGCTTCACCCTAGTCACAGAGCTCTCCCAGTACATAGACTGGCAGAAGGTCATAATACAAGAGAGGCCGGAGGACCTCCCACCCGGCCAGCTACCCCGTAGCATCGAGGCGGTGTTGCTAGACGACTTGGTAGACACTGTCAAGCCCGGCGACATAGTGGCGCTGTCGGGAATCGTCGACCTCACCCTCAGCGAGCTCAAGAAGGGCAGGCCCCCAATCGTCACCTCCTACGTCCAGGGGGTCCACGTAGAGACGATGAACAAGGAGCTCGTGGAGGAGATCACCAAGGAGGACGAGCAGAAAATCCTCGAAATCTCGAGGCGGCCCGACGTGAGGGAGCTGATAGTCAGGTCCATCGCCCCCTCCATATACGGCTACGAAGAAGTGAAGGAGGCAGTTGCGTGCCTACTCTTCGGCGGAAACGAAATCGTGTACCCAGACGGCGTCAGGGTCAGGGGCGACATAAACATCCTCCTAATAGGCGACCCGGGCACCGCCAAGTCCCAGCTGTTGAAGTTTGTGGCTAAGATCGCCCCCCGCGCCGTCTACACCACGGGCAAGGGCTCCTCAGCGGCGGGTCTCACCGCCGCCGTGGTCAGGGACAAGCTGACGGGGGAGTTCTACCTAGAGGCGGGGGCCCTCGTCCTGGCCGACAAGGGTGTCGCCGTCATAGACGAGATAGATAAAATGGATGCCAAGGACCGGGTGGCCCTACACGAGGCGATGGAGCAGAACACCGTATCCATAAGCAAGGCAGGCATAGTGGCCACTCTCAACGCGAGAGCCGCCGTCCTCGCCGCCGCCAACCCAGCCTTCGGGAGGTACCTCCCCAACCGCACGGTGGCGGAGAACTTAGACCTGCCCGTCTCCCTCCTCAGCAGATTCGACCTGATCTTCGTAATACGGGACGAGCCCAGGGAGGAGTTCGACTCAGCCGTCGCCGGCCACATACTAGACCTGCACTCAGGCAAAACCCCCGAGGCCTTCCGCGACGTGCTGAGGCCGGACTTCCTGAGGAAGTACATCATGTACGCCAGGCGGTACGTGAGGCCGCTCCTCAGCGAAGAGGCAAAGGAGAGGATAAAAGCCTTCTACCTAGAGATGAGGAGGCGCTACCAAGGCCCCGGCACAGCCATAGCCATAACCGCCAGGCAGCTGGAAGCCCTCATACGCCTCACCACCGCCGAGGCCAAGATGAGGCTGTCGCCCATAGCCACCGCAGAAGACGCCGAGAGAGCAATAAGGCTCTACCTCGCCTTCCTCAAATCAGTAGGCATAGACATAGAGTCGGGCGCCATAGACATCGACGCAATAATAACCGGCGTCCCCGCCTCCCGCAGAGAAGCCTACATAAAAGTAGTGGAGCTACTAAAGAAGATGGAGGAGGCGGAGAAAGGCCCCGTCAAAATCGACAAGCTCAAGGCAGAGGCCGAGAAGCTGGGAATCCCCCCCGCCGAGGTCCAGCGCATCGTAGACCTGCTAATCCGCAACGGCGAGGCCTACACCCCCAGACCCGGATACATAAAACGCGTCACCTAGACCCACCCGGCGCAACACACGTGGCGCCGTGCACCCCTACACGTTGTGGAAAACCCTAGCACAGAGCAAAAGAGGCGTCCATGAGTAATTCCGCTGGCGCAGAGAGGCTTGACCCTCCACAACGCGTAGAGGCCTACCTGGCGCTACGCGAGAAGTACCTCAGGGAGGCTGAGGAGCTGTACGCAAGGGGCGACTTGGCGCAGGCCGGGGAGAAGTACTGGGGCGCCGTCGCCGCGTTGCTAAACGCCATAGCAGAGAAGCGGGGCTGGGAGCACTACAGCCACAAGGACTACAACGCGGTAGTCGGCAGACTCTACAAAGAAAGCGGAGACAAGGAGCTCCTAACAGCCTTCGGCATGGCAGAGAGACTCCACGCGAACCTTCGCCACAACTTCATGGACAAGGAAATCTTCGAGGCACACCGGGAGGAGGCGCTAAAACTGGTAGATTAGAAGATACGCCTCCTAGCTACGCCCAATTTCTGCTCTGCAACTTAGGCGCAGACGCGCCTCCGTTGCCCCCTCGGGGGCATCTACCGCAAGCCCATGAATGTAGAAAACATACCGTTAACTGCGGCGGAATTTATCTACACCACCTCATTCTGCTACTTCTAAATCTAAAACCGGCCTCGATACCTCTTTCAACCCCCTCGGCGCGTCGGTAGTTCAAAATTTCGATTAATACACCAAAGAAATGCCCCCTGCAGTCGTAGTTGACAATACAGGGAGGAAAGGGACAACGTCACTTCGTGCCCTCTATATCCGCATTATCGGCACATCGTCACGACGAGACTCGACGTCGAGAGATCGCCGCACGTCCGGTTAAACTGCAGCGGCACACAGAAGGACGCGAAAAACCGTAAGACGGGGTGTACTCCAGTCCCCGGAGGCTCTGTAAGCACCAGAGATCTCTCGCCGCGCCCCAGCCGCCACGGCTCACGAGCCGCACAAAGCCACGGCAGTGTCAGAACCTGAGGTAAAACCGGCGTAAAAGCTATTTATAAAGGCGGTACTAATTATGTGGGCCTCACCCCCGAGGAGAAGCGTAGGTTTTTGAGGGCTCTTGAGGAGGATGAGGAGTTTAGGCTGGCGGTGGCTGGGGCCGTCGGGCTTGGGGAGGTGTTGAGAGAGCTTAGAGACCTCCGCAGAGACTCCGAGAGGAGGTGGAGGCGCTGGTACAAAACCTGGAAAAAATTCCTAGAGGAAAACGAAAAACGGTGGCAAGAAAACGAGAAAAGGTGGCTAGAGAACGAGAGGCGGTGGCGGGAGTGGTTTGAGACGTGGCGGAAGTTCCAAGAAGAGAACGAAAAGAGGTGGCAAGAAAACGAGAAGAAGTGGAGGGAGTGGTACGAGACTTGGAGAAAATTCCTAGAGGAGAACGAGAGGCGGTGGGCTGAGCACGAGAAGTTAGAGGATCAGAGATTTAAGTGGGTGCAGTCGGCTCTGATGGACATCAGGGAGGCCCTAGGGAGAGGCCTCGAGCACCTCGTGGCGAGGGCTGTCGAGGACCTCCTGAGGGAGAGAGGGGTGGAGTGCCGCATACGGGTAAACGTGACCCTGCCAACAGCCGGCTACAAGGAGGTGGACATCTTCTGCCCAAGCCCCCTCGTCGTCGGCGAAGTCACCACAGCGGTGAAAAACATTAAGGAGGCGGAGGACGCGCTGGAGCAACTGAGGCGCTCGGTAGAAGCCGCGGAGAGGTTCACCGGCGCCACGACACAGCTCAAGATATTAGCCGTGGGATCCGCGCCGAGAGAAGTAGCGGAGTACCTACGGAAAAAAGCAGAAGAGGAGGGCATACACCTCATACTGGGAAGAGAATACTAGAGGCACCCACAGACATATACATACACGGCCGGAGACCTGCACTAGACCGGGTGATAGGCAGAGGCCCCAGCGCTGATCACACGACGGCTCACCCACTACTGCGGATCTACCCCGAGGCTCCTTCAAACACAGCGACGGGGTACCTCGCGGTGTAGTCAACACGCGGCCCGGCGGGCCGCGGAAAATTGAAACACATCTGCGTCGGCCATCTCAATCAGATCCCCATCAGCAGACATAGAAAACGCGCAGAGCCCCCAGAAACGGCCCTCCACAGGATAACCGGCGCCGGGAGCTCTGCAAGCACGGTATGCTAAACACGCAACAGATCCGTCAACGCGCAACGGCGCAGTGCTCAAACATATATGTCGAAAGGAGGCGTCGCATCAGCATATTTAGCCCGCCGCCTCTGCAACTAATACGCGATCGGCACCAGACAACCGGCCGAGCGCCACGCATACGGAGCAAGTTGGGATCACTCGGCCGCGGCTGTATATACTACATCGGTGAGGTGGAGCTGAAAGAAAACAGGCGATTTATATTCGGCCAGCACCCGCGGCCCCGCAACCGCCTCACCCCCGAGCCGCACCGCGACAACGCGGGGCGGAGAAATGCTAAAATTGGCGTGACGATGCAAGAGTGTGAAGGACTCCTACATCTCCCGCATGGACGACAGATTCAGAGAGATAAGGAGAATCCTCACCGAGATACTAGAGGAGGTCAGCGGCTTTAAGTACCGCGCCGCGAGGGAGGTAGAAGAGCTTCTGGAAAAGCGGGGAGTGCACTGCGGCATATGGCTAGACGTACGGTTGCCGGCCGACGGCCTCGTGAAGATAGACCTCTACTGCCCCCAGCCCCTCGTAGTCGGCAAAGTCACAGTCTCCCTAATAGACGCAGAGGAGGTAGAAGAAGCCCTCGCACAGCTACGGAAACTAGCCGAAGCCGCCGAGAAGTCCAGGGGAGCCAAAACATACCTAGCGGTGCTAGCCGTGGAATTCGCGCCGAGGGACGTCGCCCAGTACCTCAGAAAGAGGGCAGAGGAGGAAGGCATACACCTCATACTGGGGAGGGAATACTAGCCAAGCCGCACGTTGGATGTCCAGAATCTCCCTAGGCGGAGATCGCCAAGCCAGCGATTAGCCGTTGTAAAAACGAAACAAGCGCTGGGGATGCACTCCAATCCTTATAGACATTTGTATTTTATATAAATTCGGAGGTCCTCACGCCGAGGATTTGTAATAAACAACAAACACGCCGAGACACGGTATCCACAGCAGAGACAAAGAAAAAGCAAAAGGCTAGGCACGCCACACAACCTGGAGCAACAATCAGCCACTGGGACGGCGCCCTTAACACGGCATCTATATCCACTTTGCAGTTCGGCGGCTACACCACAAAATATATAAGGAGGGGCGTCCATCCGCTTATGCCCACAAAACTAAAGGGTATGACCTCCCTAGAAATAGCGATAATAGTAGCAATAGTGCTGGTAATTGCGATAGCAGTCGGCTGGTACCTATACACCACATTCGCCGCAGCTGGACAACAAGCATCGCTAACAGTAGTGTCGGCAAAAATCACAACAACAGAAGATGGAGCTACTCTTACATTGGAAGTTGTGCCACAAGGTGGCGCGTCTGTACAGATAAAAGCAGTTGAGATAGCTGGAACACAAGTCGACACCAGTAAAATTACCCCAACTCTTATCAGTGGGCCTACTACAGTGATAGTTACATTGGATGACATCAACGTTGCTGTTGGGCAGGTTCTCACTGGTAGAGTAGTGTTGAGCAACGGCGCAGTTGCTCCATTCAGCGCGTCAGTTGTAGCTGGAGGTGGAGAAGGAGCACCGTAAGTTAAGATTTTTTCATTACTTTTCTAAATAATAACTAGCTTTTTTAGACTGTAAATGGGCTTATCCATCAGATTTATTTATCACTACTTAAGGGGGTGCCGTGTTAAATATGAAGGTCTTGGTTGATTGGGTAAGGGCGTTGGCGGTGGTGGTTGTTTTTGTTATAACGTCATTGTCTGTTGGCTTCACTTTTGCGGATGAGGTGGTGTATATGAAAGCTGGCTTGGGACAACTGAGTGGAACGCCCCCGGCTCTTACTTCGAATCCGGAGCATCCGCCTCTTGCAAAATATCTAATAGGTTTGGCGCCTAGGTGGGCGCCGTTTATTGCTGGTGTCGTAACGGTGTTTTTGACTGGTTGGCTAGGGCGCTTGTTGGGGAGGCCGTTTTGGCTGGTTTCTCTAAGCTTGGCTACCGACATAATATTTGCAAGGACTTCCAGCTTCGCCATGCTTGACGTTTTCGTGGCGCTTTTTTCGGTTTCTGCCGTTATTTCATACCTCTTGGGGAGGAGGTGGCTGTCGGGGGTGCTGTGGGGGGCGGCGCTTGCCTCTAAATTTACTGCGGCCTTTCCCCTAGCCGGGTTTGTTTTCTACGTTTTGCTGAGGGATAGGAAGTCGCTGGCGCCGATTACTATAGGCGCGGCGGTGGCCTTTCTGGCCGCCCATGCTGTTGACTTGGCCCATGGCTTGTTTCTATACCACCTCCAGTTCTATTGGTGGCTTGTGTCTTTCCATAGCCATAAGAATCCTCTTACTGGCTGGCTTACCTTCCTTATGGGGGCGCCGTGGTATGTCTACTACACGAAGTTTCTATACAACGGCACAGACACTGTAACGGCGCTGTCGAATCCTGGAGTGTATAAAGTATTGGAGTACGAGATCCAAGTGTCGATTGCGCCGTGGCTTGGCCACGTAGCTTGGCGCGCAGTTCCAGTTGAATTAATTAGGAAACCATCCCTGGGGCTGGATGCTCTGTTGGTTGCGTCGTCTGTGTTAATATCGCAGTCGGGCTGGTTCTACTGGTACTTCGCCGCGGTGGCGCCCTTCTTCCACCTCTACACCCGCCGCATCTATGTAGCTATACAGTTGATATTCATCGCCTTGCTGTACCTAGGCATGCCCCCCATCTTGACTTGGCCGCTGGGACCCTTTAAGACGGGATAGGCTAGATTAAATCCCGAGTAAGAACGGTATGTGTTGTTATATAATATCTGCAGAGCTTTTGAAGACGTGGCTGTTGATGTATGCCTAATTGGGAGGAGGGTGTACGATGCGCGTGGCGTCGTCCGCGTGCTGTCTAGACCTGTGTCTCGGCCTTTTGAGAGCCTTTCTAGAGCTCTTCTCGATGCGGTACAACGCGGCTGTCCCGGCTGAGGCGGTGGCGGAGCTGGCTTTCCACATCCTAGCAGAGGAGTGCGACTCCATGTCGGAGTGCTACGTGGAGGCTGTGGTGTAGCTGGGCGATAGGCTTGGTGTGGCGCCGGCGTGTGTTAGGCGGCTTGTTGTCACTATCAGGTTGAGAAATCTGCTGGTGGATAGGTGCTGGGCGATTGACGACGAGCGGGTTCACAAAGGCGTGAGGAAGGACTTTATCTGTGTTGAGGAGCTTCTTAGCGTGGTGTGTAGACGCTTGGCTGTTATGTAGTTTAGGGTAGACGCGGGGGCCGTCGTGGAGGGGTTGCGAGGGGGCTACTTCGCGGGGTGGGGACGTCTCGCTGGCTTTTCCGTCTGGCTCGGTGCTT
The DNA here is from genome assembly GCF_000234805.1 of Pyrobaculum ferrireducens. Taxonomy (NCBI): domain Archaea; kingdom Thermoproteati; phylum Thermoproteota; class Thermoprotei; order Thermoproteales; family Thermoproteaceae; genus Pyrobaculum; species Pyrobaculum ferrireducens. The sequence goes on from NC_016645.1 coordinate 1,969,515, forward strand.
AGGCTGAGGTACGCCAGCGACATGGAAGTGGGGAAGAGGTATCTGCGCCGCCTTCTGGGGCTGGGCGTGGAGCTTCTGCTCGGCAATCTGTTGATGTTGTGGCTCTTGGCGAGTTGCCGCCGCGGCTTAGGCTTAAGGGGCTGGGAGGGTGGGTGGTGCCTAAGGTTGTGCCGTATGCCGCGGCCGGGGTGTGGTAGCTGGCTGTGGCGGAGCTGGAGGATGTCGAGCTCTGCGGGCTGGCCGCCGGCGTTTCTTAGAGTGTGGATAGGCAACATCACCGTAATACATATATCCTGGCTTCTTTGGGGGGTCATGAGATATGTATTGCTGGTGTCTCTCCTGGTTGTGCTGGCTTTTGCTTATGTAGTTCCGACGGAGTCTCTTGACGTGTATTACTGGGCTAAGCCAGATGGGGTGTATGTGGTGGGGCTTGACGGCGCGACGCTTTGGAGCGCTAATGCGGTGTTTCCCCTGGTGGCGAGCGACTCGGCTGGTAGGTGCTTCGCGGTGGTAAACAGGCCTTATGTATATGACATAGGAGGGGAGGGGCTTAATCTAAGGATCAGCGTGCCTACCACTGTGGAGCTTTCTGAGGATCTTCTTGCGACGTTTAGGCAGTACGGCATATCGCTTCCGCCGCGGGTGCCCATTGTTTTAAACATCACGATCCCTCTGCCGCCTGTCATCATCGCGGCTACGTATAAGACGGCTGTGGCCTCTCTGCATGCTCCGTATGGCTACCCGCTGTGGGCGGTGACGCTGGGGCCCAGGGCCAACGCCACGGCGGCGGCCACCGACTGTCAGTACGTGGTGGTGGGCACCATCGGCGGTGAGGTGTATGTGCTTGCCAACGGCCGCGTGGTGGATGTCAAGTCTCTGGGGGAGCCGGTGACCTCTGCGGCGTGGGGGAGGGCCCCGGGCGTCTTCTACATCGGCACGGCTGGGGGCAGGATCTTCCGCTACTCGCAGGGCTCGCTGGCGCAGGTCGGCACCTGCAGTGGCCAGGTCTACTCTCTGGCGGCTACGCCGGACGGCTCGGCGGTGGCGGCTTGTTTCAAGAAGGGCGAGAGGCCTGAGGTGGAGCTGTACCCCTACGGGCTGAGGCTCGCGCCCTCGGTGCTGGCGGAGTATGGGATAGACTCGCCTAGGGTCCCCGCGGCGCTTAGCCAGGACGGCAGGGTCTTCGCCGTGGGGGTGCAGGACTACGTCGTAGTTTTCGAGGGGGGTAGGGAGTCGTGGAGGGCGAAGGTGCCGTCTCTGCCCCTCGCGGTGGCGGTTTCGGGCAACGGCTCTGTGGTGGCTGTGGGGACTCTCGGGGGCGACGTTTTGGTGTTTTGGAGGGGGAGGGAGGTGGCGAGGCTTGGGGGGTCCTCGCCGGTGACTTCTCTGGGGCTTTCGGTGGATGGGAGGGCCCTCGTGGTGGAGAGGTGGACGCAGGCCTCGGCGACGCGGCTGGCCTTTGTCAACATCGCACTTAAGGTGCCGGGGCAGTGCCTCCCGGCCGACGTGGATGTGAGAGTGGGGGACTCTACATATCTCTACAGGCTCGCCGGTTCGGGGACTGTCTTCATACCGGTGGGGCGGGTGTCTCTGGCGCCTAGGTATAAGTACATGGGCGACGTGAGGTGTAGGCCTTTGGGCAACGTCACGCTTGACGTGAGGGGGGACGTGGAGGCGCCGGTGGAGCTGGGCTACGTGCTTGAGTACCGGGTGAGCCTCATGCCCCCCAACATCACTAGGGGGCCCGGCTGGGCTTCTGGCCCCGCCTCTTTCTTTGCGGAGAGGGTTGTGCAGATACCTGTGGTGGACTCCCCGGTGCAGCAGGGCAGGCTCGTGCTGGTGGGGTGGGAGGTGGATGGCAAGAGGCTCAATCTGTCTGCTCCCTCGGTTTCGGTAGATGTGTCGAGGCCGACTGAGGTTAAGGCTCTGTATAGGGTGGAGTTGCCGGGCTATGTGCAGGTTAACGCCACGTACAGGCTTAGGCTTGAGTCTGTGTTTGTCTTCGACAGGTTCGGGACTCCCATCGCCTCTGGCCCCGCGCCGGTGGTTTCCGTATACCCGGTTATTGTGAGGGGGGTCTACACGCCTCAGGTGCTCGTCTCCACGGTCTTCCCCGCCGTGGTTAACGGCTCGACGTCTCTATGGGCTGATCTGGGTAGCGTTGTTGTTTTCCAGGGGAGGGACGTTGAGTTTAGAAACGGGACGCGGCTTGCTTTTGTAAAGTGGGTGGAGCTGGACAGCTCTGAAAGGACTGTACAGCTGGTTGCCGACAGGGCTGTAAGGCTGACGCCTCAGTACGAGGTGCAGTACAGGGTTTGGGCGAAGCTGCCTGCCACCGTTGTGGAACCTGTGAACGCTACCTGGGTGGCTAGGGGCTCTGCAGTGAAGATAGCGGTTCCCGACGTCTTGAGCCAGCAGGGCAATACGAGGACCGTGGTGGGTCAGTGGGTGATTAACGGCGTCCCCAACGCGACGCTTAAGGGGAATGTTATCACGCTGAGAGTGACCAAACCGCTTAACGTGACGTATACGGTGAAGCGCCAGTACCTCTTGACGTTTACCACTAGGTACGGTTCTGTGACGCCAGCTATGTGGGTCGACGAGGGCGGCACAGCCGCGGTGGTTCCAACGCCTATGGATGTGTGGGCCCCGCCTCCGTTGCGTTGGGTATTCGCTGGGTGGAGAGACACGGCCACCGGGGTGGTGTACAGCTATCCTCAGATGCCGGTTGCGTACGGGCCTGTTACCTACGAGGCGGTCTGGACGCTTGACCTAGTGCCTATCCTAGCGATCGCCGGTGCGGCGGCCGGCGCTGTGTTTCTGGTCTGGTTCAGGAGGCGTAGGAGGCTGGCTAGGCTCATGGCCGAGGTGCAGGAGTAATGCTCTCGCTCGGCCATGCTGTGTTGCTCGGGTTTGTTCTCGTTATCGTGCTGGCGGTTGCGTGGTACCTGTATACAACTTTCTCAGCCTCTTCCTCCGTCGCGGCGGGACAGAGGGGTCTAAAGATCTTACAGGCATGCGTCGGCGGTGGGCGGTTGCTGTTGAGGGTGGAGGCTGTGGCGGGTCAGCCTGTGTATGTGGATTCCGTAGAGGTATACGGCATGAAATATCCAGTGGGGAAGGAGGTCTCGGGTGTAGACGAGATTGTTGTGTCTGGGATTGAGGCCTCTACCACGCCGCTTTACGTGAGGATCTACACTGCGGGTGGCTTTGTGGTGTCTACCTACGCTGGGCGCTGTCCCTGAGCCTTATGGCGCATGTTTTTGAAGTGTAGAAAAGGGGTTACACCATAAAATATAAATTCAAAAGTCCGTTGCTAGTTGTATGCGTGGTTTAGAGTCTTTCGACATGCTTATCGCCTTTACTATAGTGGCCCTTTTTGTGGTCGGTATCTACTTCATGATGGGGTACTTCCCCTTTGCCACCGGCGCCGCTGAGGTTAAGGCGTCGGTGGGACTCGACGCGCAGGAGGTGTTAAAGAAAATTATACAGCAACCGGGCTCCCCCGCCGACTGGACGGACATAAACCAGGTGCAGGACCTGGGGCTGGCCGACAGCGGAATACCCGGCCAGCTAGATCCCAAGAAGTTGCTGGCTCTGGCGTCTCTCTCAGGTGGCGCGGAGGCCGTCTGCCGCATCAGAACATCCAGCCAAGACTACCCAGTCACTAAGGTTGGCTACGGCATATATCTGTGGGGCACTCCCTCCAGTACGCAACTGGATCCCTCGGTGTATCAGAGGGTTTTGAAGAGTCTATTTGGTAGTGACTGGGATAAGTACGACATTGAGTTAGTAATTAGGCCTGCTCTTAAGATAAATCTCGACATTCAAGGGGGCCAGACGTTTATCTCTATAACGCCTCCAGGCGTCTACGCGCTGGATGCTTGTGCCATATTCTGGGCCTCGTCATCCTCAGCGGCGTATAATGTGGAGATTATAGGGGCCTACTACTACTCACAGGGTGGCGGTGAGAATGCCAAGTGGTACTTCAATATAAGGCTGTACAACTCGGGCACCCAGAGCGTCCAGATAAACAGCATTAAGCTGGGTGGACAGGAGTTACTTACCTCCCCAGTTACGATAAATCCAGGCGACGTATGGTGCAACACATATCAACTCTCTGGGAAGCCGGCGGATACTACCGTAGCCGTAAGCGGTCCTAATGTATATGTGACTGCCCAGGCCCAGGGGGTGAAGCCTGTTGGCGGTTGCGCGCCGCCTAACAAGAACACGCCATCTATCGTGCCTCAGCAACAGTGTTTCTCTGGCGGCACTGATGCCGATGGGAGGGCGGTTCTTTCAGTACCTGGAAATACCGTGTTTACCTTTGTGAGGGCGAGGGGGGCCGCGGTGAGGGGCGTTAACTACACGTACCCAGGCTCTGGCCAGGTCTCGCTGGTAGGGCTTGTTGCTAAGCAAGACGCCGGGGTATACATCATACACTCGAAACTTATACAAAACATTGGTAGCACCTCGCTCTGCGGTTGCGACGACCCCGGAGTCTCGGCTCTCGGCCTCCGCGCCGTCTACGGCTTTCTCGGCGGACAGACGTCTAACTTGTTGCAAGATGTGACGATAAACCCATCTGTCAATCTTGATCTGGGCACTGTGTGTGGCAATGGCGTAATGGATAAGGCCGGCTGTCTCATTCCCTGGGGTAGGATAGGGAGGGCTAAGTTCTTGGTTGTGCTTGTGGAGCGTAACTCTAACGGTGATCCTCCCAAGTGCGGTGAGATTCCGCAGAGGGATGTCATTGTGATGCCCCTCACCGGGGGCCTACCGCCGCTGTATGAGGTGCGTTTTGCTACTTGGTGGAGGTGGGTTGGGCAGAGGCCTGAGGCGCTGGTTACTTCGTACGCCGAGGCTTTGGCGGACTCTGGCGAGATTACGTACAAGGTTGAGCTGTGGGTGTTTAGGTACAGATGAGGTGGGTTGTTGAGCTTGTGTTTGCCTCGGCGTTGCTTGGGCTAGTGTTTGCGTTGTTTAACTACACATCTCCCCTCTCTATGTCTGTGCAGGTGGGGGAGAGGGGTAGGTTCTCTGAGCTGGCTCTGTTCGCCATGAGGCTCGCCTCTAGCCCAGACTTCCTTTTTAGGCTTCAGACCGACTGGGGCTCGGCTCTGCTGACTGCGAATGCGGAGGCTGGGTTGATTGACCCGCTTGCGCGTGTAAGCGTGGTGAGGCCTGTGGGCGGCGTGTGTCCAGTTGTGCCGTCGCCTAGGTTCTCTATTTCTGTGGCTTCTGTTATGCCCAACGGCACGGCTGTATGTATCGCGGTGTACGCATGAGGGGCCAGATTATACTCCTAACTGCTGTGTTAGTGGCTGTGGCTGTAGTTGCGGTGCTGGTTCTGCAGTCTATCGCGTCGTCTTCCCCTGGCTACGGCGGGGTGAGGGCGGCTTACGGCGTTTTCTCCAGAGATGTGTCGAAGGCTGTTGGTGTTTTGTCTTCCTATGTGGATTACATGGGGCTGGCGTCTCTTGTTAACTTCAGCGCCTCCAGCGCCCGCTATGCCTTCCTGACCTCGGCGCTTCCGTACACCGGCGGCGCCAACGCGTATCTGTACTGGCTCCACATGAATAGGACTTTGGCTATGATGAACAGCACGGTGGTGTTTTTTGAGCTGAATAGGGGGGTCCTGGGCCTCTCCGTGAAACAACCGACGATGGTGTATAGAGGGGGGAGGTCAATTAAGCTGTATACCCCGGGCTACTTCAACCTCACTGTTATGTTGCAACCTGTCCCAAACGGCACGCATCTGACGCAACCCCTCCCCTCGTGGGTTTCGCTGTCGTTTTACGACAGCGGCGGCATTATGCGTAGCGTGAATAACTTCACTATTGTGTTGGCTAGTAATTTGGCGTCTGCTTTGTATAGGAGCTCTGTGGTGATGAATGTCTCTCTCCTGGCTCTGGCTGGGCTAAACGTCACTGCGCAGTTTGGGGTATCTATACGCGTCTTGCCGCAGGAGCAGTCTGGGAGCGTCTGCGGTGATTATATATGTATAAACATCACGACCACCGCCCCATATGGCTGGACGGCCTACATAACCGTGCTCAATAGAACGATTCTTCAGGGCGACTCCTACTCGATTTATTACAAGCAGGTGGCGGCGTCGTACGGTTTGTACAACTACACCACTTATTCCGCTGTGTATTGGGTAGATCTTTCGGGCATGTATGTAGAGCCGCTTCTCAGGGTGACTGTTGGCGATGTGCAGCTCTATTTGTTGCCTTTCGTAACTATTACCTGTCCCCAGTTGTCTCAGAACCAGGATTTGAAGAATAGATACAGTTATCCCCTTGTCTACTTCAACATCACCGCGGCGCCTATAGCGCCGGGTATCGGCAAGAATGTAACTAGGATTGACTTCTCCTTTAGGGACTACAGAGTTACTTACTGGGTTGTTCACCAGGGCGGCGTCTTGTCGATAGGTAGTGGGAATTTGCAGAATCTTAAGTCGCTGTGGCCATGCAGTCCTTAGAGTTGCTTATAATTACCTCGTTTGCGCTGGTTGCTATATTTGCCGTTGTGCCGGTTATACTTCAGCAGATATACTACTACCAAGCTCTTGTGGAGATGCGTAGTGCCTCTGCGTTTTTTAACTTGGTGGCAGACTCTCTGGAGAGCGACATGGGGGCCGCGTTCGCGCAGAGGGTTATTAATCTGCCTAGTCTGCGCTTTGGCTCGTTGAAGTACAGCGTGGCGCAGATGGGCATGTGCGGCGGCGCGGCGGTTTTCAACACTACGTTTGTATACGAGTCGCAGTACTTGTCTGTGGCTGGTATGTTGCGGGGTGTGAACTGGGGCAAGGTGGTATACGCGCCTGACACTCCTATTGCAGTGCGGGGTTGGGGGACCTCTTTGTCTATGGCGCCCCGGGTTGTTAAATATGGCGACATCGCGGTGGTGCTAAATATTACGTACACAGCGGCTCAGAGGGCTTCAGGCGTCGCCTTATATTACAACATCACGGCTCCGGTGGCTTACAACGCTGGTGACTGCGCCCTTGACGGTGTAGATCTAAGTGGCGTGTCGAAGGTGTTGGTAGTTCCGGTTAGGCTGGAGTTGCGATGAATGCTTTACAGACGGCGGTCTCTATGGCCTTCGCCGGCTTGCTCTCAGTACTGATTGCCTATATCGTAAACGTGCAGGCGCAGATGGCGTTTGATCAAGAGACCGCGTCTATGGCTCAGGCCTTGGCTGATTCCGTGGCTAACCAGATAAGGGCTGGCATCTCCTCTATCACTTTGCCAAATGTTTATCGTTTTAACATGTCTATAGCGTTGCCTAGCTTCTCGCCTCCTTTCGACTCCTTCTTCTACTCAATAAAGTTGGTGAATGAAAATGACATCCTCGTTGTATACGTAAATATGACCGCGTATAGAGGCTCTGGAATGTCTAGTACATCTGTATATAAGGCGGTTTATAACATTACAAACATCAAGATCTATGCCCAGGGCACTACGCCGTTGGCCACATGTAGTCAAGGCGATTTGGTAGATCTATCTCAGCGGGGTTGTTACGTCATGTGGCAGATGCCGGCTCCCACTTACGTGAAGTATCTAGTTTTTACAAAATAGCTTCAGCTAAGTGGGGCTATGTATGTAGCCACGGCGTCCCTTTTTCAGATGGTGCTGCCATTGCAGGGTTTCTGTAGTCTTGGAAGTTTTATTTTCTGCTAATACTTACGTACTGGGCTATTTTGTCTTTACTAGTTCTATAAGGAGCTTCTGTATGTCAAGAAGAATAGTTTGTAGAGAGTCTATTCTCTTACTTAGCAAGTCTGCGACGGCATCTATCCTTTTGTTCATTTCGTCGATTCTCCTATTTGTCTCGTCTATTCTTCTATTTGTTTCGTCGAGTCTCTGCTCTAGTCTGGCTATTTCGGTCCGCAATTCGCCCATTTCTCTCAATATGGATCCTAGGTAGAGGAGGAAGATGTCCTCTGTGGTGAGCTTTTTGCCCTCCTTAAGCTTACCAACGACGTGCTCTACTGCGGTCTTAAGCGCATCGTAGACAAAGGCGCCGAGCTCGCCCGACATAGTATCTTCCTTCCATCAGTTTATAAATCTAGTGACGAGCTACATTACAGACACCGGACATATATTGGATGTCGCGCGAATTCCGGGGCGGGTGTTCCTATTTATAAAGTGTTTTGTTGTGTTGTGGTTGTGGAGGAGCTGGAGAGGCCTCTGCGCTTTATTAGGATGGCGAGCGGCGTGCATGTAGTGGCTCTGATGACAGAGCCGTTTCCGTGTCCGGGCCGGTGTACCTTCTGCCCGTCGGCGGAGGGGGTTCCCAAGTCCTACATGCCCGACAGCCCGGTGGTTCTCCGTGCCAAGAGGAGCCGATACGATCCCTATCTGCAGACCGCTGGCCGTATCAAAGTGTATCTTATGAACGGCCACCTCCCGTCGAAGATCGAGGCTGTGGTGATGGGGGGCACCTTCGGCGCCTTGCCGCGGTGGTACCGGGAGTGGTTTGTGGCTAACGTCTTCAAGGCGCTGAACGACTACCCCAACTGGGCGGGCTCGGCGGATCCGGCGCCGGATTTGGAGGCCGAGCAGCTTAGGAACGAGTCGGCGGCTATGCGCCTCGTCGCGATCACGGTGGAGACGCGGCCCGACTTCGTGGACGCGGGAGAGGTGGACTTCCTACTGAGGCTGGGAGTGACTAGGGTTGAGCTGGGCGTCCAGTCTATATACGACGACGTACTTGCGAGGGTTGGGAGGGGCCACGGCGCCGCCGAGGTGGTTAGGGCGACGGCTCTTTTGAAGGATTCGGCTTACAAGGTCTGCTACCACCTGATGCCGGGCCTGCCGGGGAGCGATCCAGACCGCGACTTGGAGATGGTGAGGGAGGTGTTTTCAAACCCGGACTTCATGCCGGACTGCGTCAAGATATACCCCACGTACGTGGTGCCGGGGACTGCGTTGTACGAGGAGTGGCGCCGCGGGGCGTACCGAAGCTACGACGAGGAGACTTGGCTTGACCTCCTGGCGAGGATATACGCGGCGGTGCCCAGATGGGCCAGGGTCATGCGCCTCGGCCGCGACATCCCTCTGCACCACGTTGTGGACGGCCCCAGGTGGGGGAACATGAGGCAGGTGGTGCTCCGGCATATGGAGAGGCTTGGGCTGAGGTGTGTGGAGATCCGCTGTAGGGAGGCCGGCGTGAAGCTGGCCAACGGCCTGCCGATTCAGCCCGGCCCGGTGGAGGTTAGGCGCGTCGAGTACGTGGCGTCGGGGGGCGTGGAGGTTTTTCTAGAGGCGGTGGGGCCCGACGACACTCTCTACGGGATTCTGCGGCTGAGGATCCCCCACGGCCCCCACAGGCCCGAGCTCCGGGGGGCGGCCTTGGTTAGAGAGCTCCACGTCTACGGCCCCGAGGTGCCCGTCGGCGCGGAGGGGGGCTGGTGGCAGCACAGAGGTATAGGCAGGTCTTTGATGGAGAGGGCGGAGGAGATCGCCGCGGAGTTCGCGAAGAGGGTGGCTGTGATCAGCGGCGTCGGCGCGAGGCCCTACTTCCGCAAGCTGGGGTACGAGAGGTGCGGTCCATATATGTGTAAAGAGCTCTCAGCCTCGTAGAGCCCTCGCCACGGCGTCTCTAAGCGCGGGGGTCTGCCAGGCGTACAGCCTCCCCACCCCCAGCTCAGGATCGCGGCTCGGGACGCCGCCTATAGCCGCCGGCGAGAGCTCGACGACGAAGTTGCGGCTCTCAAGCAACCTGGCGAGCCTCAAGCCGCTGGGCTCCGCCAAAATGTCCGGGTCCTCCACGGCCTCTTTTAACGCATCGGTGAGGCCCAGCTCGGCGGCTTTGGCCACCACCCACCTCACCCCCCTCGACGAGGATATCGACGCCAGATACCTCTCCGCGTCCCACCCAGCCTCTGCCAGCTGGAAGAGGCAACGGGGGTTTCCTCCGCAGAGCCTCCACGCCGTGGCGAAGTCAGGCCCGCCCACGGCCTCGTTGAGGCGTTTAAAGTCGTCTTTGTCCATATTCCACATCAGCGCCGTGTGGGCCCAGCTGTGTCTAGAAAGCTCCCGCCTGGACGCGCCCTCAGATGTAAATACTAGGTATGCGATACGGACGCCCGCCAGCGGCCTGGGTATGAGGCCCGCCTCGGCTTTTAGAGACCTCAGATGCCTATCGCCCAGCTCCTGGGCGTGCTTCACCACCACCGCCCCTTCTCTGACGCCGACGGCTGAGAAGAGCTCGTCCACTATCACGAGGATATTCGACGGCGACATCCTCTCCACGAGGCGCTCAACGACCCGCCCTAGTAGCCACACTGCCGCCCGCGCCGCCGCCCCGCCTATCCGGCCTAGGAGCTCGGCTGCCACATCTGCTAGGATATCCCCCAGCTGTATATTGCTCTTGAAGACGTCCTCCCCCCCTCCTCGCTTTGCCGTCTAGATATAAGGCCACCCCGCGTGGATACCAGCGTGAAAAACGCCTCACCGCCTCCAGGGCCAGCGCCGTTTTGCCGCACCCCTCGGGGCCGTAGATTACATACGGCGTAGATCTGTCCGCCCCCGCATATTCCCGAAGCCAGCTCAGCTCAGCCTCTCTGCCGATAAATACCACAGGTTGCCAAGCCTGCGTTTTTAAATATCAAAATACTATGTAGAAATTGTAGTGCCTCCCCCTCCGCATTACCCCGGCCGAGAGGACGGGGGTGGGGGCCACGGCCAGCAGGTCCTCCAGCTGGTACTGGAAGTAGATCCTCCTGGCTTTGCCTCCCCACGGCACCTCCCAGACGCCCGGCGCGATTTCGCGCCCCCTCCAAACGTCGGGCGCCCAGACAGTAGCCACGGCCACCCGCCCCACCCGCCTAGCCTCTCTTAAAGCAAGCGCCGCCGCGTCGCGGGGCATGTGGTGGATAACCGCCACAAGGTACACCACGTCGAAGGCACCGTCTCTAAAGGGCATCATCGTCGCTTCGCACTCCACAGAATCCCCGCCGGGCGTCATCCTCCGGTCGAGGTCGCAGTGGACAACAAAGCCGTGTTCATGTTCCAGATACCTCGGCTGGGCCCCCCTGCCGCACCCGACGTCAAGCGCCCTGCGGCCGAACGAGGCGAAGTCCGCGACGGGCAGAGGCCTCCTCCTCGTCGCCTCGTACTCCTCACCGATTGAGATGTACGCCTCTCTAGCCTCTTTCGCCCACCACATCTTGTAGAGCTGAGAAGGTCTTCTCGACGACGCGCCTCATTTCCTCCAGCTTTTTATCAACGCCGTTGCCCCTTGCGAATTCAAGGGGGTAGTCCCGGTTGAGGTGCTCTCTCTGTGCGCTCAGCACCGCGGCGGCGCGTTCGCAGTCGGCTGGGGGCTCCCCGTAGACGCACGAGTTGGGGCTGGACACAATGGCGTCTTCCGGCGACTGGACGTATACGCTACCTCCACATGTACGTAACCCCTTTACGCGGCCTGTGTAGGTATATCCGACGAGGTCTAGGTAGAGGGCGCCGGGCCCCTCGTACACCCGCGACACCTTTCTCCACCCACGTTTTGCAACAAGCTCTTCAAAGACGTGCCGGGCCTCCCTCACCCTCGGGGTATCTATGACAAAATCTATATCTCCTCTTCTGTAGGCCACCCCGCTGTACAGCTCCACCGCGAAGCCGCCCACAACAACTACCCTCCCTAGGCCACGCCGCCAAACCTCTTCATTCAGCTCAGCCAAAAACCCAAGCGCGGGGCTACAGGAGCTCATCCACGACGTATACACCATCCATCAACCTAACTCTGTACCTCTTATGCGGCTCGAGGCCTCTAAGCGTAAATACATCGTCTGAAGGCCAAATCACATTTCGCCCCAGCCTCGCAGACATTATGATAATCTTCTCTAGCCTCTCCTCAGCCGCCTCCTTGGGGAAACGCCTTACACGCCCCACATATATCAAAATGCATCTGTTATAAATACCCAATGGAGCCGGCTGTCTGCTTGACGCAGTGGGGAGGGGGGGGGGCGCCGGGTACCCCCGCTTCTGTTGGGGTATGTGTCTATCCCCCTACCCGGGCCTCGCGCGGGCCTCACAGGCCCTGCTTGGGGGCCGCGCCTCCAGCTGGTTTTTACCCCCGCCTTTCGGCGGCCCGCTGGAGGCTCCCCGCGGCGGTGCGGGAGGTTCCAGAGGCTGGCCGTCTCCGAGCCAGCCCCGTCCCCTCGGCGCCCCTATTTTCTAGCAGTGCTGGGATATAAGCTTTACACGGTTGCCCCTGTAGTATATCTGTGCTTGTTTTTATATCGGGTTTTTGTGAGTTAATGGTGTTGCTGATGGGCCGTGTTGATGGGGTGCCTAGGAGAGTTGTGAGTCTTAACCCGTCTGTTAACGAGTTTTTGGCGTTGCTCGGCGTTGAGGTCGTCGGGCGCGATGCCTTTTCGTACAGGCCGAGGGAGCTGATGAAGGTGCCTATCGTGGGTACGTTTACAGATTTCGATGTGGAACGGGCGCGGGCGCTGGCCCCCGACTTGTTTATCCTCTACTACCCGGTGCAGAGACATTTGTTAGAAAAGGCGGCGGAGGTGTCCAGGGCTGTTGTGGCTGTGCCGACACCTGTGAATATCGACGCGGTGGTTGCCGTATTTAGGTTCTTCGCAAGGCTTTTCGATCGCGACGAGGAGGGGGACAGACTAGCCGGGGTGTACCGAGATTTGTTGAGGGGGGCGCCGCTGTACGACGGCGTTCTTGCGATTATAAACCTCGGCGTGTACGACGTGGCTTGCAGCAACTCCTACGTGGCGGACGCGCTTACGAAGGCGGGTCTGAGATATCTGGGGGGGCTCCCATGCGTCTTTATACACTACGAAGAGCCCCCGCTGGGGTTGCTGGAAAGGGCTAGCTTTGTGATTTACGAAGCCAGGGGGAGGAGCTACAGCGAGCGTGAGGTGGAGTTCCTGAGGGGGAGGGAGTACGTGGTGACTCCAAACGACACCCTGGCGCACTACGGCCCCTCTCTGCCCCTAGATCTCGGGCTCCTCACCGCCGCCGTCGCCAGGGGGGAGAGGTGGGCGGGGGGCGCCTCCAGCGTCTCGAGGCCCTCCCTGCGGGACGCCTGGTACGGCCCCTATAGATGAGGGTTTACATAGGGATCGACGACACAGACAGCCACAGGGGGGGTTGCACAACGTATGTAGGCTACGTATTTGCGAAGGAGGTGTTGAAGAGGTGGGGCCCCGGGGCCTTCCAAGACTTCCCCCGGCTCATTAGGCTGAACCCCAACGTGCCGTTTAAGACTAGGGGCAACGCCGCCGTGTCCCTAGCCCTAGATGTGCCGCCCGGCGACGTAGATGAGCTCTGGAGACTCGCCGTGGAGGTGGTCCAAACCCTCGCCAGGCGGGAGGGCAAGACAGACCCAGGCGTCGCCATGGCCGTCGGCGCCGTGCCGGAGCGCGCGCGGGTCCTATACAGAATGGCGCTGACGCAGGTGGTTAGCATAAGCGCGGCTGAGCGCGCAGGGCTTAAGACGTGGGGCGGCAGGGGTAGGATAGGCGCCGCCGCCGCCGTGGGGGCGGAGCTCCCCCTCTCCACCTTCGAGCTCATCGCCTACCGCGAGGGGGAGAGGCTACCGATACCCCCCCAGCTGGCGAGGACCATGGAGGCCCTCACCTATCCATTCACCTTTCACAACGTCGATAGGAACAGGGTGTTGATCGAGCCCAGGGGGCCCGACCCCGTGTACTTCGGCGTGAGGGGGCTAACCCCCCAGCACCTCGTATACGCAGAGTCTCTTTTAGAAAGCTGGGGCTTCAAGCCGTCGGGCTGGGTTATCTACAGGACTAACCAAGCCGTGGACGCCCACATCGAGCTGGGGATCTACTTCGAAGAGCCCTATCCCTACTCTTTCTACAGAGCCAGGGGGGTAATACAAGGCGTAAAGAGGGTGGGGGGGAGGCATCTTGTGGGGTGGCTGGACAGCGGCCTTCCGTTCGTGGTCTATAGACATCTGGGGAGAATGGCGGCTGAGCTGGAGAGGTGCGTTGGGTGCGACGTGGAGCTCTACGGGGGGCTGAAGCCCCGCGGGGGGCGGCTCTACCTATACGTAGAGAGGGCGTACATCCTCGGGCGCTACCGGAGGGCTAGAGAGAGGTGTCCCTACTGCGGAGGCTCGCTGGAAAGCGCCGGGGCTGGGAAGGGCTGGAGATGCCGCGTCTGCGGCACGCTGTTCCGCCGGGCCGCCACCAGGTGGATATACGACCACGCCCCCAGGGCTCTGATTCTGCCCAGGCCCGGCGAGTGGCGCCACCTCCTTAGGCCGCCCGGGGTTGAGCCGGAGATCGCAAGCTTCTTCTCCCCCAGCGCCGTCAGGTGGATTGTCTAGAGCACGCCCGGGGCTTTGACAACCTCTTCTACAAAACCCCGGGCTTGCGCCGACAGCGACGAGAGGTACTGATCTATCAAGCTCGCAATGAGCAACTTAGGCAGATCCTCCCTCCTCACCCCCCTGGCTCTGAGGTAGTACTCCCTCTCCTCGTCCAGCGCGGCGTCGGCGGCCGAGTGCCTAGCCCCCTCCACCTCGCCAGTCTCCACCAGGATGATGGGCTGGGTGTTGGCGACGGCCCCCTCCCCCGCTATGTACACCACGCCCTCCACCGCGCTGTCGCTACCAACCCCCCGCTTCGTGATGCGGCCCACGGCCCTCTGCGTAACAAACGACTTGTCCGCCGCCACTGCGTAGAGCCGGGCGCGACCCCTACCCCTAGGCGCGTCGTTTATAACAGAAACCACGTGGTCAAGCCTAGAGGCGCCGGTGCCCAGCTCAAGACCCACCACCTCAACAGAGGCCCCCTCCCCCGTCACATATTCCTCCCTCACCGAGTTCATCACGCCCCCCATCACCAAGGGCCTCGCGTAGAGGGCGCTCCTCACGGAAAGCGCTGAGTGGACATACTGAGGCCCCCCGCCCCTAGACACAAGCACGTACTCCACACCGCCGCCGGCCACCCCCTCCACCACGGCGGTGTGCATCACCCCCTCCCCCGCCTCGACGTAGATAACTACAGAGCCCGAGGCGGCGCTGTCGATATCCAACACGACGTGGCTAGCCACGTGGGCCCCCCTCTCAGAGGCCAGCAACTTAACCACCAGGGGGCCTACCGAGCCCCTCACCCTCACAGACACGGGCTCCCTCAGCGCCGCGGCGTGCAGGGCCAATATCTTGCTGTTTATCTGTATCTCTTTAAACACGTCGTCGGCGACCCCCACCTCCACCCTCCCGCACCTCCCAGCCCCCAGCAACACGCCGTTGTAGACAACAACCTCACAGCCGGAGACAGGCAACTCAACCCTCGGCGCGGCCTCCAAGCGCTTAAACCCCTCAAACCTAGACCAGTCGGTGTAGTACCTAATGGTTGGTGAGTCAGCGATCTCCTGCCAAGGAAGCTTACCCACCAGCTCCGCCCCAAGCGACCTGGCTGACTTAACATCCATGGCCTCCACGTCGTTTAGAGTTTATTATCTTAACGGCATGGACATTAATTAATTTTTAATACCGCGGATTATATACGTGGAGCCCTTGGCGTTGCTAAAAAGGCGGGTTGAACAGCTCGGGAAGGATGCAGATGCATACCTCCTAGAGCTCCTAGCCCGGGAGGCGGACCCCCCGGAGAGGGTTGAGGCGTATCTAGCCGCCTCTGAGTGGTTCTGGAGGGAGGGGCTGAGGTTGCTATCGCTAGGAGACTTGAGACAGGCATCTGAGAAGATATGGAACGCAGTTGTGCAAGCCGTGAAGGCCTACGCAGAGGTCACGGGGCTTCCGCACGACTCTCACAGACTAATCTGGGCTGTGGTGAGGCGGCTGGCTAGAGATAGGCCGGAGCTAATCACCATGTTCGCCGCCGTTGAGCAGTTGCATATAAACTTCTACGAGGGACACCTCGAGAGGGGAGATATAGAAGCTCTTCTAAAGGCGGCGGAGTCCGTCCGGTCATACGCCGTGGAGATGGCTAAGTCGGCGCAGAGGCGGGGCTGAGCACGGCAGCCACGGTCCTCAGTAGCTGGAGGTTCATCTCCCTTGTCCCCACGGTAATGCGGACGTAGCCCGGGCCGAGCCTCTGCTCCTCGTCTCTGACCCATACTCCGTGTTTTCTGAGCAACTGGGCGAAGCCAGGCGGGCCTCTGGCTAGGAGGAAGTTGGCCCACGTAGGCCACGTCTTGACCCCCGCCTTGGCGAGGCCCTGCCTCAGAAGCTCGGCGCCCTCCCTTATCTGCCTCACCACGTCGTTGACGTAATCCCTTTTGTACAGGGCGGCCCTGGCCGCGGCGAGAGAAGCAAGAGACACTCTAAACCTCACCGTGTTGTAGTGTATCTCCCAGCCCCTCCCGGCGAGCACCGGCGTAACTCTGAACCCGGCCATTAGAAACGCCTTTGACATTGTCCTAACCACGGCGAGGTTGGGCCAGGAATCCACCAGTCCGGCCACAGTCACGCCGGAAAACTCGAAATACGCCTCGTCGATGACAGTGGGCTTGCCCAGCGCCAGTAGCTCCTCCACCTCTCTCTGGTCCAGTAGGAGCTGGCCAGTGGGGTTGTTGGGGTTGTCTACATACACGGCGTCCGCCCTCTTGGCCTTGTCTAGAAAATCCGAGAAGTCTAGGCGGAACTCCTCGCCCGTAAGCGGGCTCTGCACAAGGGCCACTCTGTGAAACGCAGACTGGTCCTCTAGGAGGAAGTACGTGGGGCGGGGGGCCGCCAACGTCTTTACCCTGTGTAGCAATATGTCGAAAAAGTCGTCTGCCCCCGGGAACAGCCAGACGCGGCTCGGGTCTACCCCCGAATACTCTGCGTAGAGCTGCCTAACCTCGTCGTACAGAGCCGCGGGCTGATACCAGTTACTCACAGACAGCGCCTGGGCCGCGGCCGCGACAACATGCTCCGGAGGCGGTATGGGCACCTCGTTCTGGTCAAGCTTAAGAATGCCGGCGGGCGGCGGGAGGGTCATGGCCCCCCACGCCCAAACTGCGTCAGCAGGCTTGTTGCGTAGAGGCTTTCTACGTACTTCGCCTCCCCCAGCCGCGAATCGATACGTAGGCGCGATACGCCGCTAAGCATCCGAAGACCACTGTTACACAGTAGCTTCATAAGTGGGGCGTCCGCCCTCATAGGTGTAGTGGTTAATGAGTGGCATATTTAACAAAGGCGGTGTAGCTGTCAGCGGCGCATTGTGTCTAGTACTAGCCCTTCCACAAGCCCAGCGCCAGTCCAATGAGGAATGTGATCGAGGAGTAGGGTATCGCGTTTTTTATTCTCGTGGCGTAGGCCAGCGCCTCGTTGGTAGCGTACCCAAGTTGTTTTAGAAAGGCCGTGACTTGATCCGGGGATAGGTAGCCCAGGGCGGCCAAGGCGATGAAGAGGGCTATTAAGACGGCGGCCAGCGACAGTACCCTCTTGGCCAGTACCCCTACTAGGAACCCGATTACGAGGGGCCCCAGTAGTGCCAATACATTGTCAAGCACGACCACTCTTGCCGGTGGTAATTTAAAAGTTTAATGGCGCGGGTATGTTGTTTAGAAGCACACTCCCAACGCTCTGCACACGGGCTTCAGCCTCATCAGCGCATCTAGGGCGCCTCCGGTGAGTTGTATCTGTCTTTCCTTTTCTGCTCCACTTGTCGACGCCGAGGGCCTTCAGCACAGCCGCAGTCCTCGCGTAGTCCGCCTTGCGGCCTCCCTCGGCGCCGGCGTGTATGTTGACGTAGCCCTTAATCATGTTGCGACTGGCTTTGTAGAACTTTGCATCTTTCTCCACTGCCGCTTCGCTGTTCCCGTCGAACACCTTTGCCTTCACTCTTACGACTAGGTGCTCCCTTGTCTCGCTTTGCTCTCTCCACGCCTCCACCTCTTCCACCTTCACCCTCTTGCCCTCCACCTTGACTCCCTTTTTAAATGGGCGGCTTCACAGAGCCCCACTGCTCGCCTTCGCGGAAGTACCGCTTTAGGCGGTCGCGCACCTCCTCTCCCTTAGACTCGGCTTCCTTCAGCCGCTGAGCCCTCTCATCGCCGCGGTTAGCCAACCAGCCGGCTCTGAAAGCCGTCGTCTCAATGTACAAAGCCGTGGTGGAGGGAGAGGGGAAGCTGGGAGTCAAGAGGAGAAGGGAGAGGGGGGTTAGCCGCCGCCCCGGCTGAGAGGTCGAGGAGTCTACAGACCCCGCTCGGCACTCCACAACTAGCCAGAAGTCTCCATAGTGGGGGAAGGCGGCGGGCGGAGGCCGCCGAGGTAGCCACACAACTCCCCAAACCGCGCCCCCTCCACTAGGCCAACAGCCCTCTGCATAGTAGACGCCGGCGCGCCCTTTAAGACAGAAGAAAACATGTAGGAAAAAGTCAGACAAATAGAACCCACGCGCCGAATTATACGTAATTGTTCTACTGTGGTTTTATACACCACGCCGAATTTCGAAAAACTCACCCTAGAGATATGTAGCGCCGGCTGGTAGATACGCGGCGCGAGAGTATATAAAGTCATAGCGTGAGTTCATCACTGTGACGTTTAGATGCGAGCCGGGTTGCGCCTTGTGTTGCAGAGCCAGTCCGGTGACCGTGTTGCCACACGAAGTGTACATCCTGCAGAAATACGCCAGGGATCTGGGCGTAGAGGTGGTGTTTACACCTGCCTACAAGGTTGCCGATTTAAAGTCTAGTCTCAGGGTGGCTCTGTCGTACTTAATGCACCTCGACGAGGGTGGCGCCTGTCCCTTTCTCGACGGGACGAGGTGTATGTTGCATGGCCTCTACAAACCTCTGACGTGCAGGTCGTTTCCCTACCTGCCGAAGATTATCCGCTACGAGCTGGACCCGGCGGCGCGCGAGGTTAGGATGGATGTCAAGTTTGTGATGTCCACTCTATGCCCAGTGGTGCGCCGCGACTTAACGGCGGCTGACGTGGCGCATATGGCTAACGTAAAGGTGGCTGTGAAATACGCGCCGAGAGAAGTCGGCGTAGCCGTCAAGACGCTGGAGAAGCGGTATCTATACGCCAAGATTCTGTCAGAGCTGTGGAAGAGGGGGGAGGCGGAGCTAGACGAGGAGGGGAAATACCCGTTCTTCCCCATCATAAACGGGTTCACCTATATCCGCCGATTCTACCCCGAGCTGACTATTGAAAAGTTTCTATAGCAATCTGTCTGCGATGAGCTTTTCGAAGTCTATGATAGATTTGCCATCCACCTCTACTGGCTGTAGTGCAGGCGGGAGGACCCTGTAGTTGGGGTCGTATAGGCTTTCATACCGCTCCTCGAAGGTTGGGATAAGCTCGTTCTTGTAGAATATGCCAAGTGGGAGCCTTTCGCGCTCCACTATCTTATCAAGCGCCTTGCGTATCTTGGTGTCCAGCTCCTTCTCGTCGTGGACGACGGGGTCCCAGCTCGGATCAGCCTCTTCTAGTTTGTATATCCTCTTCTCGTACCACTCCCTCGTCATTATGTTGTTGTAAGTTACGCAGGGGCTGTATATCTGCACAAAGGCGCTACCCCTGTGTCTAATCGCCTCTACGATCAGCCGCGTGGTGTATTTTATGTCGTACGAGTAGCCCCTCGCGATGAAGGTGAACCCCGCCGTGAGCGCCATGAGGAGTGGGTTAATCTCGCTCTGGGGGTTTGCCTTGGGCACAGCCTTTACCTTAATCCCAGCTGGTAGGGTGGGGCCTGCCTGCCCCCTCGTAAGTCCATATACCGAGTTGTCCATTAGGATAACAGTCATGTCGACGTTTCTCCTCCCCATGTGGAGTAGGTGGTTGCCGCCTATAGCCATCAAGTCTCCGTCTCCGCCCACCACCACCACCTCGAGGGAGGGATTTGCCAGCTTTATCCCCAGGGCATAGGGAATAGCCCTCCCGTGTATTGCATGTACGCTAGTGGTGCGGACGTAGTGGGGAAGACGTGAGGAGCAGCCGATGCCGGAGACAAGCACCACGTTAGCGGGGTCGAGGTTAAGCTCCGCAAAGGCGTTGTAGATGGCTTGCAAGACGCCGAAATGTCCACACCCGGGGCACCACTCAGGCGCGCGTAGCCACCTATAATCGGCGGCCGTCCTCTTAACAACCTGTTGCATAGTCACAAATCCGTCTCTATTTTAATAATGTTTTGGCCCTCCTCGAATTTTTTAAAGGCGTATAAAACATCATCGCTGGTTATGGGCCTCCCGTTGAACTTAACGGCGACGGCCTTCGGCTCTATTCCAGCGTACATGCGGGTTGTCAGCGCAAGTTGGCCATAGTAGTTATTTTCGATGAAGAGTGCCTCTCTGCCCTGGAGATACCTCCGCACCAGCTCGGCGGGGTATGGGTACAGTAGCTTTATGTACAGGAACCCCACATCGCGTAGCTCCTCAAGTGTCGTCAGTATGGCGGGTTTCGTGGAGCCCCACCCCACCATTACACGTCTGGCGTTCTCGGGGCCGTAGTAGACTAGCTTCTCCTCAGGCGGTATCTCCTGCTCAATCAACCTCAGCTTCGCCATCCTCCTCTCGAACATCCTCGCCACCACCACCGGGTCTTCCTCAGGGTCGCCCTCGGGGTCGTGCTCCAGGCTGTTTAGGTGGAATATTGCGTTTGACACGCCGGGTAGCAACTTAGGCGGTATCTCCTCATCTAGGGGATAGGCCTCCACCTCCTTAGTTTGTGGATACACCACCGGCTTCACCGTGGCTATCTTGACCTTGGATGGATCTGGTAGCGGCATCACGGCGAATGTATTAGACAGGTTTTTGTCGAGGAGGTGAATTACCGGCACTCTATATCTCTCGGCCCAGTTAGCCACGCGGATGCTGTCTAGGAAAACCTCCTCCAGGTCGCCGCTGGCGTAGACTATTTTGGGATACTCGCCGTGGCCTATGTATAGCGAAAATAATAGATCTTGCTGACCCTGCCTCGTCGCCTGCCCAGTGCTTGGCCCAGCTCTCATCCATAACGTAACTACCAACCCAATCTCCATCATGCCCGCCATGGAGAGCGCCTCAGCCATTAGGCTAAAGCCCGGGCCAGAGGTGGCGGTGGCCGACCTAGCGCCGGCGATAGCACCACCAGTCGCGATAGCCACAGCCGCAAGCTCGTCTTCAGCTTGGAAGGCCACGGCGCCAACTCGCTCATATTTAGAGAACTCCCCGGCATCTCTCGCCACTGGGAATGGTATCAGCCTTTCAAAAGTCATGGCGTCGTCAGTGGCGGGGGTTATGGGGTAATAGGCGATAAATCTAATCCCCCCCACTACTTTGCCATATCCAGAGGCCTCGTTTCCATTCCAGAACACGCGTTTGACGCCTGGCTCCCTCGGCTCTAGTACGGCAATTCTCCTATCCACCAGCTTCATGGCCTCTGCCGCTACCTTCTTGTTTTGCTCAATCACATCTGCCTTTTTCCCAAGAGCAAAGCCGACGCCCCTAGCCACGTACTCATCGCTGAGACCCAGCAACGCCGCGCCTAATGCCACTACGAAGGTGTTTACAAATCTGGCCAACATAACCGGCGACGTAACCCCAATCTTCCTCCCAATTTCGGTGATGTGTTTATTATAGGGCAACCCGATGACCTCGACGCCGCCTCGCCTTAGGTAATCTACGTAGCCCTTCACCGTGGGCTCGAAGCCGTTCTCCTTTGCGAATTTTTTCAATCTGTCTGCCAGCGCCTTAGACATCATCGCGTAGTTATCAGGAGTTTTGGAGTCCTCCTCAGTGTTGTACACTAAGTAGCTCCCCTTCTTTAAGTGAAAGACGTGCTCCAGCACCGCGTGGCCGTCGAAAGTCAGCGCCAGCTCTACAGAGTTTCCCGGCGCCGGGGCGGGCCACTTCTCTGATATTGTCCCAACTACATAGCTATGGCGCCCACCTGCTATGTTACTCCAGAACTCCCTCCTGGAGTATACATAATACCCCGCGGAGCCGACGCCGTATATAAACATGAAAGACGCAGTCTCAACACCTCTACCCTGGGGGCCTCCTATTAAGAAACTAATTTTCATTAATTCTAAAAATGTTATGTATATTTATATTTTTTGTATTATTTATATTCAAAGTTTTTTAACTTGCTCCAAACAGCCTAAGTAATACAGAAACTGTATTTATATATATGTTTTCCAACATTTAACGTAAATAATCTTTCCTAATTGGCTCATCTCTAACCCTCTCAAGAACTCCACCTCGTCGTCCGAATCTCCCTCAACCACCGTGTAGCTAAAGCCAAGGAGCTCCGGGGCGTGTGAGAGGCCGTATTTAACCGCCTCCACCAAATCAGATAAGTCGGAGGACAGCCGCTTCACTGCTACGAAATATGTGTTTAGGAGTCTGTATAGTGCACACGGCCCGTAGATGTAGAGCACCGCCCCGCTGAGCCGGGGTAGGACTCCACGTGCCCTATCTACATCTACGACATCCATCTCGCTACGTGGTTTTTAACACCTGTTAGAATCATTTCCGTTGCCACCGAGGCTATGATAAGAGACATAAATCTGCCGAGGAGCCTCATGGGCGTGGCCCCCACGTACCTAACAACTCTGATGCCTAGTAGCAACGTCGCCGCAACTGCCGTGGACGCGGTCACAGAAACCGCCAGCGCAGTTGCCGGGCCGTATATAGACGACATTATGATTAGAGCAGTGATAGTGCCCGGGCCCACTATTAGAGGCGTCGCCAGCGGGACAACCGCCTGCTCCTCAGTAATCTCCAGACGGCCCACGTAGGAGCCAGATACCAAAGTCATTATGGAAATAGCCATCAACACAATGCCGCCGGCAATTCTAAAGCTGTCGATGCTGACGCCAAACACGGCCAGGATGACCCCTCCGCTTAAGGCGAAGATGGACGATAGGATGTACACCGTGACAACTACGACTATGGTTATCTTCCGGACGTACTCAGGCTTTTCAACAGCGAGAGGGCCTACAATGGCAAGCTTCCCTATGGGATTCATAATAGCGTAAAGCTGACCTACCAAACCCAAGAACTCCACGGGGGTCACGACACACCCACACAGAGGATTTAAAGACTTTACCCACTCAGCCAACAATACTCTTCACCAATCCGACCTCACGCGCCTCGTCACCAAAATACAGCCACAGCCCCACATAAAAACAATTCACCCAACCCCCAGCAAAACCTAAACACCAACACTCCCCCACCCTCTGCGTATTTCCCCACGTCGCCTCCTATTCTCACACCAGCCAGCGTAGCCACTGCGAGCCTGCCACACCACCTGCGGACACACGTACTCCCCGAGCAAGTCAACACCATCAGTTGCCTCCTCAAGCGCCTTGAGATCTATAGGTGCGCCGTGTAGGGGAATTTAAAAGGAGCCGTGGCACAGATCGGGGCGTAGCCGCCCGGCAGGTCCTAGCTAAAAGTTAAGTCGATAGTTGTAACCTAGTCGTGTTGCGACTCCTCAACCTTCACCCCCTTTACGACAGCCTCCACGTACCTCCTCCTATTCTTCTCATACTGATCGGCGGGGTACGCCTTAATCTTGGATAATATCTTCGGTAGCGCGGTGTACTCCATCTCCTCCGGCGGCAGTCTGTGGGGCTGGAACGGCCCCATCCTCCTGATGTAGTCGGCCACCTGCGCCGCGACTTGCCTCACGTAGTCGAAGGCTGGGTCGTCAAAGAGGTCCACACCCCCCTCCAGATACCCCTCGTGGAGCTGGAACCCGAGGGCGCCTACCTTCGGCGGCCCGTCGAACCGCGTCATCTTGGCCCCGATGGCGATCCTCCGCTCGGGATCGACTGAGATGAAGCGCGCCGGCATCAACGGCCCGGCGTGGCTACCGCGCATCCAGCCGTGCACGAGGTGTGGGTGGGCGAACGCCTCGAGCACCTCCCCCACAGCGGGCAGGCCCGACTGCGCCCTGACCACCATCACCGGGTCGTCTTTGCCGACGTAGCGGCCAGCTATGAGGGAGAGCCTCTCGACGCTGTTGGCGGCGGCGGGGGCGCCGTCGGCTTTTCTAAAGACTTTCCTAATTATATACCTCCCGGTGGTTCCTATAAGGCCGAGGAGGGAGTAGGCCTCCTCCGGCGTCTTGAGCAGATATACCTTGTGCTCAACTACGTCTAGCACCTCGAATATGAAGCCTTCGTGCATCGAGGGGTCTATGACGAGGCCGGCTGTGTTGAAGGGGTCTGCGAACATTTTGTAGAGGGGGAGGTTGAAGGCGCCTGGCTCGGTCTTGTCGGCGGCGAATACGATCAATGGCTCGCTGGGCCTCTCCTCGAACTCCATCTCCGCAACCTGGGGGCCCATGCCCCTGACGTTGCCGGAGAAGGCGTCTTTCAAAAGGTCCTGGCCCGCGCCGTACAGCTTGTACCTCTTGGCTATCTGCTCGGTGACCTCCTTGAAGGTCTCCCATGCAAGGCCGTGGATCTCGGGGTTGTCTTCGCCTTTTGTGTGAGTCATTAGTAGAGATATGTCGTCTCCCACGTTGTAGACGAAGTAGTCGATTATGAGACCCCTCTTCTGGGCCTCTTTCAATTTCGCCGCGGCGTACTCAAGCATTTTTGGGTGGACATGGGCGTGACCTGGGAAGCCGCCTACGTCGGCTTTAATTATGGAAACCGTTACCTTCATAACAACAGGCTTGAGTCGAATATTAAAAGGTTTTCCTTAAACTCCGTGGACATTGACTACGTCGAGATAACTGGGGTACACTCAAAAATTCAAGAGTTTTACCGCGCGGTTTCGCTAGACAGCGTAATATATAGATTTTTACACCCAATTTCAGATCCTGTATATATATACAGGTATTTGTGGAGCCGGGGCTGTAAGACCTTTCTCATCTACTATAGAAACAAGGCTGTGGGGGTGATAGACATAACTCCATGTGGCGAAGGGGCTGAGGTCGCGATAGTGATAGCAGATGCGCACCAAGGCAAGGGCCTGGGGAGGGCCGTGGCTGTGGACTTCGCGCCGAGGCTTAGGGAAATGGGGTTTAAATACGCCGTGGCGTACGTCTCCCCCGAGAACTACAAGGCGCTGTCTATAGCTAGGAGGATGGGGGCTGAGGTTAGATGTAGAGACATATGCATCGTGATCTACAGGCTTGTGGAAGATAGAGATGTGTGTAGATAAGCATAAAGTTTATATAGTGGACGGTTCAGGCTATTGATGTCAAAGGGGCGAATGGGAGGGCTTACCTCGTCCTTGAAGACGGCACTACTTTCGTAGGGAGGCCAATTGGGGCGGAGAGGGTAGCGGTGGGGGAGGTTGTCTTCACCACCGCCGTTGTGGGCTATCCGCAGGTGTTGACCGATCCGAGCTACAGGGGGCAGATACTTACATTCACGATGCCCTTGATAGGTAACTACGGCGTCTCGGAGGACCAGATGGAGTCCGACGGGGTGAAGGTGGAGGGTGTTGTGCTGTTCGAGGCGACGTCGCCGAGCCACTACAAATCCGTGATGTCGCTTGACGAGTGGCTAGCCGCCTCCGGCGTGCCCGGCGTGGCTCGGGTCGACACGAGGGCGCTGGTGCAGATTCTTAGAGAGCATGGTGTGATGATGGGGGCGGTGGGGCCCGAGGAGCCTGGGGTGTTGCTGGAGAAGTTGCGCAGATCGCCCCGCTACGACGAGGTGGTCTACGTCGACCAGGTATCTGTCAAAGAGCCTGTGGAGCTGGGGGACGGGAAGCTCTGCGTGGGTATTGTAGACTGCGGCGTGAAGAAGTCGATAGTGAGAGAGTTTTTGAAGAGGGGTGTAAAGGTGAGGCTTGTGCCGTGCCGCCGGCCCGAGGCGGCTTTCGACTGCGACGCGTTGTTTGTCAGCAACGGCCCCGGCAACCCCAAGCTACTGGACTTCCTATCTACAAAGATTGCGGAGTATGTAGAGTATAGAAAGCCCCTGATGGGCATATGCCTCGGCCACCAGGTGATTGCCATGGCCCTAGGCGCCAGGATACACAAGCTGAAATTCGGCCACAGAGCCAGCAACAAGCCTGTACGCGACTTGTTATTCACCGGCGGGACCTACATAACCACCCACAACCACGGCTACGCCGTCGATCCAAGCGGCACCGAGCTGAAGGTGTGGGCTGTACAGCCAGACGACGGCACCGTGGAGGGCCTCTACCACGAGCGTCTCCCGGTGTTAACCACCCAGTGGCACCCCGAGGCCTCGCCGGGGCCTCACGACACGAGGTGGGTCTTCGACAAGTTCCTAAAGCTGGCGCACCGCCATGCCGGACGTTAGGAAAATCCTAATAATAGGGTCCGGGGCTATAAAAGTCGCCGAGGCGGCGGAGTTTGACTACTCCGGCTCACAGGCGCTGAAGGCGTTCAGGGAGGAGGGCATAGAGACCGTGCTGGTGAACCCCAACATAGCCACGATTCAGACGTCTAAACTCCTCGCCGACAAGGTGTACTTCATCCCCATACAGAGGCAGCTTCTAACTGAGGTTATAGAAAGGGAGAGGCCGGACGCCATCGCCTGCGGCTTCGGGGGCCAGACTGCGCTGTCTGCATGCGTCGAGCTGGAGGAGGCCGGGGTGCTGGATAAGTACGGGGTTAGGGTGGTGGGGACGCCGGTGCGCGGCATAAAGAGAGCCCTGTCGAGAGATCTATTTCAGAAGGCCATGAAGGAGGCGGGGATACCCGTGCCTCCAAGTAGCCCAGCCAAGTCGCCGGAGGAGGCGCTTGAAATCGCCAGGGGACTTGGGTACCCCGTGGTTGTTAGGGTCAGCTTCAACCTGGGCGGCGCCGGGGCCTTCGTGGCCCGTAGCGAGGAGGTGCTGAAGGCCAGGATCTACAAGGCGTTTGCGCAGTCGGCGATTGGGGAGGTCCTTGTGGAGAAGTACCTCGAGGGCTGGAAGGAGGTGGAGTTCGAGGTGGTTAGGGACTCCTACAACAACGTGGCGGCGGTTGTGTGTATGGAAAACGTCGACCCCATGGGGATCCACACAGGAGACTCCATTGTGATCGCGCCGTGTCTAACCCTCACGGACGAGGAGTACCAAACGGCGCGCAACATCTCCATAGGGGTTGCCAGGGCTATTGAGCTGGTGGGGGAGGGGAATGTCCAGGTGGCTGTGAACTACGCGGGGCCTGAGCAGTACGCCATAGAGACAAATCCACGTATGTCGCGCTCGAGCGCCCTCGCCTCCAAGGCCTCTGGATACCCCCTGGCCTACATAGCGGCGAAGCTGGCCCTGGGCTACCGCCTGGACGAGGTGTTGAACCAGGTGACGAGGCGCACCGTCGCGTCCTTCGAGCCGTCCCTTGACTACATCGTAGTGAAGCACCCCAGGTGGGAGGCCGAGCGGTTCGGCATCACAGAGGGGCTCGGCCCAGAGATGATGTCCATAGGCGAGGCGATGGGGGTGGGTAGGACGCTGGAGGAGGCGTGGCAGAAGGCCGTGAGGATGATAGACATCGGGGAGCCCGGGCTGGTGGGCGGGAGGATGTTCCGCAACCTTACGCTGGGGGAGTCGCTGAAGTGTTTAGAGGAGTACAGGCCGTACTGGCCCATCTGCGCCGCCAAGGCGCTGTACCTCGGCGCCTCAGTCGACGAGATCTACAAGATAAACAAGGTAGACAGATTTTTCTTAAGGGCTATTTGGCGGATTGTAGACGTCTACAAGAAGCTGGAGGCCGGGGCGCTCGACTTGGAGGAGGCCAAGGTGCTCGGCTTCTCGGATGAGCAGATCGCCGGGGCTTTGGGGAAGTCTGTGGAGGAGGTGAGGAGGGCTAGGAGGAGGCCTGTGGTTAAGAAAATCGACACGCTGGCCGGGGAGTGGCCAGCCGATACCAACTACCTATATCTCACATACGGCGGCCAGTACGACGACAAGACGCCGCCGGTGGATTATTTGGTAGTTGGTGCCGGCGTGTTTAGAATAGGCGTAAGTGTAGAGTTCGACTGGTCCACCGTCATGCTGGCTACCGAGCTTAGGAATAGGGGGTACCGGGTGGCCATTCTGAACTACAACCCCGAGACCGTGTCCACCGACTGGGATATTGTAGATAAGCTCTACTTCGACGAGATTTCCGCCGAGCGCATACTCGACATAGTAGAGAAGGAAGGCGGGGGGGTGACGGTGGTGCTGTACGCAGGCGGCCAAATAGGGCAGAGGCTGTACGTCCCGCTGGAGCGGGCTGGGGTGAGGATTGGGGGAACGCGCTCCAGGTCTATCGACATCGCTGAGGATAGGAGTAAGTTCTCTAAGCTGTTGGATAGGCTCGGCATAAGACAGCCGCCGTGGGTACACGCCTCAAGCATCGACGAGGCGCTTAAGCTAGCTGAAGACCTGGGCTACCCCGTGTTGGTGAGGCCTAGCTACGTCCTCGGGGGGACCTACATGGCGGTTGCGCACAGCGGGGAGGAGCTACGCGGCTTTCTCGAAAAGGCGGCGAGAGTAAGCGGGGAGTACCCAGTGGTTATCTCCAAGTTCATGCCCAGGGGGGTGGAGGCCGAGGTGGACGCCGTCTCCGACGGGGTGCGGCTCGTGGCGACGCCGATTGAACACATAGAGCCCCCCGGGGTGCACTCCGGCGACTCGACGATGGTCCTGCCGCCGAGGAGGCTGGGCGACGCCGCCGTGAGGAAGATGGTGGACGTGGTCCACACGTTGGCGAGGGAGCTGGAGGTCAAGGGGCCGCTCAACGTACAGTTCCTCGTCCAAGACGACGTATACGTCATCGAGGCGAATCTCCGGGTGAGCCGCTCCATGCCGTTTGTGAGCAAGGCAACCGGGGTTAACTACATGTCGCTGGTCGCCGACGTCTTGACCCGGGGCGCGCTGGCGGTTGACGAGGAGAGGGTGGTGCTCAAGCCGTCGAAGTGGTGGGTCAAGTCTCCCCAGTTTTCCTGGGCTAGGCTCAGGAGCGCGTACCCCAGGCTGGGGCCCGTCATGTACAGCACGGGGGAGGTGGCGTCGAACGGGGCTGTGTACGAGGAGGCTCTGCTGAAAAGCTGGCTCTCCGCCACCCCCAACAAGGTGCCGGCCAGGAGAGCTTTGGTGTACACCTACGACCCGCGGCACGGCGAGCTCATCAAACAAGCCGCGGAGCTCCTCTCCGGGCGGCTTGAGGTGTATACGCCCGAGCAGCTGGGCGACAAGCTCCTCGATATGTTGAAGTGGCGCGAGGTGGACATCGTAATGACCGCGGGGGACACCCCGCAGAGAGACTTCCACATCAGGAGGACCGCCGCCGACACCAACACGCCGCTGGTCCTCGACTCGACGCTGGCCGTGGAGCTTGCCAAGGCCTTTGGGTGGTATTACAAAAACGGGAGGCTTGAGGTGTCGCCGTGGTGACGCTGGTATACGACGTGGTCAGGGAAGAGGAGAAGGCTTTGATAAAAACCGCGGAGAGGCTCGGCGTAGTTTTAAAAACGGTGAAGATAGGGGAGGTGCTGGACGTGGAGGGGTGGGAGCCCGACGTCTACCTAATAAGGACCCTGAGCCACAACAAGGGCATCGTGGCGGCCGCGGTGGTCGAGGGCAACGGGGGGCTAGCCGTCAACTCCTCCAGCGCCATAGCCGTGAGCTGGAACAAGGCAGTTACCCTGGCGAGGCTAAGGGCCTGCGGGCTCCCGGTGCCCAGGACCAAGGTGCTCTTCGGCGAAGCCGAGGTGGAGGTGGGAGAAAGAGCTATTGTGAAGACCGCCAGCGGCAGCTGGGGGCGCAAGGTGGCGCTGGTCACCGCGCCCGAGGAGGTGAGGCTCTTGATGAGATCCGCGGAGAACGAGGTGTTTCTACTACAGGAGATGATAGGCACTGGGGAGGACATAAGAGTCTTCGTAATCGGGGAAAGGGCAGTCGCGGCCATGAGGAGGATACCCCCCAGAGGCGACTGGAGAAGCAACGCCGCACGGGGCGGCCGGACAGAGCCCCAGCAGATAGACGGCGAGTTGGAAGACCTCGCTGTGAAGGCGGCGAGATCTGTGGGGGCTTTCTACGCCGGCGTGGACATACTCATAGGAGACAGGCTGTACGTCAACGAGGTCAACGGAATACCGGAGTTCAAGGCACTCATGAAAACCACAGGAGTAGACGTGGCCAAGCACCTCATAGAGGCCCTAGTAGAGCTTAGAAAAACGTGAACAACTTATCCTCGACGTAGGGCCTTGTGTAGATCTTCCCGCCGATTCTGACCAGGTAGCCGCTCGGCGGCTTCACCTCGCCGATCACGGCGTGCGGCACGCCCAGCGCCTCCAGCCTCTCCACAGCCTCGTCCAGCCTCCCGCGGGGCACCGTGGCAAGGAGTACACCCGAGCTCAGAGTCTCGAGGGGATCTATGCCGAAGGCTCCGCACAGCGCCTCCACCTCCCTGTAGACGACGACCTTTCCCCTATCCACGTCTATTGACACTCCCGACGCGTAGGCGATTTCCGCCAGCCCGTTGGCCAGACCCCCCTCCGTGGGGTCGTGCATAGATGTGGCCAGGTCGGCCAAGGCAAGGGCCTCCCTCGCCACAGACACCTCCAAAGCCAGCCTCTCTGCCCTCGCCACCGCCTCCGGCTTCACCCCCCTCCTGAGAGCCTCCTCTCTGAAGTCCGTCGCGAGGATAGAGGCGGCCTCCTGCCCCGCGGATTTTGTCATAATGACTACGTCGCCAGGTCGGGCGCCCCCCGTGGATACATACCTATCGCCGACGCCCATCGCCGTGGCCACCGCCATCGGCCTGGTGACAGCCGTAGTCACCTCCGTGTGGCCGCCCACCACCATAACCCCCAGCCTCCCCGCCGCCTCGTCTATCTGCCTAGTAATCATGTCGAGGACAGAATCGTCCGCGCCCGGCGGCAGAAACAGCGCCGTGGAGAGCCACATCGGCTCCACCCCCCTCACCGCTATGTCGTTTGTGGGGATGTACACCGCGAGGTAGCCCAGTAGCTTCACCGAGCCCGATATGGGGTCTGTGTGGACTGCCAGGTACCTCCCGCCTACGTCTATAACCGCCGCGTCTTCCCCCACCGCGGGTCCCACAAGCACCTCGCGCCTAGCCACCCCCCTCCTGGCGATCACAAGACGCTGGAGCAGGTCGGGCGGTAGCTTCCCAATCTTCATAAACGTCAAATTTCCCTATGTTAAATGGTTGACCTAAGCGGCACCTGGATAAAAAACAGCGACGTGGATGTGGTGAGGCTGGTACACGAAACCGTGGTGAGGGAATTCGGCAAGAGGGCTCTGCAGTATACAGACACCGCGGGGGCGCCCGAGCCCAGGGAGGAGCTGAGGAGAATCCTAGCCGTGAAGGGCTTTACGAAACATGAGGTATACTTCACCACAAGCATAGCCGACAGCATCAGGATAGTCGCAGAAATCCACCTAGACCGAGGGGAGTGCATACAGCCGGAGGACCCCACCCAGAGGGAGGTAATAAGCTATGCCAGGTGCGGAAGGCCTAAGGCCGTGTATATACAGCCCCACTGGAGGAACCCCGACGGGTATATATACAGCGCCGGCGAGCTGGAGGCGGCGTCTCGCTCGGCGCCTCTAACCATTTACGACCTGACCTACGGCCTACTCGCCGGCGAGGTGCCGTACATACCGGAGAACGTCGTCGTCGTCGGCTCGCTCGACGTGCTCTTCCCCGGCCTCCACCTGGCGTACGTCGCGGTCCCGCCAAGCCTCTCCGACTACTACCTAAACGTCTTGGAGGCGTCGTATCTACACCCGCCGACGTATATGCAGTACCTGTTTTACGCCGCAGTGAAGTCCGGCGCTGTCTACGCCGTGTTTAACTCCCTGGCGAGGCGCCGCGATCTGGTGAGGCAATACCTAGGCGTGGAGGCCACGCCGTATTTCGCGTGGCTGAGGCCTAGGGATAAGACAATTTTTTTAAAACACGGCGCCCTAGACGGCAGTGCCTTCTCCTGGAGAGGCCGCTTCGGGGAATACGTCAGGCTGGGCCTCACTAGTGCGACCGAGGAGGAGCTCGCCGACTTCCTATCCAAGATACCTCTCTAAAAACTTCAAGGTGGTGGCCATAGCCGAGAGCTTCAGACTTGAAGACGGCGAGTCGGTGTACGTCGGCGTAAGGGCCCGGCGCGACGGCGTGGTGGAGGACGTGGCGTTCGCAAAGGCCAAGCTTGGGGGTAGAGACGGCACAGAAGCCGCCGCCAGGATACTCGGCGCCGTCCTTAGAAGAGACGTCAGCCTCGTAATGCTCGACGGGTGCATAGTGTCCTTCTACAACTGGATAGACGGGGAGGCGCTGTACACCAGTTTTCAAAAGCCCGTGGCGTGCTACGTCTTCGAAGAGCCCGGGGGCCACGTCGAGGAGGCAGTCAAGAAGCTCTTCCCAGACTGGGAGGAAAGGCTAGAAGCCATAAGGAGGCTGGGCCCACCCACGCTCTACTACACTAGAGACGGTTTCAAGATTTACGTAAGATCCTGGGGCATCGACCCCATAGACGCGGGCAAGGCGGCGGAGGCCTGTATGAAATTCGGCAAGATGCCGGAGCCTCTGCGCATAGCTAAGATAATCGCCAGCGGGGCTAGGCAATTTTTAAAAACCCTCCGCGCCGCGGGGTATCAATGGTCACCAGGAGGCAGCTCCTCATAGCCGCCGGCGCCGCCGCAGTCCTAGCCGCCGTGGGGGGCGGGCTCCTACTTACGAGAAAGCCAGCAGAGGCGCAGGGGACGGCAACCACCACCTCAGCCACGCCCACCTCAACCACCACCACGACGGCAACCACCCCCACCCCCAAGCGCGGCGGGGAACTCGCCGTCTACAACTACTCGTACTATATCGACAAGGATCTGCTCCCCGAGTTTGAAAAGGAGTACGGCATAAAGGTGGTGTACCAGGAGTTTGAAAGCGGCGAGGAGGCCTACGCCGCCCTGCTGAGGGGAGGCGGGGGTTACGACCTGGTGGTCCTCCCAGACACCTATCTCAAGGAGATGATAAAGGGGGGGTACGTAAGGAAGATAGATCACAACAAGCTGACTAACCTAGGCAACGTAGATCCTGCATTTTTTGAAAATCCGAACGACCCCGGTCTGCAGTACTCGGTTCCCTACGCCTTCGGCACGACGGGCTTCGCCGTGAACTACTACGCGATGAAGGCCGACGTCGGTAGGTTAGAGAAGTGGGGGGACTTGTTCGACGCGGCGATCCTGGAAAAAATTGGGAATAGGGTAGCCATGCTGGAGGAGTTTATCGAGCCTGTAATGGCCGCCAAATACGCCCTGGGCATAGATCCAGACGACTGGAGCGAGGGCGCCGTGAACAAGGTAATTGACTTGTTAAAGAAGCAGAAGCCCTACATAAGGGGGTACCTGGGCATCAGCCAGATCGTGCCAGCGCTGGCCGCAGGAGAGCTCTGGGTATCCCAGATCTGGTCCGGCGACGCCGCCACCGCGAGAGACGAGTTTACCAAAACCGCCGGCCAGGCAAACGCCGACAAGTTTGAATACGTCCTCCCCAAGCCGAAGACCCACAGATGGGTCGACTTCATGGTGATCCCGCGCGACGCCAAGAATGTCGAAGCCGCGTACCTCTTCATAGACTTCCTGCTCCGGCCGGAGAACTCCGCCCGCATCGTGAAGGCGTCTAACTACCCCACCGCCTTAAAGAGGCAGTTGCTGGCGAAGTACCTGGATCCAGACATTCTCAACGACCCGACTGTGTTTCCGCCGGAGTCCGCGCAGTTAATACATTTGAACTACACCGAGGAGATGATTAAGGCGGTGGAGAAGATCAGCTACGCGGTGAAGGGTTGAGCAACTGGATTATCTCCAGGAAGCATTTAACGTCTCTGCCGAAGTGGATGAAGCGCACTGGGCCGATGTTTTCCCAGATTTCTTGGATGTGTATATCTCTGTCGTCTATATAGACGACGTCCCGAGGGTCTATGTCGAGTCCCCTCTCTGCCTTGATCTGCCTTAGTAGTTTGTAGAGCATCTTGTCTTTACGGGGGTGCGGCTCTATTGCTAGGTAGTGGAAGTACTTGTCTATTTCGAAGGCCCTCAGCGCTTGGTACGCCACGTCGAAGTCGTTCCATGACAAGGTGGTGAGGATGTGACCGTCCTCCACAGCCCACTTTAAGAAGTCGGGGAGGTGCGGCCTCAGAGCCACCTCCACCCCTCTGCTGTCTTGTATCTTCAGCGGGGAGACCCGTCTAAATGGGGGGTAGAGCGAGGAGATGTCTAGATGATCCCACGCCGTGCCGTCTAGATCCAACGCAATTAGCACAGCATAAGCTTGGCGTAGTTTATAAAGTGTTATGGGTGTGCGAAGGCGTCCACGGAGATGCGCGGGGGGTGTGGGGTGGGTGGCTGGTTTTAAATAGTGTGTATGTTTCTACATGGCTCACGAGCACCACAGATCGCAGGGGCCTCGTGTGGCTAGGTTCTACATCGTGACTGTTAGCACGTCTAGGTTTAGGGAGAGGTCCGCAGGGGGGTCTCCGGGGGATGAGTCTGGCGACTTGGCGGAGGCCATGGCTAGGGAGGCTGGGCATGTCGTGGTGGGGCGCGACTTGCTCCCCGACGACCTGCACGCCATTAGGCGGAAGGTGTTTGAGCTTGTCCAGAGGGACGACGTCGACGTGATTATATTCACCGGGGGGACCGGGCTTACGAAGACTGACGTCACTATTGAGGCGGTGAGACCGCTGTTTGAGAAGGAGATTGAGGGGTTCGGCGACGTGTTTAGATACTACAGTATTCAGGAGGTGGGAACCGCGGCGTTTTTAACGAGGTCCACCGCCGGTGTTATAAGCGGCAAGGCCGTGTTTCTACTGCCGGGATCTCCCAACTCTGTGAGGACTGGCATGCGGATAATCCTCGCCGAGGTCCCCCACGTGCTTTACCTCATTCGGCAATGAGGCAGATAGCAGTGGCCGTCCACAGCAACAACGTCCCGGGGCTAGCTGAGAAGGTGGAGAGGTTTGTAGAGGCCTTGGCCAGAAGATGTCCAGATGCCGTTTTGCTAGTAGGCGGCTACTGGGGGCATATGAAGGAGGTGGTTGATGCCGCCTTGAGGAGGGGGCTGAGGGTGGTGGCGGTGTTGCCTATCGAGAGGGAAGGGGTGGAGCTCCCTCCCGGCGCCGTGGTGATACGTAGCGGTTGCGAGTACCGGTGCCGCTCTGTGATTATGGTGCGCTCTGCCGACGCCGTGGCGGTGTTGGGCGGCGGCGTGGGGACAGCCATAGAGGCCTTTATGGCGTATGCCATGGGCAAGCCGCTGTTTGTGCTGGCGGGGGCGGGGGCCTCCACAGACCGCCTCCGGGAGGCGTATCCCGAGTACTTCGACGAGAGGAGGGTGGTGAAGGTGGTTTATGTAGACGACCCCGAGAGGCTGGCGGAGCTTGTCTGCGCGGCTGAGGGAGGCGCCGCGGCGAGCTTCGGCTAGTGTATGAGCATGGCGAGGGTGTTCTGCGTGGCGTGGAGCATGATGCTGGCGGGCAGGCCGTATCTGTGGTACGCGAATGCCAGGGATAGGGCGACGATAAATATGGGAACCGCCCCGAGTCCGGGGTTGTGGAGTAGGGCGAATCCCAGCGAGGAGATTAGGTATGCAGACGCCGTGCCCCACCTCCTCCTCACCTCCTCAAAGAGGAGTCCCCGGAAGACCACCTCCTCGACGAGCGGCGCGAGGAAGATGGCTTGTATCACGAGCAGGGGCCTCCCCAGGGGGCATTGAGAGGCGGCGGAGAAGTAGCGGGCCTGGGCCTCCCTCACCTCGTTGTAGCTCTGCAGTATCTGCGGCGAGGCTAGTATCAACAGACCCGCCGCCATTAGAGATAGGAAGTACACGCCGTATGCAAGAGGGAAGCCCCTCCCCAGCCGCCACCTCGCCAGGTAGCCCGCGGGTAGAAACGCCGCGTAGTAGAGAGTCCCGCCGTACAGCGCGGCGCACACCGGCGGCTTTATTATCGCCAAGGCGGCGATGCCGGCGATAAACGCCGCTGTGACTAGGAGCCGTATTACCACACAGTGCTGGAAACGCGTCTTTTTAACTGGTATATGTGTAGATGTGTGGCGTTCAACAGCGTGGCTAACTACTACCCAGTGAGGGTCACGTTTAGGCGGGACGTGTCTCTACCCCTGCTCGGCGTCTCCTACCAAGCCAACACGGTGGCGGAGGTGCCGCTGTACCTCGCCTTGAAGCTGGACGAGATGGGGGCCGTGGAGATAGACGAGGCGTATGCCCTCCCCCCGAGGGACGTGGCTTCTTTAAAATATGTAGAGCAGAGGGAGACCTATCCCGCGAAGTTGCCGGAGGGCTTCTACCCGCGGCTGAGGCTCACCATATACCTCCTCAGCAAGAGAGGCGACGCGAAGACCGTCAAGACCATCCTCCAAGACGTCAGGGAGCTCCTAATAGAGAGAGTAAAGAAAATGGCGTTGCTCGTAGCCACACGGCCCGACATTGTTAACGACCAGTCCTTCATGGATCGGCTCACGCCTGAGGAGAAGGCCCTCTTAATGTCGATGTACAACGCCATCACACAGTTCATGCTTTCGGTGTTGTGAAGCCGCGCCCCCTCTACATGGGGTCTTTAATAACAGACACCCGCCGGGGGTTATGGCGTTTGTAGCAGTGGAGGGAATTGACGGATCGGGCAAGAGCACCGTGATACAGCTCCTCGCCAAGCTACTGCCGAAGGTGTACGTCACGAAGGAGCCCAGCGACGGCCCCGTGGGTAGGTTAATAAAGGAGTGGGCCCTGAAGGGGGGGTCTGTTGACCCCCACGTCGATGCGTTGCTGTTTGCAGCCGACCGTATAGAGCACTACAAGAGAGAGGTGGAGCCGAAGATAAGGGAGGGGTACCTGGTCATCAGCGAACGCTACGTGGAGTCCTCAATAGCGTACCAAGGCGCGGCGGGGGTGCCGATAGACTTCATAAAATACATCAACAAGCTGGTGCCGAGGCCCGATCTTACTGTAATCCTCGACGTCGATCCAGAAGTCGCCGAGGCCCGTATTAGGAGGAGGGGGCACGTGGAGAAGTACGAATACGTCCAATTCCTGAGGAGGGTTAGGGAGATATACCTAACCAGAGCGGCCGAAGAGGGGCACCCCGTGGTAGATGCCTCCCGGAGTCCGGAAGAGGTGGCCGCAGACGTGGCGGAGATAATACACAGGTCGGTAATCGAACCGCGCGGGAGACAGTCGCTGGGCTGATCGGCGCCGCCTCCTATGTTATCAACTTCTCAATCGGGGTTATTACTATGTCTCTTGCCCCCGCCTCTTTAAGCCGCATCACGAGGTCTGGGAGTACGTCTTCGGGGACTACAGAAAAGACTTCGTAGACGTCGCCTTTTGCTAGTCTCGTCACGCTGGGGGCCTCCATCGCCGGGAGCACCGTCAGCACAGCCTCTAGCTTGTCTGCGGGGACGTTTAGAAACACCATCTTCCTACCCTGCGCCGCGTAGTACCCCCTTATGAATGTGACGAGCTTCTTGGTTAATTCGTGCTCCACGTAGCGGGGGTTTACTACGAGCCTCGCCGAGGTCTCGAGCACGGTGGCTATCGGCCTCAGCCCGTGCACCTCCAGAGTGGTGCCAGTCGCCATCACGTCCAGTATGGCGTCCGCGATGCCGAGTTGCGGCAACACCTCAACCGATCCCGTCACTCTAATAATGCGGACTCTCTTCCCCAGCTCTGCGAAGTAGTTGTAAGCGATGTTGACGAACTTAGTGGCAACCCGAGCCCCGGGAGGGAGCTCCTCGACGGTAGAGACGCCGCTGGATTTCAGAACTGCAACCACCAGCTTCCCCCTCCCGAACTCTAGGTCGAGCACCTCGGCGACGTTTGAGCCGGACTCCACCACGTAGTCGTGTCCCGTCACGCCAGCCCAAACCCTCCCGCTCTCGACTATGTGCGGTATGTCCTCGGGCCTAGCCCGTATGAGATTTACCACGCTCCACGAGGTGGGCACCACCAGCGCCCTCTCGTCCGAAGCCAGCGGCCTGATGCCGACGGCCTCGAGAAGCTTCAGCGTAGGCTCCTGAAGCCTGCCCTTGCTAGGAACCGCCAGAAGCATGGGGAGAGCTATCCATAGGGGCCACAACCCGTCGATTTATAAACATTAACCCGAGAGCCGCGGCGGCTCTCTGCCGGCCTCGCCCGCCAGCCTCCTCTCTAGTTGCGCAACTAGCCTCTCTATAAGGCCCCTGGCCGCGTCATCGCTGGGTATTTTGCTCAGAACACCGGAGGGATCCGGGCCGTTGTGCTGGTATTCATGTATTAGCAAAGCCAAGGCGGTGAGCTCCACGACCTCCGGCTCCCTCGCGCCTAGCTTCTCAGCCAGTTGCGTCATCATGGTGGTGGGCGCCAGGGCAAGCACCAGCTCCTTACGCAAGACGCCGATGCCCCTCCTCAAGATTTTAACACCCTCTAGCTGGAACAGATCTTGGTGCTTAATTGCTAGGTAGGAGAGATATGCCTTCCACGCTTGGAAAGCCTTGCCGGCGGCGTTCCTTAGGAGACCTGCGTGGAGGAATTTCCTAGCCAGCTCTACCTCAGCTCTGCTCTCCATAAGCCTTGCCTTCGCCACGTCCTCCAGCGGTATCCTCAATATCTGGACCCCCCTCCGGCTGAGCTCCACATATTCACAACTCCCCTCTTTTAAAAACCATAACCCCGCGGCGAGCCGCCGCTTCGCAATCCACACAAGGCGCCGGGAGGCGCGGCGCCGCTTGGGCCTAAGGAGCCTGGCTCCTACCTCCAGAGGTTTCTTGCAGGACTTTTTCTAACTGTTGGAGGAACTTGTCCATGATGGGGCGGGGGGCTAGGGTGAAGCGTATGCATGAGGGGCAGAGCGGCTTTCCGCCGAGTACCCTCACCACGAAGCCGGCCTCCTCTAGCTTGGAGGCCGCGGCCTCTGCGTCGCCAACCTTGACTGTGATGAAGTTTGTGGGGCCGTGGTACTTGTCGCCTCTTATCTGCGCCGCGGCCCACTGGCGTACTTCACTCAACTCCTCCACGGAGCGCTCCACGTACGGTCTGCCGACCTCCAGCGCCTTTTCCACCACCTTGGCCGAGAAGGAGGAGATGGGGTGCGGCGGTGACAGCGCCCTCAGAGCCTCTGCCAGCCGCCTCTGGGCTACGACGTAGCCCACCCTCAGCCCCGCAAGCCCCCACGCCTTTGAAAAAGTCCTCACCTCAGCGACGTTTCCATATTCGTACAGCTTCGGCGTCCAGTACCCGGCGAACTCGGCGTATGCGGCGTCTAGCACCACAAGGCCGCTGAACCTCGCCGCGAGCTCCTCCACCTCCTTCACCACGTGGGCGGTGGGGTTGTTAGGCGAGCAGACGTACACAGCGCCGACGCCAAGCCTCGCCACCGCCTCGACGTCTAGAGACAAGTCCCCGCCGTAGGTGGCAACTACGGGCCTCAGCCCCACCTGCCTAGCCACCACACGCGCCATGCCGTAGGTGGGCTCCACAATAGCCAAGCCGCGCCCCATATGCGCGGCTAGTTGCATGGCGAGCCTCAGCCCCTCGTCAGCCCCAGCAGTTATAACGACGGAGCCTTGTGGGAGGCCTAGATGCCTCTCTATAGCCACTGCTAGCTTCCTATTATTAGGATCTGTGTAGTAGCGTATCTCCCACGGCTCGGGGAGCGCCGTGACGGCTCTGTAGTAATCCTCAGGGAGGAAGAGGTTTTCATTAAAGTGAAGCCTTATCCTCTGATAGCCCACGTCAGGCTCATCGTAGGCGAAGTCTATTTCAGGCACCAACACGGGCCAAGCAAACTATAGTTATAAAACCTTATCTATGTAGCACGGCGGGCGAATACGTAGCGTATATCGCCGTTTCGTTGATGTGTATACACGCGTGCCCTACGCCGAGCTTTTGGCAGAACCGCGAAGGAGCCGAACTTCGTCGAGCTCGGTAACCTATATAAATTTCTACTATCGCAGATGTGTGGAGACGTTAGTGTTGCCGTCTAAAATCGTGAGGGAGCTTAAGGCAAGAGCGGAGGAGGCCGGCGTGTCTATAGAGGATTATCTATTAGAGCGGCTACTAGCCGACGTAGATCCACCCGGCAAAGCTAAAGCATACGCCGAGGCTGCCTTAGATCTGCTGAGGGCGGCGGGGGAGGAGCTTGGAACCGGCGACTTCCGTCAGGCTAGTGAGAAGATTTGGGGGGCGGCGGCGCTGGCTGTGAAGGCCTACGCCTACTGGCGCGACGGCGTTAGACTGGCGTCACACGGAGAGCTGTGGCGCTATAAGGATAAAATCGCCGCCGAGCTAGGCGACTGGATACGCGACGCCTGGAACGCCGCAAACGCCATGCATATAAACTTCTACGAGGGGTGGGCCACCGAATCCGACGTGAGGAAAGCCTACGAGGAGGTAAAAAACTTCGTCGATAGGATCGCCAAGCGAATTCTCGAACACGACAAATCTAAAAACCAGACAAATTCTCATGGAGCCTAGGCCTTTGGCATCTGCTGAGGAGGCTTGGAAAATTGCGTCGTCTTTACGCTACCGCCACATAGATGGCACTGTGGTGGCGGTTGCGCAAGACGTGGTTACTAAAGACGTTTTGATGGTGGCGTATATGGACCCGATCGCCGTGGTGCTGACGCTCACCACGGGCCTCGCGCATTACTTCTCCACCACGCGCAAGAGGGTCTGGCTGAAGGGGGAGACCAGCGGCCACTACCAGATAGTAAAGGAGTTTAGGACGGACTGCGACGGCGACGCCGTCGTGCTCAAGGTCTTCCAGATAGGCGCGGCGTGCCACACGGGTTCCAGGTCGTGTTTCGAGTCCTCGGCATCGCACGTCTTGAAGAGCGGGGAGGAGCGGCGCGGCTTGCTGTAGCTACCTACGCGCCTCGGCTAGGAATCTCCTAATCAGCGCGAGGCCGGCCTTGCCGCTTCTCTCCGGGTGGAACTGCACGCCAAGTATGTGTCCCCTCCTAACCGCCGCGGCGTATCTATCCCCCAGCTCCACGTAGGCGATGTGCGAGGGGTCCTCCCCGTCCCAGCGCACGCCGTAGCTGTGTAGGTAGTAGTAGTACCCCTCCTCCACCACGCCGTCGGGCCTCGCCACATGCGTATACGCCCAGCCGATGTGCGGCACCTTCCGAGCCCTTACCCTCTCCACCCGCCCTCTGAAGACTGCGAGCCCCTGCCCCCCGCCCTCTTCGCTCGCCTCGAATAGCAACTGCATGCCGAGGCATATGGCCAGCGTTGGCTTTTCCAAAATCGCATTTCTAAATTCGTGGGCCAGCGCGTAGGCCGCCTCGTAGGTGCCGACGCCGGGCAACACCAGAGCGTCGACCCTCGCCGCCTCCCTTAAGCTTTTCACAACTACAGGCTCTGCCCCCGCCCTTCTTAACGCCGTAAGTACGCTACCGACGTTGCCCACTGTGTAGTCCACAACACCAACAAACACGGGAGGAGGGAAAAGGGGGTTTTAAAAACTGGGGTTACCTCACCTCCCGGATGTATGCAACTATATTGGCGTAGGAGCTTCTACAGACTCTCCTCATGGCGCTGTGAATTATGTCAATTATGAAGAAGTAGGGCACCTCTGCCTTGTCGTCAAATATCAACAGTCCGTGGGTCGTTGCGTTTATCAACTCGCCGTGCCCCTCGATCACCAGTCTAGAGTAGTTAAAACTGGTTTCGACTAACAGCTGGCTACGGGGGGCGAGAGGCGACTTGTCAAAGGGCACGGGGTTGAGGCTACGCTTATAGACAACGCCGCCGAGGCCCTTCACAGTTTCGTTGTTAACACTCCTAACCCTACCTAGGTCAAGCAGTAGCTCTCCAATATAGGCGAACTGATGCGGGTAGCTAAACACAGCCAGCGGCAACTCGTAGCCGCCTAGCACGGCCCTGGCCAACTTACCGTTCTTATAGACTAGAGTGAGGTTTGCCTCGAATTTGTTCCCCCCGGCGCACATAACCTCAGCCGTGTACTGCGCCGTAAATGTGCCTTGGGTTAAGGGCACCAGAGGCTTGCCAGGTCTTGCGTAAGCGGCGCTGAGCCATATGGCAAGT
This sequence comes from Pyrobaculum ferrireducens, assembly GCF_000234805.1. Taxonomy (NCBI): domain Archaea; kingdom Thermoproteati; phylum Thermoproteota; class Thermoprotei; order Thermoproteales; family Thermoproteaceae; genus Pyrobaculum; species Pyrobaculum ferrireducens. Next base: position 2,011,407 of record NC_016645.1, read on the forward strand.
GCCACTAACAAAATAACCACGACAGCCGCAACGACCACACCTCCCGTGTGGCGCCTCCCCTTCATATTATCCACATGCATCTACCCATATATTACTGGGTATTATAATATTTTCCTTGATATGCCATATATTTTGTATGGGCGCTGTCTATCTTTTCTTTTGCACTACTGCAGTGACTTATTGTGCTCACTGCTGATATGTTAATCACATAGTCTCAGGTTTAGTGTTTCTTCTATTAATTTCTCCACGGGCCACTTATGGTATTCGTACGTCAATGCGCGTATTTCCCGGGCTTTTTTGTACGCCTCGGCTCTGCTGTACCCCTCTCTTATTAACTTGTTCATGTGGAATTCTGTGAGGATGTGGGGTAGCGCCTTCTGCAGGTTCTCCTCTATTCTCGCCTCGTCTATGTACACGGTCTTCAAGACTCTAAGGGTGCTGTTGAGGATTTCGTCCAGGGCGAGGAGGGCCTCGGGTATCCATATGCGCTCGTTGGCGGAGTTTGTGAGATCCCTCTCGTGCCACAGGGCCACGTTTTCAAACGCCACGTGTGTCAAAGCCCTCACGTACCTCGCCAGGCTGACGATGCGCTCGGAGGTCGTGGGGTTGGCCTTGTGAGGCATGGCGGAGGAGCCGCCTCCCCTCTCCACCACCTCGCCGATCTCGGGGCGGGAGAGCTCTCTTATCTCCACCGCGAGGCGCTCGGCGACGGCCGCCGTCAGCGCCAGAGAGGCGGCCAGCACGGCGAACGCCTCCCTGGGCGCCACCTGGGTCGTAATTACGTGGTGGGGGAGGCCCAACATCTCGGCGACCCTCCTCCTGACCTCGGGGCCTAGTTCCCCCCACGCGGCCATGGTGCCGACGGCGCCCCCTATCTTGGCTCTTATAAAATCCTCGGCGAGGGCCAGCTGTCTGCATGCGATGTGGAGCTCGTAGTAGTAGTTTGCGAATTTGAAGCCCAGCGTGATGGGCTCGGCCCACTGTCCGTGTGTCCTGCCTACCATCTCTAGGGTTTTGTACCTCTCCGCGAGGCGCGCTAGCTCCTCGCCCACGGCCCGCGCCCTCTGCTTTATTATGGAGAGGGCGCGTCTAATGAGCAGAGCCCACGCCGTGTCTATTATGTCGTTGGAGGTGGCCCCGTAGTGCACGTACCTGCACCCGCTTTTCTGTTCCAGCAGAAGCACTAGGCTCAGCACGTCGTGCCCCGTCTCCTTCTCAAGCCGGTAGACCTCGTCGGCGCCTACCTCTGCGTTTTTTACTTTTTCGCAACAGCCCTTCTCAGCCACGCCCAGCTCCTCCAGCGCACATACAAGCGCCCTCTCCACCTCTAGATAGGCGTTGATGACTGCCTCCTGGCTGAAGAGGCGGCGCATCTCCTCGGTGCCGTAGCGCCAGTCAAATGGGGATACGTACATCGCCACGTTGTTTCCGAGTTTTTATAAATGGAGTTGTCTCGCTAGCTCCTTAGCCTTTTCGACTAGCCTCTTCACGTCCTTTACCGCGGCGTCGTCGTCTGGATACACGCTGAGTATACCCTCGGGATCGGGGCCGTTGTACTGATACTCGCAGAGCAGTAGCGCTATGTTTGTATAGAGATCTACGTCTCCTCCAACTATCTGCGCCACTTTCTTGAGGGCTGTGGTTGGCATTATTGCCACTATCCACACCGCCTTATCGACGACGCGTCTGGCGCCCCTCAGCTTTTTACGGCCGGGGAAAGCCCTCCCTAGCTCCTCGATTTTGTCCACTGAATACGCGGCGACAATAGCCTTCCAGCTCTGGAAGGCCTTACCCGCGGCATTTCGCACAAGGCCCTCCTCAAGGAACTTCTCCGCCAGCTCAGCCTCGTAAAGAGCCTCCCTTAGCCGCACCGCTCTATACCGCATTAGGTCGAACCAAGGCTCTGGCAAAACCTCCACACCTGTCTTTATTACACTTCTCCTTTCTCCTTTCTCAAGTCTACCATGTGTTGCGGCTCTGGGCCGGTTCCTATCAACGTGATGGGTACCTTCAGCGCGTCTTCCACTTCTTCAATCCACTTCCTGGCTTCTGGCGGTAGATCTGTCCACCTGGTTTTGCCTGAGGCGTCTCTGAAGAGGATGTCTATCTTTGTTATGGCTATTTGGGTGGGGGTGTTGAGGAGAACTGCGCGCTTGGCGAGCTCCATGTTGAATGGCGCCGCCCTCCTCGGCCTGCCGGTGACGGCTCCCCGCTCGGCCCATCCCCTCCTCTCGGCCTCTTCTGGCGGTAGCTCGCCGGGTAGGGGGCCGTTGCCCACCCTCGTAACGTAGGCCTTGAATACAAGCACGACGTGGTCCACGGCCCTGGGACCCACCCCCGCCTCGCTCAACACGCCGCTTGCCGTGACGTCTCTACTTGTGACGTAGGGGTAGGTGCCGTGGTAGAGGGATAGGAAGGTCCCCTGGGTGCCTTCTATAACCACGCCCCGGCTCCGCTCTTGGTGTATCATCGCCGGGACGTCGGCGAGGTAGGGCTTAAGCGCCTCGAACTCCTTGGCCAGCCTAAGCCTCCGGAGGACGCGGTCGACCATCGCGGCCCCGACGCCCTGCCCCGTGGAGCCGACTGTTTTCATGAGAAATTCGTCTGCCCTCTCCCGCTCCACGTGCGCCTCTTCTATGACGCCTGTGTTGAAGTCGACGTAGCTACGGCCTCTGCCGAACTTCTCCACCTCAGAGAGGAATACGTCTATCTTGATCAACGCGCCGGGTGCCACGGCCAGCTTGGAGCCGGGGTTGACGAAGCACGTGGGGAGCGTGCGTAGGACCACGGCCTCCCCTCTCCAAGCCACTGTATGCCCCGCGTTGGGGGCGCCGGTCCTCACGCACAGCGCCGGCTTGTCGACGGCGGCTAGATACGCCACGACTTTGCCCTTTCCCGTGTCGCCGAAGAAGCCGTCGACGACGACGTATAGCATGTTTCTTGTCTGCGGCAGTGGTTTTAAGTAATACTGCCTATCTGCACCGTCTATCGCTGGGCGGCTTGGTAATTTGTACTAGTGATATTATAAATATCCAGTTGTGCATGTCGTTAAGTGGTTACGCAGTACCTATCCCGCCTCAGGACGCTGGATCGGTACGTGGGGGATTACGACGTGGTGATAGTGGGGGCGGGGCCGGCGGGCCTCTTCGCTGCTCTTGAGCTGGCCGAGGCCGGGGGGGTTAAGGTAGCTCTCATCGACGGTGGGTACAAGGCCTCGCAGAGGCACTGCCCTCTGCAGACTCCTCTGGAGAAGTGCACCTACTGCGTCCCCTGCCACATCATGTACGGCATTGGGGGGGCTGGCACGTTGAGCTCCGGCCTCATCAACCTCAGGCCGGACGTGGGGGGCGACCTCCACGAGCTGGTGGGGGACTGGGACAGGGCGATGGAGCTTATCAACTACGTGGATTCGATATTTGTCAAGTTCGGGGCGCCGGGCCGCGTCTACGAGCCTAATATGGAGTACCTCGCGAAGCTCTCGGCGCTGGCTGCGAGGGTCAACGCGAGGATTATCCCAATACGCCAGCGCCACATGGGCACCGATGGGAGTAGGATGGTTGTGGAGGCTATGACTCGACACCTCGAGGGGGCCGGCGTCGCCGTGATGTACGCCACGTGGGCTGTGGAGGTGGAGCGTGGGTCGAATGGACTCTTCACTGTCAAGACTACCCGCGGCGTGCTGAACGCGAGGGCTGTTCTTCTGGCGCCGGGGAGGGGCGGCGCCGAGTGGCTTGTCTCACAGCTAAAGCGCCTGGGCGCCTCTATTGACTTCGGCCCTGTGGATATTGGGGTGCGGGTGGAGGTGCCGTACCACGTCATGAAGCCGCTTACAGACGCGGTGCACGACCCCAAGGTGGTTCTCTACACCTCTAAATACGACGACAAGGTGAGGACTTTCTGTACGAACCCCCGCGGCTTCGTGGTTAAGGAGGTGTATTCGGACGGCACGATCGGCGTCAACGGCGAGACGTACCTAGAGAAAAAGAGCGACAACACAAACTTCGCGTTTCTAGTGACGCTCAGGCTTACAGACCCCATGGAGGACACGCTTGAGTTCGGCAAGTCAATCGCCAGGCTGGCCACCAAGCTGGGGGGCGGCAAGCCGCTCATCCAGAGGCTTTACGACCTGGAGAGGGGGCAGAGATCCACCTGGGACCGTATTAGGAGGTCGAGTATATCCCCCACGCTTAAAGACGTCACACCTGGCGACATATCCCTCGCGCTACCCCACCGCATTGTTGAGGACATTATAGAGGGGTTGAAGAAGCTCGACGAGCTGGCCCCCGGCGTGGCGAGCCCCCAGACGCTTATCTACGCCCCTGAGATTAAGTACTACTCAGCGAGGCCTGCGGTAGACGCAAACCTGATGACGACAGTTCCCGGCTTATTCGTTGCGGGCGACGGCGCCGGCCTCTCCCGCGGCATAAATGTCGCCGCGGCCACCGGGGTTCTAGCGGCGAGGGGAATTCTGAAATACCTCGCGCAACATTGATAGAATACTGACAAGTAAACTGCGTGTAGTTGTCAGTTTGGTATCAAAGATTTATACTTAAGGCACCGGTTGCTGGTATGGAGACGTTGGAGCGGAGCAACCCGTGGTGGTTCGACCCAGACTGGTCCGAGAGGGATATACACCTTAGGCGCTGGGCGTCGGAGAGAGTTAGGTGGATTCCACAATGGATAGAGCACTTATCCCTCTCCCCACCTGCTCTTAATTTTGTCTACGGACCGCGGCAGACTGGGAAAACCACCGGCGTGAAGTTTCTCATTAAGCACCTGCTCGAGAGCGTCCCACCGGAGTCTGTGGTTTATGTCGACCTGGACTCCGTGGTCTCACTGAGGGAGTTTAGAGAGGTGATGCATTGGGTGCTGGCTAGGGCTGAGGCGAGAGGCGTCAAGCGGCTATATATATTCCTCGACGAAGTGACCTCTCTCAGGGGATGGTGGAGGGTGGTCAAGTTTTACATAGACTCCGGGGCTTTGGAGAGGTCGGTGGTCACAGCGACTGGATCTTCGGCTGTTGAGCTGTTGAAAACTCCAGAAAAATTTCCAGGTCGGAGGGGGAGCGGAAGAGATGTGGTTGTCCTGCCGCTGGGCTTCCCCCAGTTCGTAGCTGTGCTCTACGGAGAGGCGAGAGATCCCGCCGTGGTTGAGGCCTTGTTTGAGGAGTACTTAAAGAGAGGTGGGTTTCCCAAGTCTATAAATGAGCACCCAGACGCCGTCGCCTCGCTTATCGACGCCGTGGTCTCTGAGACGTATAGACACGGAAGGAGCCCCCAGCTATTAAAAGAAATAATAGGCGCCATCATGGAGAAGGTTCCCAGTCCTCTGTCGTACCACGCCGTGGCTCAGGAGGTTGGGATATCTCACAACACAGTCCGCGACTATGTGGAATTTCTCAAAGATCTCTATCTGCTGGGGGTGGCGTATCTACTAGAGGGAGACAAGCCAAACCTCCGACGAGAGAAAAAAATCTTCTTTAGAGACCCACTGATATATAGAGCTCTAGCCTGGTGGACCGGGAAGGCAGTTGACGAATCTACGCTACTTGAACACGTGGCTCAGGAACACCTCTACAGGACATGCGGCTCTGTCTACTACTACAGAAATAGGACTGAGATAGACATAGTCGCGGGGAGCTACAGGCTGGAGATAAAGACGTCCAAAGCCCGGAAGAGCTACCCCAGGGAGGTGCAGATAGTCGCCAAGAAAGATCTGCCAATATTCCTCCTACAGCTAAAGAGTTGCTGAGCCGTCGCCCCGCTACTTCATCCGCCTCTCCAACTCGCCGCAGACATCCGCGAGAGAAAGGCCGAGTGAGTTCAGCAACACCAAGAGGTGGTAGAGGAGGTCAGCCGCCTCGGCCACCACCCTCTCCCTCCCCTCTGACAAGGCCGCCACGGCCACCTCCACCGCCTCCTCACCGACCTTCCGGGCTACCGCGGGAATGCCCGAGGAGTATAGGCGGTATGTGTAGCTCTGGGGGTTGCCCTCGGCAATTCTCCGGCGGATGACCCCCTCAAGCTTCTCCAGCACCTGGCACGTCATAGCAACGCCCTGCGGTGGAGCGGGAAGCCTTCGTACTCCGCCAGCTTCCTGGCGGCCTCTAGCAGGGCCAGCTCGCCCACAGCCTCGGCTATGCCGACGGCCTTCATAAAGATAAGCGGCGTCACGATGCCCCGCCACCTCGCCGAGCCGCCTGTGGGCAAGACGTGGCTAATCCCCGCCACGTAGTCGAGATAGGGGCTCGGCATGTTGACAGACACGGCGCCCACATTCTTGACTCTGTAGGCCACCTCCCTCCTCCCCCACACCTCCAGGTGCTCGGGGGCAATTCTCTCGATGAGATCCACGGCCTCCTCCACGCCGGAGACCGTTCTCGTCTCCAGCGACCCCATTGAAGAGGTCCTCTCCCTCCTGTATATCTCCTCTACGCCTCTCAGCAGTTGGGGATCAGGCGAGAGGACGTATGCAAATGAGGTGGGGCCGTGCTCCAGCTGAGCCAGCGCCCCCCTGGCCGCCGTGTCGGGCGCTACGGACTCTGCGTACACCACAAGCTCGGTGGGGCCCTCTATGCCGTCTATCCCGACGTGTTGAGACAGCAGGTACTTAGCCGCTTGGACGTATAAGCCGCCGGGGCCCGCCAGCATGTCAACCCCCATGTGATGCACCGCGTAGGCGAGGCCGTGGGGTCCTCCAATGGCGAGCACCGCCTTGACTCCGAGCTCCCTCGCCACGGCAAGCAATTCGTCTGTAACGCCGCGGGGCGGCGTCACGACGTATATCTCGTCGACCCCGGCGATTTTCGCGGGGATCGCCAGCATGACGAGAGTAGATATATAACGCGCGGGCACGTACAGCCCCACGCTTCTGACAGGTTTCCACAGTGCCGTTCTCAACACACCTCCGTAGTAGTCTGTTGCTGATGGAGGCGTCATCTTCTCGTAGAACCTCCTGAGCGATTCCGCAGCGGTTAGGGCAGCAGACACCACCTCTACATCTCCCCCCGGTCTCGGCGTGATTAAGTAATTCTCTGGAGCAATGCCGTCAAGCCGCTTGGAGTACTCCAAGGCCGCGCTCAGCCCCCCTCCCGCCACTTCGTCAATAATCTTACCAACAGAATCCAAGACATCCCGCGGAAAGCCTCTCTTCATGCCTCTCCCCACCCCCCTATTTATTAGCATTGCTAACTACACGCCCAGCGGCAGGCTTCAAGATGAGTCCTTATACGCTCTTAATATCGAGGGTTTTTAAACGGCTGATATCTTAGGGGCCGAAAGCGTGCGCAGAGGCGCGGCGATTAGTTGCCGCTTCCCAGCGCCTGTCCGTTCCCCAGCCGGCGCCGGGCGCGCCGGCGGTAGGTAGAGGCTGAGAGGCGCGTCTACTGTTGCCCCCAACGTCACTTCATGTATATGGGTTGAGATGCGGAAGAGGGTTTCTACAGCCCACTTGAATACATCTGAACGCCCAGGCCCGGAAATCACCACTGCCCTATACCCTCTCTGCGTTTTTTCCAAGCTGGCTACTACGCCGTTGCCTAACTGTAGACGTGGGCGGCTTTTAAATACGGCCTCTATATACGCCGTACAGTAAATACACCTACTCGCGTATATAGCCAGCGCCGCGTTGAATGCCCTGGCCAACTCCCACCAAAGCCCCCTCTTTACAAACCCCCGGAATAGGCTCAGCCCGTCAGAAGTGGTGAGGGTTCCGTTGCTCAACTCAACCCTCTTCGGGAACCCGGCGGCAACGTAGAACACAGACTCCTCAACAGAAGCAGATCCGGGATATACGCCCTCCCCCCTCTTCAATACCAAATACCGGCCCTGGCACGGCTCGTTGAGCAACACAGGCACCTCACCCACAAGCTTAACGCACTTTTTCCCCATGGGCAAGATATTGAAACGCGGAGTCAAAACATGCATGTCATAGTAGATGCGGCGATTGATATAACCAATAAGTGAAAAATCGCATCACGGTAGCGCCTCCGGCGTGTTGGGTAATTTTCAGAACTGGCAGATCTCTCAACTGTGGGCGACCCCGCGCCAGGCCTTTTAAAGCCTAACCGCCACCCCCCTCTGTTTTAGAAAACTCTTTACCTGTCCTATGGTGACGACTTTGAAGTGAAAAAGAGAGGCGGCCAGCACCGCGTCGGCGCCCGCCGCGACTGCCTCGTAGAAGTGCTCAAGCGCGCCGGCTCCCCCGGAGGCTATGACGGGGATGTTGACGGCGGAGGCCACCCTTTTAATCAACTCAACATCGTAGCCTTCCCTAGTCCCGTCGCGGTCAATCGACGTCAGCAGTATCTCCCCGGCACCCAGTTCCTCCACTCTCCTCGCCCACTGCACCGCGTCTAGCCCCGTCGCCACGCGGCCCCCGCCTATGTAAACCTCGTAGCGGCCCCCAGCCAGCTTCGCGTCTATGGCCACCACGGTGGATTGGCTACCAAACTCTCTAGCCATCTCCTCCACAAGCTCCGGGCTCTTCACCGCGGCTGTATTTACAGAGACCTTGTCGGCACCTGCTTTAAACAGAGCCTCTGCATCCCGCAGGCTCCGCACCCCGCCCCCAACCAAGACAGGTATAGACACAGCCTCGGCCACCCTCCTAACCGATTCGATAAAGGTGGCCCTCCCCTCCGGCGTGGCTGTGATGTCCAGTACAGCGATTTCGTCGGCACCCTCCTCCTCGTACCTCACAGCCATCTCCACGGGGTCGCCGACCTCTCTAATACCCTGGAAATTCACCCCCTTAACCACGACCCCCGCCTTGCCGTCCATGTCGAGACACGGGATGACCCTCACCACGGCCACGGAGCTTAATGCATAGTCTATATAAATAGAAACGGGAGGGGAGACATGGCCGCCTACACCCGGAAGACCTTGGAGACTGAGGTCGTCGTGGAGCTGAGCCGAGGCGGCGAGGCGTCTGTAGATACGCCGATACCCTTCCTCACACACATGGTGGAAACACTGCTACTATACGCAGGGCTGGGGGGGAGAGTCGTCGCGAGGGAGCTGAGGAGGCTGGACGACGGCCACCACGTAATAGAGGACGTCGCCATCGCGCTCGGCAGGGCGCTGGACGCCCTCATGGGCGATAGGAAGGGGATCGCCAGGTTTGGCCACTCGGTGGTGCCAATGGACGACAGCATCGCGCTGGCCGCAGTAGATCTCGGAGGGAGGGTGTACTGGGTGGTGAAGACGAGGTTGCCGGACACAGCCATCGGGGGCTACCCCCTCTCCATGTTCCCCCACTTCGTGAGGAGCTTGGCAACAGAGGCGAGGGCCACCATCCACATATACGCCAGAGGCTTAGACCCCCACCACAAGATAGAGGCCGCACACAAGGCCCTCGGCCTCGCGTTGAGACACGCCCTCTCGCCCGGCCAGGGCACCTCTACAAAGGGAACGCTGAAATGAGGCGGTAGAGCCGCCTCTCGTTAAACATTAAATAGTACTTCGAGGCGGGGGCGTGATTATCCCCTCAATCGACATAGAGGGAGGCAGGGCTGTAAAGCGCGTGAAGGGGGAGAGAGGGCGGTACATCTTCCAGGGCGATCCCGTGGAGCTGGCCTACAAATTCAGACCAGCCCCTCTTGTCCACGTGGTGGATCTAGACGGCGCTGAGGCCGGCAGGCCAGTCAACACGGCAGTTATCAAGCGGGTCGCGGAGATCCTCGGGGGTAGGTGCCAGTTGGGGGGCGGGCTGAGGAGTAGGGAGGCTGTGGAGGAGGCGCTTGCCCTCTGTAAATACGCAGTCGTCGGCTCGTTGCCATTTAAAAACTGGGACCTGTTCACAGAGATAGCCGGGCTTTACAGACAGAGGCTAGTAGTTTCGATAGACTACGGCGGGGGGCACGTCTTGACAAGCGGCTGGCTGGAGAGAGCCCTACCTCTTGAAGAGGCTGTGCGTCTGCTGGCAGAGGCCGGCCCCTACGCCGCAGTCGTGGTGACGGCGGTGGAGGTGGAGGGCACGGGAGGCGGCGTCAAGGCAGACATACACGTGGGCAGGCTGAGGAGAGTCGCAGAGAGGATATACTACGCAGGTGGAGTTAAAAACTGCAGAGACGCCGAGACAGCCCGCCGCCTTGGATTCGACGGGGTGATAGTGGGCTACGCCCTCTACGCAGGTGATTTAAAAGAGTGCGTCGAATGGATCCAGCGCTAGAAACGGCGCCTGTTCAAGCCGAGATCCCAAAAGAAAGGTGCCGACACCAATATAAACTGGAATTTGAGGAATGACGTGGAGACTATACGTCTTCCGGCAAGCGTCGTGAGGGAGTTGCGCAAAAGAGTTGAGAAAGAGGGCATCACCCTTGAAGACTACGTATTGGAAAGACTGCTGGCAGATGTGGATCCCCCAAGCAGAGCCGAGGCATACGCTGAAGTCGCCTTAGATCTGCTGAGAGCCGCCGAGGAGGAGTTGAGGGCTGGTGATTTGAGGCAGGCTAGTGAGAAGATTTGGGGGGCGGCGGCGCTGGCTGTGAAGGCCTACGCCTACTGGCGCGACGGCGTTAGACTGGCGTCCCACGGAGAGCTGTGGCGCTATAAGGATAAAATCGCCGCTGAGCTAGGCGACTGGGTACACAACGCCTGGGCACAGGCAAACGCCAATGCATATAAACTTCTACGAGGGATGGGCTACGGGGACCTCAGTGGAGCTGGCTCTTCATAGAGTTAGACGGCTAGTTTTCGAGATTGTTCAGAAAATAGGTGTAGCCCCCGCCGACAAGTAAAGTTAGCCTTTGACGACGCCTATAGGTCTCTGTCTCACCACCTTCTTTGCGAAGCCTACTTGGTGCGCGGCCTCGACGACGCGGTCTACGTCTTTGTAAGCCCAGGGAGCCTCTTCGCTTATCACCTCCGTCTCGGCGCTCCGTACGATAATACCTCTCTTAGACATCTCCTCTTGCACCTTGTGCGGCGGGTACATCCTGATGGCCGCCTCGCGGCTCAACACCCTCCCCGCGCCGTGCGGGGCCGTGCCGAAGGTGAACTTCATAGAGTCGTGGGTGCCCACGAGTATCCACGAGGCGGTCCCCATAGAGCCGGGTATCAGCACCGGCTGGCCTACGTCTCTGTACCTGGCCGGGATCTCGGACCTCCCCGGCGGGAAGGCGCGGGTGGCGCCTTTGCGGTGGACCCACACCCTCCTCACGGTGCCTCTCTCGTCTATAACGTGGTCCTCTAGCTTGGCGATGTTGTGAGCCACGTCGTAAACCAGCTCGAGGCCTACCTTCTCAATAGAGCCGAACACCTTCTTAAACGCCTCCCTAACCCAGTGCATTATGATGTGGCGGTTGGTCCAGGCGAAGTTGGCGGCGGAGGCCATGGCCTTGATGTAGTCCTCCGCCACCTTGTCCTTCAGAGGAGCCGCCGCTAGCTCCCTGTCCGGGAGATTCAGACCCCACTGCCTCATCTTCCTCTCCATTATGAGCAGGTAGTCGGTAGCTACCTGGTGCCCGAAGCCGCGGCTACCCGTGTGTATCATAACCACCACCTGGCCCTCCCTCTCAATGCCGAATACCTTAGCCACCTTCTCGTCGTATATCTTGTCCACCACCTGTATCTCCAGGAAGTGGTTGCCGGAGCCCAGCGTCCCCAGCTGGTCTCTACCCCTCGCCTTGGCCTTCTCGCTGACCTTGGAGGGGTCGGCGAGCTTCCACGAACCCCTCTCCTCTATGAAATCCATATCCTCAGCCCAGCCGTAGCCCTTCTGCACAGCCCACTCAACGCCCTCGGCGAGGACTCTCTCAAACTCCGTCGGGGAGAGCCTAAGGTGGCCCGTGCCGCCGACGCCTGGAGGCACCAGTCTAAATATCGTGTCGACAAGCTCCTTCAGCTTCGGCCTAACCTCCTCCTCCGTGAGGTTTGTCCTCAGCACCCTCACGCCGCAGTTAATATCGTACCCAATGCCGCCGGGCGAGATGACCCCCTCCTCGGCGTCTATCGCAGCCACGCCGCCGATGGGGAAGCCGTAGCCCTGATGGGCGTCCGGCAGGACAATAGACCACCTATAGATCCCCGGGAGGCAACCGACGTTAATACCCTGCTCAAGCGTCATGTCGCTCTTCATCTTCTCCAGCAACACACTATCTGCATAAATCCGCACAGGCACCTTCTGGCAAGGCTTCACCCCAGGCGGAATCTCCCACACATAGTCACTAACCTTGTTAATAGGGATGTTCCTCATAAGGCGACACCCTCTGTGTAGTTATAAACTTTTATGCGCCCATCAACAACCCCTCGGAGTTTCAACACCTGGACGCACCAAGCGCGCCTCAGCTAGTTAAAACCGGCGGCGCCAGTCCCTATGTAGTACATGCGGAAAAAACGCAGGTAACCCTGGAATGGGGAAGGGGAGCTACTTACCCCTTAATATTCGTCTTGTTAAGTAGATAAGCGCCGTGGCTCCCACCGCCAAGGCTGTCGTCTCTGTAATCACCAGTCCCCACGGAATCTCCACGCCGATAGGTTCCTCAACCCTTATATCTCTCGCCAGCTCAATAATCGTGCCGTTGGGACATGTACCGAACTCCTTCACGGTTCTCTCTGTTAAAGTCTTGAGGAAGTTATCTTCATTTGGAGGCGCTTTCAACAACATTACAATACCCTTGTTAGGTCTTATACCTATTAAAACATCGTCATGCGGCTTAACGGACATGCCAATATCCTCATATATCTGTAAAATAATTTTATATAACTTAACATATCTCTCTTTTAATTCCTCTTCATCAACGCCTTTGATATAGGGCGAAGGCGGCGGTGCCTCATATATATTTATCAAAAGTAAAAACGGCGTATTTCCATAGCTTCTAAACACGTTGTCAAGCTTATTCTTAACCTTAGCCAGAAGGCCAGCCCCTTTGCCGGGGCGCACAAACACATCCACCCCCGCAAAGCCCTGACTCACGCTTACGTATATGCTCCTCACTTCAGCGCCTGCCTCTTTAAGAGCGCCCTCTACTTTTTCTACTAAAGACAGTGTTTTGTTTACCCACCTACTGGCCTTTGATAATCTCACAGCCGTTATCTTTTCAGCTCCCGTATCACAACAATAAACGAAGTCCAAGGGGCCGCTGTAGTTTGCCGCCCTCAGTTCCATATCTATAACAGGCCATACATCCAATCCGAATCTAATGCGCCATTTTTCAAGCACATCATTTGTCTCTCCTACCTTCTTCACAGCCTCTTTAAACGCCCTAGATACCTCGGGATCGTAGCTCCTCACGACGTAGTATATACAGCCGTCTACCCTCACCTCAGTTGCAGGTATTCCATTCAGCGAATATACAACGGACAAATTGCCAAATCTATGAACTTCACTATGATATGTAAATATGGCCGCCGATGTGACGGAAATTAGTAAAAGAAGCAGAAACCTAACTACCATACCTAAACGCAACGCCATAGAACCTATTAACGCAATCCACAGAGCGGAATTCTATATACGCAGGCTGATTATCCACATATCTCACTTTAGTGAGAATACCCGCCATTTTTATCGACCACATATTTCCAAGTGTATAGACTGATTTTATCTGGAAAAGTGGAGATCCGCTATCGCCTTGCTCGGTCGGTTGCCATCGATCAGTGGATTGTAGCACTAATAGGCAGTAAGGCTGTCCATCATATGTATAGGGTTCATATGCATATACTTGTGCTATACCGCCTCTACAACCTGTTACAAATCCTATTCGGTACATCGAGTATATAGAACCTCCTACATACGACTTTAATTCTGCGTCTGTGAAGTAGCCATTCGACAGAGGTGGGGCTGGGTTGAATCCGCATATTTCTACGTGCGGTGAGGCTTGAGTTCCCCGTTGCTCAATTTTCAACACAGCGGCGTCTACATACAGCTCTTTGTCCATCTCTTCGACATAGCCAGTGGGCTCTCCGCCGCAGTCGTAGTAGCACGGCTGGTATACGCCGTCGCCGTTATTTAAGCCGTGGGAAACAGTGACGTACGCCGCCCGGGACCCCAGCCACGTAGCGTAGCCCAGCGTAAACACCTTATCACACGGAGCCTGGAAAATCACCGGCATGTGGCTGGCTTCGCCATCTTCACCCCCGGAAACAGCGGATCTTGATATTTAGATAAATCGCTTTGAGTTAACGCAACCACCAGCACAACCAGCCCCACAGCCACCAACACAGCCGCCTCAAGCCCGGGTCTCGGAACCTTCATGACGCGTCGCTGTGCCGGGGGTATATAGGCTTTGCGTTCTCCTGATCCGCACATGGCGGTGTAGATACAACGTAAAACGCGACAAATAGGACGGGGCGGTGCCCCGCCGGATTCACAGCGCGGCGTCCGCCGCCCTCGTCCGGCGTAGTCCCGGCAAGAGACATATGAACGCTGAAATTTGAATATTTCGCCTATACCTGAACCCGGCGTTGAAACCCCAATTTTCGCCAAGAACATCCCGAGCTTAGAACCAAGTAACATCTCTTTATCTTTTCTAAAACCATCATTTGTTAACGCGGTCACTCACGCTGCGTGGCATGCACTTCTTACATGCAACGGCTACCCGACGTATAGTTTATATCTTAGTATGTAGAGATTTTCGTATGATAGGTGCTGTTGTTAGTATTCAAGTGGCTATTCTTCTTATGTTTATTATGGCTATTGCCATAGCCCTCGCGGGGTATCTCTACACCACGTTTTACTCTTCTCTGCAGTATACCTACATAGCGCTGACCCAGGCCTACATCTACCCGACCTCCGCGGGGGCTGAGGTGAAGATATGCTTCATGGTCGGGGGCGCCGGCGGCCTCTCCATCTCGGGGGTTGAGCTAGACGGCAGGCTATCGCCCAGCGTGAGAGTCTACGTGAGAGGTGTGGAGAGGGACGTGGTAAAGGCGGGTGACGTGGGGTATATAAAGGCCGAGTTCCCCGGCGTCACGGTGGCGCCCGGCTGGATGCCCACGGGACGCGTCGTGACGAGACAGGGGTTCAGCTTCTTTTTCACACCCGCAGTCTCGCAGTCGGAGGGCCGTTGCCCCGGGGAGTAGTTTTAATACAAGCCCCTTTTTCCACCCTATGTCTCTTTCCCCAGAGGACTTGGCTAAGCTTGTCCTCGTCTCTAGTCCAGACGTCGGCGGCGGCCGGGTTCTCTTCACGGTGACGAGGGTAAGTCTAGAGCTGGATAGGTACGAGTCTTCTATCTGGGTCTGCGAGGGGGGCTTCTGCAGGTCTGTCTTGCCGGGGCCGTTCGACTTGGCGGCTAAGGCATCTCCAGACGGGGTGCGTGTCGCCTTCCTCTCCCGGAGGGGGTTTGGGGAAAAGGAGAGGGGCGTCGCGCTGTGGGTCTCGGAGTGGGGTGGGGAGCCTAGGCAGTTGGCGAAGTTTCTGGGGGTTCTAGACTTCGCGTGGGGGCCCGACGGCGGCGCCTTGGCCGTGGTGGCGTATGAGGGCGCTCTTGAAAGCGACGTTAAGCATGTGGAGAGGTTGCCTGTGTGGATAAATGACTTTGGCTTCGCATACAACGTCGCCAGCCATCTCTACATCGTGGATGCCTTCAGCGGCGCCGTGGAGAGGCTGACTGAGGGGGACGTGAGGGTGTTGAGGGCTGGGTGGAGCCCCGACGGAAGGAGGATAGCGTACGTGGTGGCCCGTGACTGGAGGAGGCCTCATATACAAGACGTGGTTGTCCTCGACTTGAAGACAGGGGAGCAGGCGGTGGCGGCTTCGGGGTTCTCCTCTGTGTCTGAAGTTGCGTGGGGCCCCGACGGGAGGCGAATAGCATTCACAGGACATCTGAGGCCTAGGGGGCTGTCATCCCACTCCAGGGTGTGGGTAGTGGAGGAGGGTGGGGAGCCGGTGTGCGTCACCTGCGGCTTTAGGTATGGGGTTGGCAACGGGGTTAACAGCGACGCGAGGGGGCCTAGCTACGCGAGGTCTCTCTACTGGGCTGGGGACTCCGTGCTGTTCCAGGCCACTGTCGGGGGGACAGTTGGGGTTTTCCGCGCAGAGCTCAGCGGCGAGGTGTCCCCGGTCCTCACGCCTAGGGGGGTTGTGGACGAGTTCGCGCCGCTGGGAGGCAGCGTTGTATACACCTACATGGAAGCGGACAGGCCTAAGGAGCTGTACTACTGGGACGGATCCGAGGCCCGTAGGTTAACCCGCTTTAACGATTTCGTTTTGGAGAGGTGGCGCCTCAGAAAGCCCAGTAGGTTTGTGGTCAAGGCGAGCGATGGGGAGGAGGTGGAGGGGTGGGTGCTGTTGCCGGATGGCCCCGGCCCGCATAAGTGGGTGTTGTACATACATGGAGGGCCCAAGACGGCATACGGGGAGGGTTTTATGTTCGAGTTTCACCTACTGGCCTCGCGGGGGTACGCCGTGGTCTTTTCAAACCCCAGGGGGAGTGACGGCTACAGCGAAGAGTTTGCAGACATTAGGTGTAGATACGGCGAGAGAGATTTCCAGGACTTGATGGAGGTGGTGGAGCACGTGGTTAGGAACTACCCTCTTGATCCAAATAGGTCGGCGGTGGCTGGCGGGTCTTACGGCGGCTTTATGACCAACTGGATAATTACCCACGTGGATAAGTTCAGAGCCGCGGTGACCCAGCGCTCTATCTGCGACTGGGTGTCTATGTACGGCACCACCGACATCGGGTGGTACTTCGTGGAGGATCAGTTGTGCTGTACCCCGTGGAGAAGCCGCGAGCTCTGTATAAAGAAGAGCCCGCTGTATCTAGCGGATAGGGTCAAGACGCCGACTTTGATTATCCACTCCATAGAGGACTACAGAACGTGGCTTGACCAGGGGATTCTCTTCTTCACGGCGCTTAAGCTACACGGAGTGGATGCGAGGCTGGTCCTCTTCCCCGAGGAGAGCCACGAGTTGACCCGGAAGGGCAAGCCTAGGCACCGTGTGGAAAACTTTAAGGAGATTCTAAACTGGCTGGATAGATATGTATAAGCGGGTTAGAGTTACTCTGGACAACGGCGACGTCTTTGAAGGCGTTTTGATTCCTCCGACGCAGTTCAGCGACCCAGACATCGTCGTATTGAAGCTGAGGAACGGCTACAACGTCGGCTTCAAGAAGGGGAGAATCAAGGAGCTGGTCGAGCTGGGCGAAGTGGCGCCGCCTCCCACAGCGCAGCCGGCGCCGAGGGGCGGCGGAGGGGAGATCTGGCTACTCGCGACGGGCGGCACGATTCTCTCTAGGGTTGACTACGTCACGGGAGGGGTCTACCCAACTCTCAGCGTGGACTACCTCATAGAGATCCTCGGCGGCTTGGAGGTTCCGATTGAGGTGGAGGAGGTGACGGCGAAGTTCAGCGAGGACATGACGCCGGGGCTCTGGTCTCTCGTCGCCGCAAGGATAGGGGAGGCTTTCCAGAGAGGGGCCCGGGGAGTCGTGGTTATGCACGGTACCGACACAATGCATTACACCGCGGCGGCCATGGCCTTCGCATTCAGGAGGGCTCCCGGCCCTGTGGTGTTTGTGGGGGCGCAGAGGTCGAGCGATAGGCCCTCTACAGACGCCGTGCTGAACCTCAAGGCGGCGATAGCAGTAGCGGCCAGGGCGCCGTTTGCCGAGTCTGTCGTGGCGATGCACAAGTCAAGTAGCGACTCGGCGGTGGCCATCCACAGGGGGACGAGGGTGAGGAAGATGCACACCTCGCGCAGGGACGCGTTTCAGTCGATAAACGCCGCCCCCATTGCGGAGTACTACCCGGATAAGGACGTGTTGCAGATAAACACGACCGACTACAAGGAGCGGGGCGGGCTGGAGTACACGACGAAATTCGACGAGGCGGTTGCTCTAGTTAAGTTCTACCCCGGGATGCACCCGCGCCTCCTAGAGGTGTTGCTTGAAATCGGGGTGAGGGGCGTGGTGATCGAGGGGACGGGCTTCGGCCACGTCGGCGAGTACCTACTGCCAGCTGTCAAGAAACTAATAGACGCAGGCGTCGTGGTGGCGATGACGAGCCAGACTCTATTCGGCAGGGTGAACCTCTATGTGTATAGGAGGGGAAGGGAGTTGCTCTCCATGGGTGTCGTGCCTCTAGAGGATATGTTGCCAGAGGCGGCCTATGCCAAGATGTCGTGGGCCTTGGCCAACTTCAAGAGGGAAGAAGTGGCGCGGATACTGGCGACGCCCGTAGCATACGAGATAAGTCCCAGATCTGATCCCACTGTGTTCGGGGCTTTATGAGCGATGTCCTATCCGTAGTTGATACTTTATGCAAGACGCCGCGCGTCGGGTGGTTGCAGAGGGGCGTCTCAAACGCCGAAAGCGTGTGCGAGCACGTCATGCTGGTGACCCTGCTCGCCGGGGAAATCGCGGCGCAACTAAACGCAGAGGGGGTTGAGGTGGATTTGACAAAGGTGTTGGCGGTGGCGGCTGTGCACGACTTGGCCGAGTCCATACTGGGACACCCTGGCCGCGAGGTGAGAGACAGAGTGAGGTGGGAGGAGCTGGAGGAGGAGGTTATAAAAAGGGAGTTCCCCCACTTTGCTGAGCTATTCCGGTGGTACCGCTACGAGACAAACTTCGTAGGCCGTGTAGTGGCCTTCGCGGATAAGTTGGCCACTCTTATAAGGGCCTGCCGCTACAAGAAGCTCGGCTTCGACACAGACGACCTTATAAAGAATCTGTATGGGAAATTATCCAAATACGACGATTTAGCTCACATCCTTGATCTATATGTAGCTAGGTACTGCCCTGGGGCTGGCCTATAGCGTCTAGATACTCGACCCTCGCCGTGCCCTCCCTATACGGGATTACTAGGGACTTCCCCAGGGGGTCCTCCACCACGAGGGTGAAGCCCCCCTCCTCGATTTTTCTATAAACTCTCTGTATAAATTGGTCTACCCTCTCCCTGCCCTCTGGCTCAAGTACCTTTAACCTCTCGGCGTAGTCGATCACCTTGTAGAGAAAGCCCTCCACTGTTGTGATCATGGGCTCTCCGTGGCTCCCCGGCTCTAGGGTAAACCCGAGGTCGGGGGAGTAGATCGTGCCGGTCTTGCTACGGATGAGGAAGGACTTGGCGACGTCTACGCCGTCTCGGGCCGTGAATATGACGCGTGTCGGGCGGCCGACTTCTGCGTAGTCGATGTCAAAGAATCTGTAGCCGCAGGTCTGGCAGTACCCGCTTTGTATAAGCACGTTGCCGAAGAAGGGCGTGTCGTAGAGCATTTCAATATACCTAAACGTCTTAGCTCCACAGACGGGGCACGCCGCCTCTGTGCTGAATACCACAGACATGCGCCGAGGTGGGCAATAATTTAAAAACGTGTCACACCCAGCCCCCCATGGATAAATTCGACGTGGCGGTGGGCCTCGTCGCCGTGGTGTTCATAGCACTCGTGCTGAACGGGCTCTGGAGCATAGTCAACGCCCAGACTGCGTACTGCGGGGTGCTGACCGGATACGTGCTCCTCGGCGCACTGGCGGGGGCGTCCCTTCTGCTGAGCAGATGGTACAGACAACTGGAGACAATCGGCGCGGGCCTAGCCCTGCTGTACCTACTCGTCATGTGGATAACATTTCTAAACCCCGGAACTCTGCAGTACTGCTAGTACATCAAGTATTTAAATTCGGATAAAGCCGACGACGTTATGCCACGAGCAACAGAGAAGAGAAAGAAGCGGGGAAAGATCTTCATAATAGCCCTGCTGGCACTTATCTTCGCCGAAACAGGCTACATACTTGGGACAACTGGCCTGTTGCCCATTCTCCTTCCGGGTGTCCGTGGTGCTTCTGTGGGTTTTAGTGATGTTGTTGGGGTGTCTACTGCCTATGTCTTCTTTAACGGGTCTGTTTCGCGGGGGGTGTCTCAGCTGTATGGCGACGCCTATGTCTACGTCGTGGCTTACCAGCCCGGGGTGGCGCTTCCAGACGCCGTGGCTAGGCAGATAGCACTAGACGCCGGGGAGAAGCCAGTGTACATACTACCCATCCCCATCTACAACGCACCCATAAACCCAGAAGACTACGTAGACACACTCCCTACCAACGCCAAAAACCCAGTGATACTACTCACATACCCGCTTGACAAAAGAACTGTAGTGAACTCATGGCTCCAGCAGATACAGAGCAAATTCGGCCAGCTACAAAGCAACTACATCAGAATAGAACTAAGCGCAGGACAGCCAAAAAGCATTAGGTTTTTCTAATGTGGCTTGATTATTGTGCAGTTCCTGGGTTCGCCGCCGTTTAGTATCTCTCTGAGCGACGCCCGGTCTGTTATTGAGCAGTAGTAGACCGGGGCGCCTTGCCTGGCTATTGCGAGTCCTGCCTCTATTTTTTTCCTCACGCCGCCTGTGACGTCTATACCTGCGGTGCCCTCCACCTCGACGTCTCCTCTGATTACTTCAATTTTCCTCGCGCCGGGGGTGTTGGGAGGCGCCGTGTATATTCCGTCTACGTTCATGAGGAATAACACGGCCCTGGGCTTCAGCAATTTTGCAAGCTCCACCGCGATGTCGTCGCCGCTGATGACGACGTACCCGTCGTCGGACGGCACAATGTCGCCGTGGAGGAGGGGGTACATGCCGTGTCTAACGGCGTGGGTCACGACCTCCGGCCTCGCCAGCGTCTTCCCCCAGAAGACGTCGCTGGGCTCGACGGGCAGTGCGGCGACGCCAGCTTGTGCCAGCTCCTCCACGATGTAGGCGGTGAGTCTCCTAAGCGCCGCTTTTGTATAGGCAATGCCCAGGGGGGTGAGGCCGAATGCTTTGACGTGGGGATGGGCGAAGGACCCGGCGCCGTGTATCAGCACGGCCGGGGAGCCTCTTAACTCTGCGGCCACGGAGGCGACTCTGCCTCTGATGTATGTGTATGGCCTCGTCTTGTCTGTAATGGCGGAGCCGCCGAATTTTACGATGAACATTAGTATTGCCTCTCAAGTATGAAGTCGAGGAGCTCCTTGAGGACGGCGTTGTTGGGGAGTTTAGCTAGGTGTCTCTCAGCCTCGCCTCTATAGCGCCGGGCCATCTCCAGTGCCTCCTCTCTGGCGCCCACCGAGTCTAGGAGGGCAACCGCCTCCCTCACATCTGCCTCGCCGACGTTGTGTTTTGCCAAGATTGAGAGTAGCTTCTCC
This sequence comes from Pyrobaculum ferrireducens, assembly GCF_000234805.1. NCBI lineage: Archaea > Thermoproteati > Thermoproteota > Thermoprotei > Thermoproteales > Thermoproteaceae > Pyrobaculum > Pyrobaculum ferrireducens. The sequence goes on from NC_016645.1 coordinate 2,032,472, forward strand.
CTCCCCTCGGGCGTGAGCTTCGACAGAGCGATGACCACCGGCGCGTTGCCCCTCTTGTGCTCCTTAATGTCTTTGCCTATCTCTTTGCCGAATTTCTTCGGGTCGCCGTATATGTCCAGCACGTCGTCGATTATCTGGAAGGCTATCCCGGCGTTGATGCCGAAGCCCCAGGCGGCGTCGGCCAGGGCCGGATCGTCGCTTACGGACATCACGCCCCACTTCGCCGCGGCGGCGATCAAAACCCCGGTCTTCAGCGATACCATCTTTACGTAGTCCTCCACAGACACCTCCCTCCTCCTTGCCTTGACGAAGTAGGGGTCTTCCCTCCCGGCGTATTCAAACAAAATGTCCAGCCTCTCCCCCTCGTCTATAGCCTTTATGACCTTGGCGACTTCCCTCGCGAACAGGTGGGGCTTGGGCGTGTCTAGAACCGCCTCTTCAATCGCCTCGCGGTACCATATCCCTATCAAAATGGCGGCGTTGTCGCCGTAGGCCTTCCTAACCGTAGGTAGCCCCCTCCGGACGTCGCCGCGGTCAATTATGTCGTCGTATATAAGGGAGTAGTTGTGAATCAGCTCTACAATTGCGGCGGCGGGGAGAGCCGGCCTCCAGTCTCCCGAAACAGCCTCGGCGGCGGCTAGGGTCAAAAGAGGCCTAAGCCTCTTCCCCCCGGTCTTGACTTGGTACAGCACCTCTTCGCGGAAATCTGGCGAGAGGTCTATGGCGAGGTAGCGCTCCAAGGCCCTCTCGACGGCCTCTCCGTATTTTGCATGTAGCGCCGAGACTATGTCCATGCGCTATGGGAAACTAATAAATATATATACTGTAACACCGCCGATGGATATATATCTCTTCGCCGTGCCGTCCATCACCGCGCTCGCCTTTCTAGCGCTGAGGAAGGGCTACTTGACGCTTAGGGGGGCCATCTCGGCGGTGGTTGTGGGGTCGGCCGTGGCGGTGGCGCACCTCGGCTTATTCCTCCTCCTGACCTTCTTCTTCTTGACGTCTTCAGTCTTCACCAAGCTGAGGGCTGAGTGGAAAAGAGAGATGGGTCTTAAAGATGTGTCGGGGAGGTCGCTGAGGCAGGTGGCGGGCGTGGGGACACCTATTGCGTTGTTTGCAGTACTCTATGTTTTGTCCGGCGACGCGCGGTTTTTAGGGGCGTCTGCCGTGGCCGTGGCGGTGGCGACTGCCGATACGTGGGCTAGCGAGTTAGGCGTTGCGTACGGCGGGGTGCCTCGCTACGTCCTCGCCCCGTGGAGGCGGGTTGACCCCGGCGTCTCTGGGGGCGTCACCGCAGTTGGGATCGCCGCCTCCGCCGCCGGGGCCTCGGCGGTGGCGGTGTTGTCTCAGCTACTCGGCGTGGGCGGCCCCCTCTTGATGGTAGCCCTCCTGGGGTACCTCGGCGAGTTTTTAGACAGCATTATCGGCGCCACCCTCCAGGCGAAGTATCTATGCGGCGGGAAAATCGCCGAGTTGCCGGCGCCGGGGTGTAGGAAGAGGGGGTTTTTATCTAACGAGGCTGTGAACTTGGTGAGCGGCCTCATGGCCGGCTTCCTATATCTACTAATCGTTTAAATACTCGGCGGAGTAGAGGATACGTGAAGGTGTACGTAGAGGAGTTTCATGTGTCTACCAAGTCGCGTGAGGAGGTGGTAGTAATTACGGCGCAGGTTGAGCGGATTGTGGAGAGGAGCGGCGTGAAAAACGGCCTGGCTTTGATATACGTGCCGCACGCCACCGCCGTGGTGACCGCAAACGAAAACGAGCCGCGTCTCAAAGAGGATATATTGAACAAGGTCAGGGCGCTTTTCCCCCGGGGGGCGGGGTATCGGCATGACGAGATAGACGACAACGCCAACGCGCATCTCGCCAACGTTTTTCTGGGATTCCACGTCGTCATGCCCGTGGTAAACGGCAGGCTGAGGAGAGGCACGTGGCAGGACCTCATGTTAATTGAGATGGACGGGCCTAGGAGTAGGCGTGATGTAGTTGTGGTGGTTATGGGGGAATAAAAGCCTGGGGGTGAATACAGGCATATTGCAGGTAAAGGGATATCACATAGAGGTGGAGTTGTTTAGTGAAGTTAAATTTCTCCCGGGGAGTAGCTTCATGAATCATCGTTTTAATCTCTCAGACTTCAAAACTGTGTTGAAGACGGTGTATATGGGCATGAGGAAAATCGTAGGAGAGGCAAGGGGGTCCTGCGTGTCGTTTACCCCGCGGAAAGTTTTAGAATTCGGCGGCGTGGACACAACGGCGCCGGTGGCCCTCACCTTGGTGAAGCACATACTTGAAAAGCTGGTGGAGGCAGGCTACATGCAGAGAGACGACTCTAGGGCTAGGATTAGGTATGTTTTGTGTAAAAACTCGCCTCTGTGGCAGAGGCTGAGGGGCGGCGACGCGGAGGCCCTTGCCCTCATAGAGGCGGCGGCTGGCGAGTAGCGAGTGGACGAGAAGAGCTTTCTCAAGCGCCTTCTGCAGGAGCTGGGGGTAGAGGACAACGACGTTGTGTACCTAAACGGGGTGGTGCTTAAGATAGACGGCTCCGCGGCCTCCACCTCAAAACTCCCCTTCCAGACGTGGAGCGACTTCGGCTGGCGCAACGTGGCGGCCGCTTTAAGCGACCTCCGGGTGAAGTACGCCGAACCTCGCCACCTCGTTGCCTCCGTCACGGCCCCCAGCCTCGATATTGCGTCTCAAGTAATTGAAGGCGTGAGAGAGGCGTCTCGCCGCTTCTCAGTGGCTTACGTAGGCGGGGACTTAAACCAGGGGGGTGACGTGGTTGTAGACGTAGCCGTAGTGGGCATCCCCCGCCGCAGGCTGGGGAGGGTCCCCCAGCCAGGTAATCTGCTAATTACAATACCCGAATTTGGCTACACCGCCATTGCCTACAGGTTCTGGCACTCGGACCACCCGGCGGCGAGGAAAGGAGTGGAGATCCTTAGGAGGCCAGCCCCCGACTGGCCGCTCCCCCCCGCGGACTGCGTCACAGCCAGCATGGACTCCTCCGACGGGCTCGCCGACGTGCTGTGGACAATGGCGCAGGACGTCGACATAGTGATAAAGGAGTTGCCAACTACAGAGGAGGTTAGGGAATTCGCCGCGGCCCACGACCTCTCAATAGAGGAGCTCGTATTCAACGGCGGCGAGGAGTTCCTCCCCGTCTTCGCCGTGGAGCCCCAGTGCCGCGTAGAGCCGCCATATGTGGCATTTGCCTACGTGACTGAGGGGAGCGGCCGCGTCTGGTGGAGAGGAGAGTTGCTGAGGTGGCGGGGCTGGAGCTACTTCAGAAGCACATAAACCCTCAAGATGTGTGTGGTGGTCAATCTTCTTCACAATAGCCTCAGTACTTTTACTGGTGGTAGTCGGCATCTTCGCCGTCCTCGGCGGCGCATATAGAGAGGCGCTTGAGGCGTACCGCCTAGCGAAATTCGCCCTGGATCAGTGGACCTCCCTGACCTCTCAGCTCAACTCCACAATATGCCTAGCGGCGGAGACTCTCGCGAAAAAGGCGGTGGCTGAGCTGGACGCAGAGGTTTACAGAAGCCTAGGGCCCATGTTCAGCAGAGCCATGGAGCAGGTTAAAAACAAGTCGCTCTTAAAGAGGCTGAACTACAGCTGGGGGTTCAGCGGCGACGTATTTCAGTGGAACGTCACCTTTCTCAGACACAGAGCCAGGGGGGCTGTCGACTGGCTGAGGCCCACTCTTCTAATAGACAGCGTGGAGAAGATAAAATCAGCTAGCTTCGACCTCACGCAGTCAACGGTGGAAGACACATTGAGGCAGTACCTGCCGAAAAACGCCGCCCTGAGGGGAGTCGTGTACGGTTACCTATACGGCAACGGGACGTACAGCGGCTATCTGACGGGGGAGTACACCCTCACCGACAAGACCCCTCTGCGCTGTCTCGAAGGTTCTATATCGGTGTCCTTCACCGCGACGCACTACGCCACTTTAACGGCGAACGGCACCGCGCCCTCGGTCTACATATACCACGAGGTGAATATCGAAAATTAGAGCTGGGTTACCGATCCGTCGTGCCTAGCCACGAGCACAACAGCGTCGCGTCTCTTAGCGAACACGCCGCTCTCCAGAACCCCAGGTATTTCCTTCAACTCCTCCTCTATTGAGGGATTCACGGGGCCGGGGGGTACCCAGTCCACTATATAGTTCCCGTTGTCTGTAACCACAGGCCCCAGCTTGCCCCCGTCGGTTCTAAGCCTCGCGGCGCCGCCGTATTTCTTTTCAATCTGCCTAGCCACGAATCTCCACGCCCACGGCAGGACCTCCACCGGCACTGGATTCCTAGCCGGTATCCTCTCGACCAGCTTATGCTCATCCACAAGCACCACGAACCTCTCCGCCGCGTAGTCTACAATCTTCTCCCTCAGCAAAGCGCCACCCCTCCCCTTGAGCAACGTCTTGTCTCTAGCCACCTCGTCCGCCCCGTCCACCGCCAAATCGATCCTATCAACCGCCCACATGGGACGCAACCTATCGCCCAGGCCCACCTCGTAGGCAACCACCTCACTGTCTGCTGAGGTGGGGACTAGCAACACGCCGTCCACCTCAGCCTCGGCCAGCGCTTTGATGAATTCACGCGCTGTGGTGCCGGAGCCCAACCCCACCACCATGCCGCTCTTTACATACCTTACAGCCTCTCTCGCCAGCAGGGTCTTCAACATGGCTGGGGGAAATACCTGGTAAAAAATAGGTTTTTAGGGAAACGCCTCGGCGGCTAGAAATGCCCTGAGCACGTCTTTTATACTAATTACGCCGATGATCCGCCCGCCCTCCACCACGGGCATATGCCGAATGTTGTTTTCAATCATCTTCACCGCGGCGGACACCACGGAGTCCTCCGGCGACGCCGTGATTAGGTTCTTACGCGCCACGTTCTCCAGCGGAGTCTTTAGATCCACCTCCTGAGCTAGGAACCTCACAACGTCGCGTTCTGTGACGATGCCGAGGGGGTGCCCCGACCTGTCTAAAACAACTACGCTACCCACATTGGCGGCGTACATCTTAGCAACGGCGCATTCAATAGGCTCGTCACCGAAGCAATAGACAACCTTGTCGTGGACCAAGTCGCGGACTTTCACAACAACAGCCTCTTCGCCGGATATATAAGTATTATCTAGTGAAATGAGTACACTCAGCAATAACAAAAAATTATTAGGTAACACCCACCTTTCTTCGTGATTGTACTTGAGATAAACGTAGAAAGCGGTGAGGTGAGGAGGCGGGAGTTGGAGTCCACAGGCCCGCTGGACCTGGCGCTCGCCATACACAGAGAACGCGAGACGTGGCGCCTAGATCCCCTGGCGCCGGAGGCTCCGGTGGTCTTCGGCATGGGGCCCTTCGTCGGCGGGAGGCTACACGGAGTGCACAGATTGATATTTGTCTTCAAAAGCCCCCAGACCAAGACGCTACACGTATCCGCCCTCGGAGGGGCGGCTTACAAAGCCATGGGAATGGGGGCCCACGCGGTTGCCATAGTGGGGAGGGCCCCGAGGCCCACAGCCCTCCTGATCGCAGGCGGCGAGGTGAAGTTCGCCGAGGCGGAGCCGGGGGATGCATATGAAGTGGCCAAAAAGCTCTACGCCGCCCACAGAGAATTTTTCGTAGAAAACGACGCGAGGGTACTGGCGGTGGGCCCCGCGGCTTTCACCACGTACAACGGCGCCGTGGTCTCCATAGATATAGACGCGAAAAGGGGAGAGTTTAGGCTAGGCGCCGAGGACTTCGCCGCTAGAGGAGGCCCGGGCACCGCCCTGGCCCAGGGGCACAACGTCGTTGCTGTCGCCGTGGGGGGCTTGAAAAAGCCTCTCTACCAAAAGGTCGCAGACGTCGAAGCAATAAACCAGATATTCAAGACGAAAATGGGCAAGCCCTACCTAGAGGTGCTCAACGAAAAGACTGTGAAGTACAGGTACGACCCCAAGATGGGGACGGGGGGCACCTTCGGGGTAAACTACCCGCACTACCGCGACCTGCTACCCCTCTTCGGCTACAAATCCATCTACATGACCAAGGAGGAGAGGGTAAAGCACGCAGATCTGGTGCTGGAGCTCTTCTGGAAGCCCTTCCAGGTTGAGGTGTTTGAAAAGGCGAGGAGCTGGTACAATTGCGGAGAGCCCTGCCCCGTGGTTTGTAAAAAAGTGTGGCGGGGCAAGAAGGTGGACTACGAGTCCTTCCACGCCGTGGGGCCTTTCATAGGCAACTACATATTCCAGGAGGCGGTGCCGCTGGTGGACAAAATCGACCGCCTAGGCCTAGACGCCATAGAGACAGGCCACCTAGTGGCGTGGCTCTTCGACGCTGTGCACGCCGGCCTGCTGAAGCCGGAGGAGGTGGGGCTGAGCGACGTGCCGGCCTTCGACCCCGCCGCCTTCAAGCCTGTGGAGGACTCTAGAAAAAACGCAAGGCTTGCAGGCGAGCTGATAGAGGGCTTTGTGAACAACTCAACCGAGGTCCTCACCCTCGTGGCTAGATACGGCATTAGAAAAGCCGCGCGGGAGCTGGAGAGGCGCTACCCCGACAGAGTGAGGGCCGCCGGTCATAGATTTAGAGACCTCGCCGTATACGCCGCGTACGGCACAGAGGGGTACATGACGCCGAACTTCTACTGGGCCCCCGGCTTGATAGGACCCATGTACATACAGGGGCGTTACTGGACAAACTACAACCCCACCTTCATGCCGCCTGAAGACTTCGCCAAGTCATCCTACGAACGCGCCGTCGCAGAGGCCTACATAGACAACGCAGGTATCTGCAGGTTCCACAGAGGCTGGGCCGAGCCGGTGCTCAAGGAGCTCTACTCCCTAGCCGGCTTAAAACCCCCCACCCCCCAGCTCTACCGCGACATAGCCTACTACGCCAAGCTAGCCGGCGCGGAGCCGATGCCTTGGGAGAGCAAAAGAGCCAGAGACCCGGTGCTCAAGGAGCTCTACTCCCTAGCCGGCTTAAAACCCCCCACCCCCCAGCTCTACCGCGACATAGCCTACTACGCCAAGCTAGCCGGCGCGGAGCCGATGCCTTGGGAGAGCAAAAGAGCCAGAGACCTAGTCTCCACCCTCGCCCGCGAACTCGGCGCAAAAGAGTGGAAATTCGAAGACTACGACGACTACTACGAGTGGTGGGTTAGGTACAAAGAAGCCCTAGACAAACTGATATTCAGCTAGAAGCGTCGCCGTTCACAACCAGAAGAGGAGAGATCTCACGTCAACGTACTCCGTACGCCTAGTGATGCCTCGGCTCGTGTGCCAGCTCGGCTGGAAACTCCTTCAGCAATCCTCTCTGGAATTTTTCAAGAACCTCACGCAGAGTGGCCCCCTCAGCTAGGTATATGCGTACGCCTCTGTTTCTAAAGACGTGGTATGCCGGTCTCCCAATCTCTCTAGTAATGACGACGTCGGGGCCCAGGCTGAGTATCTCCTCCCACCTGTGTCCCCTCCCTCTTATAACCTCCCCGTTGCTGAAAATCCTCACCTGTCCCCCCTCAACAACCGCGAAGTAAGGCGCATGTCCAAACTCGTCGGAGACTGGGGAGTCCCAGCCCCTGTTTTCCTCAACCGGCACCAGTATACGCATGTCCACAAGCCGTCTCTCCTTTTTAAAAACTACACCGAGTATATGGCCCTGCCGGTTTTGAAAAACGCCACCACGTTCTCAGCCGCCAGCTCCGCCATCCTCCGCCGAGTCTCCACAGTAGCCGAGCCGATGTGAGGAGTCAACACCACGTTATCCATAGACGCCAATCTGTGCCCAGCAGGCAGAGGCTCCACGTCAAATACGTCAAGAGCAGCCCCGGCGAGAACCCCCGTCTCGAGGGCCTCTACCAAGGCCTCTGTATCAACAAGGCCACCCCGCGCCACGTTGACGAAATACGCCCCCCTCTTCATCCTTTGAAACATCTCCCGGTTGAAAAATTCCCTGGTCTCCGGAGTCAGCGCCATTGTCACAATGACGAAGTCGCTGGTGGCCAGGAGCTCGTCTAGCTCTACATATGAGATGCCGAGGGCGAACTCGGCCTCCGGCTTCCTCCTCCTACTCCAGTACACCACCTCCACGCCAAACGCCGCCAGCCTCCGGGCAATGGCAGAGCCAATACTCCCGAGGCCCACGATGCCGGCGCGCTTCCCCCGGAGGTCGACTCCCATGAGGCTACCCCAGACGGCCTCCGCGGAGCCGCTCCTAATGAGGCGGTCGCCCAGCACTATCCTCCTCGCAACAGCCAGCAGAAGGCCGACGGCTAAGTCGGCGACGGCGTCCACCAAGACGTAAGGCGTGTATGCCACCACGACACCCCTCTTCCTGGCGTACTCCACGTCTATGTGGTCTACGCCCACCGACGCCGTGGAGACGATCTTGAGGGCGGCCCCCGCGTCCAAAACCTCCCTATCCACCACATCACCGATGAATATAACCAAGGCCTCGCACCTCCTCGCCGCCTCTATCAACACCGACTTGGGCACCCCCCTTGTGGACCAGGGGGAGCCGCCGTGGCGATACACCTCGACGCGCCCAACCTCTTCAAGCTTTTTATACATAGACTCGGGGAACCCCTCCCGCGATACGAAGATGCACCTCATGCCGGCGGCTCTGTCTGCTATTAAAAATTTAGTATTTCTGCACAAGCCGAAAAAGATAAGGTTAAATAATGGAGAATAAAATATGACTATGGGGATGGTGGAAGTTAGGTTTCATGGGCGGGGCGGCCAGGGGGATGGTCACTGCGGCGCAGGTCCTCGCCACCGCGGCGATTCTAGAAGGCAAATATGCACAAGCCTTCCCGGAGTTCGGCCCCGAGCGCAGAGGCGCCCCCGTCAAGTCCTACCTACGGATCTCGGACAGGCCTATATACATCAGAGAGCCGGTGCTCCACCCAGACGTAATAGTGGTGGCCGACCAGTCGCTATTCGGCGCAGAGAACCCCCTAGAAGGCGCCAAGGACACCTCCATACTTGTGGTAAACGGCGTCTACAAAGCTCCAATAAAGACCTACTACGTAGACGCGACTACCCTAGCCATCAAGGTTTTGGGCAGACCCATAGTAAACACCGCCCTAATCGGGGCTGTGGTGAAGGCCACGGGAGTCGTGTCGCTAGGAACTGTAGCCGAGGCTTTGAAGAAGTACTTCACCGGGAGGCTGTACGACCTCAATGTAAAACTTGTAGAAATGGCCTACCAAGAAACTGTGGGGCTATGAGCCTGCCGAAAGCCACCGAGCTTCCCATAGGCGCCGTAGTGACGGAGCCCGGCTCAACAAGGCGCTACTCAACCGCGGGCTGGAGGACTTTGAAGCCGGTGATACACGACGACAGATGCGTCAGGTGTCAGCTATGCTGGCTCTACTGCCCGGAGGGCACCATCGCCGAGGTCAGAGGCGTCTTCAAAGTGGGGGGCAAGACATACGACGTGAAGTACGAAATAATATACGACCACTGCAAGGGCTGTGGCATATGTGCAAACGAGTGCCCCACCAAGGCGATTGAAATGGTCCCCGAAGCGCCATGATGCAGATACAGAAGACTAGAAAAATCGAGGCGCTGACAAGCAACTACGCCGTGGCCTACGCCGTGAAGGCCGCCGACGTGGACGTAATAGCGGTCTACCCCATAACCCCCCAGACCACGATTGTGGAGAAGCTCTCTGAATTCGTCGCCAACGGCGAGCTAAACGCCGAGCTTATACACGTGGAGTCGGAGCACTCCGCCCTATCAGCCGTTGTGGGCGCCTCCGCCGCCGGGGCCAGGGTCTTCACCGCCACCTCCAGCCAGGGGCTGGAGCTGGCCCACGAGGTGTTGCACATAGCCAGCGGCATGAGGCTACCCATCGTCATGGCCGTCCCCACGAGAGCGGTCTCCGCGCCGATTAGCATACACAACGACTACGGCGACGTGATGAACGCCCGCGACGTCGGCTGGGTGATTTACATAGCCGCATCCGCCCAGGAGGTGTACGACACGGTGATACAAGCATACCGCCTCGCCGAGAGGGCCCTGCTCCCAGTCATTGTGGCCTACGACGGCTTCCTCATGTCCCACACAGTGGAGCCCGTGGAGCTAAACGACGAGGAAGAGGTGAGGAAATTCCTCCCACGCACCCCCAGGCCCTACACGCTAAACCCCAGGCGTCCGGTGACCATGGGGCCACTGGCGTCACCCGACTGGTACTACGAATTTAAGTACCAGCAGGTACTCGCCCTCCAGGAGGCGTACAAAATCGCCAAGGATGTAGACGCGGAGTACAGCCGCGCCTTCGGCAGAGGCTACGGCGTCGTAGAGGCCTACAGAATGGAAGACGCCGACTACGCAATAGTGACCTACGGCGGCGCGGCCTACGGAAACGCCAAGGCGGCCGCCGACTTGGCCAGGGAGAGGGGAATAGCCGCGGGCGTGGTGAGAATTAGGCTGTACCGCCCGTTCCCCACGGCAGACGTCTTGAAGGCGATAAGCGGCGTGAAGGCCCTGGCCGTTCTAGACAGGGCGATAATGTTCGGAGGCCCCGCCGAGGGCCCCCTCTACAGAGACGTGGCAACAGCCATGTATATGAGCGGGCTGGATAAGCCAGCGGTGAATGTAATCCACGGCATCGGGCAACGCACAATGTACGTAGAGGATCTGTACAAGATATATACAATGCTGAGAGAGGGGCCTAGGAAGGAGGTGGTCTTCATGGGTGTGAGGATATGAAGGTGTACTACAAGACTCTGAGAGATCTGCCGCGGGAGGAGCTCTTCGCGCCTGGCCACAGGATGTGCGCCGGGTGCGGCGCCGCCATCGCCATGAGGTGGATAACCAAGGTCGTCGGACCCAACGCGGTGATTGCAAACGCGACTGGGTGTGTGGAGGTGACCACTACGCCGTATCCCGAGACGGCGTGGATGCACCCCTACATCCACGTGGCGTTTGAAAACTCCGCCGCCGTGGCGTCGGGCGTGGAGGCCGCAATAAAGACGCTGAGGAGGAAGGGGCTGTGGGACGCCGGAGACACTAAGGTGGTGGTCATCGCGGGGGACGGCGGCACCTACGACATCGGGCTCCAGTCCCTCAGCGGGATGCTGGAGAGGAGACACGGCGTCCTCTACATACTCTACGACAACGAGGCCTATATGAACACGGGCATACAGCGCAGCGGCTCCACGCCCAAATACGCCTGGACCACCACCACCCCCGTAGGCGCCGCCGTGAGAGGCAAAATCCAGTGGAAAAAAGACATCATGGGCATCGTAATGGCCCACAGAGTCCCATACGCCGCCACCGCCAGCATATCCCACATCTTAGACATGACAAACAAGATCAAGACCGCGCTGGAGTACACGACGGAGGGCCCCACATTCCTCCACATCTTCGCCCCCTGCGTCCCCGGCTGGAGGTACCCCGAAAACAAGACAGTGGAGGTGGCGAGACTGGCCGTAGAGACGGGCTACTTCCCCCTCTACGAGTGGGACCACGGCAAGCTGAGGCTAAACCCCCCAAGCAACAGCCACATAGACAAGACAAAGAGAAAGCCGCTCAAAGAGTTCCTCAAACTACAAGGCAGATTCGCCCACCTCACAGAAGAGGAAATCGCCGAGCTCGAAAAAGAACTAGACGCCTACTGGCAGTACCTAGCCAAACTACAAACACTCTAAACCCACAGCCACAGGTTTATAAACAGACGCCACAATCCACACATGTCCATCGACCTCAAGATACTCGAGGAGGTTGTGGAGAGGGCTGTAAAGAGGGCGCTGGAGGAGGCCCGTAGCGAGGAGATGAAGGCAGTGGCCGAGGCTTTGAAGGCGCTGGCAGACTACACCAAAGCCGGGTTTACACAAGTCACTACAGAAATCAAAGAACTAAAAGCGAGAGTTGAAAATCTTGAGAAGAGGGTTTCTAACGTCGAGGACGGCCTCGGCTCTCTAACCGAGGCCACCCTCTCCCGCTACGTCTGGGAGGATTTAAGGCTTGAGGTGGAGGGGCGTGGGGAGAGGGTGCTCGCCAGACGCCGCAACGCCCGTGTGGACGGCCTCGACGTCGACCTCCTCGTGGAGACGGATAGATCTGTCTACGTGGTGGAGGTGAAGACTAGGGCGAGGAGGAGAGACGTCGACGCCGTGGTTAGAAAGGCCGAGGCTGCCCGAGGCGCCTACGGCAAGCCGGCAGTAGCCATACTCGCCGGCGTAAGGATAGGAGACGACGTGGAGAAATACGCAAAGGGAAAGGGGGTGCTTGTGTATAGGTACTAAGCAGGCGCCTATACGGCCAAGCTGAAGATGTGGAATCTAGTTCGGGGCTTAGCGGCGGAGTTGCGCGGGCACCCAGCCGTCGCGGGTCTTGACTAGCCCCTGGGTCTTCTTCAGAACAAGTTCTCTAAGTTTTTGAAACAGCTCGGAGTCTCCACATAGGAGACGCCCCTCGTAGAAGGCGTCTACAAACACTGTGTTGAATCTCTCCACCTCGGCGGCCGCGTCCTCCGGCGTGGCGAAGTGAACCTGCGCCAAGTCGTTAGGAGGCTCCCCAGGCGGGGATCTGCCAATCACTACGAGATCCCAGTCGCTGTCAATCCTCGCCTCTCCCCTCGCCCTGGATCCGAAGAGCACCACGGTGTACCCCCCTGCGCACAGCGACTTAATCCACTCCTCTACCTCGGCATGCGACTTAAGAAAGAGTTTTCTCAACACTTCTCCAAACCTCTTCAAGACATTTTATACATTGCTCAGCATCCCACCTGTCGTAGTCAAGCATTCTCGCGTCTGGGTAGCGGCTACCGATGTACTGCTCCGTGAGATACTTGGCGCACCTCGCAACCCCCTCCTCAAGCTCCGCCCCCAGGGCCTCAAACAGCATTTTAACGAGGTGGTAGATGGAATGCGTATACGGCCTCGATCCGGTGGCTTCTATAAGCCTCCCATTTAGGAGAAATTCGGCGGCTTGCTGAGCGAAGAAACACGCCTCTGGGTAAAGCCCCCGCTGGTAGAACTCATACGCAAGGGCTTTATACCTCTCACCCCGCCTAAACCACCGCTCAGCCACGGGTGTGCCTAAGTAGTTGTTTATAACGGTAATAAGCCCGGCGGGGGTTGGGGGGTTATAAATCTGTTGTATATTACCGTCATATCTCACTAATTTGAGTCTGTTTCTGCGTACTGGCATTAAAAAGGGGGTGCGTCTACCCTACATGACCAAAACATTCCTAATCACGCTGGGATTAGCGGCGTTGATCTTAGCGGCCACTACCGTGGTCATACCCCCTACGGCAAAACTAGAACAAATCGCATATAAGGTCGAGGAGACCACTATAAAAATACAGGGCGCCGGATTCGCCACCCTGGCCAAGCCGTATGTAACCCCCGGCGAGGGGTACGTCTACGCCGGCATGAAGATCGAGTTCCTCGGCGCCTACCCCTCAATTCAGATAGGCGCGGACGGCCAGCTGTCGAAAACCTTTGACCAAAACGGCTTCGTCTCGGCGGTGTACGTAGGCCCCGACGCCTCCAAGGTGACGCTCGTCAACACCGCGAAGGACCAGGTGGAGGTCAAGGTGAGGGTGACATACACCTATGTAAAGGCCTCTTACATACCGCTGAGCGGCGACTCGGTTATTGAGGTCAACGTGCCAGACGGCAAGCTGGCCCAGGGCTTCAACGCTATGGCCAGGCTCACCATTGAGCCCTACGCCCCCTACGTGGTGAAGGCGGTGGAGAAGCCCGACGGCACCCCAGCCACCGTATACCGCGTCGAGCCCAAGGTCGTCGAGATAAACACCCCGGGCAAGTACAAGATATCCATCGCCCAGGGCGCCCCCATGCCAGCCGCAATACTTGTGAAGTCCCTCTCTAAACAGACGGCGACTGTCCAAGCCAGCGGCCAGCTGGCGGTGACCGGAGCCGAGGTGGGGGTGCCCCAGGGATGGAGGTTGCTCGGCTACGCCGTGTTTGCATACACAGCTGACGCCAACATAATAGGCAAGGAGGCCGCCGGCGATATATCTATTGAGGGCGGCTTAGTGGACACAATAACCGACGTGAACCAGAACATCATAGTGAGAAGCGTCTCCTACCTGGTGCCCCCGGTGTGGAACTTCAACATTAGGTACAAGATAGCACTGGTGTACGGCGAGCAGTTCAAGGTGTCGACAAACCTACCCAGCGCTGTCAACGTGATCTACATACCCATCGTCTACAAGGAGGCCCAGGTGAAGTGGTTGCCCGACCGCGCCCTCGTCAACGTCACCGAGGCAGAGCTGGCCGACGGCCAGTGGACAGCCATCGTGATGCAGCTACCCGAGCTGGCGAGGATAGTGGCCGTGAGGACGCCCGGCAACGCCATGATTAGCAACGCCACCGACGTCAAGCTCGTGTGGGGTAGCGGGCTGAGGGCGGCCTCCATCTCGCCAGACGGGAGGCAGGCCTACCTCGTGGTGCAGATAGGCGACACCAAGGAGCCAGGCGTCTACACCTTCATGATTAACTGGTCCCCCATGAGGATACCCGTGGTGGACACCAAGGGCAGATCGGTGTCCTACCTATCAGCCACAGCAGACAAATTCGAGGCCTCGGCCTCAGCTGGCTACGTAGAGGTTAAGATCTACAAGCCCGAGCCCTTCACAATGGACATCAGCTACAAGGGCGTAAAGGCGGCGCAGGTGGTGGTCAACTCGCTGGTGGCCAAGCCCCAGCCGGTGACCCTCGGCATATACAACGTGAAGGTGGTGGTGGTCGGCGCGTTGAACCAGCCAATCAGCGAGGCCTCGGTCTCGCTTGAGGGCTTCCCGGCGTCGGGCAAGACAGACGGCGCCGGCGCCATAGTGTTCAAAGACGTGCTGGCAGGCACCTATAAGGTGAACGTGGACGTCGGCGGTAGGGTCAAGGTGAGCCAGGACATAGAGGTAAACGGCGACGTGGAGAAGGTGGTGAAGACACCCATCGTGGCCGTTGTGGGTGGGGTGCCCATCACCACGCTAGACGCCGTGGCCACCGTCGGCGGACTCTCCGCCGCCGGGCTGTACTTCGCCCTGTCGAGGAGGAAGGAGCCAGTCGCCGAGGTAGAACAAATCTAAGCTTTTTACAACTCTCTTTTTTAAACTGGTTTTTCTCCCACCCCCGTGCCTATTGTTAAGACCTACGTCGACGAGAGGGGGGAGCCCGTGGCGCGGATCGTTGAGGAAGACGGAATACGCGTCATTTCTATGGACGTGTTTAGAGAAGTGGCGCAGGTCCCCGAGGGGGCCGAGGCCGTGGAGATCACCGAGCGCTACAGAGTGCTGGCCAGGAGGCGCCCCCTTCTCGGCGGCTTCTGCGAATTTGTATACTTCCAGTTCCGGGGTGGCGTCCAGTTGATTAACGTCAAGTACGTGGGGCCCGACGATGTTGAGATGGTTATACCGGCTTTACTTAAGGCAGTGGACGAGGAGGCAGGTCGCGGTAAAGAAGAGAAGTAAAATGGCGGCGATTACTAACAGCTCTTTTTTAGTGATATTCCTAAACTCCGTGGGTGACCTGACCACCATTATGTAGTATGTCGCCATTAGCATTAAGGCGAACACCGAGGTGGCTAGCGCGACCGCGGCTAGGCGATCCACGACGTGTTTAGTGCTGGTGTTTAAATATTGCATCTATTTGGCTGTTAGTTTATATATCCACAGCGGCTTCTACACGTGATTGTTTTTCATCTCCATCTCTACCAGCCGGAGAGGGCGGATCCGTGGCTTGAGCTCATACTGCCGGAGCCCTCCGCCTCGCCCTACAGGCACTGGAACGAGAGGGTTTCGAGGGAGTGCTACGAGCCCAACGCCGAGCTGGGGAACTACGGCTGGGTTAGCTTCGACGTGGGCCCCCCTCTGATGAACTGGCTCAGGGCGCACAGGCCCCTTGTCTACAAGGCGTTGCTGGAGGCGGATAAGGCGGGGCTGGAGAGGTGGGGGCACGGCAACGCCCTGGCGCATCCCTACTACCACGTAATTCTGCCCCTAGTCCCCAGGAGGGATAGGGACGTCTTGATCTACTGGGGGGTGGAGTACTTCAAGAGGGTTTTCAAGAGGAGCCCCGAGGGGATGTGGCTGCCGGAGATGGCGGTGGATCTGGAGACTCTGGAGGCGCTGGTGGACAGCGGCATCTACTACACGGTGCTCACCCAGAGCCAGGTGAAGGGGCGCCGCGCTGGCGGGCCGTATAAAGTCGTCCTGCCGAGTGGTAGGAGCATCGCCGTATTCGTGAGGGACGAGGAGCTTTCCAACGCCCTGGCCTTCTCCGGATTTGAGAAGTTTGGGGAGTTGCTGAAAGGCACCTCTGGCGACGTCGTAGTTGCGCTCGACGGCGAGACCTTCGGCCACCACATAAAGGGAGGCGACAAGATGCTGGCCCACTTCATAGAGGCGAGGCGGGGCGAGCTGGGCAACCTCGGCGCCCTCTACGAGAGGGGGTACAGGGGGGAGGTGGAGATCGTCGAGAGGACGTCTTGGAGCTGCCCCCACGGGCTGGGCAGGTGGAGCCGGGACTGCGGGTGCGACGGCCCGGCGCCGTGGAGGGAGGGCCTCCGGAGGCTGGTGGACTGGGTGGGGGAGGTGGTGGACAGGGCTTTTGAGGAGAGGATGGGACCGGGCGGCTGGGGCCTCCTCAGGGAGTACATCAACGTGTTGCTGGGGGGCGACAACTCCGGCTATACCACGGAGCAGCTGCGGCTCCTAGAGGCGCAGCGGGCTAAGCTGGCGGCTAACACAAGCGACGCGTGGTTCTTCGCCCGCGTCGGGATTGAATTCGGCATCGCGGTTAAGTGGGCCCTCAGGGCCGTGGAGCTTGTAGGGGACGACAGGGCAATGGAGGAGTTTTACAAGAGGCTGGAGGAGCTTGTTGCGAACGGCAAGACCGCGGCGTTTTTCTGCCCCAGACTCAGGGGCCCCGCTATGGCGGCCGCCATGTACCTCGCGCTGTCCACCTCGGGCCACTCCCCAGAGCGGGTGGGGCCGTACCTAATTAAGCCGTTGAACGACGAGTTTGAAGTCTTCGACACGAGGACGCGCGAAGCATTCAGGTTCCGCCACGACCTTCTGTGGGGGGTCGTGAAAAGTGTATAGCGAGGTGCCCCATCTGCGTGGCTTATTCACAACGCAGTCCCCGTCATGGGGTCCTTGGCACCCATCCGCCGCGTGCCCTTGTACACTCTTCTCTTCCTAATTCTGTAACGGCTATTCTCCCAACGCACTCCGCCTTCGGCAACGGTGTACAGTGTCCAGAAATGTTTATAAAGCCCTTTTTTTGAGGCATGTTGTCGGCTAGAGTTCTGGTGCTTGTGGTGGCGCTGTCTGTTGCGGCGCTGGCTGGGTATGTGGAGGTGTATGTAGAGGAGGGGCCGGAGGTTGAAGGTTTACATATATACGCGTGGGATGGGGAGGGCTGGGCGCCTGTCTACGTCACCTACGTCCCGGAGTACATAGACACCTACATAGCCTCCACCGGGCAGTGGATTTCGATGCCTTACTACAACATGTCGAGATACGTACTGCACATCCCCAGAGAGGCCTTTAGACGCGGCCCGCCCAGTACGCCACCAGGCCTAGAGCGGTGGATGCTAGAGGTGCAGAATGGGACTAAGAAGGCGGTGGTAGAGCTGGCAGTGGGTAGAAAACCCATAACAAAGGGAAACGCCACGCTTGCAACTTGGAGCACCCTAGGCACAGAACCCCCTAGAACCTCCTACCGCGGCAAATTCACAACGCCAAGAGGCCAGCCAAAGCGCGACAAAGCTACTGGAGAGGTGGGCATAACCAGCTACGCAGTGGCTAAAGGCACGACTATATACCCAATAGGTAGCTTATACTTCAAACAAATTACTGTAAGTGGCTCTTTCGCTACGTATTTACCAGTTGATACACCAACTGGTATCAACACTCTGTGTGGATTATCTCAAATGCACTGGGTAGGTTTCGAAGTTCAAAACCTCACAGTAGGCGTTAAGGTGTCTGGTGCACTCTACTACGGCTCTGTGGCGCTCGAGTTTTACAACCTAGACACGTGTACCTACATAACTACGATGTACCTAACACCACCCAGCTCTGGTGTCTACTGGACAAACCTATACGTGACGCTACCACAAGACTCTCAAATAGGCGTCAGAATACGGGCAAGCGGCTACGCGCCGTACTCCACCACCATTAACGTATACATAGCGGCGAGATATAGGAAGACGGTTAACGATTTGGCGCAGATAGCCACGACAAAAGCAACGACTTACTTAACTCCCACAGTTAGATCTAGCTACCGCTACAAGGTAGCTGTATTATTCGGCCCATACGTGGCGTACGACGGCTTGGCCGCCACCACCTCGGGCACCACGTTTAGCTACATCTACTTACCGCCCTCGACAGTGAGGCTATACTGGACCGGGCAATATTGCTCGCCAATTTTCGTTGAGTATTATGTTAATGGAGTCCTCTACCTACAGAGATTTGTGGGGCCAACCACCTCTTCGCCAGCCGGTGGCTACTACTGTATCTACGAGGTCCCGTCTACAGTGCTCCAACTTAGGGCAAGAGACTACGCAATCTCAAAAGCACTGTCAAGCGGCGGCGGGATAACGGTGTCGGTGGTTTACCAAGTATGGAATTCTCCCGACGCGACAATAGACTACAGTGGAAACTTGGAAATAGCGTACAGCCGCTGGATAGAGCCCTTCCACTCCAATTACATAGATAATAAGACTGGTGAGCCTTATCTAAATTGGGGCGTCATGCTACTTCTTAACACATATCAAATTCTTGGCTCTATAAAAGCCACTAATCTAAACATGATTACAGAGGTGAGGAGTTCGCCCTCTCAGTTGGCGCTCTCACTTGCTCACAACCGGTTGGATAGTTTAAGTCACATATGCGGCGCTGAGTGGGTGATTACGGTACGAGTGCATGTAAGAAGTGCCAGACTCTTCTACGGTTACGGTATTGAGCGACCGAAAGAGCCGTGGTGGGCGGCGCTGGGCAAGAGAGTGACAGATGCCATAGACTGGATTCTAACGTTTACGCAGGGCGATAAAGCCACAGCGGCATCCATTGCGGTGAAGATAGTGCGGGACGTCTTCAACTCGGCCAGCGGTTCTGTAAGGGCCGTATACTCAAACGGTGTTACCACAGTCACTTGGATCAAGGGCTGGGCCGAGTCTCCGCCGCCAACTGTAGTCATATTATTAGACCCCGATGCCTTGCGGTCGCCTTATTATGCAGAGTGGAGATACTTCAGAGAAGCATATCCCACCTCACATCTGGCTTGTAGCTTTACTGTATATCGTAATGTCAATACCAAAATGTACCTACCTCCCGGTGGAGTAAGCCAGGGGGGATTGGTAAAGATCTGGACGTGGCGCGGCCAAACTCAACTATCAACGGATGCGTTGACCATCGGCGCGCGCTAATGTCGTCTAAGTTGCTGTTCTTTTTCTCTTTTTCACTAATTCTAGTTTTTTCATACTGGGTGGGGGACGGCGTGTTGTATCCTCTGGGGGCTGGCGTCTTCCTCTCTCTTATGTATCTTGTGTTGATCGGGGTTGTGTTTTTCTTTCATACTGTGCCAGAGCCGGTGAGGAGGGTGGTTGAGGCGGCTGTCTTGGTGGCGCTGTTCGCCTCTTTCCACGTCTTTCCGCCTCTCTCGCTTTCTGCCATACCGGCTTTGTTTTTTGTGTTGCTGTACCCCGTATATCTCGGGTGGAAACACCGCATCTTCATGGACTTTATCCACGTAGTGCTCTGGCTAGCCATCTCCACAGCGCTCTCGGCCGCATTATACACGCCACTGCCCAAGACGCTCTGGGGACAAGTCCTCGCCGCGATCTCCTCCACGCTAGCCGCCCACTACATCCTCTTAAAGATATACCCACGTCTCAAGAGGCGGTAGAACTCAGCGCCGCCCTCGGCGGGGCTGGAGCTCACCATCAACGCGCCCACCGAAGGTGCTGATGAGGTTGTTGCCGATGTGTAGAGCCTAGATGCTCGCCGCATGGGGTGTCGCGTTTGGGGGAACAGCGGTTGACTTAGATTATCTCGTGGCGGTTGCATATGAGGAAACTATATAAATAGGAAGCCCGGCTGGCGGTATGAGGATTGCCGCGTCTTACATTCCGATATTTGTGGCGCGTATAGGCTCCGGGGCCAGCGCCTTTCTGGTGGTGAAGCTGGCCAGCGGCGGGAATCTGGAGGCCGGCGTGGTGCTCGCGTCGTATCCCTTCCTAGAGGCGATTGGGGCTTTGATCGCGGGGAGGTGGTCGGATACCCTCGGCCGGAAGAAGACTCTGGTAATTGGCTACGTGGTTAGGTCTGTTGCGATGTTGCTCCTGGCCTGGGCTTTCTACACCCGCGGGACTCCGTGGCTGGAGGCGTTGCTGAACGGCGTGATTGGCTTGACCACGGCTTTTATACTCACCTCCTCCCTGGCCATGGCCACCGACCTCACCGAGGTGAGGAATAGGGGGCTTGGGATGGGCGGTTTCGAGTTTATCAATCTGGCGAGCTACGGCGTTGGCTACTTGCTGGGCTCCGCCCTCTACTCCGCCCTCCACGGCCCCTCGGCGTATCTCGTCGTTGCCCTCTTCACAGCCGCGGCGACGCCTCTCTTCGCCAAGTTTCTGTCGGAGACTAGGCCGGCGGCGCCGGAGGAGGGGAGGCTTCTTTTCTCCGTGCTACCGCCATCCGCCCTGGCTCTCCTCCCCGTGTGGTTTGCCTTAACGTCGATAATCGGCATGGCGATGTACGCGCCCCGCATCCTGCGCGTGGGCGACGCCAGCCACGGCGCCGTGCAACACATAGTGGGGAGGCTTGGGGAGAATCTGGTGGTTGGCCTGCTCTTCATAGGCGCCTTGGCGCTCCTCGGGGCAGGCGCAATTATCTTCGGCAGGCTGGCGGACAGGTGGGGCCGGGTAAAGACGTTTAGGCTGGGCCTGGTGGGGGGCCTCGCCGCGCTGGCTGTTCTCAATGCGGCTCTCCACACGGGCCTCGGCCCAGTTGAGGCCATAGCCGTCACGGCGCCTCTCTTATTCCTAACGTCGGCGATTGGGCCCAGCATACTTGCGCTGATAGGAGACGAAGCCGACATTAGGTACAGAGGCACCGTGATGGGTATATACAGCGTGGTGCTCGGCCTAGGGATCGGCGTCGGTAGTCTGCTCAGCGGCATGGTGGCCACCGTGTTTCACTCCTCGGAGATAAACGGCATCGCCGCCGCGGCCTTGGCTGTCTACGCCTCGATGACTGCGGTCCACATAGCGCTGAGTCGGACGTATAATCTGGCAATTAGGGAGACCGCCGCCATTAGGGCTGGCTGAGAGGTCCGCCGCTTAGATTTATATAGTTGGGGAATCTCCTCCACAATGCTGGGGTGTGTCTCGAATACTACAGAGAGCTGATTAGGGAGGGCCAGCTGAGGGTGGGCGATGGAGAGGCGGCGCGTTGTCTGTCTCCGCTTTTCGAGAGGAGTGTCGCCGTGGGGGAGGAGGTGTCTCTCGCAGAGCTCTACCCAAGGCCCAGCCCGCACCGCGTGTTTAACAACTCGCTTGAGTTGCTGAGGGGGGGCTGGCCCACGCCTCTTCTCAAAATCTCGGAGGGCCCCGGCGAGGCGTATGCGAAGCTGGAGTGGTTCAACCCCTTCAGCGCCAGTGTCAAGGACAGGACTGTGTATTACCTCCTGAAGTCTGTGGAGGGTGACAGAATTGTGGAGGTCTCCAGCGGAAACGTCGCCGTCGCCCTCGCGGCGCTTGGCAACGTGCTGGGGAAGAGGGTGAAGATATACATCCCTACGGCGGGGAGGTACGTCGTCCCCCTCCTCAACTACCTAGGCGCCGAGTGGCAGATACTCGACGTCTCGATGACGGTGGAGGCTCTGGAGCACCTTGAGAAGGACATTAGGGAGGGGGCGGTGCACCCAAACCAGTTCGGCAACGACCTCAACTTCGTGGCCCACCTCAAGACGGCGGCTGAGATAGACTGGCAACTCGCCGCGCTGGGGAAGAAGCCCGACTACATAATTGCGGGGATCGGCACCTCGGGCCACGCCTCGGCCCTCGGGTTCTACTTCGGCGTGAGGTACGGCACCAAGCTGGTGGCCGTGCAGCCGAGGGACTGGATTCCGGGGATTAGGAGGGTGGAGACAGGCATGAAGTGGATTAAATTAGTCGAGGCCGAGATTGTGGATATCTCTCTAGAGGAGGCCCTTAGGGGGGTTAGGGAGTTCGCCAAGAGACACGGCCTCTTAATTGGGCCAAGCGCGGGGGCCGTCTACAGCGCTTATCTAAAAAACTCCTACAGGGGGGTCACAGTGTTGGTGTTTCCCGACAGCTTATTCAAATACACGCCTCTACTGGAGCAGCTCAGCGTTTAGGATCCCTGAGCTTCAGTACTATCAGCTCCGCCTTCCTGCCGCCGCACCCCTCCACGGTGATGGTCCCCGCTACTTCGTAGTTTAGCAACAGTTTGTCCATGTCGGGGCCCGGGGACTTGATCCGTATCGTGCGTAGGTCTATATCCACGTCGCCGCACGTGAGGCAGATCCCAATAGCCTTATCTAGCGCATTGGAGGCGCAGATATACCTCGCGTTTGGCGCCAAGTGGGCAACCTTGTCCCAGTCGAGTAGCGAGTTAAACACAACGGCCACCGCCCCCTCCTGCGGCACCTCGCCCCTAAAGGGCTCAAGTCTTTTAGCAACGCTTTCCAACTTTTTCAAATTAACGTTATCTGTGTATAGAACAACATCTGCTCTGCTTAAAATAGCCAAGGCGTCTGGAGTTAGCACGTCGCCTGCGGCATCTATTAGGTACACCCCCTGGAGATCTGGCTCGGGGACGAGCTTGTCGAATCTTAATCTGTGGAGGAGGCGTCTCCCCCTGCCAGGTACCATGTAGCTTTCAATGAAGCCGCGCCTCCTAAGCGCCACCAGAGCCGCCCTCAGAGTTCTCGTAGCCAGCCCCGTGCCTCTAGCCAAGTCCTCAAAAGTAAACCAGCTCTTGCCGTGGTACACCATTTCAAAAGCCATGTAGTAAAGCACAAGCCTCTGCGCCGGCGTAAGCCTCATAGACTCCACCACGCATCCGATTTATAACTTTAATCTCTTTTACACAGAAGCCGCGGCCTCCGCCGCCCAAAGGGGGCAAATTCCATTCCCCCGTTGCCCTACCCCCAGGCTCTGCTACTTATCGGCCGCCGCACCGCAGACGGGGCAACTGGGGTTGCGCTGGAGCTCTATCGTGTCGAAGGCCATGTGTCTGAGGTCTATCACCAGTAGCTTCCCAGCCAGCGCGGGGGACCCCAGCGCCGTTCTGAAAACCTCCAGCGCCATTATTGAAGAAACTACGCCGACGGCCGGCCCCAGGACGGGGCAGAACCCCGCGGCGCACGCCGGGAGTGCTTTGAACCGTCCAAACAAATCCTCGAGGCAGGGCGTCTCTCCTGGAATTACCGTGGTAACGTGGCCGTACCACTCCTGAACCGCCCCGTGTATCAAAGGCCTTCTGCGCCTCACGGCGGCGGCGTTCACCAAATGCCTCGACGCCCAGTTATCCAAGGCGTCTACCACGACGTCGACCTCCCCCACGACCCGATCCGCGAGGTCTGGAGATATGGCCTCTGCAATAGGCACCACCTCGACCTCGGGATTCACCGCCGAGAGGACCCTCGCCGCCACCTCAGCCTTGGGCCTCCCCACGTCGTCGGTGGTGTAGAGAATCTGCCGGTGTATATCCGAAAGCGCCACCGTGTCGAAATCCACGAGGACCAGCTTCTTGAAGCCCCCGCCGGCCACGTAGCGGGCAACCAAAGTGCCCAGGCCCCCCACGCCGAACACCGCCACGGAGGTGTTTCTAAGCCTCCTCTGCCCCTCTTCGCCTATTACCGGAATCTGTCTGCTGTACCTGTCAAGAAGCTTCATCCCCCTTAAAATAGGCGGTTGCCAATAGCCAGAGGCCGATCAGCGCCATTACCGCTTTTTTGAAGAAGGAGGCGCCGGCCGCGGGGGACAGCACCGCCACCACCAGCAACCCCAGGAGGGCTAGCCTGAGGGCAGAGAAGAAGCCCATAGGTATTGAGACATCATAAAGATATATAATTTGTGGTTTGGGAGGGGGTATTATGGATATCCTGGAGCTGTTGAGGGGGCGGGTGGTGGTTGGCCACAGGGGGTTCCCCGCGAGGGAGTTGGAGAACACAATCCCCTCGATAGAGGCGGCGGTTAGACACGGCGCCGATGTGGTGGAGGTGGACGTCCAGACCACGGCGGACGGCGTGGTGGTGCTCAGCCACGACGACACGCTGGAGCGCACCTTCGGCGTGCCCCTCAACGTGAGGACATCCACGTGGGATGAGGTGAGGAGGGTGGAGAAGGGCCGCTACCGGGTGCCCACGCTGAGAGAGGCCCTTGAGGCCGTGGCGGAGCGCGCCGGGCTCTTCGTCGAGGTGAAGCACCCCGAAGACGCCGCCGCCGTGCAGAGAGTAATTAGGGAGGCCGGCGCCGGGAGGTGGGCAGCCGTCATCAGCTTCCACGACGACGCTCTAAAAGCCGTGGAGGGCTACAAGGGGCTGGTATACGCCAAGCCGCCGGGCCTCGTGGTAGAGGCGAAGAAGCTGGGGTGCCAAATAGCCCTTCCCCGCTACCCCCTCGCCACAGAGAGGGCCATAGCCCTCGCCCACAAGCTGGGTCTATACGTCGTTGCTTGGACTGTCAACGACCCCACAACCGCGGCGGAGCTCTGGCGGAGAGGGATAGACGGAGTCGCCACAGACGACGTGGAGAAGATAAGAGATACAAAGCCGCGCTGACAGCCGCGGCCCGCCCGAACGCCGTTTGACGAACTCTTGTTAATAACATCGGCTGAAGGGTGTGGATGTGTAGTATTTTTTATACCCCTCCGATTCTCACCTGTGATGTGTGGGAGACCTCGCCTGAGTTGTGAGGAGTTTGCCGAGTGCTGACGGTCGCTACGCCTCTGTAAAGTTTTCCGGTTATGTACCACAGTGTATTGATAAGTGCCGGTAGTTGGCTCCAATCGGCACAACGGCCGCTTGCTGTGTGTCTTCTGGGATGTCGAAAATCGTCGAGAAGCAGGTGTAAGGTGCTTGAGGTTTGTGGTGAGTTTGTACAGCTAGAAGGCGGGCCGGTAGCTAAAGAGTCGAGACTTATTGAGTTCCGGCCTCGAGCTGAGGTTTCTTATACCCCCGCCACGGGGGCCGCTGTCCACCAGACCTACTCAGTCTGGTCTCTTCTCCTCTCGTCTCTTTGGGAGAAGGATAGTGAAACGAGCTACCTCGCCGCGTCCCCAGCCTCCTGCGATAAATGTTCTCAATGTTTGAAAGCCTTTGACAAGTCGATCCTCCCGTTGCACGTCTCTAGCCTTTTAATCGCCGTAGAAAATAAAGGCGCTGAGCGCCACGTACTACGTTGGAATTCTCGCGAGGCGGAGCTTTCCCGCTTATGCAAAACAACTCCCTAGGTGGGCTTTAGGCAACGGCTTGCATTCCCAATACTACCAGCAACGGGAATACGATGTTCGGTATATCTACAATCTTATAAGTTTTGCCTCTTCCTGAGGCGGGGGTAGATCTTGAGGAGTATGTAGTGAGCTGTGAGAGAGGAGACGCCGGCGCTTAAGACTTGGGCCCAGAAGACCTTTGGCATTGGCCAATAGAGGACAGCCCCCAGCCCCGCGGATAACACCAGCCACAAGGCCACGTGTAATGTGTCAAAAAATACTCCGTGTCTAAGGCCTAGGTATAGGGGCATTAGTAAAATGAAAAACAGCGTGGGGATAGCCGCCAGGGAAAGAGGTGGAAAGAGGTAGAAAGAGACGAAGAGAAGGACAACAATTGCCGCCTCTAAAAGCCGCCTACGTAGTTGCGGTATGCCGCGGAAGAAAAAGATTAATCCCACGAGCATAAGGTACAAACCAGCTAGGAACACCCCAGCGCCGAGTGGGTAGAAACTGCCGTCGCTGGCTAAATAGGCTAAGAGTAGGGTCCAGGTGAAAGAGGCAAGAAAAAGTATTTTGGCCAATACAGTGCGGGGGATAGTCACAATTAGCTAATTATCACCTCTGATATCAAATTAGTCTGGCCGCGCCAACTCCATACTAATTGTGAACCCAGACTGTTGCTACTTAGCGATCTTGGTGGCAGGTACATATTTGTGTTTACGACATAATAAAATGGGGAGAGAATGCAACCCAGTACACTTGGCCTACCTTCTCTAAAATACCTCCATTCGGCATACGCAGGACTAGTCGCTGGGACTGATGCACGCATTAGCCTCAGCACGACAGTTGACGGAATGGGATCAGCCCATCCTCTTATCCATCTTATTGTATATACTCCATTACTGCTAGTTATGGATACTTGGGGGGTGGCAGCGCTGATTACATCATACACTACCTTAACTCCAATTGATGCCATAGTCGCTCTATCGCCCTGTGCAAAGGTCAATAGCCAGTCTACTGCATCTAAAACCCTCCGCCCCATGGAGGACCACCAAGGCTCTTGTACAGAAGAACCGTCGTAATAAATGTAGGCCGCTTGGCTATCTACTGGCGCTGTTATCACCCACTCGGCGCCACAGATATGAAAACTGGGATCCATCTGGTTGTGAGCGAGGGATATCACAAGTTCACCGGTTCTAGCTCTTATTTCTGTTAGAATATTCACAGACGTGTTATTAATTGGGCCTAGTATTTGCAAGGTATTGTAGAGAAGTAGAGCTCCCCACTCTAAGTAGGGTAATCCGGTTCCGTAATCTATGTAGCGCGAGTGAAATGGCTCTAACCACCTGTCATATAGTATCTGGAGTCTGTTAGAAAAGCTAATAGTGACACTACTTCCAAACGCCATGTAGACTACTGAAACAGAAATTCCACCACCTTGAGAAGTAGCTTTCGACATGGCAAAGTCTCTCGGCTTTATTTGGAGAGTTTTCGAAGGCACATTGTATCTACATTGATAATCTGTGTTAATTCCAGAAACTGGGCTTATAAGAGTTGACTCGTAATATACGCCGTTTATATAATATTCAACTAGTAGCATCGGGCAGTACTGCCAATGCCATGTTAAACTAACTGTGGACGGGGGGACGTATATGCTACTATAACTGGACCCTGTGGGGGTCGTCGCCAACCCATCGTAGGCTACGTAGGGTCCATAGAGAACTCCCACCTTATACCTCCCAGAAGCGGTTATACTTGGCGTTGGGGCAGAAATCGCCTTTGATATGGCTATCTGGGCAAGGCTGTTGACAGTCTTTTTGTACCTCGTAGCTGTATATACTGAGATTGACGCCAGCTCTGCTCTACCGCTTACTTTTATCCTTAAGCCGATTTTATTGTCTTGAGGAAGATTGGTCTGTATATTCGTCCAGTAACTCCCATAATTGGGCAGAGCGAGTGACACCGAACTAATCAGGGCACATGTGTCCAAGTTGTAAAACTCCAATGTCACATATCCCCCAGTTACATAGCCCTCTACCTTAACCCCAACAGTGAAGTCCTGCACCTCAAACCCAACCCAGTGCATATTATTTAACCCACACCTCACGACTTCATTAGTTGGCGAGTCCACTGGCAGGTATACGCTGAAGGCACCGGCGACGGCCACTGGCTTGAAATAAAGGCTTCCAATGGGGTATATGGTCGTATAGGTGGACACAGCGTAGCTGGCTGTACCCGCATCGCCATTGGTTGCGCTGTTCTCTGGCCATTTCCTCGGCGGCATTGGCCGGCTTATCCGGCCTTTGCTAGGCGTCTTTATTTCCTCCCTTCCCAGCGCCTTCCAAGTGACTAGCGTGATGTTCCCCCGCCTCAAGTGATCTCTGCCCACGGCTAGTGTAATAGCTACTTTTTTGGTTCCGTTATCCACTTCTAAGACCCATTTCTCAAAGCCATGGGGAATCTGGGGGGGTCCGCGCACTTCTCTGGGAATGCGAAATATGTATCTTGACATGTTATAATATGGCATCGACACCCACTGGCCAGTGGCGACGAGATAAGTGTCGATAAACTGAGGCTGATATATGACGTACACCGGCGCCCAGTCTGAGCCGTTCCACACGTACAAGTTAAAACCCTCGACGTCCGGTCCGCCGTCAACATAGACATCTACATATCCAGCCAACGTAAACGCCACAACCAGAACCCCCAAAACAAGCCCCGCAACATATTTTAAAAAAAGAAGGTTTTATAAACATTATTGCTCGGAGCGTGGCGGAATTAGTGCGCAACAGCTTCGCTGGGCCTTCCGCTGGAGTCCACTGTCGCTGTGTGCAGAAGCCGCCTGAGCGCCTCCCGATCTGTTTAAGCATGCAATCGAAACGAAAGAGGGGAAGTGGTTAAGATAGCTGTTGATTTATCTCAACTGGGAGAACTCGCCGGGCCTTTCACGCTTTGTCTTGACGCCTAAGAGGCCGTTGCGGGCGCCATGGGGGCGTTCAACCGAATACGTATATTTGTAAAAGAGCTGTATATGGAAAGCAGAGCTCCACCTGTGCTGGATCGGCTTGACGCCGGGGGGCTGGCGCAGTTTTCGTGCCTATAAGCTCACGTGGCCAGCTTATTCTTCTGTTCAAGGCTATTGAGAAGGCCTAGAGACGCCGAGGTCGGCCGCGAGACTGACTACATATGTGGAGACCTCGCCTGAGTTGTGAGGACTTTGCCGAGTGCTGACGTCTGTACTGCTTTTATACTTGTTCTGCCGGTGCGTCCATGGGGTGGCGTGGTCGGTGGCTCTGGCGTCTCTAGCTCTTTTGGCGACTTTTGGCAGGATGGCGGCGGCGCTGTTGGTGACTGTGGCTTTAGCTTACGCCATCGCCTACGCCATGTATAGGTCTAGGCGCGTGGAGTCGCTTATGCTTCCTGTGCTCGACGTTTTGCAGTCGGTGCCGATTCTTGGCTTCTTCCCGGTGGCTCTCTACGTCTTTGTCTACGTCTTCCCGCTGGCGGGGGCTGAGGTGGCGGCTGTCTTTCTGATCTTCACGTCCATGGCTTGGAATATAATTTTCAGCGTGTACCAGTCTTTTAAGACGCTTCCCAGGGAGTATCTGGAGATGGCCCGCCTCTACTTGAACGAGAGGCTTGAGCTGGGCCACGTCTTGGTGCCGGCGGCTCTGAGGGGGATTTACTACAACATACCTATCTCGTGGGCAAACGCCTTCTTCTTCATAACGGCCTCCGAGGTCATCACCCTGGGCACCGAGGTTAAGCTGTTTGGCATTGGTAGCCTCGTGGTTGAGTCTTTCGACAGGGGGGACTACCAGACGGCGTATGTAGGCATAGCCCTGGGGGTGCTGGGCAACGTGGCGCTGTACCTAACCCTCTGGCGGAGGCTCACCAGGGAGGTGCCTCAGCCCCCGGGCGCCGTCGCCGAGGCGCTGGGCGCCTGGCTCAAATACGGCTGGCACGTGGTGGCGGCGCTCGCCGCGGCGCTACTCTTCGCCGCCGTGTACTACGGGGTGGGCGCGTCGCCCTCGCTCCCTCACCTCGCCGAGTTTCTACGCGGCGTCGCCGTGTCGGCGGCTGAGGTGCCTCTCACTCTGTTGAGAGTCCTCGCGGTGATGGCCCTCAGCGGGGCGGTGGGGCTCGCGGCGCTTTACATCGTGGTGAGGAACCCGAGCTGGGAGACCGCGGTCCTGCTGGCCGTTTCCCTGCTCTCCTCCATACCGGCTGTGTTTTTATACCCCCTCCTAGGCGCCTTAGTGAGGGGTGAGGCCCTCGCCGTTCTGCTACTCCTGCCGGGGGCTGTGGTGTACGCTGTGCTCAACACCGTGGCGGCGTGGCGAGACGTGCCGCAGGATCTTGCGAGGGCCTACGGAATAGGGGGCCGTGCCTACCTGCTACACATCCTCATACCGGCGTCGTTGCCGTACCTAATCACCGGGCTCTTGACGACCTGGGGAGGGGCGTGGAACGCCTCCATCGTAGCCGAGCCGTTGGCGGGCGTGCACGGCTTGGGAAGCCTCATGGCTAAGGCGGCGGATCGAGGCGACATGCCGCTCCTCCTAGCCTCCGTCGCCGTTATGACCGGCGTCGTGGTGGCTGTGAATAAGTACCTGTGGAAAAGGCTCTACGAGGAGGCGGCAAGATGGCGCTGATAGAGGTGGACAGGGTGAAGAAGTTCTACGGGAGGGTTGAGGTATTCAACGGAATAAGTCTAAACGTCGAGACGGGCGAATTCGTGGCGTTGCTGGGGCCCTCTGGCTGTGGTAAATCTACCCTCTTGAGGATGATCGCCGGCTTAGAGCGGCCAGACGCCGGGGAGATTAGGTTCAGGGGGGAGCCCGTTAGGGGGCCGAGGAGAGAGATAGCGCTTATGTTTCAATCTCCCACTCTACTTCCGTGGAAGTCTGCGCTTGACAACGTGGCTCTTCCCCTGGTGGCGAGGGGGATGGGGTGGAGAGAGGCTAGGGAGGCCGCGGCGCGGTTTCTCTCCTTCGTGGGGCTGTCCGGCTTCGAGGAGGCGTATCCGAAGCAACTATCCGGCGGGATGCAGCAGAGAGTTGCCTTGGCGAGGGCCTTGGCGGTGGAGCCCGAGGTCCTCCTGCTGGACGAGCCCTTCTCCGCCCTGGACCCGCTGACGGCGGAGAGCCTCAGGTCTGAGCTGGTAAAGATCTGGCACGAGAACCTCTCCACGGTCCACACAGTGGTGATGGTGACCCACGCGGTGGACGAGGCTGTTTACATGGCTAATAGAATCGTTGTGCTGAGCGCCAGACCCGCCAAGGTGGTTGCCGACCTGCGCATCGACCTCCCATACTCCCGCAACAGGAAGAGCCATGAATTCCAGAAATACCTAGACCAAGTCTACTCATATATATAAATTTGTAATACGGTACCAAGAATAGGAAATGGGCTGTATCATATAGGAAATTTAAAAATATCTCATTCATTCACTTATGCTGAAAAGACTCATTCCAGTTGTGGCGCTACTGTTGGCTACGTTACTTCAAGCCCAGCAGTTATCTGAAGTGTGTCTTCCAGTAGCGGCGCTTGGGCTCGCTGGGCACCCCTCGCACATGTTAGGTGCCATGTGGTGGAACGGCACAGAATGGCTGTCAACGCCTCTATACGTGGAGGCAAAGGCAATCACCATTATATACATAAACGAGCTGAATAAGACAAATCCCTCAGTTGGCCGCGCTGTGGTGCTCCCACCAGCTCTTGAGCCGGGCACCAAGCTGTGCATGTACCTACCCCATAGAAACGCCACACGACCGCCAGGAATAATGCCAGATTTGGAGGGGATATACGCCTTGGTGCAAAGCGATGACCGCACCACCTACCACATCTTACTAGCAACGACAATTCCGGCGGCTTCGCCCGATAACTTAACTAGCGCTAGGCTAAATGCTAAGGTATTACAAAGACAAGTACATAAACCTGCAGTCAGGCGGATAACCAATCAGCCGCAGTCGCCGACAGTCGGAGAGATAGAGCCTCTATACAATAGCTACTACGCGACTACGGCAACCTACGATTATATAGGCGCTTTCAAACTAAAACAAACCGACAAGTACTACAAATATCCGTGCTTTGCGTCATCGTCTGTCGGAGGGACGATTCAGCTTCCTCCAAATACCTACGCGGCTGAGGTGGTGATAACGGCGGCCTCCACTATTCCATCTACAACTTTGTTTGGAGCTACGCATAACGTGTGGATAAGAGAAACATATCAAGACGGGTCTTCCTACACGACGGGCTACTCTGTATACCTCTCCCCATCGGCGCCGTATGCCACAATTTACCATGTTTTTAAAAGAGGAGGTGCCAAGACGGTAGAGATTAGCTTAGTAATCGCCGGCACACCACCAAACTATGAGTGTACTTTCGACGCCTTTGTGGTAATCTACGGGAGCGCATCAGGCTACTGGCAGAGGTTTCACGTAGTTTCATCTGACATAGCGACTGGCGCTTTAAACGTGCCGCCGAGGGTCCAGAGTGATGGGTATTACTTGGTGTTTCCAGGCTATACGGTTCCACCTGGCGTGGCGTATTCAACCACATATCTAATAGGCTCATTAACACTATGTGGTACTAGTAAAAACTATATAGATATATACTGGGGTACTACCTATGCGACGAGGGTATATGGGCAGTCGGTCTCAAGCGGCTGTTGGAGATATACAATAAACACGTGGATACCTCCATATGAAAACGCCAAGACGGGCGGATCCACCGACCCGATATTGGTAGGACCTATCGACGGTTATACTGCCACGGTATCCAACGCAAAGCTAGCGATATACGGACTCTACAGGCCAGAGCCTAATAGATACACTTCGTATCTATGGAGAGACGGCGTGTTGCCATGGCTATACGCGGTGTACACAACACCCTTTTACGCCCAAAGAGTCGAGATCAAAATCTATGACAGAGGTCAAAACCCAAACACCGACAGTATGAGGCTTGCGGCGTATCTATCGCCATATCAAAATGGCGCTCTATGTCCCGGAGAGGCTTTTAAGATAAAGCTGGCTTTAAACGGCGGCGGGACTCAACTACGAGGTGGCAACCCATCGCTATACGTACAAGGCGGTAGTACATATGATATTGCTTCGCAAATCCTAGGCTGGGTGACTCAGCTTTTCGCTACGATGGGGAAGATTTTGGAAAAGATTGGTAACTATCTCAGCTGGTTACTACTGGCTGATCCGACTGTGAACGCTATAACTGGAAACACATATGCCCAGGTCAGTAATGACTATAATTATCTCGTTGTTTCAGTTTATGTAAATGTGTACGACACGGGGAAACCCATAGTGTTAACCATGCCCTTTGAATTGTCATTCCCGGGTAGTGGGGGAGACTACTCCATTAGCACTAAGGAGGTCTATATGTGTGGTAGGCTAATATACAGCTATTCCTCATCTATACCAGTTGCTCAGTACTATAAGCCGGTTAGCTTCATAAACATGTACGCCACCCAGTATGTAGATGTCTATAGAACATTTACCTGTGGCAAACAAGAAGATTTGAGTAATGTACCTGCCAGTTTACAGTGTAATGTTAATAATTATAGATAAGTTAAGAAATTTTGCTATTTATTCTCTGATTTATTCTTTATTTAATTATCTCGTCTACCACTTTGTCGGTGGGTCGTGGCGACTTGCCTTGTACTCTGTGGGGTTTTTCTCGTTCTACGCGACTTATTTTGACTCATTGGTGGGGAGGCCCCTCTGGATGGTTCTGTACTTCGTGATGTATTTAGTGGCGCATCTAGGCGTTTTCTACGGATTTGCAAAGTCAACTGTCTACGTCGTGATGGTCATTATGTTACTTGGCCCGCTTCTCTACGGCAAGGGCCTCGGAAGACTGGCTTCTCAAGTGTTTTTCTGGGCTGGCGCTTTCGCAGGCGGTGTTGTAATAAACGCCGTGGGGCGGATATATCGCCTCGTGGTTCCTTATGCCTATGATACTCTTCCCACGGCGTTGCCGTCGCCGTTTGACATCCCGATATATCTACTTGGTTACCTCATCCTCTGGCATATTCACTGTGTTGCAAAGAGGTGGGGTGGATCTGTTGAGTGTCCGAGGTGGAGGTTAGGATCTGGCGACGCTACGCCGGGATTACCCACTCGCCGTCGTCTATCTCTATGAGCTGGGCGAAGACACCCCAGTTTATTATCCTCCTGGCTCCCACATCGTCGTAGCCTTGTCCCTTGATGAAGTTTATAACCTCCTCCACCTCCGCCCTTCCACCTTTCTTAACCATGTCCAGGAGGCTTGCAAATGGCTCGAGGTGCGCCAGCTTTTTCTTGAGGTGTTTCTGGAACTCCCTCACTGGCTTCTCCACGGCTAGGCGCCCCTCCGGCGTGAGCTCTAGATCTCCCCCGTGGGCTTTCAAGAGGCCCAGCATCTCTGCGGCATCTATGACGTGGGACAGCTCGCCCATGTCGGCATCTACCGCGTCGTTGATATACATGGCGTCTGCCCTCCCGCCGAGGTTGTGAACCACCTTGAGGAGGCCTAGGACCTGGTCGACCCCCACCGGGGGGAACTTCACGACATTTGCCTCGTTGGAGTTTTTTAAACTTTCAGCACGCCGCTGCTCGTCACAGCTCGGCACTCCGAGCTCCTCGTCACGCGTAGCTGTCGAGACTCTCAATAGCATCTGCGAACCCCCTCCTCCTCAGCTCCTCTACGTCCCTCTTCTCGTACTTATGCACAATATCCCCCTTCTCCTTGTCGAAATCCCACAAGGCGACAACGACGTAGTCGCCGGCTTTAAGCCACAGCTTACGCCTAAGCCTCCCGGGGAGCCTCGCCACACGGATCTGGCCGTCGGCGCAGATAACTTTAAACCTCCCGTCGCCCAGCATCTCGATCACCTTGCCCAAGACCTCCCCCTCTCCAGGTACGCGGAATTCAGACATAGAGCTCTACTGAGCCCGCATTTAAAAAAATTCCGCGGATTTACGTGCCGTACTCCTTCACGTGCTTCACAAAATCCAAACCGGCCCTCTTCACCACCTCTTGATCCGCAGTGTAGAGCTCGGCGCCCAGCCTCCTCGCCAGCGCCACGTACCCCCCGTCGTATACCGAGACCCCCCTCTCCAAGGCGAGCCTCAGCGCCTCGCCCGCCAGCCCCCAGTCGACGTGATGAAGCTCGATACCGGAGCCCGACAGTAGCTCCACCGCCTCCGCCACGTAGCCCGCCTCCAGAAGCCCCCTGGCCACATATTTACGCAACGCGTTTACCACCTCCACAACTCCTTAGACGGCATCGCCGCCCGCACAACGCCTCGGAGGTGGTCATCTCTAAGTCCTCCGTGCGTATTCTCTATACTCCTCGTTAACCACCCCCTCTACATTTCACCTGATCATCCGTCGTACACATTTCAGCTGACGTAGCAACACGGCTTACACACACGGCGGGTAACAACCGCCGAAGTCTTCCAGAAAGTGGGCGCAGACATCGCTCTTCACCCCGGGCAAAAACTACACACCCTCTTTAATTTCATACGCCCAACGCCGCTCGTGCAGGCTCTAGGTGCATGTGTACGCCAGCTGCGTTTACGGTGGGTCTTATCCCGCTGGCCATCTACTTTTGTGCTTCGTGAAGAACGTCGCCTCCGGCTCTTCGCCAACGCCTCGCCGCCAGCGGCGGCGCTGAGGCTCCCGAGGTATCTATGCCCCTTTATGTATATGGCCTGGGCGCTCTGTGTAGCCGGGGTGTACAGCTACAAGGCCAGGTCCATCTGAGGCGCGTCGCTCCACGGTCCCCTGCCGCGCCCGGGCCGCTTTTCATGTTGTTTGTTTTTGGCAGTTTAGTTTTAGTGGTTTTTGGTGGATTATTCTCCAGAGCTCGTATAGGAGTATGTAGAGTGGGAAGTCTTGGGGCTCTGGGAATACGGGAGCCAAGCCTATCGCCGGCACAAGAGCCCTCCACAACACGCCGGCGTAGACCATGTAGAAGTGCCCCGCTATGACTGCCGCAACTAGTAGGATTACTGAGAGGATCTTCTTCGCAACGCCGGTGGCGTAGGCAACAGAGTATATGATCAACGCGCCGGCGGCAAACGGGAAGTACAGCATGACCCAGCTTATGTCTATGGGTAGCGGACCTAGGACTCTGCTCGGTGGCGCAACGCGGTTTAGCCACAGGAGAGCGAGCCCCACGGCGTACGTCAAAAGGGGTAGCAGTATCCTGCCGCAGGCAAGGTGGTAAGCCGCGAGATACGCCAGCGCCGCCAACAGGATAAAGTGGGGGTATTCAAAAAAGCCTAGAAAAGCCCCGGCCAGCACGAAGTAGGAGAGAAGGTAAAGAAAAAAAGAAGCCTTTAGCCCAAACCTACCTATAATACGCACGATCGCACCTATCCCACGGATAGTTGCCAGACTCCTGAACGCCACAGGTCAAAGTCCTGTAGGGGAAATACACGGCCCCGCCACCACCACCCGTGGCGCCCACGGACGTATACGGAAGCACAGGGTAATCAACACTAAACACAGTAATCCAAGACGCATACGGCTCAATTGGCAAATAGTCTATCCTAGTAACTGCCACGTAGGCAGGTGCATTGCGTAGGGAAAAGTAGATCCTCGCCTCAAGCGGGTCTCTATCATAGCTACCTGTGTAAAGCGTAATTTTTAGAGTCTTGTCGTCAACCTTCACCACGTCAATTCTCGCTTGTGCTGCGTTAACTAAGGCGTCCATGGCGAAGGTCACGTATCCAATTATTGGAAAGCTGGCGCCAGTTTTTTTCAACGCGTCAATAGTGCTCTTAACTAAGTCATATATCTGTAAAACAACAGAAACAAAAGGTATGTTAGACAGCACGGAACCCCACCACGAAGTCGTGTTTACCGAAGTTGCTGCCCCGCCGTTTACCTCTATGGGGTTCATGTAGCTGTCAAAGAATCTTACATAGAAGCTCACATATGCACCTTTAGCCCACGGTGACGTCCCAATTTCCGTAATTGGCTTAGTGCTTATGACAAAATAGCCGGGGACAGTGCCGGACTGCATGTAGTCAAGATCTACTATAAATGATCTTTTGTCTAGGAAGAGAAATGATTCTCTGAATCTCCGAACAACGGTGGTGTAAATCTTGCTGTCGCCTGCTGGTGCCAATTCCTGCGGCCTCCTCACGCCCATCTTTACCTCGAGGTCGTATGGAGTGTTTAGGTAGAAGGTGAAGGGCCCTATAGACAGAGCTCCTCCAGAGCCATAGGTGGGCAGTAGATACATGAGTAGAGAGCTTGGCACCGTGACGACGCCGCTGTAGATTCTAAAATTGCCGGAATCGTATCCAGGTACCGAGCCAATGTAGACGCCCCCCATGTAGATGTAAGCCTGGCTATAGATTGCCGACATCTTAGGTACTTTCACATATACCTGTATGTAGATGTCGGAGGCTGCGTCTATGTAGAAGCCTGGTACGACGAAGTAACCCCTCGCGGGGTCAACTACGTGTGTAACCGGACATATCCTAAACGTCTGGCAGTAGTACATGTCTGTAAAGTAAATTCCGAGACTTGGGGTGCGGATTACGTCGTTTCTGAGGTACTGGCTGTTGGTGGCGCTTACCAGAGCTGATGCGTAGATCGCGGCTGGCTGGCTGTTTTGGTTGCATATCTGTACTGTGTACTGAGCCCTCCCCGCCGGTAGCCACGCCACGGCGGTCTGGGGCCGGCCGGGGAGTACAGAGACTGTGCCGCTCCAGCGCTGTGAGGGATTCCAGCTGTTGAGTATTAGGTAGCTGTAGGTGCCGGGGGTTGTCCCACCTGTCAGCACCACTGCGGCTTGGCTTGTGCCGTCAGGCACGTCAAACACCGTGGAGACGCAGGCCCCGGGCTGAAGCGACTGGGCTGTCAGTCTGTACAGCTTGAAGGCGGCCCAGTAGCTGAGCGTCGACACATACTGGATACCGGCCTCTGGCTGGGTCTTCCCGCGGCCGCCCGCCGCTGGCCGCCGGTCAACGAGCTCTACCCCGTCCGGCCTCTTGCCCTCCGGCTTGCCGGGCTGCGCCAGTGTGTAGTTGGCGGGGTTGTCCACGTCCCCGGCTCTAGACACGTAGACGTGGTACACGGCGCCTCTCCTCTCGACTGCGATAAGCAGGCCGGGGGCTGGGGGCTCCGCGGCCGGCCTCCCCGGGGCCGCCTCGAAACACACCACCGTGTCGTTTCTCAACACGGGCGGCGGTAGGGCGCCGCGCGTTACAGCCGCGGCGGGGTCTGTGTTGCTTCTAGCCACCGCCGGGACTAGTACGAAGGTCACGTTTTCCGGCTCTATGTAAGCCTCGGCGGGTCTCCAAGAGCCCCTCTCGAACACTGTGAACATTATGTTGGGGCTCTCCCCGGCGAGGCCGATCTCGCCAGCGGCTACGCAGAACAGCTCTCTAGGGGGCCCCTGGGCCGCCACAAGCATCGCCAACACGATTAACGGAAGGAACCTCAACACGACTCAAAAAAAGCGTCTTTTTAAGCTTTACGGATATGAACATGGTTTGTTGCGAGTCGGTTTGAATTAGGTGATGCGCCGCTTTTGGGGCGTTGGCTAGGCTTGTTGTTAGGGTGATGTTTATTTACTGTCTGGGTGTGTGTGGCTTGTGGCTGGGCTTTTGGAGGTAGGGGGGGGGGGCGGTATGGGCGGTGCAGTGTATTGCGGGGGGCGCGGTGTGGGGAGAGGAGGGGTAAGAGGAGGGGCGGCGGATCCCCAGCTTTGCGCGGCTCTGAGGCGGGTGGAGACTGAGATGAGTGCGGCGGCTGGCTACGTGAAGGCCCTCGCCGAGAAGTACATCGCCGCGGCCGAGCAGTGGCTTGCAGAAGCTGAGAAGAGGATCGGCGCCGCCGACTTCTACCCCTACATCGAGGAGGCGGATTTGTACGAGCTTTTTGTTATGGGCAGGCCCAGGCTTGTGAAGATAGGCGCCTCTATAGACCACTTCGACAGAGGCGAAGAGGACCTCTGGCGAGTCGTCGACACCCTTAGGACAGACAAGCCGTGGTACGCCTATCTCTACCTGGCGGTGGACGCCGCGGGGCCACGCCTCTGGAGACCGGCAGAACGCCTCCCGGAGGAGGGCTGGCGCCACCTAAAAGAGAGAGACCTATACGGAGCATACGAGCTGGCGAAAGACAACGATCAAGGCGATCTAATACTGTTAATGATACCGTAAACCCCCTTCCCTATCCCCTAAATAATTCTTAACTCGCAACCGTACGCACTACCTGAATCAGGTATTATGTTTCTACACCCATGGGTCTGTAGTAAGCTGTCCCGCCTCCCGCGAGGGCTCCGGGAGGCGTCGTTGTGTCTAAATACGCACATGCCGAAGGGGCGGCGTCAACCCTCCGGGCGTCCCCGTCCAGGTAGCAACCCGGAATCCCCAGGCCCCCCGGGGACGCCCGGAGAACAGAAGGGGGGATTTACTACCCACTTCACGCAGACGCTGGCGTCGATGATCACCCTACCCAGCCTCACGGTCTTCACGTATAAACTCCGTGGCGAAGTCCCCACCTAGGCGCGGCCCCCTCTCCAAGAGCCTCTTATACCTCTCGCTCATCTGTCCGTAGTACTCCTCCTGGACCCTCCTCTTGAGAAACTCCACAATTTCGCGGTAGTAGTCTATACCCAGCTCTCTCAGCTTATCTCTCAACTCCCTGGGGATCCTCACCGAGATAACCACACTCACAAGTCTACTCTAATGTAGACTCGCGTAGCCAAATGCCCTTATGAAAACAGTGCCTCCACGAAGCGGTCCACGTCGTCTGTCTTCACGCCGGGGTTGTCTACACACTTCGTCAACCTGCCCTGCTCCACTACGCAGATGCGGTCTCCCACATACGCCGCCTCTATCGGGTCGTGGGTGACGTACAGCACAGGCTTGTCCAGCTTCCTCACGACGTTGTTCACAAGCCTCTTGTTAAACCAGTCTAGGTGGGACGCCGGCTCGTCCATCAAAAAGGCGCATGGATCCGCCAGAAGCCCCGCCGCGATGTTGACCAGCTGCTTCTGCCCAGTAGACATGCTGGAGGCCTCCAGCAGATGCCTAATCCCAAGCCTCTCCGCCACCTCCAACACGGCGCGTCTGTCCCTCCCCCACCGCGCCGCCACGGCTCTGAGGAACTTCCCCGCCTTAGCCGGGGGATCCACCGGCGTCGCCTGGATGTACACCAGCCGCCTCTCCTCGGGCGGTAGCGCCGAGACGTCGCGGCCGCACGCCTCCACCACCCCCTCCGCGGGGATCACGCCGGCGATCGCGTCGAGCAGAGTGGTCTTGCCGCTCCCATTCCTCCCAAGCAGAACCACCACTGAATTTACGGCGAGGGACTCGACGAACAGCTCGAAGCGCCCCCTCCTGGCCCTCAGCCCCCTCACCGAGAGAGCCATAGCCTAATCACGTACGCGGACACTACGCCGATGGCCATGGTCAGCAGAGAGGCGGTCACCGCCGGGCCGACGCCGTAGATGAGCCAGGAGTTGTATATGTAGATGGGCAGGGTCGGGGGGTAGGCGGCGAATATCAGGAGGACGCCCAGCTCGCCGAACCCCCTGAGGAAGGAGAAGATAAAGGCGGAGGCGGCGGCTCTCCTCAGGGAGAGGAGGACAAGCCACAGAAGCCTCAACCCGCCGAAGCCCAGCGACCTGAAGTACGCCTCCGCCCTCACCTCCCTCAAAGCCCCATCGAAGACAGCATAGACAACAGGAAGAGCCATTACAAACATAGCCAGTACTATGCCAGCCGGCTTGTTGACAAACAGCCCGTACAGCGCCTCCGACACGTATCTACAGTCCACCCCCAGCCAGCCGCAGATCTTCCCAGGGGCGGTCACTGAGCCCAGGAGAAGCACCCCGACGGCCGTGGGGGGCACCACCGCCGGGACGTAGAGAATCTGAGCCGCCAGCCCCCTCCCGGGGGCCCTCCCCCACATAGCCACCGCGAGGCCCGGCAACAATGCCAGCGCCGAGGCTGTTGCGCTGAAAAGAGCCGTGAGAATAAGGCTCTCCCCCAGCCCCGGCGCCAGCTCCCCCGCGTGGATAAGAGGCAGGACTACTAACAAGAGGAGCATAAAGAGGATGACAAGCAACGCCAGCATGTAGAGACCATGGACCCCCCATAAAAGACTTACTTGTATCAAATAAATAAAACTACAAAAAATTAAATTATAAGTAGCTGTATATGTTTTATATGTGATTGCGAATTTTTCTGTATATGTAGAATTTTATCAAGAGGTTACTGTATGTGTAAATAAAAGTTTTTCATGTAAATTATGAAATTATTGTATGGTTTTATTTAGAAAAAATTGTTAAAAAACTCCCCGTTCTCCCTCATTATGCCCCAGAAATGGATATACATAGCTATAGGGGCCGTGATACTCGTGGCGGTGCTGGCTGTTGTATTTACTTCGTCAAAGCCCCAGCCCCCGCCGGCAACAGCGCAGCAGCCGCCCCCCTCGACCCAGACGTCGGCCACGTCCACTGTTACGTCTACCCAAGCCCAGACGGCGGCGCAAACCTCGGCTTGCTCCGGCGGAGTGGTTGGTTTTGTGGCCCCTGCCTTGATTAGAGTGGTGAAAGACGCGGCTACGAAGGCGGGCCTTGGGGTCGACGGCATCCAGTCGGTGGGCTCCGTTGAGGGCATCAGGAGGATACAGGGAGGCGCCAAGCCCGACGTGTACGCCTCCGTCGACATCGAGTTGAGGCCAGACGCCGAGAGGACGGGGGCGAGGGAGGTATTTTCACTAGGCCGCTTCAAGCTGGCTCTGGTCTGCAGAAGGGCTGTGGAGCTCGGCGACATCCCGAGGGTAAAGCTGTCGCTGGCCGATCCGAACAAGGCACCGATTGGCTACAGAGAGCTGGCGGCGAGCTGGATGTTGCAACAGAAGTACGGCGTCGACCTAACCGGCAGATACGCGGCGCTGGGGGTGCGGTACGTCTACAACGGCACGCTGTACATATACGTCCCCAGCTCCCTCCCCAACACAGACCTAACGGACGTGGCGCCGAATCTCGACGCCACGTGGTCGAGGCTGGAAACCGGGGCCGTGGACTGCGTCTACGCTTACGTGCCTTTCTTCATAAATAAGTACGTGGAGCTCAAGCCGCTGGGAAAGTCGACGGAGTACTGGGAGCTGTATGAAGGGAGGAAGGGCGGCGCCTCCTACAACGTCTACGTGTTCAAGCCGCCGTACGACTTCCTAAACGACCCGCCGATCTCCGTGGTGCTTGTGCTCCTAGACCCCTCGGGCAGGCCTGCGAAAACGCTCAAGGTGGGCCGCTTCGAGGCCTTCGTAGCCTCATACACAGAACGCGGCGACTGTGTGGTAAACGCCCTCAAGACTATGAACCTGGCCGACTACGGCTTCGTGAGGACTACGTCTAGCTAACCACGAAGTTTCACCAGGGATAAACCTAAAGCACCCAATCAGCATGACGTCCTTAAAAGTTTGAGAGATCACTAGGCCGCCTAGAATAAGCCAAGGCGTGGCGCGGCGATAGTTACTGTGGGTAAGTCAACCTTTTTACTAAAGACTGGGTCGCTACAATATGCGGTTTAGGAAGCGGCTCCTCAGTTGTGTCGAGTTGCAGTGGGCTAGGCGCCTCTACGGGGCGTACGCCGTTGTGCTTTACGCTCTCTATGTGGCTGAGGCCGCCGGCGTTTTAAAAGGAGTTGCCGACAAAGTCCTCGGCATGTGGTTTCTCCCCGCGTTGGTAGCGGCGGCCATAGCCCGGAGGAAGTTGCTCAAGATAGTGGGCGAGGAGGAGGCGGCTCTGGCGCTTATGGAGCTGGTGTCTAGGAACCCATACTTCTGCACCGCCGCCGAGCTCACAGTTAAAGCCATTGCGCTTTTCGGGGCCTCGCTCTCTGCGGCTGTCGCGGCGGGTCTCTGGTTTAGAAACGAGATGTTCGGCATAGTCCTCTCGCTTACGTTATTTGCGCTCCTCTACTCACGCGCCGCGGGGCGGGAGCTCAAGAGGCTGAGGGAAGAGCTGGAGCTTGTGGAGAAGATGAGAAAGGCGTATGAAGAGGTCAAGCTCTAAACCCGACCTCTACATCGTGTACCGCCTCTTGAAGATTTTAAAAGAGCACGGCCCCATGTCTAAGACCTCCCTCGCCCTCCACGCCAAGCTCAACTACCAGAGGGCCGTGGCGTATCTGAAACATCTAGGCGATGCTGGTCTAGTGGAAATAGAGAAGGATGTAGTCTTAACGAGAAAGGGGTACGAAACTTTGGAAAAATTGGAGGAGGTTTTAAAAAACCTTGGAGTTTACTAACATTTAGCAAAGGCAACCGGTGGTAAACCACTTATTCCCCCTGGCGTCTGCAGAGCGGTAAAGCCACGCGCCGTAGCCCACCGTAGCTATTATGTCATATACAACGCCCAAGACGCCGCAAGTCACAGTAATAGCTCTGCCGTTTGCCCTTATATACGCCGCAGGAGTACCACTACCAGAGGTTCTAGAATTGAAGAAGCACTGACTGAGCATTGGATCTGTCGATTCGGAGTAAGAGAGATCTTCGACATACACCGCCGCGCCGTATATTATTGTAAACCACCCCTTTGCGGCGACTTTAAAGTAGCCGCCTGGTGTGTTAAACTGGCCCCAGCTCTCGTCCTCAAAGCTGTAGACGCTGAAGGGAAGCACCACGCTTACATCTACATAGCCGACAGTCCGCCACCCCTTGACAAATGTTGTATTGCTTCTGCGATCCACTGGCTGTGGAGAGCTGGCTCCCTCATTTTCGAAATACTTTTCAAATTTCAGCTGTGCCTTAGCCGCAGTGTCGTTGTTCCAGATAACTGCGTATATCCTCAGGGGGGCTTCCTCAACCAAGGTGACTAGGTGGGTGCGGTTAAAGCGGTAGGTGCCCAGAAGCTCGCCCGCGACTCCAGCCTTCTCTAGCGCCTTCTTCACGGCTTCATCAGGCACCTCCACTTTCTGAGCCGGCCTTTCTCCTCCCCTCCTCAAATCCCAAGGCCCGTTGTTATCCGGAGGCGCCGAGGCGTAAATCACAGTGCCGTTATCTGCGATGACGGCCACCAGACGCGGCCCGGAGCTCCCGTTGATGAAAACGCTTTTTTCGTAGTACTCCTCGGCGATCTTCGCCGGATTTTCCTTAACGGCCATCGCCACCGCCGCCATCACTACGCCTATAGCTATCACGGCGGCGGCCAGCCAGCGTAAAGCTATGCGCCGCGTCATGAATGCTTAGTGCCGATGTTAATAAAAACTTGACTTACTCATAGTAACTTATTTTCAGCAATTTATATATATATCAATTATTTAATTAATAAAATAACATATGTGAAAATAGATAAATATATCGAGATCTCTCTTTAAGATAGTGTTTTTTGTAAGAATATGGTTTGTGGAGCGCGGCGCTTCGTGGCGGCGTAGAGTATTTAAAATATTAATGCCTGCCTTGTCGTGTTTACCTATCACCTAAAATGTGATGTTGAGAAGGCGAGGGAGGCGCTTGGGGGCGACTACAGAGTCGTCGACTTGGGAGGCGTGGTGAGGCTGGTGGAGAGCTTCGTGGCGCTTTACTCCGGCGACATGCCTCTCTGCGTCTACAAAAGCTGGAGAATGACGTATACAGACGCGGCCCAGTTCGGGCTCTCTAGAGCCGAGGCCCTGGTTAGGAAAGACGGCGTTGTGCTCAGGCTGGTGCGGGG
Organism: Pyrobaculum ferrireducens; assembly: GCF_000234805.1. Classification (NCBI taxonomy): domain Archaea; kingdom Thermoproteati; phylum Thermoproteota; class Thermoprotei; order Thermoproteales; family Thermoproteaceae; genus Pyrobaculum; species Pyrobaculum ferrireducens. Next base: position 2,076,583 of record NC_016645.1, read on the forward strand.
AGACGAGAGGCTTGGCTTGCCGGAGCTGGTGGAGGGGACGCCTTTCGTAATCCACGCAATGGATGTGAACGAGGGCGGCGTGATGTTCCGCGTATTTAGAATCGGGGGCTACGTGGAGCTCGTGGCCAAGGGCGTCGCCGGGGGGATAAAAGAGGCTTTCCACCCCAAGAAGGGGGTCAACCTACTCATAGTCGACTTGCCCATCGCCCCCAAGTTCCAGCACCTCCTCCAGGAGGTGTTTGACCTGGCGCGGGAGCACTACGTCGAGCTACACACCACCATGATCTCAGATGTCTGCCCCGTATGCGGGGGGAAGATGGAGAAGAGGGGGAGGCTGGTGAGGTGCCCCAGTTGCAAAATCCAGCTGAGTAGAGACGTCAACGCGGTGTGGGCCCTGGCGCGCAACATCGTCAGGAGGCTAGGCAGAGAACAACAGCTGGCAGAGCTCCGGGAAATCTTCCGCCTCTACTACCCAAACGTCTAGCGGCTGTTGAAAGACCCGCCGGCGGTGCGTAGCCATACGCATACAGCGCCGCCGCGGCGTGTATTAAGGGATATACTTTAAAGTACGAAGCTAGAGTTATCTAGATGGGTGTGGTTAACACCGACGAGATTCTAGACAGAGCTACTAATGAGTCTAATAGGATTATAGCAACCGCTAAAGAGATCCTCAACCTAATACTTAACATGTCAAAACACTATGTTAATCAACTAACAAATATATATGAAGATTTTATAATGGATTTAGAAAGAGATGTATTAGACATTGATGCATATATTAAAGATATTTACGAACTAGAAAAGGACATCCAGATAGATATAGGGCTATTAGAGGAGATTCTAAAAGAGAAGAATAGGGAGCTGGTCACAATTGCGGAGAAGATAAACGTCAACTGGGACGACAGCGCCGCCTCCCTTTTTCTAAATTTACCAACTCTCCTCAAGAGAATAGGGTGCAGACTTGGTAGACCCGACGTTGTGATGCTGGGAATCGCCCTGGGACACGCCTACGGCGGGGCAATTCGCGAGTCTTTCTGCGCACTGCTTGCCTCAGCCGCGGCGGAGCGCGGCAGGTGGAGGTATGTGGCGGAGATCGGGAGGCGCTGTCTCCAGACAGATCTAGAGACGGAGGTAAAGCTGATTTGCGGCTTAGCGAAGCTCGTCGAGGAGTACAAACTCGACGTGCTCGGAGGGCTTTCAGACGCTCTAGAAGATGTGAGGAGGGAATAGTGCTTCTAGATACTAGTATATTAGTACTGTTGGTAGAATGTGAAATATTAAGGGTTCTACATCCTCAGGTCAAGGTTGGTAGAGGATTACAACGTATTCTAGGTACTTCTGTATCTAATATATGTGAAGTAACTAGAGTAGTTGTCGTGTCAAGGTGTAAAGAACAGCCGTGTTATGTTTCTGAACTATCTCTACTTGAATTCGCCAAAGTATTTCTTTCTAAGTCATTAGTACATATAGAATACCATAGCGTACTAAAAAACTATGGTAACATATTAGAGGCTCCTAAAGAAATATTGAATAAACTTATCAGATTTTTACATGAGGCTGGTTTGTCAATTGAGGTAGTAGCTGTAGATAAGCAGGTTCTTGACATAGTAGGAGGGTTCTTACAACGACTTAAGTGGGAAGAGAGCGTGTTGAGAAGAAAGTCGTTTGACTTGCTACTCCTCGCCCAGTCGGTGGCTAGGGGTGTGAAGATATTCACGACGGATCGAGACTTTATAAACATTAGGGAGCGGGCCTTACCCCCATCCGGCCGGGACGAGAGGAGGGATAGATCGTCTGGACTAAGGTACTACGAAGATGACTACATCATCTATGTAGGCTATAGCTAATGGGGGTACCTGGCGCCCGTACGGAGGCGGTGTCGGCTGGCTTGGGCTCGCATAGACGTGTCTCATACTTTATATCTAGTGAATTTCCCCCTCTATGCGTCTGCTTCTTGTCGCAGATGTACACGACGGCGTTAGGCAGGCTAGGTCGATAAGGGGAAGCTACGACGCCGTTATCGCGGCTGGCGACTTTACCTACCGGCGGAGGGTGGAGGCCGCCGTGGAGGTGCTGGAGGCCTTGGCGGAGATCGCGCCGGTGTACTTCGTCCCGGGCAACACGGACCCTCCAGAGCTCGCCGGGTTTGAGAAGGGCGCCGTCCGGTCTGTACACGGGAGGGCCCTGCCTCTGGGGCCGTATACGGTGGGGGGCGCCGGCGGTAGCCTGCCCACCCCCTTCGACGACTTGTTTAGAGTCTCTGAGGAGGATCTGGGGGTTCTTCTCTACTCCCTCTCTCCGTCGCCCCACATCTTGGTGGTACACAACCCCCCCAGGGGCCACCTGGACAAGGTGGGCGGCGTGAGGCCCGTGGGGAGCCTCTCAGTGAAGAGGTACATAGAGGAGAAGCAGCCGATTCTCTCGGTCCACGGCCACATACACGAGGATAGGGGAATCGACATAATAGGCGACACGGTCTTGGTAAACCCCGGCCCTCTGAAAGACGGCTACTACGCAGAGGCCGAGCTAGACGGGGCCAAGGCCGTGGTGAGGCTGAGGAGGCTGACGGTATAGACGCCGACTTCCACAGCCGCCTACGCCCACGCGGCGCTGGGTTTGCACCTCGCCGTTGCCGAGTCGGCGGGGGGCAGAGGGGGTGCTGGGTGTTACTGTTTTATAGCTGTGTGCACGTGGCTTTATGGGTTTTAAGACGGGTATAGATCCAATTGATGAGCAGATTCCCGACGGCCTCCCCCCGGGGTACGTCGTTCTTATAGAGGGGTTCCTCGGCGTCGGCAAGACTTTCTTCGCCTCGGCGATAGCGGCCACGGCGGCGAGGTCTGGGGCCCCAGTGCTCTTCTTCGCAATCGACGCCCTGGGGGACGAGGTTTTGGAGGATTTGAGAAGCCGGGGGGCGCCGGTGGATCGGGTGGTGGTTGTGGACGGCTTTGTCCCTCCCAACGAGCGGCTGGCTAAGCTGAAGCCGGCGGCGAGGCACAGGCTGGAGGCGCCGGACGCCTACGCCCTGATTAACAAGCTGACGGAGTTCGCCCCGGAGTTCAGGTCGGGGGTTGTGGTGGTGGACTCGCTGAACGAGGTGTTGCTCAGAAGCCCCGGCTCGGCTCTGGACGTCTTCCGCGCCTTCAAGATCTTCGCCAAGTACACAGAGTCGCTCGTGGTGGCCACGGCGCATACAGACGTGGAGGAGGTGTACGGAGTCCTCACAGCCGCCCTGCACCTCGCCGACGTGATAGTGCAACTGGAGGTGGACCCCAACTTAGAGGAGATGGGGCTCTACGTGAGGCGTATGAGAATCGCCAGGGCCAAGAGGCTCAGGGTCTCCCACGACTGGGTGCACTTCGAGGTGATGGACGGACGCGTGGCGGAGATAGACGTCAAGACAATGCTCAAGATGCTGAGCAGACAGCTGAGGGAAATGGGGATTGAGATAAGGCAGACAGGACGCAAGTAGCCGCCCCCGCAGGAGCTGTATGAGCCACGCCGTGCTGGTGTCGCTTAGCGTCGTGAGGCCCTTCGACCCGTGGAGGAACCCCCTCTGTCCGTGCCCCTTCAAGTACGGGCTGAATCCATACACCGGATGCGGCCACGGTTGCCTCTACTGCTACATAACGTCGTACATCCCAGACGCCTTCAGCCCCAGGCCTAAGGAGGGGTTGCTGGAAAAGGTCAGGCGGGATTTGGAGAAGATCCCCCGGGGGGCCGTGGTGGCGCTATCCAACTCCTCCGACCCCTACACGCCGCCTGAGGCGCGGCTCGGCCTCACGAGGAGAGTCCTAGAGGCCCTCCTCGAGAGGGGGTACAGGGTGTTGATCGTCACGAAGTCGCCCCTAGTCCTCCGCGACTTAGACATACTCCAGAGGCACCGGGGGAGGGTCGCCGTGCAGATCACCATCACCACGCTGAGGGAGGACCTGGCCGCGGCTCTGGAGCCCAGGGCCCCCCGCCCAGCCGGCAGGCTGGAGGCCGTGAGGCGCCTATCGGCGGCGGGCATACCAGTCTCCGTGAGGCTAGACCCCCTCATCCCACTCCTCAACGACGACGCCGGCAACATAGAGGAGGTGGCGTCCCGAGCCGCGGCGGCCGGTGCGGCGCACCTCGTGGCCAGCACCTACAAAGCCAAGAGAGACAACTTCGCCCGCCTCGCCAAGGCCTTCCCAGACAAGGCGCCCACCTGGCGGAGGATGTACTTCGAAGAGGGGCAGTACTTCCACGGCCAGTGGTACGCCCCAAAGAACTACCGGAGGAAGGTGCTGGAACTAGCCGCTGAGGCCGCCCGGAGACACGGCCTCCAGTTCTCCATATGCCGCGAGGAGTTCCTCGAGCTCAACACCCCCGGGGCCCACTGCGACGGTAGCCACCTCCTCAACAGCGCCTAACAGCCGCGTCGTGTAGCCAAGAGCTGGTGAGCACCCGGCGTTGCACAGTGGCAAATTTTTAGAGCAGTGACTTTTTGACGTGGTGCGGTGGCTTCTACCACTGGTGTTGCTTTTAGTGGCGACAGCAACGGCTTCTGCGCAACAACAGGAGGCATCCGCGGGGAGGCCGGTTCTGATATGTGTAGACGCTGGGGAGGCTGGCTTGGCGGGGAAGCCGCCGCTGATCGCCGGCTTCGTCACCTCCCGGGGGGCTAGGCAACCAGCCCAGCTATATATCAACGGCACTGTGATTAAGACAGTGGGCATCTGGGAGGCCAACTCCACGAAGCCCCAGGTGCAGAACTTGACGGTACTCCCGCCTGTTATAAAAGGGTTGGTGTGCTTCCCGCCCGGCGACCCGGCGCCGGCGGGGAGGGGGCTCTACATAGAGGTAGAGGCCCGGGGTAGGAGACACGGCGTCACCATCATAAACGCCACAGAAGAGCCAGCCGCGCCCCCGGCGCTCCCGCTTGAGTACACAGCCAACAAGTTCAAGATAGTGAAGGGCAGAGTAGCGGCGAGGAGAGCCATAAGAGAGGTAGCTACCAGAGACTCGGCGCAGATACAGCCCCTAATCACGCCTCAGATAGAGCCGCTGTCCCTAATTACGCCTGGGCCAGATCTCTTCGAGGGGTTCTCCGGCAACATCGCGGCGTCTTTTAAACTAGCACAGACCGACCACTACGTCTTAGATCTGACTCAGCGCGGAACCGGGGAGGTCTGCGCCAGAGGCCGCTTTATACTACCCAACGGCACGTCTAGCTTTATACTTAGCTTCACACAGGCCACGCGGGCCGAGGTCTACGGAGACGCCGGTTGCCTCCTCCTCTCCATAAAGGCTAATATCACAGACGCAGACAAGGGCAGGCTCCTCGCGTCTAACCTCATTCTAAACGGGAGTAGTATGGTTGCCCCAGGTATACACTGCGTCCCAAACCCGCCGAGGCCTTGGTACCTCGCCTACGCGGATCTAGGCAAGTGGAGAGATTGGAATAAGAGGGTGGACTTGGAGATATGTGTACCCGCCGGCGTGGGCGGCTACGGCCGTTACTACATAGACGCATTTATATACGCCGTCGTTCCGGCTAAGTCCTATGCAGAGCCCTTCGCCATGGAGTCGCCGGGCCGAGGCACTGTTGTAAGACCCCCTCCGGGTGCTTCACAGCTATACAACGGCACGTACATCGCCGTGCCCGGCTTTACGCCTCCTCCTGGCTATGTCTGGGGTAGCGCAAGGGCGAACGTGGTTTTGAAGACATGCGCCCCCGACGCCCCCTCTAGTGTAAACATCTACTGGGGGCCTTTCTACATAGGCGCGGTAACTAGAACGCAAGGCATAGACGGTTGCTGGTACTATGTAGTAACCCCAGCCATGTTCACCGGCGCTTTCGACACGGCGGTTGCGGCTAGTCTTTATATAGGTGGCTTAATCCACAGCATAGCCGTCGGGCCCTTTACCTGGGACGTGTACAGCAGTGGAGTTACAATACAGCAGATGAGAATAGAAGGTCTATATAGGCCGGAGATGAACGCTAGGTCGTCATTGGCTTTTCTGCAGTATAACATGAACTGGGGTACCTATACACTGTCGGGTTTCATGTCTATAATAGACCACTACTCCGGAACTACTTACTATTACGGAGATAAGGTAGATCTCAAGCTATATGCTATTGGCGATTCATACTATCAACCTCAATTTGCAATTTCCATAAGCAAGTACGAGCGGATGCAATTCCACTGTCCGACAGTGGAGATTACCGTTGAGGCGAGTAGCAAAGGCGCACCTGTGGCTTTACAGCTTATGGTCTCGATGGGGACGTACACCGAAGGCGGTAACAGTATAGTGGATTTGCTTGTTGGTTTTATCAGCAACATGGTTGATGGATCAATAAAGTGGGCTTCTAAGGCATTGGGCTATATAAGCTGGGTTGCCTTTGCCGTTGATGTAGTCCGGGCGGCGTCTTTCGTCGGCGTGAGGGTAGATAAAATTGGTGGTGATTTGAAATACACCGTGTCGCTGGGCTCGTTGGCGCCGGATAAGATTGCGATAGACGGCGCAACGCTAGCTCCGGCTATTGAACATAATGCGTCTGTGACATTTATAATTAAGCAGGTAAAAATGTGCGGCGTCGTGTACGGCGGCTACTCGGCGTATTTAGATCCAACTGTCAGATTAATCAGCCAGTCTAATATCCACCTCTTTAGGACATTTACTTGTGGGAAACAGGAAATATTTACAAACGCTGTGTACACAGCCCATTGTGACTCTACGTCATATGGCTAGGTTTTTGAAATACCCCTTTTTCCTAATGGGCCTCGTCTTGGGGGTTATGTCTTTTTTCCACCTCTTTCTCTTTGGTTTTTTGAGAGAGGGTATACTGCCTGCGGCAGTTGTGTCGTACTTCTCTGCGTACGGCTCTGCCTACAGCTGGAGGTGGGTTATCCCGTGGATCGCAACGCTGGGAGCTGGGGTGTTTCTTCATGGTCGCCTCGCGGCGGTTGTCTCTATTTTGCTATACCTAGTCCTCCAGCTGGCTGTGCCAATTCTGCTGGCGAGGGGGGCTTGGAATAGGGTAAAGTCGCTCTTCTTTTTCCTACTAGGCCTCTTCTTATCACACGTACCCCTCGCCCTGGCTTCCCCCTACTGGAGGTCGGCGGTGCCGCATCCCTTCCAGTTTGTGGATTTTGGACAGGCAATCCCCACCCCGGTGGACTGGCCGTGGTATTTCCTCGGCTACTACATCTGGGAAAGGATACACAACATGTACCGGGGGCTCCCCAAGAGCTGGAGATACTTCCTGTATAAATAACGCCCCGGCAGTGGGGTCTGCAACAGTTTTAAATTATAGAGGCTGTTCTTGGTGTGGCTATCCCTCTGCGCGACATCAACCCCACGAGGACCTTTCCCTACGTCACCAAGGCCCTTGTCTTTATAAACATCGCCGTGTTTATATACGAGCTCCTCAACCCCCGGTTTGTTCAGCAGTACGCCTTCGTCCCGGCGCTGGCGTGGGAGGAGCCCTACCGGTGGGTCACCCACATGTTTCTCCACGGGGGCGTGCTCCACATAGTGGGGAACATGCTCTACCTCTGGGTGTTCGGCGACAACGTGGAGGATTACTACGGCCACGGCACCTTCCTCCTCCTCTACCTCTTCTGGGGCCTCGCCGCGGCGTTCACACACTACATGGCGGTGGAGACCCAAGCCTCGTTAATGGCGGCTACGGGCTACCCCGGCCCAAGCCCAGTGTACATGCCGGCGCTCGGGGCCTCCGGGGCCATAAGCGGCGTGCTCGGCGCCTACATGGTGCTATACCCAAGAGCCCGCATCTTGACGCTCATACTATTCTTCGTCATAACGATGGTCGAGGTGCCGGCGTGGGCCTACATCGGGTTCTGGTTCCTCTACCAGCTCTTCTACGGCGCCCTGGAGTTCATAACCTTGTCGCAGAGCGGCGTCGCCTATTTCGCCCACATAGGCGGCTTCATCGCAGGCGCCCTAACAGCGCTGGTATACAAAAAGAGGAGAGCTACATACCACTGGTACTGGACTTACTAGTCTGTGAGCGGCTTGCCTACAACGTTACAATTTTCTAGGCTTTGCAGTAGTTTAATTGAAACAGCTAACAGATCGAATAACGGCACCCCACACGCTGTGTAAGTGGTCTAGAGTGTTGCGTTGGGTCTATGGATAAGCTTATTTGGCAATGACTACGCCGTGTGTCTTGTGCCCTTTGTTTCAGTCTTGGCTAGTGCTTTCTCTACTGCGTCTAGCTTCCTAATGAGGTTTGGACAGTTTATAATATATATAGTTGTGTTGTTTATCTTGACGGATTTTACATAGCCGTTGTTTTCAAGCCAGAAGAGGTGCCACTGGGCGGCGCCCCACGTTATGCCTAGGTCTTTAACTACATCGGTTACCGTGGTGTAGCCCTGGGTCGCGATTTTTCTCAAGATCTGAACCTTGACGTTGTCCAGCACTGCATCTAATTCTTAGTGGTTTTAATAATTTGCGGAGGTTAGTTTATAAGGTGGTGGCGTGTCTATACGCGCCCCTGGCGTGGGGTGTCGAGGCGCCGTCTCGGCGGCTGTGAAAACGCCCCCTCCAAGGGGCGGACATTTAAACCCGTGTGGAGTGGGTCATGTGGATGTGGTTATCTCTGCGTCGGCTCTGGGCCTCGTCGGTGGACTCGTCCTCTTCTTCACCTTTCTCGGGCGGATACCGCCGTGGCTGGGGTACCCCCTCGGCGGCGCGCTCCTCTCGATCTACGTGCTGATCGTGGTGGTGGGTCTCAAGTCTAGCCGGGAGTTCAAGAGGAGACCGCCTCCCTCTGCCTCTGTGGTGGGGAGGAGGGGGGTGGTGGTGGAGGTGGAGGGCGGCTGGGCTTTGGTGAAGCTGGAGGGGGCCTACTGGAGGGTGTACTGCGGCTCCTGCGCGCCTGGGGACGTGGTGGAGGTTGTGGAAATCGGCGACGTGGGGGTTGTCGCGAGGAGGGTGGAATGATCTACGTAGCCGCAGTCGCCGTCGCCGCCATCGTCGCCGTTCTCCACTTCCTGTGGCCCTACCTCGTGGGTAGGGGTGGGGCTTACAGTACGTCGAGTAGAAGGGCGGCGGAGTGGGCCTTTAGGAGGATCGGCGTGGCGGGCAAGAAGGTGTACGATCTGGGGTGTGGATACGGCGGGGTGCTGGCCCTGGCGAAGGCGATGGGCGCCGTTCCCGTGGGCGTGGAGATAGACCCCGTTAGGTGGCTGGTCTGCGCGCTCCGTTGCGGGTGCAGGGTGGTGCTTGGCGACATGTTCAAGACGCCGCTTAGAGACGCCGATGTTGTCTATATCTTCCAGTGGCCTTCTGTAAACGCCAGGCTTGCCGAGAAGTTTAGGAGGGAGCTGAGGTCGGGGGCCTACGTGGTCTCCTACATGTGGGAGGTCCCTGGGCTGAGGCTGGTGGCTTACAACCCGGCTCTTAGGGTGTATGTATACCAGGTTTAAATACACGGGGCATTTAGAGGCTATGAGCGAGTTGGCTAGGTTCTTCCTTGAGCTGGGGGAGAGGTGGCAGAGGAGGTGGGCCGAGGCCAGGGTTTTCGAGCCGGAGCCGGAGGTGGGGAGGCCGAAGTACTTCATCACGGCGGCGTATCCCTATCCCAACGGCGCCATACATATCGGCCACGGGCGGACGTACCTAATAGCCGACGTGCTGGCCCGTTTCTATAGACACATGGGCCGGATCTCCCTCTTCCCCATGGGTTTCCACTACACCGGCACGCCGATTTTGACCATCGCCGAGGCCATAGCCTCAGGCGACGCGGCGGTGGCGGAGGAGTACATGACCATATACGGGGTGCCGGAGTCCGAGATTAAGAAGATGGGGAACCCGCTGTACCTGGCTCGGTACTTCCACGAGCAGTCTAAGAGGGCGATGCAGAGGTTCGGCCTTGGCATAGACTGGAGTAGGGAGTTCACCACCATCGATCCGGAGTACCAGCGTTTTATCCAGTGGCAGTTTGAGAAGCTGAGGAAGAAGGGGCTCATCGTCCGGGGGAGGCACCCCGTGGGCTGGTGCCCGAGGCACTCCATGCCCGTGGGGGCCCACGACACCAAGGACGACAAGGAGCCGGACATCGGCCAGTGGACGCTGATATACTTCGCAGACGGCGAGGGACTTGTGTTCCCGGCGGCCACCCTGAGGCCGGAGACTGTGCCCGGCGTGACTAACATGTGGATTAATCCTGAGGCTGAATACGTCGTGGCTGAGTACGACGGCCGCAGAATGGTGCTCAGCAGAGACGCGGCCCGCCGCCTCTCCTTCCAAGGCGGCGTCAAGGTGCTGAGGGAGGCCAAGGGGAGGGAGTTCGTGGGGAGGGCGGTGCAGAACCCGGTAACTGGGGAGTGGGTGCCTGTGTACGAGGCGAGGTTTGTAGATCCCGGGGTGGGCACCGGGGTGGTTATGTCTGTGCCGGCGCACGCCCCCTACGACTACGCCGCTCTCCGCGACATGGGCGCGGTGAGGCTCATCCCTCTGATCAGGGTTGAGGGCTACGGGGACTACCCCGCGAAGGAGGTGGTGGAGCGCATGGGTATAAAGAGCCAGACAGACCCAGCTCTGGAGGAGGCTACTAAGGAGGTCTACTCCGCTGAGTACGCCAGGGGCTACATGCGGGAGGACGTGGCGGAGCTGGTGGGGGGGCACCTCCCCGAGCCTGCCCGGTCCATGGTGAGGGCTGTCTTCAAGATGTACTTCGCGGGGAGGCCGGTGAGGGAGGCCCGGGAGTTTATCTCGAAGTGGCTTGTAGAGTCCGGCCTGGGCGGGGTGATGTACGACATTATGAATAAGCCTGTGTACTGCCGTTGCGGCACTGAGATTGTGGTGAAGGTGTTGGAGGATCAGTGGTTTATAAACTACGGCGAGTCTAGGTGGAAGGAGCTGGCTAGGGAGCTGGTCGGCGCCATGTCTATAATCCCGCCGGAGGCGAAGCCGCATTTCTACGCCACTATCGACTGGCTGGACAAGAGGGCGTGTGCGAGGACGAGGGGCCTCGGGACGCCTCTGCCGTGGAGCGGCGGCTGGGTTATAGAGAGCCTCAGCGACTCGACGATATACATGGCGTACTACACCGTGATCAAGAAGATAAGGCACTTCGGCCTAAAGCCGGAGCAGCTCACCGAGGAGTTCTGGGACTACGTCTTCCTAGGCGTGGGCACCGCTGAGGAGGTGGCCAGGAGGATCGGGGCCTCTCCAGAGGCTCTCAAGGCTATTAGAGAGGAGTTTGAGTACTGGTACCCCCTGGACTCGAGGAACTCCGGCAAAGACTTGATACCCAACCACTTGACGTTCTTCATCTTCAACCACGTGGCCATATTCCCCAGGGAGAAGTGGCCGAGGCAGATCGTGGCCAACGGCTGGGTGTTGAGGGAGGGCGAGAAGATGTCTAAGTCTAAGCGCAACGTCCTGCCTTTAGACAGGGCGGTTGAGATGTACGGCCCCGACCCGCTGAGGGCGACGCTGGCGATATCGGCTGAGGTGGAGCAGGACCTCGACTTCAGAGACGCCGAGGCTCGTAGAAACGCGCAACAGCTGATGTCGATCTACAACTTGGCGCAGAGGCTGGCCCAGGGGGCTGAGGACCGGAGGCCGAATTGGCTAGACATGTGGCTTGTGTCGGAGGTGGCGCTGTTGCTGGAGAGGGCGAGGGAGGCGTATGAAAAGGTCAGGGTGAGGCAGGCGGCGGTTGAGGTTCTCTACAACGCCAAGGCCGTCTTCGACCAGTACCTAGCCGCCGTGGAGAAGCCCTCCAAGCTGGCGGTGGAGGCGGCGAGGGCGTGGGCGGTGGCCATGGAGCCGATCGTCCCGCACCTAGCCGAGGAGGTGTGGTCGGTGCTGGGCGGCGAGGGGTTTGCGGCGAAGGCGCCCTGGCCGCGGCTGAAGGCGGAGCCCGCCGCCCTCCTGGCGAAGAGGTACGTGGATATGCTGGTCGAGGACGTGAAGAAGATACCGGCGTACGGGCCGGGGGTCAAGAGGGTCGTGGTGTACGTCAATTCCAACTTCTCCTGGGTCAAGGCGGCGCTCGGCGGCGACGTTAAGGCTGTCATAAACGCGGGGGCCCCGCCGCAGGCGGCTAAACGCGTCGTGGATTTGGTGAAGACGCTGGGGGACGAGGTGCGGTCGCTGGTTGCGTCGGCGGAGGGGTTTAACGAGGTGGAGGCCCTGTCGTCGTACAGGGGTTACGTCGAAAAGGCGCTAGGCGCCCCAGTGGAGGTGTACCTAGCCGACGACCCGGAGGCCCCCGACCTGGGCGGGAAGAAGAGGGCGGCTCTGCCCCTCAAGCCAGGTATATACATAGAGAAGTAGCGCACGGGGCCTATCCGCGCTTCCACACGGCGCCGTAGAAGGGCATGGCTTTTATAAGACGGCGGTGGAGTACAAACGCCATCTCTAGTAGTTGCTCAACCTCCTTCCAGGTGAATACATTGATGTGCGACACGGCCGCGGCGGCGTGAATCGCCAAGTACCCCGGCATAGACTCTACCACTGGCTGTGCTATGTACAGCTTGCCGCCCGGCTTCAAGATCTCTCTTATACATTTCAACTCGGTGGCGGGGTCTGTAAATAGGTGGAGCTTCTCCAGTAGAAGCACCACGTCGTAAGAGCCCTTAACTTCACAGCTACTATTAGCGACGACGAACTGCGCGTTTTTAACCATTTTCCTCGAGAGTTCGACTAGGGAGGGGTTGGGGTGGAAGCCGAGGTAGAGAGACGGCGTATATTCGCTATATACCAAAGTAGCCAGGTAGCCCTCGCCGCTCAGAGGCTCCAGCACTGAGAGGCCACCGGAGAACCCCGTAGCTTTTAAAAAAGCCCCAATCATGATCTTGTGCCACCCCTGTAGGTGTATGTCGCTGTGGAAAAGCTCGAGGGCGTTCCTATCCACTTGGTTCGTGGCTATCTTCACCGCGCCCAGCTCGTCAAATCTCTGGTGCATCTCTACCCACTCCCGGGCGTAGAGCCCCTTGGGCATCTCCGGCTTCTCCAATTCCTTCCCCAGCCGCCCGTCCTCGTGTATAACACCTCTCGCCAGTAGCGACGTGTACAACGCCTTTACAAAGGAGTTGCGTAAATCGGCCGCCCCGGCCTCCTTAACCTCTCTCCACCACTTATACGCGTACCACACACTCCAGTCAAGCGCCTTTTTCAGCTCAAATAAGCCCCCAGATGCCCTTATGTAGTCCTTGAAGTGTCTTAAGACCGAGGGGTAGTCTGTCAGAGGCATATCAACGCCCCCACGTCTCTCAGCTTGGCGATTATGGGGAGGAGCTCCCTAGGGGCCCTCCCGGACTCCAAAGCCTTTAGAAGCAGGTCTTGAACCGCGTTGCTAAGCATGCCTATTCTCTCCCAGTCCCGGATCTCGCAGTCCTGCAACACGACGTACTCCACAGGAGCCGCGTTTTTAGGAGTGGAAAGAGCCCCGCAGTGGGGACATCTCACGGCGTCTCCTGCGAGTTCTCCCTCTTCTACTTCAAAAACCACGCCACATCTATCACACCCCACGCGGTAGAAGGTTTTCAACACGTAAATTGAGAGCCTCTCTATAAATGTGTTGTTGTATACACGCCGAAGTGCACTGGAGATTTACGTCTTGGATAGGCTGGGCAGTACGTTTATCTTAAACTCGTTGTACAGCTCCTGTAGCACTTCTTCGTATACAGCCTTGCCGGCTTCGATCGCGTCCATAAGCTGTTCTATCAGCCTTGTCCGCTCCTCGTCGACAAGTTTACTAAATGTATTCTCTAGGTAGTGGTATACCTCAATACCGCGTTTAGTGGGCACCATGATCTTACTACGGCCCGTCACGTAGACGTAGTACCTCTTGGCCAGCACCTGCAGTATGCGGGCGTAGGTGCTGGGCCTCCCGATGCCCCTCTGCCTCATCAACGCCAGCACGTCGGCTTGCGACAGCACCCTCCGGATGACGCGGTACCGCTTAACCACGACGTCTATGGTGCCCGTGGGGAGCTCCGGCTCCACTGGCGTCACCTGGTACACCACCTGGAAGCCCTGCCTCTCGATGTCGACAACCCGCTCGAGGGTTAAGACGTGGCCGTCTACCTCCAGCTCGTACTTGGCGACGCGCGCCACGCTCGGCTCCATCTGACTCGCCACGAAGCGCCGGAAGACCAAGTCGTAGAGCTGGTAGTGGCTCCGGGTTGGCTGGATGGCGAGCTGGATGACGCCGGCGTTTACAAGGCCGCGGAGCTCCTCGACGTCTATCGGCCTCGTGGGCCTAATGGCCTCGTGCGCCCCCTCCCCCTCCTCGCCCCACGTCCTCGGCTTGAAGGCCCCCTCGCCGAATTTCTTGACGATGTACTCCCTTGCTATGGCGACTCCCGCAGTGGACACCCTTGTGCTGTCGGTTCGGTGGTATGTTATGAGGCCGCTTTCAAAGAGGTCCTGGGCTAGCCTCATGGCGTAGTCGGCTGAGAGGCCCAGTTTGTTCACGGCGTCTCTAAGCAACTCGTCTGTGGTGTAGGGCGGCGGTGGGTTGACCACGCGGCTCTCCCTCCCCAGAAGCTTAACCGCCAACCGCTTCTTCTTGCGCAGAACGTCCAGCACGTCTCTGGGTATCTGTAGCCTGAGGTCGACGTCGTCTAGCTGGAGATCTACGTTGTACATGCGGTTCCTCAGCGACTCCTCGTAGGTCTTCACCACCCAGCCCAGCACCGGCGTCTGGACTCTGCCGGCCGAGAGATTGGGGTTGCCGAACCTCTCCTGAAGCACCTTGCTCAAGCCGAAGCCTATCCAGCGGTCCTCCACCCTCCTCACAATCTGCCCCTTCACCAAGGGGAAGCTCACCCCCCGGGGGCTCGCCAGGGCGTTGAGAATAGCCCTCCTAGTGACTTCGTGAAACTCAATGCGCCTTATGTCAGAGACGTAAGGCCGGAGGCCCATGTAGAGGTCGAAGGCTATCTTCTCGCCCTCGGAGTCAGGATCTGTGCCTATTAGGACTGTGTCTACCTCCACGGCGATGTTTCTAATAGACTCCAGCACGTCCAGCGGCTTGCAGTTTTGTGGAATATCCACGTCGTCTACGTAGACGCCGCCCCGGCACCTCCAGATCTTGTTGTAAACCGGGACGAAGCCGCTCTTTGTGACAATCACGGCGTAGTCCTCCCCGTTGTAGCCGTCGTGTTTAAAGTCGCCGAACCACTTAGCTAGGACCTCTCTCTGCCTCTGCTCAATCCTAGCTAGGGAGGTGGGGAGCTCGTAGATGTGTCCGAGAGAGGCGGTGACCATCAAGACGGCGTCCCCCGTGGAGACCTCGTAGATGGGAACCCCGTCGGCGATTATCAGGCTGGGCCTCCCGAAGAAGTTGGCAATTGTCCTGGCCTTGGTGGGGGACTCGACAATCATGAGGATGGTCTTCATAAGCTCGACGCCGGTCGCCGCGGGGGCCGCCCTCCCCTCTATGATATCCCTAATAGCCCTCCTATCCCGGTCCACCTCTTCTAGAACTTTGCCGAGATCCACCTCGTCCAGCCTCCTGAACTCCGCCTCGTCGAATCTGAGCTTCAGCTCCCGCCTCAGCGCGTGGAAGACCTTGGCGTCGTCCACCAACACAACGCTAAGCCCCTTTGAGAGCCCCCCGGCGTATAGACGCGACGTCCGGCCGCTACCCTGTATGTAGGTTGTGACGTCGGGCACCAAGACGTACATCTCCCCGTTTATATACGCCAGCTTCACCTCGGTAGAGGTCTCAACAGTTCTGCGGATCTCCTCTCTTCTCAGCAAGTCGCCGACGAACTCCACCGCGGACTTCACCACCTCCACGGAGTGTCTGTCGAAGCTGGAGAGCTCGCCGCCCTCGGCGGCTTTCCTCAACGCCTCCTGCACGCTCAGCGTGTAGGGCGCCAGCCTCTTCAGCTGGCCTATGAGCCTGTCAGCCCTGTACCTCAAGTCGCCGGATAGGACAGACCTCACGTTATAGAGAAAGGTTAGGTAGGCGGGTATGGAGAACTCCTCCAGCCTAACTCTAAACTTAAACTTCGGCACCCCGGCAAAGACCACGTAGCGGATGACGTGGGGCAGGTCGATCCCCCTGACAAGCGCAGATCTGGAAGAGGCGAGGCCCACCAGCGCCGCCAACTCCCCCCTCTCGAAGCGCTCCAAGACGCCGCGGCGCGGGCGGAAGAAGGTCTCCACGGCGATCCCCGCCTCCCTAGCCCGCTCGGCGATGGTCTCCCCCAGCTCCCTGTCCTGGACGTAGACAATGCCGCCGGGGCCCAGCCTCTTTAAGAGCTCCACCACCTGCCCCGCCAAGTCGCCGCCGGCCTCCGCGTAGAGGTCGACGACGTTCCTGAGGCCCTCCGCCCTGCCGCCGACGTCGAAGCCGAGGATCTCCCGGAAGAGCAACAGCCTCACGGTCCTCCTCGCCTTCGCCAGGGCGCCCGACGCGACGAAGACGCCGAGCTTAAGCTTCCCCACCTCCTCCCTAAGCCTAGCCCTCAGCGAGGCGATCTGCTGATCCAGCCTCTCCACCTCCTTTAGATCGCCGGCCACCTCAGCCTTCCGCATCTGCTTCGCCAGGTTGATAACCTCCAGCGCGGCGTTCAGCACCGAGTCGGAGACCCCCAGCAACCTTAGGATGCGGTCAATGTTTTTGCTGGTGGCCCGCAGTATGCTGTCGACGTCGTCCGCGGCGACGAAGTCGAACTTGTACCGGCTCAACAAGTCGAAGCGCCTGGGGAGGAAGGCCGAGGTGGTGACCAGCACGTCGAAATCCCCCCTCTCCAAAGCCTCCAGCACCTCCCTCCTCTCCTGCTCGGTGAGGAGGGAGTGGTAGGCAAGCGCCTTGACCCTGCGCCCCGCCCTCTCGGCGAAGGCCGTCAGCTTTTTATGTGCCTGGTGGGCGAGGGCCGAGGTGGGGAATATCAACAGGGCCCTCCTCCCGCCCCCCGCCAGGTATAGAGTGGCCACAAGTATAAACGTAGTCTTGCCGGAGCCCGTCGGCGCCATTATGGCGAAGCTCTTGCCCCGCACAAGGCGCCGGGCCCACAGCCTCTGCGCCCCCCACATCTCGAACCCCACGACCTCTTTGAAAAAGGCTGAGAACTCCTCGTAGCTACGGAGGTAGGCGTCTACCCACGCCAGGCCCCTAAGCGCCCGCCGCCTCCGCAGAGCCGCGACCACCTCGCGAATCGACGCGGCCTTGGAGCCCTCTGGGAGGCACTCCCGGCAGGGCAACCCCAGGGCGAGCCTGTCGGAAGTAATGGGCCCCCCGCAGTTGGGACACGAATGAAGATACACCACCAGCGGGATATCCACGTCACGCTGAGATGTGGGTATTAAAAACCTTTAGACAAAATGGGGACACAGAGGCGAGGGGGCCGGCCCGGCGCGGATAGCTAATATTTAAATAGTAGGCCCGTGGAGGGCAAATGGAAAAGATAATCCAGTGGATAGAGGTCTTTAACCAAATTGCGAAAAACGAGAGCAACTACCACAGCTTCTACATCGAGAAGGGGGAGGACTTCGTCGACGCCTCCCTCACTCTTGAAGAGGTGAGCCACGTCGAGGAGTGCAGAGGAGGCGCCTACGCCGCCGCGTCTGTGACTATGAGAGGCGGCAAGGCGTATCTAGAAATGACGTCAGGGAGCTACAGGAAATGCCCAACCCAGACGGGCTACACGGCGGAGTACACCCACACAACCCAGCAGAAGATAGAGCTGGGAGACGACCCGGAGGTGCTGGGCTTTGTAAAATCTATAAAAAACGAGGGCGATCTGGTTGCCCTACTGGAGGCGGTGCTCCAGGCAGCCGCAAAGCCCTAGAAGATCTTTTTGAAAACCTCTAGGAATTTTTGATACGCCTCATCGCCGTAGAGCACCACAAGTACCCGCCGCACAGTCCTTAGGCCGGGGGCCGCCTCCTTTATCGCCCTCGCCATCTGCTCAGCCGCCGCCTCGTAGGGGCATCCGAAGACCCCCGTGCTGATCGCCGGAAAGGCTATAGAAGAGAGGCCCAGCTCCTCAGCCTTGGCAAGGGCGTTTCTGACGGCGTCTCCCAGCTTCTCGATAGGCTCGGCGCCGCACCGAGGCCCAACTGCGTGGATCACGTACCTCGCCTTGAGCCTCCCCGCGGAGGTCACGGCGACGCCGCCCACAGGCACGGGGCCGTGCCTCCTGACCCACTCCCGGCTCTCCTCCTGAATTACCTGGCCCCCCTTCCTCACTATGGCCCCCGCCACGCCCCCGCCGTGCTCGAGATAGGAGTTGGCCGCGTTGACAATGGCGTCGGCCTCCACCTCCGTTATGTCGCCCTTGGCCACCACCACCGACACGGCCCCGACCCTAAACTCCATAGAGAGAAGCGGCCACCTCCTTAAAAAACTTTTATCAGCGCAAATCGATCCGCTCATACTCGCGCTGGAGCTAGCTCATCACCGGCACACACGACGCCTAGTATAAAAACGCGTCGCGCCGCCGCTCCCGCCGCCGTCTAGCAACCCTCTCAACTTTACCACTTCAATACTTGATTAGGCGCTTCGAAGTCTGTAGATTAAGAGGTCCGCCGCGTTGTTTACTTTCGATGTACTCTCTCTTCTGTACTTATTGTTAGCTGTGCTGATATACATCATTGAAAATACTTGTTTTGTGTATGTAATTGGCCCCAGACCGTCTGTAAAGGCCGAGAGAGTCGACTTGGTGCCTCTGGTGAGGCGCGGGTTTGTATACACAGAGTCTAGCGACGCCGTGTGGCGGGTCGCCGAGCCGGCGAGGCGCTGGGGGCCCCTCAGGGCGAAGCTGGTCGCCAGGGGCTACAGAGTGGCGCAGTCCTACATACCCCCCTCCGTCCGCGCCTACCTCGAGGGGGCCAGGAGGCCGGAGCCCGGCGGCGGCGTCGCCGCGGTGCACCTGGCGGGCGGCGTCTGGAGGTGGCGGATGGGGGAGGAGCGGGGGGTCGGTTGCCCCCCTGCGCGGTACGTGGCGTACTGGGGGCGGCGGCCGCGTTGCGGCGGCGTCTTGGTGGATCTCCGCCTGATCTACAGGAGGGGGTTCTGGATAGAGGCCGCGGAGAGGTTCGGCGACGTGTGGCTTCTCAAGGCGTGGAGGGGGGACCCCGGCGACGTGCTGGACGCCCTCTACCTCCTCGCGGCCGAGGCTGTGCGTCTGCTGGAGGCCTTTTCCTCGGTTACTGGGGTCGGGGTGGACGCCGTCTTGGATGTCTTGGAGACCAACTCAGCCGCGGCGCTGGCCGAGGCGGTTTTCCACTTCGAGGCTGAGAGGAGGGGCTACGTGGTGGAGGACTCGCGGCGGAGTTTCGACATGCCGTATTTCGACATGGCCAGGGCCAGGTCGCCGGGGATCTACAGACGCGTGGCTGAGCTCGACTTCAAATCCCTCTTCCCATCGCTGGTGGTGAAGTACGGCGTGGATCCAACCACGGCGAGGCCCTGCGCCTCCGGGCTGGAAGCCGGGGTGCTGGGTAGATACTGCTTCGACGGGGGCCCCGTGGCCGACGTCGTCGGCAGGTGGCTGAGGAGGAGGCTGGGCGCGGCGGATAGGTGGGAGTCCGAGGCGCTTAAGTGGCTTATGAACGCCGGCATAGGGGCGTGGGGCAAGGCGGGGTGGGGGATGATATGTGAGCCGTGTCTCCTCGCGGTTCGGGCCGAAGCCGCCCGCCTCTTCGACGAGGCCTGGCGCCTCTTCTCGCCTATCTACGGCGACACGGACTCCATCTACGTCGAGGAGAAGCGCGCAGGTGACGTGCTCCGCTGGGCCGAGTCCCTCGGCGGGCTGAGGCTCGAGCTGAAGGGGGTGTGGGACGTCCTCCTCCTGGCGCCGGCGAGGGGAGGCGGCGCCGCTGAGAAGAACTACGTCAAGATGGGGGCCGGGGTCTGGGAGGTGAAGGGGGGGCTTCTGAGGCCGCACGACCTCCCCCTGGCGGTGAGGCTTAGGTACCGCGACGTTGTGCGGGCCGCGGTGGAGGGCGGCGACCCGCTGGGCGTTGCCGTCGGGGCTCTGCTGGAGGCCCCGCCCGAGCAGTTGTTTATCTACAAGGCTGTGTGGAGGCGGAGGCTCGCCGAGGTGAAGAAGGCGACTCCCCTCCACGTCGCGGCGCGGTACTTCGCCGAGAGGTGCACATGCGACCCGGTGGACGTGTTCTACCTGCCGGGCTGCGGCGCCGTCTACGTCCCCTGGCTGGCGCTGGGCGGGGAGCCCAGGCCGGCGGCTCTTGAAGAGGTGAGGAGAGCCGCCGTTGAGTACGTGGAGAGGCTGTGGAAGCTCCACGCCCTTGCGCTGGCCTCATGACTACACACGGCTTCGTCAAGGCGGGCGACTTGCTGAAGGCGGCTGAGATGGCCAGGGGGCTGGGTGGGGAGGTGACCTTCTGGCACCTCTACAGGCGGTGGGGCGACTACGCCTTCGCCGTGATCGAGGCGGCACAGTTGCTGGGGGTGCTGAGGTGGGCTAGGGCGGAGAGGGGCGGGAGGACCAGGGTGGTGTATGTGTTGGGGAGGCGCGGGGCTGCTCTGCTGGACATGCTGGCCGACCCCTGCCCGGTGGAGGCGTATGTGTACAGGGGCAGGCTCAGGCTAGTGACCCCGCTGGGGGCGTACGAGGCGGAGCCCGACCCGGGCCACCTCCTCTCGCTTGCGTATAAGCTGGCAGAGGCCTGCGGCGGGGATCCCAGAGAGGTGGCGGCTAGGCTGAGGTCTGCGGCTGAGAGGGCGGCGAGGGGCGCCAGGGGCCTCGAGAGGTGGTTGCTTGCGGGGCGCCTACCGTGAGGTGTTGCATGGAGCGGCTTCGAATATGTCGCCGGCGTCTAGGAGCCAGGGGGGCTTCTCCCCCAGGGCCCTCCTTGCCACGACGTAGTAGCGGCCCTCTCTGCCGCCGCTCTTAGCCTTGAGCTCCCTCAGCACCTCCTCCGCCTCGTCCCGGGTTAAGTCGGCCCACTTGACTTCAAACGCCGCGTAGCCCCCCTCCCCCACGCAGACCAGGTCGATCTCCACGTCTCCGCTCCAGTACCTCCCGCATCTGCCCCCAGCCGCCGCGAGTCCCCTCTCCCGCAGACGGGGGAGGGCCCTCCGCACCACCTCCTCGTAAGCCGACTGCATGTACCTATCCACATCCGCAGGTGCGGCGCCTCCCAGCTCTACAAGCTCCCTGTGTCTATAGACGGCGCGGATCCAGAACTTGACGTAGAGATCCGACACGACGTAGATAGGCCTGGCTTTTCCCAACACAGGAACCTCCCGCCTAACGACCTCCAACCTCTCAAGCACGGCTAGGTACTTGGCGAGGGTCTGGGAGGGGATTCGGGACCTGTCCGCGATCTCGGAGTACGTAGTCGCCCCCTCCTCGATGGCCCTCACGATGTTTAGATAGACGTGGGGCTCCCTCACCTCGAAGCGGAGCAGGTTCTCCGCCTCCTCGTACAGAGGCCCCCACTTGGAGAAGAGCCGCTCCAAATTACCCCAGAGCCCCCGCCCCGCCTCAAAAAGCGATATGTAGTACGGCACGCCGTTGGTCACCGCGTAGGCCACAGCCAGCTCCTCGGCGCAGAAAGGCAACATTAGACGAGCCACATGCGGGGCGAACGGGCCCAGCCTCAGCTGGGCGGTCCGCCTCCCGAAGAGCCCCCCGCCGTAGGACAGAGACTTCTCCACAAGCGACACGGTCGACGACAGGAGGATTAGAAACAGGGGAGCTCTAGAAGACACCTCGTCCCACAGCTGCTGGAGCTTAGACAGCACCCCGGGGTCCTCCTCCACCCAGTAGGTAAACTCGTCAACAGCCAGCACAAACCTCCCAGCCCCCGCCAGCGCCTCCGCCACAGACCCCCAGTCAGCCCTCACGTACGTCCCCAATGCCCTGGAGAGGGCCTCGGCAAGCCTCTCCAGCTCCACCCCCATCGGCTGGCGGAGCGCGTGTATATACACGCCCCGCTTCCCCTCCAGAAACTTCTTAACCAGCCAAGTCTTCCCAACCCTACGCCTGCCATAGACCACCACAAGCTGCGGCCTGCCCCCTCTATACAGCTCCTCCAAAAACCCCAGCTCCCCCTCCCTATCAATAAACACAAAAGACGGAGATATGCAAGATAAAAATCTTCAAGATCAAAATCTTCTAACCCGCCCCCAGCCTCGCCGCCAGCTCCAAAACGGCGGCGGCGAGCCTCTTCACGTCCTCCTCCACAAACTCAAGAGAGGGATATCTGCCGAAGACCCCCGCCCTATCCAGCCCGTTGTATTGAAGCTCGTGCAGATTCAAAGCCACGTTCGTCAAACCCACGAGGCCGACCCCAGCCGCCTTCTCAAGCACACTAGCCACCGCCAGCATGTAGCCCGTAGGCATAAACGCCGCAATGAAGTCGGCAAGCCTAACCCTCCTACCCTCCCTAGTACCCCTAACCCCACGGAAGCGCTCCGCCAACACCTCAACGTAGTCAACAGCCAACGCCGCCAGCAACGCTCTCCAAGCTCCAAAAGCCTTGCCAGCCGCATTCCGGTAGAGACCCTCCTCCAGAAACCTCAAAGCAAGCTCAGCCTCGTACCGCGCCTCCAGAAGCCTCCCCCTCTTGTAGCCAGCAGGATCCCTCCAAGGCTTCGAAAACTCAAGCACAAAACCCCCAGACACGTAAATATATGTTTCCACCACAACCCACGACAAGACCCACGGCGCCCCCCCAAGCAGAGGCCCCCAGGCCACGCCAAGCGGCGGCGAGAAGGCCGCGGCGGCTGAGCCTCCGGTCGCGCCCTACACGCCGGTATTCGTCTGCAAGGAGAGGAGGTTACCTAAGGGCCGAACGCGCCCTCCACAATCTCCTCTTATGCAGGCGGCAGATGCCTCTCTACGAGAAGGCCTCGGAGATAGCTGTGACGTATGTAGCTGAGGCTGTGGTGGAGTACATAGGCCTCGTCGAAGCCGATAAAAAGAGCCAGACATAACCATTGAGTTGATAAATGTAAAAAAAGGAAAGTTTTTAAAGTTGCCTCCCACTTCTATTATGGTCAACGAAGTAGAAGGAGAGATATATGAAAGGTCCGAGGCAGAACCGTCGGTAGGCGCGTGTGGGGACGTGGGCAGAGACGCGCCGCTGGATCAAAGTGGCGTCGCTGGCCCCTCATGGCGTGGATTAAGCGGAACGTAGCTATACTCTACGGAGTTGGCTACAGTAAGGGGTTTATAAACGGGTTTCTGACGTGGTACCTATCCCTCAAGCTGTACGACTGGGGCCTCGCCGTCTTCGCCGTGGTGAGGCTCGCGGCGCAGGTGCTAGACTCCGCCGCCAACCTGGCGGGGGGCTACCTAGCCGATAGAATTGGGCGGAAGCCCACGTTGATAATTACAGACGTGGTGTACATCTCCTCAATCCTATGCCTCTTGAAGCCGGAGCTCCTCCCGCTGGCGGTGTTGCTGTTCCACATCGCAGACGGCCTCCCCACGTCGGCCTCCTTCGTCATGCGTATAGAGTCCGTCCCCGAGAACTGGAGGGGGAAGATCATCTCAATAGGCCCCGCCCTCTCATACGCCTCGTACGCCGCCGGCTCCTTTGCCCTGGGGCTAGTCGCCGCCTCCCACGGACATACGTGGGCTGTCTACGTCATATTGGCGATATCAGCCGCGGGCCTCGCCGCCAGATTCCTCCTCATAGAGACCGCGAGGAGGACCTCGACCTCCACCTCCCTCAGCTACCTCAGGGAGTTGAAAACTGTATTCACCTCGCGCATCTACGGCAGAGTGCTCGCCGTGATGACGCTTCTCGGCATCTCCTTCGCAATCTCGACCTTCATAGCACCCTTCCTAAAAGAGGTGGTGGGCATGTCGGAGCGCGAGATCGCCATGTTCTTTACCCTCTACAACCTCGTGCCCATACCCATCTCGCTGGCGCTGGGCCACCTCGTGGATAAGTACAGAGAGTCGATCCCCCGGCTCATGGCGGCTCTGCTACTCGCAGACTTCCCCTTCACCGCCTTATTCGCGTTGCTCAGCCCGGCGGCGCCCATCTTCGCCTACGCCATGCTGGGAAGCGTCTCTCTGGCCTCGATATACAGAGCGGCGTTAAACATATACGTCTCAGAGGTCTTTAAAACCCACAGAGGCCTGCTGGTGGCCCTCAACGCGGTACTCACAGCCAACCTCCCCGGCGTCGCTACCCCCCTGGTTGCCGCGTTATGGGCCGCGCTAGGCCCCACGCCGGCTATACTCCTAGTGGCGGCGGCCAGACTCGCCGCCGCGGCCGCACTGCTGGCCAGCTACGGGAAGAGATCCACCGGGCCCCCCACCTGAGGAGCAGTATGCGGAGGAACTACGGCGAAGACTATATGCGGCTTCTGGCACCTCCCAAGAGAAGAAAGGGTAGCGCCAGGCGGATTACCAAAAGACAGTTGCCGCGTTGAAGGACTTGGGAATGAAGAGATGGAGCAGAGAAGAAAGGCGGATGCGCCTCGCCAGAGGCGCACCTGAGGCGTCGATCCGCCTAGAGCCCACATGCGCCGACCTGGGCATACCCCCAGAGAAAAACTTAAAAAACAAGCACAGTTATAGAAGCGAGGGGGCCCGTAGCTCAGCCAGGTGGAGCGCCCTGGGGCGGCGCCCCGCGTATGGCTCATAACCGGGCGGTCCCGTCAAGCCCCCGCGTGGGGGCTTGGGATAAGGTTCAAATCCCGGCGGGCCCACCACCTTGCCTCTGGGTGTATTTTGCGTAGTTTTTCTTGGATTTTGCTGGTTGTGGATGCTCTCAAATGATTAGGGGTGGCATTTTTGTTGTGGCTTGCCTATGCTCTTTAGGCATTCCGCTGGGATGTATTTCAACGTCTCGTCTCTTTGGCTATGTGCCGTGATGTAGGGGTAGAAATATCGTGGTGTTGGTATAATCCTCAGTTTGTAGGGCTTTTGCCATGGGGAGTAAACTTGGGCTCGAAATCCGGCGTCTCCATCAATCCCTCCCCGGTCTCAGTTGGCGACCTGGCCCTTTATAAGTCGAGTATATCTTATTTTCAGTTTTCTCTCTCCTAGAGTTTTTATACGTGGAGAAGATATGAATGTCCCTACTACTGCTGTCTGTGGTTTGGCTGGTCGCCAGGTGGAGCGGCGTGGTGAGTCTTTTAATCTGCTTTAGATTGCTGGAGTGGGTGTATGCCAGCTGTAGCTAGGTGTTTCTGGGGTTTTCTCCACTTGGGGGATCAGATCTTGTGTCGTTCTATTGATTGGATAAGGGGGGCGCGTTATCTGCCGTGTGAGGTGTCGTCTGCTGGGCTTCCCAATGTTGACGATTTTGTTGCTCTCTGCTTTTACTACTCCAAGGAGGCTGGTTTTGGGAACCAAGCGTCTCTTGAGACTCTGAGACTTAAGAAATCTGCAGAAGTTGCTAAATGGCTGGGAATAGCTATGGCGTTTGTAATAGAGGATAGGTGGTCGAGCGACTTAAACAGAGCGGTTGTTGTTCCAATGCCCAAGCACCCAGAGGAGAAGAAGGGATACAACCAGGCGCTTGAGCTCGCCAGAGTTGTCGTAGATAGCTTAACTCAACAAGGATATCGCATAGTACTCGAAGATGACGTTGTGGGGAAGAAATTGCCGATATCGTCTACTGAAATTAGAAGTTCCTGTAGAAAAGATTTTGATTGTGCTGTGAGGCGCCACGAAGAGAACTTGGTGGTGCTTAAACAGCTGGATAGGCCTGTGGCGGTTATTATCGACGACGTTAGGACTACGGGCGCCTCTGTGGCGGCGTTGGCTAAAAAGCTGAGAGAGGCGGGGGCCAGGAGGGTATACGCTGCAGTCATCTCACGCGATGCTGTAATAAAGGACGTAGGTAGGTGTATCGTGAAAGAGATATATGAGGTTCATGATTATTATGACGACAATTATCCTTATACTCTGGACGAGCTGGCTGAGATATACAGCGCGGCCATACACTGGCGGAGGGAGTGGGGTCCCATAAGGAGTCTAGCCGCTAAACTGAAGGACGGAGCTGAGCTTATAGGCTTACTTAGACAGCTTCCTTCATTTAGCCTTGCTCAGCAAAAGGCCGCGGAGCTGAGGGGCTCGCTGGAGTTAGCCATTAAGCTGGGGGCTGTGCCGCTTCCCATGGGGTGGGGCGAGTACCCAAAGCTCCTCATGGAATACGGCCGCGGCGTGGTGGACCCACCATTGTTAATTTTTCGTATGGGGAGGCCTCTCAACTTCGTCGAGTGGCCTGTGGCTGTGGTGGGGACCAGAGATCCCACTGAAAGCGGGCTCAAGGCGGCGGCGGAGGTGGGCCGCCTCCTAGCTAAGAGGGGCGTGCCGGTGGTGACGGGTTTAGCCAGGGGCGTCGACACGGCGGCGGTAAAGGGCGCGCGCTCAGCCGGCGGCTGGGTCATAGGCGTGTGGCCAGCGCTGTGGAGAAGAGTGCTGGAGTCCACCGAGCCGCGCCGAACGCATATAGTGCTGTACCGCGAGATTTCGTATTTTCTCAAAAGAGGCAACTCAACTGTGGTGGCTGAGTACGCCTTTGGTGACGACGCTAGGCGAGGCTTCGACCAGATGCTGGCCGCGAGAAATAGGATAATTTCGGGTATGTCGAGAGCTGTAATCATCCCGGAGTCTAGGTACAGAGAAAGGGGCTGGGGCACCAAGTACCAGGTGAAGTACGGCATTAAAGCCGGCAGAGTCGTAATAGTAATGAAGCCCAGCACAGACGCAGAAGACGTGTGGCGTGCATTTAAGTACTTTGTAGACAGAGGGGCGGTGGAAGCCAAAGACCCCGAGGATGCGGTAGAAATCGCGCTCAGCACAAACCCCCTCTAGTAAACAAATTGCGCTGTTAGAAATAACTAGTGGCGTTGTCCTTAAATTTTACGTATATGATCTGTTTTAGTGCCTAGGTGGGAGGACGAGGAGGAGGATGGGAAGTGGACTCATGGCTTTGATGCTGCGTGGCGGGAGTTGCAAGACACCTCTCCTAGGCATTCGCCGGATGTTACTTACGGCTTGATTATTGTTAACGTCATTGTTTTTCTCGTGACTTTGGGTATGATGTTTGAGAATCCGTGGGCTGTGGGAGTAACTGCTTCTGAGTTTGTGGAGAACCCGCTTAACCCTAAGGTTATTCTTTCTATGTTTGCCCATGCCGGCGTGTTGCATATTTTGGGAAATATGCTTTTTCTATATAAATATGGCGATAACGTCGAGGCGGCGATGGGGAGGCTGAGATACCTCGTCTTTTATATGGCTTGTGGCTACGTTGCGGTGGCGGCTCAGGTGCTGTTTGCCTCTGCTGTGGGTACGCCGAGGTACATGCTGGCTCCCATGATGGGAGCCTCCGGAGCTATTAGTGGCGTTTTGGGCGCATACATATATCTCTGGCCCGGGTCAACCACATACCGCTGTTTTTGTATCCGCTTTTCGTGCTACTGTATGAAGATGTCGGCCCGCTACGACATAGCCATATGGGCTGGGTTCCAGTTTCTACTGCCCCTGATAGAGCCCTCTGTCGCCGTTTTTGCCCACATGGGGGGCTTCGTCGCCGGCATCGCCATGGCCCCCATTTTTGCCAAGAGGGAAAAGGTGGAGAGGTTGAGGGAGGAGATTAAGAATGGTATGTACCGGGGCCCCCCGCCTAGAGAGCATGAGCTGGCTGAGAGGGGTTGGGACGGCGTTGTGAAGTGGGTAGTCGGGGCTGTAGCGGCGGCGGTGTTAATAACAGCGGTGATTGGAATTAAAAGCCATATGTGGGTGGTATACACAGTGAAATTAGAGCCATGGGGGTTCGCCGGGGAAGAGGCGAGGCCAGGCTCGCCGCAACCCCTAACTGTGTTGAAGTCTGGTCACCATGTTTTAGTGGCTCACGGCCCTGCTTCAAACGCCGGAGTAGCGGTCTCTGTTGCGATAATAGCCGCCTCGTTGCTTCTACTTGTCCGTGCGCTGGAGAAACAAGTGGATTGGGAGATCTTGTGACTACCCGCTTCCCACCTCCTTTTCACTCTCAAGCGTCTCTGAAGCTTGTAGTATGTGGATCCGTAGCGTGTGCAGACGGGACGCGTCTGATGGCCCTTCGGCGCTCCGTTTCTTAACCCGCTTTCTCTACATGTCCATCTTTGAATAACGGGGGGCCGTTGCGGAAACTCTCCCATTAAGCGTTGATTCACCGCAGGGACTTTCTAAATTTCGAGAGTTGAAGTATTTCAGCAAACTGATCCACTCCACGGGGCCGTTTAGACACGCTGTTATTAGCTCTGCGCCGTTGTGATCTACAAGCCCGTTAAGCGCTGAGCGGGTAAGCACCTGGGGGGTCAAGCAACTCCCGTTGAGTGTGTTTAAATTTATCAGTCGGGGTCTTGCTATGCGTTATAGGGAGTCGATGGGGCTTAGGCTTTCTGAAATTGGTTTTGGCGGGTGGGTTGTTGGGAGCGACTTGTACAGAGTTGACGACGACGTGGCGAGGGCCCTTGTGAAGAGGGCGCTTGATCTTGGTATAAATTTTTTCGACACGGCCGACGTGTATGGGAGGGGGAGGAGCGAGGCTCTGCTGGGGGAGTGGCTGAGAGGGCACGACGTGGTCATCTCCACGAAGGTTGGGTACGACTTCTACGGCGGGGGGAGGCCGGCGAGGAGGTTTGACCCCCGGTACCTCGAGATGGCCGTGTCGCGGTCGGCGGAGAGGCTTGGGAGGAGGCCGAATATACTAATGCTCCACAACCCCCCGGCCGGGGCTGTTCGGGAGGTGGCTGGCTATGTTCTGTCTAGGCGCGGGGTGTGGGCGGATTACGTAGGGGCCGCGCTGGGGCCTGAGGTGGATGTGTTGGAGGAGGGCATCGCGGCGCTGGAGGCCGGGCTCGACGCGTTGATGTTTGTATTTAATATCTTGGAGCAGGAGCCGGGGCTTGAGCTCATTAGGCGGGGGGCCGGGAGGATTCTCCTGGCTAGGGTGCCCCACGCCAGCGACGTCTTGACAGACAGCTTCAAGCCGGAGTTCCCGCCGGAGGACCACAGGTCGCTGAGGCCGAGAGAGTGGCTAGTGAAGGCAAGGCGGCTTGTGGAGGCGGAGATTGCCCCCCTCGCCAGGGAGCTGGGCCTCTCCCTGGGGCAGTACGCGGTTAAGTTTGTCCTCTCCTTCCCCGTCACCAGCGTGGTTGTCACCGCCACATCTCTGGAGGAGCTGGAGGAGTACGCCTCGGCGTCTGACGGCAAGCCTCTCCCCAGGGACCACTTGGAGAGGATTGGGGAGTTTTGGGCTAAGTATAGGGAGGTTTTGCAGAGCCCTCCGCCTGCCTTGGCTTGAGCTCAAATGCGCCTATTATTGCGAAGATCAGCCCTATTATGTATATCAAAATGCCGACGAATACCACGTAAGTCAAGGCCCCTATCCACACAAAAGTCGCCGCTTTTTGGAAATTGTCGGAGCCGGTTACCTCGTGGAGGGCTCTGTACGCCCTCCTCTCAAAGTTGGTGGCAGCCACCTTTATGAGCCACACCATTACCCAGATCCCTACGGCGATAAACACGATTCCGTAGAGATCTTTGGGTAGTGCCCACGGCGCGTAGATGGCGGTGTGTATAAGCCAGCCCACCAGCGCCACCGCGGCTATTACCACTCCCACGATGGCTGTTATGTAGGCGTATAGGAGGTTGTTGAATATGTCGCGGCGGTTGTAGTAGTCGGCGAGGCCGTGGGCGCCGACCAGTGCCAGGACTGCGCCGACCAACATGACGGCCCCAAGATCTCCCAGCCAGGTAAAGGAGCCTATGATCTGCAGAATAAGCCCAACGCCGAGGAGTATCTTAGCAGTTTCAAAATCCATAGCTAATGCAGAGGCCTGGTATATAAGCCTTACTTTACCAGATCCAGGGCGAATTTTGTAATGGCCCAGGGGTCCCAGCTCCCCGTGGGCATGTGGGGCCTGCCCCGGGGCATCTCCACAGCCTCCACGGCGTCTCTGGGCCCCAGCGCGGCGCATATGGCCTCCGCGGCCCCTGCGGCTGAGTAGGCGAGTGCGTCTCTAATCTGGCTCGTCTTTGCGAGGAAGACGAGTGCGGATATGTTTGGATTCTTGGCGGGGCCTTTCCAGTGGTAGGCGTAGTACAGCGCCTGCGCCAGCTCCAGCCAGTGGGCCACGGCCTGGGGCTTGACGCAGATAGACACGGCGCCGCGGGACTCGATCTTTATCTCCTCCGGCGGCCTTTCGAATACCACGAGCTCCAAACGTAGGCAGAGGTCGCCGGCGCAGATCACGTCCCCGGGGGGAGCTCCGGGTTTTTATCGGTTTTTCTCAATGCTTAAAAATTACATTCGGATTCGGGTTCCATGAAGAAGGTGGTAATAGTCGGCGGGGGCATCGCGGGGTTGACTGTCGCCAAGACGCTTCTAGAGGGGAAGATGCAGGCCGAAATCACGGTGGTAAACAACGCGCCTCACTACTTCGCCGGGCCCAGCAGACCTCTTCTGCTCACAGGAGAGCAGTCGCTTGACCGCATTGTGAGGGGCTACGAAGAGGTGGCGCGCAGGGGCGTGAAGGTGGTGGTGGGTACGGTGTACTCCGTAGACCCCGCCAACAGGAGGGTTAGGCTCGTGGGGGGCTACGTGTCCGACGGCGGCGTGATGGAGCTTCAGTACGACTACCTAGTGGTGGCCCCCGGCGTGGTGCTGGACGGCTCCCAGATAACTGGCTACGACAAGTACCGAGGCAATGTGCTCAACGTCTACGACCCCGGGAGGGCGAGGCTTCTGAGGGACAAGGTGTGGAGCGCCGAGAGGGGCACCGTGGTAGTGTACGCACCTAAGGTGCCGTATAGATGCGCCCCGGCGCCTACGGAAACCGCCCTGCTGATAGACGCCGTGCTGAGGCACAGGGGGGTGAGGGACAAGTTCAAGATAATCCACATCGACGCCAACGACAAGACCCAGCCCCCCGTCATAGCAGACGTCGTCGGAGAGATATACAAAAAACAGGGCATAGAGGTGGTGACCGGCCAGGAGATTACCGAGATTGGGGAGAACTACGTGGTTACTAGAAGCGGGGAGAGGTATCAATACGACATCTTGGCGATGCTCGAGCCCAACAGGGCGCCCAAATTCGTGGCGGAGGCCGGCCTCGGGGGGCAGTGGGTAGAGGTCAGGTCGCCCCAAGACCTGCGGCACCCCAAGTTCGACGACGTGCTTGCGGCGGGGGACGCCGCAGGCCTGCAGTTCCCCAAAAACCAGGAGATTGCCTTCGAAAGCGCCCTCTTCGCCGCCAACAAGATACTAGAGATGGAGGGGCTCCCCCACAGAGCCAGCGTCCAGTACGCGTTCCTCGGCTGGGCTTACGTGGGCAACCCGGAGGGGAGGTTGCAGACGCTGTCGGTAATGTTCGGCCTAGACTTCACCACACAGCCGCCCAAACCCTCCAAAGACCCGCAGCCGAAGCGTGAATACACCGAGCGCAAAGACTCCTGGGAGCAGAGCTACCTAAAAAACCTATTCGGCCACTAATCCGTTAACAATAAGCCCTCCTTTGTGATCACTCTCCTACGAGGGGGCTTTTTTTAACTCAAAACCACAGCGTCTTGTAGAGTAGTGGAGTCAAGGGATGCATGCAAGCAGGGAGGAGATCCCATATCTAAGGAGAGACGCGGCCTATCAACATCTTTATTACAGCCTACGCTTAAGTATTTAATAGGTGCTAGGCCTTAGAATACTTATGGAGTTCCCCCTGCTGACTAAGCCGTGGAGGGACATAGAGAAGTACCGCGACGCTAGGTTGCGCGAGGCGCGGATAGAAATGAGTCTAGCGCTTGAGTTTCTAGAGGATGGGCTTCTTAGAAACGCCGCGGGTAAAGCCTTCCAGGCATGGAAGGCCTACCTAGCCGCGCAACTCGCCGAGAGGAGAGAGGCTTTAAAGAAGATCTACCCCGGCTCGAGGAGGATCAGAGTGGGGGAGGATGAGATCGAAGTGGAGGACGTCGATGTGGTTATCGCTCTGGTGCCCACTACCCATATGATAAAGCTCGCCGGAGTCGTAGGCGGCGACTCGGTGGAGTTCACTGTACTCGCCCCGAGCCTCTACCGCTACCAGTACAACGGCCCAGATCCGGAGGGCTTCTTTTCAGATATCCCCGACGACAGGTCAGCGGCCCTCCTCATCTGCCGCCTAGCCTCAAAGCTGGCGGGAGACTCAGAGCTCTACAAGAGGGTCTGCGGCGCCTAGCGGCCCCTCGCGCCTCTCTTAGCCAGCTTGTTATAGGCGTAGTAGGCCCCGTAGGCCAGCGCCCCGACTGGCGCCAGCGCCAGCAACGCCGCCAGTAGCCACACAGCCACCGTCGTCATCGCCGACAGTCCGGCCCCCAGCGCGTCTGCCAGGGGGTTCGCGGGTCTACGTAGCGAAATTATGAGCTGGGACTCCGGGGCGTATGTGAGCTCCACCCTCCTGTCCACCAGCCTGCCGGGCAGAGACTTCTCCAGCCTCTCGACCTCTTCTGTAGGCACAGACAGCCGCACCTCGCCGCTCTGCTGAGAGGCGTAGGCGGACAGCACCCTGCCCACCCCCATCCCGGCTATGCGCCTCATGGCCTCCTCCACGTTGTCGACTTCTAAAACGAGGTGTATGGAGTAGGCCCTCTTCTTCTGCACAAAGTTGACGACGACGGTGGACGTGCCGGTCGCGGAGGGGGCGGAGGCGACTTTCCTCTCCACCACGGCGCCGGGGACCTGCGCCTCCAGCTGGGCGAGCTTCGTGGTGGCCACCACAGCCTCCACACGCCCCTCCCTGCCCGCGAACTGCATAGAGCTGATCCTGCCAGCCTTGGCCACGGCGTCTACAAACTTCCTCACGGCGTCCTCGACGTCCTCCACCTCCGCCGTCAGCGTCACGTGGTAGGACACGCCCCCGCCCACGAGATGCACCACCACCGTGGCGTAGGCGATCCTCCCCGCAAGAGATCTGAGCTCAGCCTCGAGCCTCTCCACCTCTGACCTCACTCTCTTCAACTCCTGCTCCACCTTCAAAATCTCGTCTACGCTCTGCGCCCTCTGCAACAGTTCAAGCAACCGGCGCTCCGTGGCCTTCGTTGAGTTCAGCCGGGCCCACAGATCGATATACACCTCCCCCACCTCCTCCGCCTTCACTGAAAACTGGTCCACGGGGCCTATCTCCCTAACCATGGCGAGGAACTGATCCAGCCTATCGCTAGGCACCTTAACCGTGAGCCTAACCTCGCCCAGCCCACCCTCGCTCCCCGCTACGTATCCACCCACAGCCGCCGCGGCCCTCCTCACAGCCGACTCAGCCCCCTCCAAATCCTGGACAATAAGCCTAATGTACCCCTCCCTGACCTCTAGACGATCCTTGAATTCAGACGGCGCAGGTGGAGTCAAGGTCTGAGGAGTTGCGCCGGTCGCCGTCGACAAGTCTGCAGACGGGGCGCCGCGCAAGTCAAGAGCCCTCGGCGCGCCCGACGTTAGTACGGCAGACGTCGCGAGGAGGTGGGAGCCAACAAAGAGGGTGACCGCGGCCGACGCCGCGATAATTATGAGGAATAGGGTTCTACCCCTCACATGCGTCGAGGAGCCCCTACTTAAAAACGTGATGTACTCTCAGTACACTAAACCTGTACGCTCTCAAAGATGTGTCTGCGGTAGAACTTCTGGGTTATCTGCGGCCTGGCGTTGGTCAGCTCGTCCTCCGGCAGAATAGACATGACGTCCCAGCCTATGTCCAGCGTCTCCTCGAAGCTACGCCTCTCGTAGTACCCCTGTTTTATGAACTTCTGCTCGAAGGCGTCGGCGAAGCGGAGGTACCTGCGCTCCCTCCAGCCGAGGTTCCTCTCGCCCACCAACGTGGCGAGGTTTCTAATCTCGAGGGCTTTGGAGTAGGCTGCGATTAGGGTGTTGGCCACGTCTTTGTGATCCTCCCTGGTCTTCCCCTCGCCGATTGCGTCTTTGGCGAGGCGGCTCAGCGACATGATGACGTCGAAGGGCGGGTAGATCCCCTTGCCCCACATGGCGCGGCTGAGCACCAGCTGGCCCTCGGTTATGTAGCCGGTGAGGTCTGGAATGGGGTGGGTAATGTCGTCGTGGGGCATGGTCAAGATGGGGAACTGGGTCACCGAGCCCTTCCTCCCATGCGCCTTCCCAGCCCTCTCGTATATCGTCGCCAGGTCTGTATACATATAGCCGGGGTAGCCCCTCCTGCCGGGAAGCTCGCCGCGGCCCGAGGAAAGCTCCCTCAACCCCTCGCAGTAGTTAGTCATGTCCGTAATGACGACCAGGACGTGGTAGCCCAGTTGCCACGCGAGGTACTCCGCGATGGTGAGCCCCACGCGCGGGGCGAGGATGCGCTCCGCCACCGGGTCCGAGGCCAGGTTGAGGACGGCCACCGCCCTCCTGAGGGCGCCTGTCTTCCTAAACTCGTCCATGAAGAAGAGGGCCTCCTCCGTCTTGATGCCGACGCCGACAAAGACGACGGCGAAGCCCTCCTCACTCCCCCTGACCGTGGACTGCCTCACCACCTGCGCAGCCATTAGGTTGTGGGGGAGGCCGGTGCCGGAGAAAATCGGCAACTTCTGCCCCCTCACCAGTGTGTAGAGGCCGTCTATCGCCGAGATGCCCGTCTCGATAGGCTCCTCCGGGTACTCCCGGGAGTAGGGGTTGAGAGGCTCCCCGTTTACGTCTCTGAAGTCCTCGGGCGGCGGCAGAGGCATGTGATCCCTCGGCTGGCCCTTGCCGTCTAGAATCCTCCCAATCAACTGCTCGGACACGGGCATCTTAAGCGTCTTGCCGTAGAACCTCACCGTCGAGCCCTTCGCCGGGAGGCCCAGGGTACCGCCGAGCACCTGGGCCACTGCGTAGTCCGTCCCCACCTCGATTACCTGAACCCTCCTCGGCTCGCCGTCTGGCCCAACCACCTCGCCCACCTCCCCGTAGGCCACGCCCCTCGTCTTCTCAATAACTATAAGGGGGCCCTTCACCTCCCTCACAGTGGTGTAGGAAACTACCGGCGACAGCATAGGGGGTAGGAAAAACTATTTTATATACATTTGCGCACCCTCCTGATGAAAGTAGGGGTCGTGGGGCTGGGACTCATGGGTGGGCCCATGGCTATGCATCTACACAAGGCGGGCCTCCTCGCCGCGGTTTACAACAGGACTAGGTCGAAGGCGGAGCCCTTCGAGAAGTTAGGCGTCTACGTCGCCCAGTCGCCGGCAGACCTGGCGGGGAGGGTCGACGTGGTTATCGTAATGGTGTCAGACGCCCCGGACGTGGAGCACGTCCTCTTCGGCCCCGGCGGCGTGGTGGAGGGCGCCAGGCCCGGCTTGGTTGTCGTGGACATGTCGACGAACTCGCCTGAGTGGGCGCGGCGGTTTGCCGAGAGGCTGGCCCGCCACGGGGTGGAGTTTATTGACGCCCCGGTCACCGGCGGCCAGAAGGGCGCTGTTGAGGGCACCTTGACTATTATGGTGGGGGGCAGGGAGGAGTTGTTTAAGAGGCTTCTCCCGGTTTTCCAAGCCTTCGGCAGAAACATCGTCTACGTCGGCCCGGTGGGGTACGGCCAGGCGATGAAGCTGGTGAACCAGGTGGTCGTCGCGCTGAATACCGTGGCCATGGTGGAGGGACTCAGACTGGCCAAGGCCCTAGGCCTAGACATGGAGAAGGTGGCGCAGGTTTTGACGGGCGGGGCGGCGAGGTCCGGCTCCATAGAGCTCTACCTCCCGAAACTGCTGAGGGGCGACCTCTCGCCGGGTTTCAAAGCCGTCCACCTAAAGAAAGACCTAGGCTACGTAATGGAGTTGGCGAATAAAGCGAACCTATACCTCCCAGCCACTGCCATGGCCCTCGAGCTCTATAAAAAGATGGTGGAGAAGGGACTAGGTGAATTAGGTACTCACGCTCTTGGCGAAGTTTACTAGAATAATCTTTAAAAATCATTTTATTTTGTATCCTATGAATTACTTTGACGTTATAGTGACATTTTTTAAAAATCCTATAGATAGCAAGCCACTAGAGGGGGTTAAAGTTGTAGAGTTTGCCCACTACATACTGGGGCCCAACATCCCGCGCCTACTTGCGCAATTGGGGGCAGAAGTGGTTAAGGTAGAGCCCCCACCTAGGGGTGACAGGTGGAAATACGCATCTATGTGGGGCGGTAGGGGGTTTTTCAAAGGCATGAGAATTGACTACCTTTACCTCAACTCCAACAAGTACTTCCTGGGTCTTGACTTTAGGTCGGAGAAGGGCCGAGAGTTGATGCTTGAGCTCGTGAAGAGGGCAGATATCTTTGTGGAGAATATGGAACCCGGCACGCTGGATCGCTACGGCTTGGGCTACCTACAGCTGAGGGAGGTAAACCCCAGGCTCATATATGTAAGCGCCAGCGGCTACGGGCAGTTTGGCCCTCTCCACAAGTTGCCAAGTTACGACATAATTGGCCAGGCTGAGTCGGGTATTATGGACACAACCGGGTGGGAGGAGGGCGAGGTGAATGAGCTGTACAGACTGCCCGACTACCCTGGCGATTGGCTACCCTCAACCATGGCTGTAAGCGCCGTGATCGCCGCGTTGATATACCGAGTAAAAAGCGGCAGAGGCCAATACATAGATCTCTCCCAAGCGGCTAGCCTCCAGCGGTTTATGTACCACTTTGTATATATGTCGGCCACGGGCAGGAGGATGGGGAGAAGCGGCTTTTTCGACCCCTTTGCTGTGGTATCCGGCGTATTTAAAACTGCCGACGGCAAGTTCGTCGCCGTGGCGGCAATGACCGAGCGCCAAGCAAAAGCACTCGCAGAAGTTGTTCCCGGCCTTGCAGAGGCTGTTGGAGATAAGTGGAGGAGCTACAAGGCCCTAGCCGAGTGGGTTGCGAAGATGACGCTGGGGGATGTCTTAGACGTATGTAAAAAGCTGGGGGTACCTGCGCAACCTGTAATGAACGACTTTGACGTGGTGAGTGATCCATGGAGGTGGGAAAGGGGTTCGGTGGTCAAGATAGTAGATAGGCTGTATGGAGAGATCGTGGTGCCCGGGCCGGTTGTTAAGATGGCAGGCGTTGACTTAGACGTGAAGTGGGTAGCAAGGCCCGTGGGGTACCACAACAAGCTGGTGCTTAAGAAGTGGCTTGGGTACGGCGCAGAGGAGGTAGACGAGCTAGTGAAGAGAGGCGTATTGGGCTATTGGGATGGCCAGATAGGCAATACGCCGCCGCCCGGCTGGCGGGCCGAGGATGACCCTGTATACCTCGGCGAGAGGGACGAGGTATGATGGAGAGAGAAGCCACTTTGAAAGAGTTGTTTAGGCCGGAGGGCAAGCCCGTAGCGCTTGAGGGGGTCAAGGTACTGGAGATATGTGGTGTGAACTTCGGCTGTATGATCGCGGGCTCGCTTCTCCAGGAGCTGGGCGCTGAGGTCTACACGCTCTTCGACGAGGAGGCGGCGAAGATCACCGCAGAGGGCGTATATATAGAGGGGGTAGGCATCCCGTATTTCGTCGAGGGGCGCGGCAAGAGGAGGGTGACGTGGGGGGAGGTGTCATCCTTACTGCCGACGGTTGATATATTAATAGACGGATTAGGGCCTGGCAAGCTGGCGGAGAGGGGGGTGGGCTATCCCCAGCTCGCAGAAAAGTACCCGTATCTAATCTACGTCGCGGTTTCTCCCTTTGGCCACTTCCCGACGCAGAAATCAAGAGAGTATGCAAACATGCCTGACTCAGATCTCACGGGACAGGCGTACAACGGCTATATGGCCATGCTCGGAAACCCAAGCCTTCCGGAGCCCTACTCCTACCCATTGAGAGCAGGAATCTGGCTTTCGTGGGCTTTTACAGGCGCCGCGGTTGCGCTGGGGGCCCTGGCGGCTTACTGGCAGAGGCTCAAGACAGGAAAGGGACGTTTCGTAGACGTAGCTACAAACGACGTGTTGTCCGTAGTCCACCCATATCAAGTCGGCGCTGGGTTTATCCTTGGGAGGGGCAGGAGGAGATCGCCGACCATCGACGCTAATCTACACGTCACCTACACTACTGCAAAGGCAAAAGATCGCTTCGTGGCCATTGCCACGGTGATATGGCCAGAAATCGAGGCGTTCTTCGAAATAATTGGCAGGCCTGACCTCGCCGAGAAGTGGAGAGAGGCAATGACTAAGGTGGAAGAGAGGCCAGAGGAGCTCCACAGACTTGAGAAAGAGGTTTTTAACATCGTTGCGCAGATACCATCTGACGAGTTGATTAGGCGTAGCCGCGAGAAGGGAAGGCCCCCCATTGCCGTGGTTAAGACCCTAGAGGAGGTAGCGGCTCAGGAACACTGGCACATGAGACGCGCCATCATGCAGGTTGACTGCAGAGGCAAGCGGTTATTAATGCCGGGCACCCCCTACGTCCTCTCGGAGACGCCGGGCAGAGCTAATCAGCCCTGTTGATTTTATAAACCCCCTCCTCTACTTTTCTAAACGTAAATACTCCCTTTTCAGTCTTCACAGTTATCTGCCGCGGCCACCCTGACGCGTCTATCTCCACATGGAGGAATCCCGCTTCTCTAAACACATCCTCCACCTCTCTCCTCGGCAGGTCCTCCGGTATCATGACTGCGTAGCTGAACACCCCCGCCTTCACCAACTGCGCAAGCTCCCGCCTGTCCTCCGGCTCCGTGATGTCATAGAAGGACCTCGGCTCCACGGCCTCTCGACACAGCCGGGTATATAACGTTAAAGCTCCATTGAGTACAGGACGTGGGCGGCGTAGCGCTCTCTGTATCCCTCCGGGCTTAGGGATGTGACGTCTTGATCGGGGTTGCCCTGGGCGGCGCCGAAGGAGAACCTGCCTATATACAGCGACTCGCCGAGACACGGCCTGCCCCGCGCCAGTAGCTCCCACGGAGTCACGGCGGTGCAGACCCAAGGCTCGTCGGGGAGGCAGGCGTAGCCCCTGCTACGCCCAAGGGCCTCGGCCAGCGCCTCGTAGGCCTCGGCGCCCTCCAGACACCTGCCGCCCCGGCCCCCCGCCGGCCTCCCGCCGTAGATATACAGCCGGGCCTTGAAGCCCACCTTCCTCACCAAGTTGTGGCTTGGGCCGTTCCACTCCGCCACTAGGAGGGTGGCTATAGACGCGCCGGCCCGCCTCGCCTCGTCCACCAGAAACCTCGTCATGGCCTCCCCAATGCCTCTGCCCCTCAGATCGGGCCTAACCCTGAGGCCCCGGAGGTAGGCCGACTTCCCCACTAGCAACATAGAGGCAACCGCGGCGATCCCGCCGTCCAGAAGCGCCACGTAGGCGTTGCCGTCGGCCACCCACCGCCCAATTACCCTCGGGATGTAGTCGCCCCACTCCCACGTGTCCATTGTGAAGGCCACGATCTCGGCGACGTCCTCCTCCCTCGCCTTCCTAAAAGTGAGCATTTAAGAGCCGGATTTATGCAGATATATGCCTTACCTATACCGCATCGCCTACGACGGCACACTCTTTTATGGATTTACGGGCCACCCCAACTCCCTGGAGCCCCGGCTGAAGGCGGCCTTCGGCGAGATACTGGGCAAAGGTAGCAGGACAGACCCCGGCGTATCCGCAGTAGCCAACGCGGTGCTGGCCCCCCAGAAGCTACACATCGGCTACGTCAACTCGAAGCTTCCGAGAGGCGTCTGGGCGTGGGCCGTGGCAGAGGTGCCCCCGGGCTTCAACCCCAGGCGGGCCAAGAGGAGGCGATATCTATACGTCGCCCCGCACTGGGGCGAGGACGTCGACGTCATGCGGGACGCCGCCAAGCTCCTCGCCGGCACCCACGACTACAGCTCTTTTATACAGCGCCGCGGAGACAAGACCACGCCAACCATAACCACCGTGGAGAGTATAGACGTGGAGCTGAGGGGCCCCCTCATATACCTACACTTCGCGGGGAGGGGCTTTAGAAACAAGATGATCCGCAAGATGGCATGGGCAATTCTAGCCACGGGCCGCGGCGTCTTGAGGCTAGAGGATGTAGAAGACCTCCTGAAGAGGCCAAGGCCAGGCGCGGTGCCCAGCGCCCCGGCGGAGGGGCTCTTGTTGCTGGACATTGAGTACGACGTGGAGTTCCAAGTCGACCTAGCCGCCCTCAGAAAAGCCTACACATACTTCCTAGAGAAGTATAGATACGCAACAGCCCACGCCGCGGCGCTGAAGGCCGCGGGCGAGGCACTGGCCATGTGGGAGAGGTAGGTCTTAAAAGAGGAATTAGGCGGAGCCCGGCGAGAAAGCCAGACGGAGGCCGCGTAGCTGAGGCCGTCGTTTATATATGTGACAAGGCGGAGGCGGCGTAGCCGAGGACGCAGGATGGGAATACAAGAAATACAGACGCCAGACGCGCCAAGAAGGCCTCACTCATCCGCTGGAGGAGCGGCGGTAAAAGCCCTCCCAAGGCCGGGAACCGCCGCAACCCGCCTCGGCAACCGCGGAATCTCTTCTCCAGCTATGGCTACATCAGCCCACACGCCACCGCGTGTTGATTCGTAGCTGTGACAACCCACAGCGCCAGCCAAAACTCTCGTCGTGACAACCACTAGACAATAAAAAATTAAAACAATGGTTTTAACAATTGTCGTAGGCTCCGGGTCTTATAAACAAGGCAGGTACATAGGCCTCGACACCTATAGACTCCAGGTAGGTCAGTATGCCCATACCCCTTGTCTCGTAGTATACAGGACGTGTATAGCTAATGGCTATAAAGCCATTAATATGCTCACTAGTCTTGTAATTCACGTCAATCGACGTCGCTATCGGTAATAAATAGCAGTAGCCAGCGGCGCAAGCCGCTCCGCCTAGTAGTGAAAGGAAGGGCTGGGCAAGGGATAAGGACCCACCCCTCTGTACAACTGCGTAGTTCTCGTAGGCGATGCCCACGCCGCATCCGCTACCTATGGTGAATCTTGATATGGGATATTCCTGGGTGTTGAAAAGTGCTGAGATGTACTCGATGTCTGGCGTGTTGACCGCGGCTTTTGGATACCACCAGTATATCCCATCACCCTTGGATTCTGCATACGGCACGGCCCATAGGCCGTACACGGTATCTTCCTTGTACCGGGGTTGCCTCGTCCAGCCACTACCATTCCATTCATACACAACCCACCAAATTTCATACGTAACTATCCACACCGTGCCGGAGGCCCCCACCCCCAGCGAGGCGACGGACCCCCTAGAATACCTAGGCGGGGTGTCAAACTGATTACCGCGCAGAATGTCAAAGCAACTCGGAGAAATAGGCGAGGAATCTGGCGTAAATGAGCAACCTAGCGACATTAACGGTACGGAGGAGCTAAGCGTTACTGAGAAGCCGTATTTAAACAAGTAGTACTTCCCTTTGCTAAGAGGAATTCCCCCCAGAGGCAGAGTTATCTTAAGGCCAGTTTTTTTATCAACTATAATTATTGAATATACTTCTACGTAACCGCTATATAGCGTGTCGTAGTTTGTGAGATATGCCACTAGGGTGGGTATTAGCTGGTTTGTTAAAGCCTGGCTCGACACCAGCACCCACTCTATACATAAATATGAAAAGCCGGGTTGTGGGTATTGTGGACAGCTGGGGTTCTGAATTTTAGGCGGCGGAGTCGACTGTAGCTGTTGTTTCTGCGTCTGCGACGTGGATTGGCTCCCGTCTTTTTTGCGGTATGTGACGATCTGGGGCTTGAATTCTACGAATACCTCTATCTTATTTGGCCTCTCTGGCCTCAGCGGGATTGAGATGAGCATTCTCTCGACGGCGACGTGGGTCTCGTTGTGCTCTGTCTCTCTCAGCAAGTCTATCATGAGGCCGAACTCTACGTCTTTGGGCTTGTAGCCGTGTTCAGCCGCAATATTGGCTAGCTCCGCGTAGTAGCGGCCTAGCTTAACGCCCCCCCTCCCCCTCACCGCGGCGCCGGATTTAGGCCCCCCAACCGGGCCCACCACAGCAAAGGCGTAGTCCCTATTTGAGGGCCTCCCATTTTCAAATACTGTTATGCTTATCTCATCTTCATCTCCAGACGAGGAGATCTTAACGTAGCCCCAAGGCTCCTTAAGCACCTCGCCGCCAAGTAAAGACAGAGGAGGCATTGCCGAAAACTTAGGCGCCGTCACGAAGGCTAAGGCCGCGGCCAGAGCCAAAACCAGCCCTACAAAGTAGGTACGTAGCACACAGAGATCTAAAGGCCCCCTTTTAAGCAATTCCATAGTGTTAACTACGGAATGGTATTACTTATTTCATTTTTATGCTAGATATATTGTAACTAAAAATTGAAAATATAGGTACGGGCCAAGGATCTGGGTGATCGTTATGTACCCCGACCGCACTCGGTCGGCGGCGCCGCAGGTCAAGTAGAGGTGTTGCGGGCGGTGGGCGTGGCCAAGAAATGGCGGAAAATACTCCGAGGCGTTGCCGCTGATAATAGCTACAGACTGGCGGCATGTGCAGATTACTGACATACATAACTGCCCACGTTGCGGCGCTGAGGGTGGCGGGCGAGGCGTTGGCCGTGTGGGAGAGGTAGATTTTAAATAGGGAATTGGTGTATAGCCATGGGTTACTACTACTGCGACTTCGACGCGGCGGCGGCGGCGATAGACTCCATGCTGAGCGAGTTGGTCAAGGAGCAGCTGGGGGAGGTGCCCCGGGGGGAGTTGGAGGCGCTGAGGGAATTTGTATTTAGGGACTTTATGCACTATTTAGCCACGAGGGCTGGTATATACAACTGGGGGAGGTTTTCGGAACAGAAGGCGCGCTTGCGCCTCTGTATGTATGTAGAGAGGATGTGGGGGAGGCTTTGGGAAATCGCGGCGGAGTGGTTCAACTTGTGGAAGCTTAAGTGGAACCAGAGGGTGAGGCTTGTCTTCTCAGAGGAGGAGTTTAAGAGGGCTACCCAGTCGGTGAAGTGGAGCGCCGACCTCGACACCGCGTTGAAGAAGATAAACCTCACCGAACTGCGGCTGTTCGTCATCGCCAACCTCGTGAGGAACGGGGAGGTGGCCGGGGTGGAGCAGATAGCCGACTACATAATTAGAGACGAGCTAAACGCCATTGTGGAGAGGTACGGCGCCGAGAAGGCCGTGGATATGTATAAAAGCGGCAAGCTAGCCGCGAGAATCCTCGAGAGGATATCAGCGTTGAGGAAGATGACGGATCCCGTCCTCCTCCTGAAGTTCGACTTCAGCAGAGTCCAGCACCCCCCCTAGTCATCTAATAAAGATCTTCGTCTCCTTCGACACGTATGCGGGCTCCCTCGGCGAAATCTCCCTCACCAGGAGCTTAACCCAGCTCCCGTCCTCCGCCTGTACAAAACCTGTGAAGTTTGTAAATACCGGCACCCTGTAGACAATCATGAGGTTGACGAGCTTCATTAGCTGGTCGGCGTCCAGCGCCCTGGCCGCCTCCACCCCCATAGCCACAGATCCCGCCTCGTATACCCTGCTCAGCCTCTTAATCAACACAGTTCTGAAGCCGCTCACCGCCATGTAGACGTCCACCGTAAGCAACAGCCCCGCCTTGACCGTCTCAACCACCTCCACTACCCGGGCCGAGGAGACCCCGGCCTTGCTCTCAATCCGCAAGCCGTCGCCCACCCTCACCCCCAGCGCCCTGGCGAGGTCCACCCCCAGCCAGGCCTTGAACCCCACCTCCTCGGTATAGCCGTAGAGCCTCGCAACGGCGTACATCGCGACAGCTTTTCAAAACCCAAATATAAGCTTAATGAATATATCAACAAGAAAGGCGGGGCGCAGACGCCTACGGTAAGCCTCTGTTACATACGTCCCTGCATCTGCGCCACATAGCGGCGGGTAGCCGCTTAACATGTTTTTAAGAGGTGTCCACCTCCCGCCGTGTTTTTCCTCGTGGGGGTCGGGCCGGGGCCCGGCTACATTACGGAGGTAGCGGCTAGAATTATACGGGAGGCCGACTGCGTCTTTTACGAAGACTACACCGGTCCTCTCGACGTGGAGGGGCTGAGGAGGGTGGCCAGGTCTGAGCCTGTGCGGCTCACCCGCCGCGACTTGGAGGAGGAGTCTGGTAGGAAAATTTTCGAGTGCCTGAGAGAAGGCCGCCGGGCTGTGCTGGTCACCGCCGGCGACCCCGCCCTCGCCACGGCGCACAGCGCCTTGGTGGCCCTCGCCAGGTCAAGGGGTTACCGGGCGGAGGTGGTGCCCGGGGTGTCTATCATATGCGCCGCCTTCTCCGTCAGCTGCCTGTCGATATACAAGATGGGGGGTGTGGCCACCGTGACGTACCCAAGAGGCGGCGTCTACTCCACAAGGCCCTACGAGCTGGTGGAGCAAAACCTGAAGCGGGGCTTCCACACCCTCCTCCTACTCGACGTCAGAGAAGACGGCGCGTTCATGCCGCCTAGAGACGCCGCCGCGGTGTTGATGCAGCTAGAGGAGCGGGAGAGGCGCGGCGTCTTCACCCCCGCTCTGCCGGTGGTTGTGGTGTACCGCCTCGGCTGGGGAGGCTCGGCGCTGTACACCACCCTCGGCGACTTGGCAACCAGCGGCATCGAGGGGCCGGCAGTCGTCATAGTCCCCTCCCAGCTGAGCCCGGTGGAGAGGGAATGCGTCGAGGGGCTCGCCAGGCGCCAAGCCGTTTAAATACCACCTTATGTATATGCCGTGGG
This sequence comes from Pyrobaculum ferrireducens, assembly GCF_000234805.1. NCBI lineage: Archaea > Thermoproteati > Thermoproteota > Thermoprotei > Thermoproteales > Thermoproteaceae > Pyrobaculum > Pyrobaculum ferrireducens. The sequence continues at coordinate 2,121,081 of NC_016645.1, forward strand.
TGAGGACATAACCCCGGTATACGCCCAGGGGTTCTACATCGTGAGCCGCGGCGTGGTTAACATGGTGATTATCTTCGACTACTTGGATAGGGGGCAGTACTACCACAGCCTGCTTAGACGTGGGGGCGACGCCTTAGCTAGAGAGATTTCTACTGTGTGGGAGAATATGCAGAGGTTTATGGACGAGGAGATTGTGCGAATCAACGGGGAGAGGGTGAGGCCCGTAATCCACGACGTGTATATCGGCTTGAGGGGGGCGCCGACTAGGCCATACATCACCTTCCTAGGCTCGTTCCCGGCGCCGCTGAGGGAGGGCGAGAACCTCTACGAGAACTACTACGAGGAGGAGGTGGCTGACTACGACTACGAGGCTGTGTGGGTGTTTCCCCAGGGCGTGGAGGTGATGGAGTGGCACTTCGGCGGCGAGGTGGAGACCCCCGAGCCCAACATACTAAGAGTCCGCGTGGCGAAGGGCACCAACGTGGGGGGTAGGGAGTATATAAAGTTCAGGTTATAGACGGGGAGTACGCACCTCTCCGACTCCATGCTTAAAAAACTACCCAGCTACATAGGTGTGGATGCGTGGTATAGGCTGAGGTATCTCTGGGCTAGTCTAGTGTTTAGAAACAAGCCCGTAATCCGCAGAGTCAAGCCTGTGGAGGAGCTAATCGACGAAGTCGTGAGGCACTGCCCCAGGCCCTACCGGATGATGTGCTTCACAGCGGCGAGGGAACTCAACCTCAGCCTCCCGGCGATAGCCAGCTCCGGCAGAGACGTGCCGACCGCCGTGGCGCTGGCGCTTGAAGACGTCACCTCGGGAGACGCAGAATTGCCGCGCTTATGGCGTTACATAAAAACAGGCGACCCCGGCACAGACCCGGCGGAGCTGTTAAAAAAGTGGAGAAAGGCATTTAAGCCCTGAGGACCTCCAAACTCGCCTCAGTTCTCCAGATCCGGTGCCGGAGCCGCTTTTTACGAGATTTTCTCAAGGACTAGGCCCCTCCCGGACTCTATCCTCACTTTGAAGGCCTTGGTTTCGTGGGCGGTCATTCTCATCTTCTTTATTATCAGCCACCTCCGCACCTCCTTGGCTGTCTCCACCTCGTCCATCCACATGTGTATCACCCCGTCGGCGATGTGTTCAAGGCCGAAGCCGTAGGCCTGCCTCGTGGTCGGGGCGTACTGGCTGGTGAGGAGCGCCGTCACGTTGTCTCGGTGGGTGGCTATCTTCAGCTGGTAGCTGTACTTCCTAGCCATGACGGGCTTATCCACCCAGAAGGCCGACATGGAGTCGATGACGAGCCTCACGTGCCGCTCCGGCGTGCCCCTCTCCCCCGCCACGGCTAGTATCTTATAGGCCTCGTTGATGGCCTCGATAAGGGTGTCGATGGAGAGGGCGGCGTAGCGCCTAACCTTCTCCGGGCTCTCCTCCCTGGCCCTCTCGGTGAGTTGTCTAGCCACCTTCAAAAGTCCGAATATATCGATCACCACGATCTCGGGTAGCTCCTCCGGCTCCTTCCTCCACGCGATGTTGTAGGCGGCGTACTGGGCTAAGTCCATGCCCAGCTGCTTGGCCTGCTCCATGACGTCTCTAAACTCCTGCTCTGTGGTGACGTAGACCACGGGGTCGCCGGCCCTCAGCCCCGCATATGCGAAGTGGATGCATAGAATAGATTTGCCCACCCCCGGCTCCCCCGTGGCCACCACCCAGGAGCCCTGGGGTATGCCCCCCTCCAGCGCTCTGTCCAGCTCCTCCACACCCGTGGAAATCCTCTTCACAGGTACACCCTTGTTAGTGTTTAAAAAGGAGTTTAAGGAAATGCCATGGCTAAGATGGTTGTAAGCCTCTCGGTAGTCCCCCTGGGCACCGGCACCCCGAGCCTGTCTAAATACGTGGCGAGGGTAACCGAGGTCATAAAGACGTCTGGATTTAGGTACAGGACGGGGGCCGGCTTCACCGACATAGAGCTCGACAGCTACCAGCAACTCGCAAACCTCCTCGAGAATATTGAAAAGACGCTGACTGACATGGGCGTGCAGAGGATATCTATCACGATCAAAATCGACCGCCGGCTCGACAAGGAGCTACACATCGAGGAGAAGATAGCTAAGGCCGAAGGTTTATAAACCTGGGCGTACTCCAAGGAGGCAGGATCGGCCCCGGAGACGGCCCGCCGGGCCGCCGGTGATAGGGGCTCCGGCTAAAACCTCCTCCTATTCTTTTCAAGCTTTTCGAAATAGGCCTTCTCGAGATCTACCCCCAGGAGCCCGGCTATGGTGAGCGTGTAGATAAACACGTCTGTCAACTCCTCGACGAGGGCGTCCCGCACGTCGCTTAGCTTCACGTCGCCGTGTCCATACACGGCGCTTCTCACCACCTTCTTCACGAGGTTAGCCGCCTCCCCCACCTCGCCGGCGAGGGCATTCGTCAAGTACTCAAGCCTCAGCGCCAGATCTCTCTCGTCCTTAACATCCCAAAACCTGGGGAACTTCTCCCTCGAAAAGGCTGTCTGTATCTCTACAAGCTTGGCGAGGTCCACCAAGTATACGCCGCGGCGGCGTATATATCAGGGACGTTGCAAAATAAGTAATGGCCAAAAAATACGCACGCCGCCGCCTTCATGGAGATCTACACCGTAGAGATCTACCCCCAGTACCTCCTTCTGAAGACGAGAGACGGGAGGGCGACCTACAAAGTAGACGGCTACAGAGTGTTTGGGAGGGGTGACTTCATGTGGCATCCCCACAGCATATACATATCACGCCGCCACTTTGCCGTGGGGCGCCAGGGCGGGGGATACTTCATAGAGGATCTGGGGAGCACCAACGGGACTTTTGTAAACGGGGTAGACATCAGAGGCGTGGGACGCGTCGATATTAAGCCCGGAGATGTTATAAACGTGGCCAACGTGGTAGAGCTATTGGTAGACTAGCATTTAGTTTATTTAACTCCGGGGGCCGGCATGCCTATCTTAAGATTTCGGCGAGTTTTTCTGCGCATAAAGTCCTCAATCTCAGATAGTGGCTTATCATCAATTCTCTCAAGGCGAATTCCGATCCCAGCAACGTTATGTGTCTGTGTTTGCCGCTGTGGCGTTGCCGGTTGCCGCCGGGGCTGGGCCTGATCCTCTAAGCGGCGTGGATGTGTCTGGGAAGGCTGTTAACTACGTTGGGGGCCGCACGACGCCTCGGGGTAGGATCGCGGCTCTTTCCCACTACGACGTGTTGAAGACTACTGAGCCGCTGACGTGTTCAGACGGCGCCGCCAACTTCACATGTCTACTCTCCAAGACAGAGACAGTGGCTAAGGCTGGCGCCACGTCGGATATCACAGAGGGGCGATTAGAGAGCCATTACGTAGGTGTTGGCTACGGTAATGTTAAAGTCTTGGGCTTATTAAAAGCCCATATGAGATGCCGAGATGGTGACAACGGCTCGCCTGTGTACAGAAGAGGGTGGCCAATCGGATTCAATAGTGTTAAGATTTATGCTTACGGCGTTGTGTCAGGCGCCTATGGTTATGTGTGCTTCTTTAGCTCACTTATAGCGCACCATCTGTATGTTAAATATGCGTAAAAAATATTTTGTTGTTACACTAATTTTGATTTTTCTATTAATAAGTTATATCTATGGCTATGACCCGTTTTGGTTTTTCCATAGTTATATTCATAACCTGTATATGACTCTCCATATTTTATATATTAATTTATTTGTTAATGAAAAAGATGTGTGTTTTGTGAATTTTGATGTGTCCTGTACATCTGTGGGCAATATATCTGGTGTCGTGTATGGCCCTTGTGAGTACGGCGGTGTGGTTGAGGCCCCGCGCCCAGTGGAGGCGCGGAATTTCAGGTGCGTAGCCGCTGGGCGTGTTGGCAATAAGACGGCGGTGGTGTTTGTAGGTAAAGTAGTCACCGGCTATCCAGATCCCGAGGCGCCGTTTGACCTGCACCTAAAACAGCTTTGCGCCAACAAGAGGGGGTTCTACGCCTTCCCGCTTGCGCTTGTTGGCTACGACGCCGTGTATGTGATATACCCCGAGGACGGCGTGGGCTACCTCACCTTTGCCTACAACTATATGTGGTTTAACCATACCCACTTCCTCTTCACCAGCGACGGTGTCTATGTGAAGGCCTTGCTTACACTCCCCGTGTCTAACAGATCCGTGGCTCTCGAAACGGGGGTCAAGACTGAGGTTATGGGCCAGGTGTTGAGAAACTGCGCTTATAGGTTGCTGGTGCCGAATTTCGACATGGCTAAGCTAAAAGTAGGCGCGCCGCTTTACAACACTTCTGGGTTCTACATAAAGGTGGGGTGAGGCGCCGCCGAGGCTCTGCGGAGAGGTTCGGAGGGCGGTCTAGAGGTGCGCCAGTATTCTGTGGAAGGTGTCTCTCAGCGCCGGCCTCTTCCCGGCCTCCCTGGCGATGGCGGCCAGCTCCTCCACCGAGGCGCTGTGCCTCGCACCGGCTGAGGTGAGGACGGCTTCGTTGTACATGGTCCCTACGAGGTCGTTCGCCCCGGCGAGGAGGAGCGTCGAGGCTAGCTTCTTACCGACGGAGAGCCAGTAGGCCCCCACCTTGAGGGCGCCCCCCAGTATCAGCCTAGCTATTGCCACCACCTTTACGTCGTATGTAGAGGGGGCTGGCCGGGTCACCACGCCTCTGGCGTGTAGCTCGGTGTTGAGGGGGTTGAACTTGACGGGTATAAACAGCATCAAGCCGCCGGTCTTCTCCTGGAGCTCTTTTACGCGGAAGATGTGGTCCACCACGTGCTCCTCCCTCTCGACGTGGCCGTAGAGCATGGTGGCGTTGCTGGGGATGCCCAGCTTGTGGGCGACCTCCGCTATCTGTATCCACTCCTCGCCGGAGATTTTGTGGGGGGACACCACCCTCCTCACCTCGTCGGCGAAGATCTCCGCGCCGCCCCCCGATATGGCGTCGAGACCTGCGTCCCTCCACCGGGCCAGCACCTCCCCCCAGCTCATCCCCCAGAGCTTTGCGTAGTACGCCACCTCCGCCATTGTGGGGCCTTTGATGACGACGCGCGGCGCCCTCTTCTTCACAGCCTTGAAAAGCTCGTCGAAGTACTCGGGCTTTAGGAACGGGTTGAAGCCGCCGTTGACGTGTAGCTCCGTCACCCCCAGCTCCTTGGCGAAGCGCTCCACAAGCGCCCCCACCTCCTCAGGGCTCCTTAGGTAGCCCTCTCCGTGGCCGGGGAGTCTGTAGAAGGCGCATATGGGGCACTTAGCCACGCATATGTTTGTGTAGTTTATCACTACGTTGTTGACGAAGGTCACCACGTCGCCGAAGAGCTTCTGCGTATAGAGGTGCGCCGCCTCTGCCAAGGTGAAGAAGTCTACCTCGCGCATTAGGTAGACGGCGTCGCCCCTGTCCAAGCCCCTCGCGGCCATCTCCAGAACCTCCCCCACAGTTGCCACGTACGTCACGCGTTTCGCCCTTTTTAAATTTCTGTCAACGTGTGGCTAACTACAAAACTTATAAGATGCACACGACGCCGGTCTGTGGAGTACGGGAGGGGGGATATCGAGAGGCTTTTGAAAGAGGACCTCTGGGCCCTGGGGAGGAGGGCGTATGAGATTCGGAAGAGGCTGTATGGAGACGCCGCAACGTACATCAGCAACATGGTGCTGAACTACACCAACGTCTGCGTGGTGGGCTGTAGCTTCTGCGCCTTCTACCGCCCGCCGGGGCACGGGGAGGCCTACAGCTACACGGTGGAGGAGGCGGTTAAGCGCGTGCTGGCGGTGGACGCGGTCCACGGCCTTAGGCAGGTGCTTATCCAGGGCGGGGTGAACCCCGACATCGGGATTGAGTATTTCGAAGAGCTCTTCCGCGCCCTCAAGGCGAAGGCCCCCCACATAGCCATCCACGCCCTGTCGCCGCTTGAGGTGGAGTACCTCTCCCGGAGGGAGAGGGCCACGTACCGCGAGGTGCTTGAGAGGCTCAAGGCGGCGGGTATGGACACCATGCCGGGGGGCGGCGGGGAGATCCTCGTGGATAGGGTGAGGAGGGGGATCGCGCCTAGGAAGATAGACAGTGCCACGTGGCTGAGGATTATGGAAGAGGCGCATAAACTCGGCATCTACACCTCCGCCACCATGATGTACGGCCACGTAGAGACACTGAGCGACATAGCCGAGCACATGTACAAAATCGCAGAGCTACAGAAAAAGACAGGTGGCTTCATGGCGTTCATTGCCTGGAACTTCGAGCCTGGGACGAGCGAGCTGGGTCGGAAGATCCCCTACCCTAAGACCTCCGCGACGCTTCTCAGGATGGTGGCCGTGGCCCGGATAGTTTTCGAGGGGCTGATTCCCCACATACAGGCTGGGTGGCTCACCACGGGGCCCGAGACGGCGCAGCTGGCGCTTTACTTCGGGGCGGACGACTTCGGCGGCACTCTGTACGAGGAGAAGGTGCTGGAGTGGAAAAGGGCCGAGGCGCCCATTGACAGGCGGGCCGACGTCGTCAATATCATCAAGTCGGCTGGGTTCACCCCGGTGGAGAGGGACAACTGGTACCGGCCGGTGTCGTGACCCCCCTCGACCTGATAATAGCGCTCGTACTGTTGATAGGTGGGTGGTACTCCGCCTCTCATCTAGCGGCCCGCTTGTTCAACGCGAGGGCGGCGCGTCGTTGCCAATGCGAGGTGGTGAGGAGCATTGGAAACCCGGCCTCGCTCTTCCTCGACTTAAACTGCGGCGGCGTCAAGCTGGAGCTCCTAATAAACAGATTGCCGTGGGACAACCCCATAAACCTCGCCGCCTCTGTGGTGGCGGGTAGGAGGCCCTACGCCCTAGTTAGGTTTAAGACGAGCCGCGACTTGGGCGTCTTCGACGCGTCGAGGTCGGGGGGAGGCCGGAGGGTAGGCAACTACTATCTTGTCAACACGTCAGGCCCCCGCGAGGTGGTGGACAGGGCGCTGGAGCTCGCCGACAGCCTGGGGGCGTGGCGCGTGACTGCGTCTAACCACCTCGTCCAGTTGCTGTTTCCCTACGTGGACTGCCGCCGCGTGGTGGAGGCCTCGCTGAAATTTTACAATGGTCTATCATTATAAATTCTGAATTTTGGCTATAGTTAAAGTTTGTAAAACCGCAGAGTAACAAGTTTAGGCTAAATGAATTTTTATTAATGGCAAATAGACGTACCACATGCTCGACACTCCAGCACCCTACGTCCTGTTAGGTTTAATACTGTATTTTTTGACTTTCCGCTTCTACGCAAGGTGGATTGATAAAAAGATCTGGGAGACCGACCCCAACAGGCCTACGCCGGCGAGGATGTACTTCGACGGCGTGGAGTACTTCCCCGTCTCTAAATACGTCCTCTTTGGCTACCAGTTCAAGTCAGTGGCGGCGCTCGGCCCCATCGTGGGGCCTCTAACCGGTGTGTTGTTCTTCGGCTGGGTGCCCGCCCTGCTCTGGGTGATCTTCGGCAACATGTTCATAGGCTGGGCCCAGGACTACTCAGCCATGATGATGTCGGTGAGAAGCGAGGGCCGCTCCATGGGTCCCATTACCTACAAACTGCTGGGAGACAGGGCGAGGAAAATCCTCCTCGTCTATCTCATCTTCTACCTAATAATTATCACCGCCGTGTTTGAGTGGGTTATCATAGACGTGTTAAACAGAGTGCCCGGCACCTTCACGGCAGTCCTCTTCGTCCTCTTCGGCGGTGTTGTCTTCGGCTACTTGATATTCCAGAGGCGCATGGACGTGTTGGTAGCCACCGCGGTAGCCCTCCTCATTGTTTTAGTTGGCTACTTCACTGTGGCGCTGGTCCCCGCGGTGAGGCAGCCAGGCACCAACTTCTTGGACAGTCCTGACTTCTTCAAGACCTATAACTTCGATCCCAAGCTCACGTGGCCAGGCACCGCCACCGTCCTCTTCTGGCTAGTGATACTTTCCATACTGTACTACATCTCGGCAATTACGCCGATGCCTAGGTTCCTACTCCCAACGGTTTACGTGGGGTACCTACCGTCTATAATTGCCTTGGTGTTGGTGTTGCTGGCGGCGATATTCAGCCCCTTGACCGGCCTCACCATAAAGCAACAGTCCTTTACGTCTCTCTACGTAGATCCGCTGAAGAACCCACAAGGCGGCCCCCTGTGGCCCATACTATTCGTCACTATAGCATGCGGCGCAATCTCCGGCTGGCACAGCCTCGTATCCTCCGGCTTAACTTCTAAACAATTGGAGTACGAGACAGATGCCCTGCCGGTCGGAGGCGGCGCCATGATGACAGAGGGCGCGGTGGCGCTCTCCTCAATCGCCGCAATTATGGTTTTGTCGCAACCTCCCGCTGGGGCCGCCGCCTATGTGCAGGGAGCCACGTTATTAACTGGTAGCCTCTTGAAAGTACCCGACGTGTACATGAATATCCTATACGGTATATTTGTCACTGTTATGGGTCTAATAACATCAATGCTTTTCGTGAGAGTTTTTAGGCTCATCATGGCTGAGTTATTTGAAGAAAGCCCGCTGGGCAATAAATACATATCGCCGATAGTAATATTGATACTTGCAGGCTTCCTGGCGTTAGTCGGGAGCTGGACAAATCTATGGATCTTTTTCGGAGGGACCAACCAGCTACTTGCCGGTCTAGCCCTGTTGCTAGTTGCCATATTCCTTAGCAGTGTAAAGAAGCCCAGCGCATATGTATTCATCCCGGGCATATTCATGGCGATTACGACGCTGGCCGCCCTCGCCTGGGAGACCTACGTCTACGCGCTCTACGCCATTAACAACAAGCCCATCGGCGTACAAGCCGCAGCCGCGAAGCTCTACGGCCAGGGCTTGGTACAGGCGTCTAACCTCCTGTCGGCGGCATTCGGCGCACTCCTTCTGGTGCTGGGCGTAGTGATGACCTACTACCTAATAACGGGCTGGGCTAAATACAGAGCAAACAAATAAATACAGAAGTAGCATAGAAACCATGGGTCTTCTAGATAGGTTGAGGGAAGTGGTCGAGGGCCTCACGGTACACGGCCAGTCGACGGCAATATTGAAGGTGAAGGCGCAGATAGACAACTTATTCATGATCATCACCCTGGGCGACATGTTGGGGATCCCCATCCTGCCGCCTTACTACTCCATGAGGCTTCTGCCCTACGTCTTTCCAAATATCCAGAACTGGAAGAGGTACATGCTGAGGGAGAGGGACTTCACCGACTTAGTGACATGAAGGGGCTTTCTGGCCTACTGCAGGAGAACCCCAGCCTGAGGGTGTTTATCTACGCGGGTAAGGGGGGTCTTGGGAAGACCACGCTGAGCGCCGCCACGTCTCTAAAACTCTCGTCTATGGGCAAGAAGACGCTGGTCTTCAGCACAGATCCCCAGGCGTCGCTTAGCGACGTGTTTGAGCAGAACGTCTTTGGGAAGGGGGAGGTGAAGCTGGCGGATAATCTCTGGGTGATGGAGATAGACGCTGATAAGAAGATCAACGAGTACGTATCCTCGATAAAGAAGAAGATTATCGACATGTACCGCCTCGACGCTCTGCCTAAGGATATTGAGGAGTACATCGACAGCGCGGCGGCTGAGCCTGCCATGTACGAAAGCGCGGTGTACGACGCCATGGTGGACGTGGTGTCAGAGGGGAAGTATGACTACTACGTCTTCGACATGCCCCCCTTTGGGCACGGCATCAGGATGATCGCAATTGCAGATGTGTTGAGCCAGTGGGTTGAGAAGATTACCGAGTTGAGGAAGCAGGCCTACGAGTACGGGAGGGTGGCGGCGTCTCTAAAAAAGGCAGAAGCTGACCTACGAAGACGAGATATTGAATGAGCTGGAGTACATTAGGGGGCGCATCGTCAAGTTTAGAGACATCATCATGAATACGAAGACCACGGCGTTTATGATGGTCATGACACCTGAGCGGATGACTATTGTCGACACGGAGAAGGCACTGGAGATGTTCGACTCCCTGGGGCTTAAGCTCACCGGGATTGTCCTCAACCAGGTGTACCCCCCCGACCTCGCCAAGCGGCCGGACGCGCCTGCCTACATCAAGAGGAGGGTGGAGGAGCAGAGGAAGTACGTAGCGGAGATTGTGGACAAGTTTGGCAAATACCTCGTAGCTGTGATACCTATGTTGAACAGGGAGCCCAAGGGGCTGGAGGTGCTTAGAGGCGTTGCTGAGGAGCTCTGGAAGCCTTCGAGGAGGGTGGAGGAGTACCTATGAAGCAGTTGCTGGGGCAGAGGATTAAGTTCCTCTTCTTCGGCGGCAAGGGCGGCGTGGGTAAGACTGTCGTCGCGGCCGCCACGGCGCTGTACCTAGCCGAGGTGGCTGGGGAAAAGACGCTACTCGCCAGCTTCAACCCTGTGCACTCCCTCTCTTCTGTATTTGGACAGGACTTGTCTGGGGGGGTGGTTAAGGAGGTGGCGGGGGCGCGCAACCTCTGGGCCGTGGAGGTGCAGTACGACGACATTGTGGAGAGGTACAAGACGAGGATCACCACGTTGCTGAGGGAGATGCTTAAGATGGCCGAGCTCTCTGTGGACATCAAGCCGCTGGTGGACATCGCCACGACTAACCCGGCGTTTCACGAGGCCGCCGCCTTCGACAAGATGATGGACGTTGTCCTGAAGGAGGGCGCCAACTTTGACAGAGTTGTTTTCGACATGGCGGCGGTGGCCAACGCGGTGAGGCTCATCGGCTTGTCTAAGCTCTACGGCGCGTGGCTTCAGAGGACTATTAAGATGAGGATGGAGACCCTGTCCCTAAAGGAGCAGCTGTCATTCCGCAAGGATAAGGTAAGGCAGGAAATTGAAAGGGACCCCGTGCTCCACGAGTTGCAAGACCTCTACCAGAGGTATATGAAGGTCCGCGCCGTGTTGACCGACCCGGCCGCCACGCGTTTTGTCTTCGTGACGATACCCACTGTGCTGTCGATCTCCGTGGTGCAGAGGTTTATTGAGATGGTGAAGGCCTACGAGATACCGTTCGGCGGCGTGGTGGTGAACATGGTAATCCCCAGGGAGGAGGCTGAGAGAGACGCCACCGGCTTCCTAAAGAGTAAATACGACGAGCAACAGAGAAATCTCGAGCTGGTTAGGCGCTCCTTCGCGCCCCACATCCTGGCCTCCGTGAGGCTCTTTCCCGAGGACATAGTGGGGCTGGAGAGGCTGAGGCAGTTTATGAAGGAACTTGTTTCATGAGGGCCGTCCGGGACTTCCTCTTCGGCCTCCTCTTCCTCGACCTCTACAGAGAGACGGCGAAGCTCCACCGGGAGATTAGACTTCTGCTGGAGATCCTCGTCTTCGGCGACTTTGTGGGTATACCCTTCTTGACGACTTACTACTCCCTGCGCCTCCTGCCCTACGTCTACCCAACCTTCTCCGAGCTTAGGAGAGAGGCTGTGAAGGAACACGACATTTTTGACCTGCTGGGGGAGTACCATGCACACTGACTACAGCTGGCACGCAATCGCCGTGGGGAACCGCATCCTCGGGCTTTACAACTTCATCGTTCTGACGGCCCCGCCGAACTGGCGGCTTGTCATAATGCCGATGGCCTCCGACGTCTTCCGCCACAGGGAGGTAGACGGAGTAAAGTGGGTGAGGGACGGGGAGGTTATGCACTTCATAAAAGACGGCGCAGAGGCGTACACCCTAAAGATCAAGGCGAGGCCGGGCAGGAAGGAGGGGCGGGGCGTCCCCATAACCGTAAACGGCCACCCCGGCCACTACGCGGTGGAGGAGCGCGGGGGGAGGCTGAACCTCACAGTGCAGTTCTACTGCGACCACACGGATAGGACTCTGAAAATCACCATAGAGGGGCTGAGAGACCTGTCGGCGCTTCAGTACATCACACACAGCCGTTGCCACTAGTTTAACAAAGCTTTTTAACCACAGAGGGATTGGAGGCGATGGAAATGGAGACCTTCGGCGGGGGCACAGCCGCGCTTTACAACGTCTTGGTGGCTATGCGGCTTTTCCACTGGGCCTACGGCCTCGCGGCGAGGAGAGTCGCGGAGCTAGCCAGCCCCGGGGCGTGTGTGCTGGAGATAGGCCCGGGGGTAGGCGAACTGCTCAAGGCGCTGGAGCGCAGGGGGTACCGGGTGGTGGGGGTAGACGCCTCCCCGCCCATGTTGAAATACGCGCAGAGGAGGGCGCCCGGCGCGTCGGTGGCCGGGGTCAGCTTCAAGATGCCGGCGAGAGAGGCCGCCTTCGACGTCGCGGTCGCCCTCTTTACGGTGCACCACTGGGGTGACCACGGCCGCTCTGTTGCGGAGGTGTGGAGAGTGCTCAAGCCGGGGGGCTACTTCCTAGTCGTAGAGGTCGACCTCAAGAGGATGCCCCTAGCCGGGTCCCACGGCTGCACCGAGCAGTGTCTAAGAGATGTGCTGGCCACACACTTCGCAGTGGCTGTGGAGAGGAGATTCCCCCTACTCATAGGCGTCGGCAGAAAGGCGGGTTAGCCCCCTTATCTGGTTCCCTAAAAAACACCAGAGTTTATAAACACCTGGTTCTCTACTGGATGTGGATATTGTGGACGTCCTCCGCTACTTCGCAGACTTCAACATACCCACGTCTCTGAAGCCGCGGGAGTTGAAGGTAGAGGAGATGCCGGGGAAGGCCGTGGTCATCACGGGGCCTAGGAGGGCTGGCAAGACCTACTACCTCTACTGGCTAATGTCGCGGCGCGGAGGTATCTACGTAGATTTCGAGCACCCCCTCTTCGAGGGGTTTAAGCCAAGAGACGTAGAGGTGCTCGTCGAGGCGCACGCGAGACTCGGCGGGCCGAAGGCGGCTTACCTCGACGAGGTTCAGACGGTGGAGGGGTGGGAGAAGGCCGTGCGGTACCTGCTAGACAGGGGCTACTCGGTGTACGCAACTGGCTCCACCTCGGCGCTCCTGGCGGGCGACGTGGCTAGGGAGATGAGGGGCAGGGGGTTGACGTATCTACTCCTCCCCCTCAGCTTCAGGGAGTACCTCCACTTCAAGGGCATCGACCCGAGGCCCGACCTCGTGTGGAGGCCTGAGAGACACGCCGTCGCCAAGTTGCAGGAGGAGTACCTCAAGTTCGGGGGCTTCCCCGAGGTGGCCCTAGGCGGAGATCCCTACAGGCTGTTGAAGGAATACCTCCTTACAGTCGTCGTGAGGGACGTGGCCGATCGACACGGCGTGAGGAACAGAGCCGCCCTCGACGCGGTGGTTGCCTACGTCTTGAATAACTACGGGAGGTACCTGACCTACAGTTCGCTACACCGCCTGCTCAAGCAGAGGGGGGTCACCAAGAGGACTGTAATAAACTACGTCAAGTATCTGGAGGAAGCCTTCTTCCTATTCCAAGTCAAGAGATTTGCAAAGTCAACTAGAGAGGCGGAGGCCGCGCCGCGCAAGATCTACCTAGTAGACACAGGCTACGGACTGCTGGGCCGTAAAGACCCGAGCCGCGACTTGGAAAACGCTGTGTTTCTCGAACTACTCCGCAGAGCCCTAAGCTCCTCGCCCCCCGCCGAGATATACTACGCCGCGGGGGAGAAGTGGGAGGTCGACTTCCTCGTAACAGTGGGGGGACAGCCTGCGGAGGCCGTGCAGGTAGCCGCGGAGCTACACGAGGAGAACATGGAGAGGGAGGTGGAGGCGCTGGCCCGCGCCGCGAGGCGCCTAGGCGCGAGAAAAGCCACAGTGGTGACCCTCCACCAAGAGGCCAAGCTGGGCAAGGTGGAGGTGAAGCCCTTCTGGCGCTGGGCGCTGGAGGGCTGGAACCCCTACTCGTAGCGGAGAGCCGCCGCTGGCGACAATGCGTAGAGGCGCCTCAGCGCGGGCAGAGACGCCAGGGTAGAAGAGGCCAGGAGCACCGCCGCGGGAATGCCGACGCTCAGAGCGGGGTCCAAGCCGGAGCTAGCCGCGGCGGCCAGGGCAATGGGGACGCCCGTCAAGACGCCGGCGGCGACGGGGGTGAAGAAGAGTAGCGAGACAAGTCCCAGAAGGCCCCGCTTCTTCAAGCCCAGCACTCTCAACACGGCGAACTCCTTGAAGTGGAGGAAGTAGAGGGTGGTGGATAAGGTGTATATTAACGCCGCGACCGCGGTCACCACACTCACCGCCACGAGGCCTGCGGCCGCCAGATACACCAGCAACTGCCCCCACAGCGCAGAGATAACAAAGTCCGAGTCCATCACAGCGGCCTTGGGGAACAGCGCCCTAAGCCCCTCTAGACAGTTGCCTCCCCCAGCTTTACGGAGGACCAAGGCGCCGTACCTCCCCACGCCCAGCACAGACCTATCCACATAGACGTCGGCAGAGAAACCCATGAGGGAGAACATACGCGTAAATGTCGAGTTTACAAAAAGCCTAACGAGGCGCCCCTCTACCTCCAGCATAACGACGTCCCCCCTTTCAGCCACTAGGCTAAAGGCCGTAGCCGCCGCGCCCGATGCGCCCATCACGCCGCTTGGCACGGCCCCCACCACGACGCCGCGCCTAGTGCCGTTGGGGAGCACCAAAACCCCCTGGAGGAAAGAAACGCCATACCCCTCTGAAAAACAGCCGAGAGACAAAGCCCTGGCCAAGTCGCCCTCCGTAAAGTCGCCGCCCGCCACCACCACAGTACCGGCGCCCAGCTGGGCTCTCAAATCCTCCCCCAGCCTCCCCCCAACAGACCAAAACGCCACCACAGCCACAGACGCCAGAAACCCAAGCAGAGACAAAACATACAATGCCGCAACTGACCCCCTTCTCTCCCTCAAATATATTTGATAGAGCGACAACACAAAGAAATGAAAACCAAATCTTTTAAAGAAATCTAATGCATAGCCAAGTTTTCAAAAAGAAAAAAAACACCTAGTCTTTGAAACAGAGTCTTAGAGGCAGATAAGAACTGGACCTATTTGGAAGCAAATCCATCCACAGCCAACTCCCTCAATGCATACGAAATTTGGCTGTACGTTTCCAGCCAGCGCTTGGCCGGCCAGTAGCGTCGCTCCTAGCATTAGTGCGGGTGCAAGCTTTGCGGCGGTTTCTAGTCTTCTTATCTTTTTTAACGCGTTCATGAAACCATGACTATCTGTTTTTTAAAGATTCACCATTTTTTTGTAATACTTTTCCGCTAAGTTTATAAAGCCACATTTTCCGCCTTATGTGTTAAAAGGCTTAATTGCGGGGCTTGCGGTATTTGCAGTAAACGTTGTAATAGGTGGATTTAAACTAGAGTCGGTAGGCGGAGGGTTCCTCTATATACTGCTGGGGGTTATACTAGACCTAGCGCTGGGGAGGAAGGGAGGCTTGTTAATAGCCGCAGTGGGATTCGCCATAACCACATCACTGTTTATACTGCCGCTCCTCTTAGGCATTGGAAAAGTCGAGGTGGTCGGTATGGATCCAGCCACTGGCCTAGTTCTATTTACAGCTGTAAACGCTCTTTACTGGGCGGTGTTTTACGGCGTGTATGAACTCGCGGACAGGTATCTGCGTTAGCCTACTACTACTGCTCGTGCACCTCGCCGCGGGTCAGGCGGTAGCAGGCGCCTCGGACACCGCCGTCGTCTATTTCTATTACAAATGGGCCGAGCCCCCGCAGCAACCCGGGGGGCCCGGGGTCGTTGAGGTGGGGTTCTACACAAAGACAAAGCTTGTAGATCTATCTGTTGCGCTGATCCCCAGGTGTGGCTGGGTGAGGCCTCTGGAGGCGCACCGGGCGCTGGAGGCGGGGCCCGGCGCCGCCACGGCGCGTCTCGTAGTGGCCGTAGAGTGGCTAAACGCCACCTGTCCAGCCGCTCTTGTCTGGCGGTGGAGGTTTACAGAGCCCGGGCTGGGCCAGGGCGGGGAGCATATAGAGCACGTCGACATATACGTGCCCGCTGTTCCCGAGGCAGAGGCGTGGATCAGCGGCACAGCCGTCTACGGACTGCCCGCCGCCGTGAACCTCACCGTTGTCCTGAGGGGCGCTCTCGGAGGGGAGGCCAGGTTAGAGGGCTCCGGGGCGAGGGTTCTGTGGCCTGGATCGGCCGTGGCGCTGAGGCCGGGAGTCAACATAATTCCTCTGAGACTCGTCGCCGAGAGCTACACGCCCACGGTGAAGGTGGCGGTCAACGCCGCCGACGCCGCGGGGAGGTTCTACACAAGAGAAATCCACCTCCAAATACCTGTGGCTCCCCCGCCCGCCGTCCAGCTCCAAGCCGATCGGCCGGCCCTCGCGCCGGGGACGCTTAACTACGTAAACGTCACTGTGGCGGTGCCCAGCGGCGCGGACGGCGTGGCCTATCTAACCGTCGCGGGGGGTTCCGCCAGCAGAAGCATATACGTCATAGAGGTGAGGGGCGGGCTCGGGAGGGGGGTGGTAGACGTGGTGCCCACCTCCCAGACGGTGCAGCTGAGGGCCGAGGTGTACTACACAATTGGCGGGGTGCTGAGGCGTGAAGAGGCGGTGCTCACCCTCGCCACGACTCCAGCGGCGGCGATGGCGAGAGTCTCCGCGGCGCCCGGCGTCTTGGTGAGAGGCGTGGTTAACAACGTAACGCTGTCCATCACCGCCCCCGGCGCCTTCAACGCCTCGATATACCCCGAGGGAGCCGCCTCCGCAGGCCCCACCCCCCTCACCGTCAGCGGGGTAAACGAGGCCAGGGCGGTGGCTAGGCTCATCCCACAGGGGCAGTCGGTGAGGCTTAGGGTAGTCGTGTCGTCGCAGAGGTGGAGCGAGGAGCACGTGGTGGAGCTCCCGGTGGTGGGCGGCGAGGCTTTCCTCATACTTCCCTCCAAATCTGCGGTGGCCGCGGGGAGGGGCGACGTGGTACCTATACGCATCTACTACATAGGCAGAGCCAGCAGGATAGAAGCCTACGTGGTGATCACCTCTAGATACTCCCCACCGCTCCTCCAGAAGGTAGGGCTCGTCCCGGGCGGCTACGCCGTGGTGAACTACACCGTAGACGTCCCCCTAACGGCGGCGGGCCCCGTGGAGATCACCTGCGACGTCTACTACACCACGCCGGAAGGCTTCGGCGGACAGGAGAGGAAGATCGTGGAGCTCGCCGTAGTAAGAGAACCCCGCGTGAAGATCGCCTCCATCGACGTGGCCCCGAGAAACCCAGAGGCGGGCCGCCCAGTCTCCCTCGCAGTCACGCTCCACAACTCAGGCTTCGCCACAGCCTACAACGTGGAGGTTAGAGTGTCCGCGCCCGGCGCCGCGGCGATAATCGGAGAGTCATACCTCGGCCAGATACAGCCACAGCAATCCACAGCCACCTCGCTCCTCCTCAACGCCACAGCCCCGGGCAACTACACGGCGGTGATACAGCTCAGATACATGGACGAGGCGGGGCAGATCTACACAGAAAACGCAACCGTCACCCTAGCCGTGAAGAGCCGCGCCCAGCCCCTAGGCGAGGCGGCGAACCCCGGCCCAGGCCTGGCGGCACTGGCGGCGGTGGCGGCGGCGCTGGTGGCGGCGGCCGCAGTAGCCAAGAGACGCGGCCGCCAGAAGACCGGGCCTGTAAAGAAGAGTGGCGACTAGAAAAATGAGTCGGAGGCCATGCGAGGTGTCTCTAGAGGCTTTGAAACACCTCCATGGGGGCGCTATACTAGATATGCCTCTCTCCGGCTCAGCCGCGTCAAGCGCAGAAACCGGCAATACCTGCTTTGCTGAATAGCTTCTATAGGAAACCTAGTAGCATGTGTTGCCGGGAATGCGCCGGGTTACTCCCCTCTACGCGGCCTATTCCTTGCTCTGCGGCGTGTGCTGATTTTATCCACAGCATGAATATGTTTACTATGAGTGGGGACAGCACCGCACTGCCGTGTCTTATAAGGGCCGGGTACATATGTCTATCAGCGCGGCAACACATAGTTATCTAACACGAAAACTATATAAGGAAGCAACTTAGTGCTAAGACGTGAGGTGTCATAATGTTCTGGCCCTGGGTATCCTTTTTTTAGCTATGTTTCTACTTGGACTTCTCTCTGGTAATATATATCGCTCAAATATGTCGTTTTACTCTGCATTGGGCCTATTATTGGTAGGAGTGACAGCGGTAGTTTTATATTTCACACTAGATTTCAGAAGAGGAGTATTTTTTAGATGTAGGGGATCTATTGAATCTATCTTTGCTATCGGTGCCCTGTGGGTGATTGGTGTGGTATTATCGTGGTTGGCGCTATTTAATGATTTAGCTCTACTTCGCTTTGTGTCATTTACATTGCTCATATTCTTCTTAGCGTTTGTGATGCTATCTGTGCCATTGATAATTTATATCAAAATAAAGACAAGGAACCTAAAGGAAAAGTAGAATACATTTATTTTTACTATTTGCTATTTTTTCTATTGTTTTCTTTTTCCTTTTTACGGCTTAGTTTCTGTGTTGAATTGCTTTTTGAGGTGTTTCAACTCAATAGTAATATAGGGGTGTTTCTGTGGAGGTGTGCGCGTCGTAAGGATTCGCTATGTTCACAGCGAGCCGCTGTTCTGGAGGGCTAGGGTAGAGGTGGTCGAGGCGGGGAACATCGAGGCCGCTAGCTACGTGGCTGACGGCGTCGCCGAGATGGGGTTCGTGCCGATTACCCTGGCGGCTGAGCTTGGGCTCCCGGTCGTGCCGCGGCTGGCTATATACAGCGTGGGGCCTATAATATCGGCTAGGCTCTTCCGGGGCAGGGGTCCGGGCGGCTACTGCGCGGTGTCGGATACCACGGTCAGCGCGCTTGTGTTGCGGAGGTTGCTTGGCTACAGCTTCACGAGGGTGGAGGATCCGTGGAGGGCGCTGGAGGAATGCGGCGGCGTGTTGGCTGTGGGGGACGAGGCTTTGAAGATGGCCGACAGAGGCGTGCCCCACATCGTCGACGTGGGGGAGCTCTGGTGGAGCCGGGTGGGATCGCCCCTGTTCTTCGCCGTGTTGGTGGCGAGGAGGTGGGGCCCCGAGGCCGAGGCGGCGGTGGCAGAGATGGAGAACTCCGTCGCGGCGTTTTACGAAAACCCGGCCCCCCTCGTGGAGGCGGTGGCGAGGAGGCTGGGGGTTAGGAAGGAGCTCGTTGAGGAGTACTTCATGAGGTCGCGGTACCTGGTGGGGCCGGGGGGCAGGGAGGCCATGGCTAGGGAGGCGGAGCTCCTCGGCCTCCCGCCGCTGAGGTTTGTCGAAGCGCCTTGACGAAGGCCTCTTCTAAATTCGCCGCGCCGTACCTCGCCGCAAGATCGCTTGGCCTCCCGCTGTCTATAACCACGCCGTTGTTGACGAAGTACACGACGTCGCACAGCGTCTCCACCTCCAGCATGTTGTGGCTTGAGTACAGCACGGCGGCGCCCCTGGCCTTCTCCCTCACAAGCTTTCGAATCTCCACCGCGTGTACCACGTCCACCCCGGCGGTTGGCTCGTCCAGCATGAGGACTCTTGCCCCCACGGTGAGGAGAGCCGCCACGACGAGCCTCCGCTTCATCCCCTTGGAGTAGGTCTTCACCTTGTCCTCCACGCGGGGGCCGAGGCCGGAGATCTCCACAGCCTCCCCTACGTTGTCCACGCCGTACAGGCCGTGGATAAATTCAATAAAGGCCCTCCCGGTGAGGTTGTCGTAGGGCAGAACCTCCTCCGGCAGATACGCCAGCCACCTCTTCACCTTTCTAAACTCGGGCGAGTCCGTCCGGACGCCGAGGACCTCGGCGAAGCCCCCGTCTGGCTTGATGAGGCCCGCCAGTATCCTCAGCGTCGTGGTCTTGCCGGCGCCGTTGGGCCCCACGAGGCCCGCCACCGTGCCCTCTCCCACCTCCAGCGACAGCCCCCTCAGCGCCTCGACGCGGCCAAACCTCTTCACCAAGCCGACCGCCCGTATCATCGCCTCGCCCTCCCCAGGACGAGGTACTCCGCTGTGACGGCCCTGGCAACTACCAGCGCCACAGCCGCCGCCAGGGCCCAGTCCAGCGCGAGGTATACATACGCCCTCTCCCACTCGCCTTGCAACACGGCGTAGGCCACCACAAGCGGGTGGACAAAGGGGTAGGCCTCCCAGCCCTCCACGGACCCGAACAGCGCCGCGAGCGAGGGGATCAACAGCGGGAAGACCACCAGGGGCACGACGCTCTGGGCTGTCTTCACGTCGTCGGTCTTGGTAGCGGCTAAGAAGGCGAGGCCCAGGAGGGCTAGGGCCAGCGCCAGGGAGGACAGAGCCACGGCGGCTACCAGCTGGGGACTCGGCGCGAAGCCAAGTTCAAAAGCCTCCCCAGACGGAGGCGGCGAGGCCGCCGCAGCGGCGGCGATGTTGGCCATGTAGATAAAGAGCCCCGCCGTCATGACCCCGAATTGTACAATGGCCAGCAACAAGGTGCTGAGGAACTTCGCAGTGATGAGCGCCGTGGGGGTTACGGGCGTCGACAGTATGAGCTCGAAGGTTCGCTTCTCCTTCTCCATGCCGATGGACACAGCCGCCGTTGAGGCTATGATCAGTGGCACAATAAACATGAAAATCCACGACATGAGAAACAAGCCGAAGACTGCCCCGACGTCGCGGTCTGTCAGCACGCGGCGCCCCATGTAGACGTACAGCCTGGGCTCCATGAGGCGCGGCGGGACGCCCACCTCCTCGGCCAGCTTCGCCGCGGCGTTTTGGAGCACGTTCGGCGGGGCCAACGCCATGAGCCCCCGGTAGCGGATATAGACGGGTAGCCGGGCCGGCAGTGAGAAGTTGCCGGGGATCACCACGACGTAGCCGTACCTATCCAGCAGATCAGGTGAGAAGCTGTGGTATATTTCGCCGCCCATGGCGCGTAGTATTTCTGCATACCTCTCGCCGAGGGGGGTCGTGCCGTTGACCACAACGGCGAGTTTCTGCGTAGTGGCCTGCGCCGTCTTAACCACAGCCCCCATCGCATACCCCATGGCGATAAGCACGGCGAAGCCGCCGACAAGAGAGGCGAGGAAGTACCGCGACGACAGCACCTCCCCCAAGTCTTTCAAGACAAGCGCAGCAAACGCGCCCACAAACCCCACACCCCCTAGGCATATATACATTCAAGCCTTACACAACTGTCGCGGCGGTACGTAGAAAATTCACCCCACTCCACGAGGCACCTAATGGCCACCTGGCTAATCGGCCCCCCAGCCCCGCCGATGCCAACCGGTGGCTAAGTCTGCTATGAGATACAGAACACGTCTACCTTATGCCTAGGGCCTTACACCAATGTACTTCACGGCTTCTCTACTTCATTACAACACCAACCCGTTACGGAATAACCGCAAGAACCTATACATATCGCCTTAACAGCATGCTTATGCCCCGAAAAATTGCAGTACCAATTTGTTCTACACATCATTTTCGACACTAGCTAGATTATATATATAAATTGTCTAAAGCAAACTAAATAAAAGGTTATGTGTTGTTCACTATGCTACACCCCAAAATCCTCAAAACCGAAATCGTGATAAGTGTAGCACTTCTTGCAGTAGTGATGTCGCTCACATTTAGTGTTAAGATGTTGTGCGCGGCTGGCGCATGCGATACCGAGGATTTCTATCCGTCTTCCTACATCCTGTACAAGAGCAGTTATACAGACTCGACCGGGAAAAAAGACGTTATATATTCACACTATCAATGGAGTAGTAAGTCAAAATATTTCCAAAGCGGGTACTGGTTTTCATTTGATTACTATAGAACTGTGAGCTGTAGTGACGGGACAGACAAAGACGTCTACGACTTCTTTAATGCATCAACTAACCTGCCCGCTCCAGTTAGAAAAGACATAGAAGAATGGAATCCTTGGAATCCCATATGTTACATAGTTCCGCGGCTTTGTAATGAAGAAGCAGAGATCGGGACTGAAAGCCCGCAGAATATCCAGTTAAATACATGGTATTATCTACATGTGTATTTCAATGTCAAGAGAGAGGAAAGCTACGGCATGCGTATTGAGCCAGAAGTGGAAACCGCAGGTGGAACGACTACCACTACTTCTTTCTGGGAAGATTGGTGTCTGCTAGCGTGTTACAATACAAGGGCTGGCTCAAGTGGGTGGTAATATGAAGGCGAAGATATTACTAGCCGTTGCCCTGACCCTCGCCATTGCCGTGGTCGCCATCTACGCCGGCAGGCCTAGTGTGAAGGAGGGTAAGGTAACTGACGAGTTGGGAGAGAAACACGAAATTGTTATTGCCAATTCGTACGTCCTCATAAAACACGGCCCCAGTGCTCATCAGAGAGATAGAGATTTTGACAAAATGATGGCTTATGTAGAAGCTAGACAGAAGTCGTGGGAGCGGTGGAGGAAGCTGGTGGAAAAGTACGGGAACGAGACGTACAAGGCTTACGTGGTGCCGTGTAGGTTATATACCGTGGAGGAGTTTGCCTCGTTTGCCAAAGAGCTAGGCATTGTCGAGAATATAGTAGAGATCATATTATATGTGTATTACAAAAACGGCACATATCATGGAATGGGATTCAGCGCTAAGAATGGGGACAATTTCAACGCTTGGCTGAAGTCGGCAGAGAGGGGGGCCCTTACCTCTGCAGGTCACTACATTCTATTCCTACGGTGGGTAAAAGAGAACAACGGTACGTTGCCTCCAAATGCCACGCCGCCGTTTGGCGTAGCTGAGGCTTTGGAGGTGGGGAAGTCGGAGGCCGAGGTGTATATCGGCGCCTTTGTAGTTGAGGCCCCGCTTAGGGAGCTTTACCAACTTTCTAAAAAACCGCAGATTTTAATAGTCGACTTGCCGCTTGACCTCATTTGGAAATATAGAGAGGAGGGCTACCAGGTAATTGTAAAGCGGGTCACATTCGGCGACGTATATCTCATAGAGAAGAAAAACCTCTGTCCTGAGGGGGCCGGGAGAGGGGGGTAGAGAATTTTTAATAGGCGGCGTTTCTTAAACCATGGCGTATCTGCTGTCCTCCTCGCTTCATGAAGAGTTTGCAAAAAGGGTTGAGCAGTACGTAAGGCAGTACGTGGGGGAGCTGAGGGATCCAGCCGCCGCCTCTGGCGAGAAGTTTCCCCTAATTATACACGCGACTGGGGGCACCACACCCTCAGCGGTGGAGCTGGTGTCGAGGGCAGGGGCGCGGGGCGCCGTGCTTGTGGGCTTCGGCGAGCACAACAGCTTCGCAAGCCTCCTCCACACCAAGGCGGAGCTAGAGGCGATGGGGTTGCCCGTTGCGGCCTTCCACTGCCCCAGCTACAAGGAGTGTGGAGACGTCTTGGCCAGGGCTAAGAAGGTGGCCGAGGCGGCTTCGGCGCTGATCGGGGCGAGGGCGGTTTTGATAGGCAACGAGACGCCCCAGGCGAAAATCCTCCGGGAGAGGTTCGGCTGGTCTGTGGAGGTGATCCCCCTGGACAGGTTCGAGGAGCTTGTAGACTCCTCCCCTCCAGACGGCGAGGCTGTCGAGGTGTTCGGCGACGTGCAGATTGCGAAAATCACCGCGGCGCTCCGGATGGCGGGCAGAGGCGCCGACTTGGTGGCGATCCAGTGCTTCCCCTTCCTCATGAAGAGGAGGCTCACCCCCTGCCTCGCACTAGCCCTCCTCAACTCCAGAGGCGGGTTGGTGGCATGCGAAGGCGACCTGGCCTCCGGCTTCGCCATGTTGATGTCGAAGAGGCTCACCGGCTACAGCGGGTGGATTGCTAACGTCGTCCGCGGCTCCGGCCGAGAGGCGGTGTTTGCCCACTGCACCATCTCCCTCGACATGGTGAAGAGCTGGAGGGTTATGCCCCACTTTGAGTCCGGCTACCCCCACGGCCTCTCCGGGGAGCTCAGAGAGGCGGTGTACACGGTGGTCTCTGTGGCGCCTAGGTTCAACAGGGCGGCTGTGGGGGTGGCCGAGGTGGTTAAAAGCGGCAACTTTATGCAAGAGGCGTGCCGCACCCAAGCCGCGGTGAGGTTCGGCAGAGATCTACGTCTAGAGGCCGAGGCGCCGGCAAACCACCACGTCTTCATGCCGGGGGACGTGGCGGAGGAAGCGGAGGCCGTGTTCAAACTCCTCTCAATCCCCACCACCCGCTACCTAGTTTAAAAATAGCCGGTCTTCTCCAGCCATGGAGCTGTACGTCAATTTTGAACTGCCCCGGGAGGCGGAGGAGGAGCTGGGGAGGTATTACAAAATTGTGAGGGGTGGCGATTTGAGCAACGTCGAGGTGGCGTTTGTCAGCAGGATAACCGCAGAGGAGCTGGCCAAGATGCCGAGGCTGAGGTTTATACAAGTGGTGACAGCTGGGCTTGACCACCTCCCGTGGGAGAGCATCCCGCCCCACGTCGTCGTTGCGGGAAACGCGGGGTCTAACGCAGACGCGGTGGCCGAATTCGCCATGGCTCTGCTCCTCGCTCCCTATAAACGCGTGGTGCAGTACAGCGAGAAGATGAGGCGTGGGGACTACAGACGGGACTTGCCTATACCCCTCATCCACGGCAGGAAGATCGCCGTGCTGGGCCTCGGGGAGATCGGCACAAGAGTGGCTAAGATCCTCGCCGCCATGGGGGCGGAGGTGTGGGGCTTCTCTAGAACGCCGAAGGAGGGGCCGTGGCGCTTTACCAACAGCCTAGAGGAGGCGCTCCGCGGCGCGAAGGCTGCGGTGTGCGCACTCCCCCTGAACAAATACACGAGGGGGATGGTGAAGTACGAACACCTCGCCCTCATGGCGGAGGACGCCGTATTTGTAAACGTCGGACGCGCCGAGGTGGTGGATCGCGAGGGGGTTCTGCGCATACTGAAGGAGCGCCCCAGCTTCATATTTGCAAGCGACGTCTGGTGGGGGAGGAGCGACTTCGCCAAAGACGCCGAGTTCTACGCCTTGCCCAACGTCTACGCGACGCCGTGGGTCGCCGGTGGCTACGGCAACGAGGAGGTGTGGATGCAGATGGTGAGAGAGGCGGTTAGGAACCTCATCACCTACGCCAGAGGCGGCGTGCCCAGAAACATCGCCAGGAGAGAAGACTATATATAGACGGGTGCATTTGGAGATATGAGCAAGGAGGTGATCTACTTCATGTTGCACTCAGAGGTGCTGAGGCTCCTCGAGGAGATGGGGCAGAGGAGGCTCGCCCTGGAGGTGGAGAGAGCCGGCATTAGCCACGACATATACGACTTCCTCGACAGGGCCTTCTCCATGTACTACGCGGAGTACGGCGGGGTGAACTGCCGGTGGCTTAGAGACGCCATACGGCAGGACTGGGAGAGGGTGACGAGGGTTGTCCTGCCGCAGCTCTTGAGGCAGTACGCCGCTGGCGTGGCGCCGCGGACAACAGCCCGCGGAGAGGCCGCCGGCGAACGTCTGTTAAGGATCCGCTCCGCGTCTTCGTAACTCCTCTACTATTTTCACAGCCAGCTTAGCCACCTCTCTGTATTCCCTATCCCTTACAATTCTCTTCACCACAGCGGCGTCCACGGCGCCGTATTGGTGTACCACAATATTTCTAAACCTCACCACGGCTCTGTACCTCTTAAACTCGTCCTCGTCTATAACTCCCGCGGTCCTCAGCTTCACGCCGGCGTCGATATAGCCCTCCACCTCCATGCCAAGCGCCGCCGCCGCCTTAACGGCTATGTCTATGAGCGCCTGGGCCTGCGCCTGGAGCATGTAGACAGCTGAGAAGAACTTATACACATCGTCGAGGTCCTCAACTTTCACGTTGTCGAGTAGCGACGTGTAGTACAGAAGGAGCTTAAGTATCCTCTCTACTGCGCCCATTTCCTCATCACGGCCTTTATCTGTGTCTCTAAAAGCTCAAGCTTTTCCGAGTCGATCATAAAGTCGAAACAGGGATACAGCAACCTAGATCTAATTTCTAGAAACTCGTCGAGATTTCTGAAATAGAGAACTCTGCCCCGACCCAGCACGTCTATTATAAGCGAGCACGGGAGGCTCTCGTAGCCGTTTAGAACCACCAGATCCACGTCCTCCTCCCTGACCCCGAGAAATCTAGCCAAGGCGTACAAAAGATCCACGTCCCTATCCACGTCCTCTAGCCAGACCCCGATATCCCAATCACTCTTCACAGCTCTCCCCCACGCCCTCGAGCCGAACAGCACAGAGAAAACTACAGAAAACTCCCTCCACGGGAAGAGGCGTAGCTTTTCAATATCCACCTGAGAAACTAAGGGCTGGTAATAAATATTGAAATGCTTTTATAGTGGTTTTTGGTGCGTGGCGTGGAGCCCGACGTGACAGCCGCCATGTTGCGCCGGGTGGAGGAGCTACAGCGCCTCGCGGACAGCATAGCGGAGCACCACCCCTACTGGCCTGCGTTGCACTTCACGCTTCAATTGCTCAGAAGGCTTGTGGAGAAGTGGCACGAGGACTTCAGCGGGGAGGAGTACGAAGAGCTGACTTGGCTGGCTGAGAAGGTGCTGGACAGCGTCAAGAAAATTCAGCCCCGACAGGAATGACATCACCAGTCAGGGGCGGCACACATCTTCACACAAAATCCCCGGGGCAGGCTTTAAATACTCAACGCCCGTAGAGCCGGGCTAGGCTCCTCAGCCTCCTCCACTGGCGTGGCTCCGGTTGCTTTGCCATCCTCCAGCGCCAGTTGCCTCCAACTGTGCCGGGGCGGTTCATCCTCGCCTCGGGGCCCAGCCCCAGCACGTCTTGCATGGGGACAACGGCCACGTCTGCGACGGACATGTAGGCCAGCTTTATGAAGCACCAGTTGACCGCCTCTCTGCAGTTACTGTACTGCCGGAACTCCCGCCGGGCCCGGGGGCTTGCCTCTTGGAGATACCACCCCACAGCGGTGTTGTTGTCGTGGGTTCCAGTGTACACCACGGAGTTTTTCACATGGTTGTGGGGCTTGTGGGGGTTTGCCGGGTTCCCGTCCCAGGCGAATTGAAGCACCCTCATGCCGGGGAGGCCCAGTTCGTCTCTCAGCGCCTCCACGTCGGGGGTTATGTAGCCGAGGTCCTCCGCAATGAGCCTTCCCAGCTCCACCGCCGCCGAGGCGGCGTCGAAGAGCCTCTTCCCCGGCGACGGGGCCCACCTCCCCCTCGCAGCCGTCGTCTCTCCCCCGGGAATCTCCCAGTAGGCCAGGTACCCCCTGAAGTGGTCAAGCCTCACGTAGTCGAATACCTCCAGCATGTGTCTCAGCCGCTCCACCCACCATCTGTAGCCGTCACGCTCGAGGGCCTCCCAGTTGTAGACGGGGTTGCCCCAGAGTTGTCCCGTGGCTGAGTAGTAGTCCGGCGGCACGCCGGCGACGTAAAGAGGCTTGCCGTCATCCCCCACTTTGAAGTACTGTCTGTACCTCCACACGTCTACGCTGTCTACGCTGGGGTAGAAGGGGAGGTCGCCGATGAGGAGGATCCCCAGGTCGTTTACATACTGCTTAAGTCTCTCCCACTGGCTCCAGAAGACGAACTGGGCGAATTTATACAGCTCGACGAGGCGGCGCGGCGGCGCCTCATCCGGCCAGCGGCCCCACGGGCCGTGCCTCTCTCTCATCGCCATGTAGTATGCGTAGTCCTCCAGCCAGGGGGTCTTGTCCACGAAGTTTCTATAGTCGCTGAGGGCCCTCGCCTTTTTAAGCGCCTTCTCCAAGACGGCCCTCTTGACCTCCCACGCCTTTACGTAGTCCGCCCTCTCAGTCGCTGGGCACTGCGGCGCCTGGTCGACTAGGCCGTCTTTCTTCATGAGGTCTAGGCTTATGAGGACGGGGTCGCCGGCGAAGCTCGACACAGCGTTGTATGGAGAGTTTTCGTACTCGGGCAGGGTGTGGTTGATGGGGAGCGTCTGCCAGTAGGTCTGCCCGGCGTCGGCTAGGCCCTCGGCGAATTTATACGCCTCGGGCCCCAGATCCCCCACGTAGCAGCCCCCGGGTAGGGAGGTTATGTGGAGGAGGATCCCCGCCCCTCTCAGCATTACAGAGTGAACTCTACGACGCCGCTGGTGGTGGACTCCGCCAGTACCTGTTCATCGATTTCAATGTAGTACTGAACCTCCGCCGTATACACCACGTTGTTTCCCTCCTCGCCGCTGGGGGTCTTGGGGATCTGCGCCTCCATGACGGCGCGGCCCTTCGTGTCGCCTCCCTTGAGAAGGGGGATCTCGAGTCTCGCCTTGATAGAGTCCCCCTCCGTCTTGACGTCCCACTTCTTCTCGCCTAGCTCGAGGCCGTAGTCCGCCGCGTATATCTGGACCAGCTTGTTGAAGTTTGACCCAGACTCATCCAGCACCACTGTCATGCCCGCCTCGCGGGGCCACCGCTCCAACTTTTTTACCCTGGCCTGCTCGTCGGCTCCCTTGGAGATCTTTATCGGAATCTCCATCTTCCGGTCGTAAACCCTGTACATAAGGTGGTCCCCCACTTAGGTTTATAAATAATGCTTCCCCCAAGCCCTGAGAGTTTCATGTGAAATGTGTGTGGAGGTTTTTAAATAGGTGTGGTGGTTTGTACGTGTCTTTAGAGCGGATTTTGTCGGCGGTGAGAGCTTTGATAGCGAAGGAGCTGGTGGGCGGGGGGCTGAGTGTCAACGAGACTGCTAAGCTACTGGGCTTGACACCTGCTGCGGTTTCGATGTATTTGTCAGGTAAGCGGGGGGGCGAGCTTGTAGAGGAGCTGGCGAAGGACGAGAGGGTAATGGCGCTTATTAAGAGCCACGCCGCCGCTTTCCTCGACGCGGCGAGGAGGGGGGTTAGGGGGCCTGTGGATCTGACGGAGCTTGCGAAGGTGGTGTCGAACATTTTGGCGCAGAAGTCCCCAAAGGAGCAGCTGGAGGAGTTGATTCGGGCTAGGATCCGCCTAGAGCAGGAGACTGCCACCAGGGCTATGGCGTATTCATACAAGGTGCGCAACCCCCTCATAAGGGCGTTGTTTATGCAGATCGCCTCCGACAGCCTTAGACACGCCGAGATCTTGACTATGATTCTAGACTACCTGGCGGGGAGGCTTAAGGCTGAGGAGGTCGATTTAGGGGAAGAGGAGCTGGAGGCATTGGCCGCGGAGGAGGGGGCGATGAGGGAGAGCATAGCCGAGCTCTACAGAGTCGGCGATCCGGTTCTGCGGGCGTTGATACTCTCTATCGAGCTGGATGAAAATAAGCACTTTCAGTTAGTGAAGTCGTTGCAGCTCGCCGCGGGCCAGGGTAAGCACTAGCCGCGCCAGCTCCCGCTTGTGTCCGGGGCCTATCTCCCTCACGCCGCCTCGCTTGTCAATGAGTATGTAGTGGTCTTTCAAGGTGCCGAAGCCCATCTTGGAGACGTCGTGTGCCAGGGCGAAGTCCCAGCCGCCGCTTTCCATCCTAGACCTGGCTCTCTCCACAAGCTCCTCCCGGCTGACGTTGTGCTCAGCTTTGAAGCCTATGACTACCGCGTTGGGGTTTAGCCTCTTGACCTCTTGGGCCGCCTTGGGGGCCTGCCTCAGGGTGATGTGGTAGTGAGTTAGGGAGCTGTCGATTTTTCCCCTGGCTTTCTCCTCTACGTAGAAGTCTAGGGGGGCGGCGGAGAAGATGAAGAGGTCGTGTTGCCGGGCCCGGTCCACAACTGCTTGGTGCATCTCGAGGACAGATGTGACTCTCACCACATCTACTCCGGGGGGCGGCTTAATGGAGGAGGGCCCGAGGACCAGCGTGACTTTTGCCCCGCGGGCCGCCGCCTCCCTGGCGAAGTAGTACCCCGTCAAGCCGCTGCTCGGCGTGGTTATGTACTTAACGTCGTCTATGTGTTCGTGGGTGGGTCCGGCGGTTACAAGCACCCTAACGCCGGTGTAGTCGCTGGGTGCCGTCGCGTCGATGACGTATTCAACCACCTCCTCTGGCGGGGGGTACTTCGCCTTGCCCTCCTCCACGAGCGGAGGGACAACCACGGCCCTCTTCCCGAGCCTCTCCACCGCCTCTCTCACCGGCGTGGAGTTCCACATCGCCAGGTTCATGGCGGGTACCACCACCGTTTTCGCCTCCGCCGCGGCTAGGGCGCATGTCAATGCGGCGTTGTCTGCGATGCCGAGGGACAGCTTGGCTAGGGTGTTGGCGGTGGCTGGCGCTACTAAAACGACGTCGGCTTTGGCGCAGATCTCGACGTGTTCCGCGGCGCCCGTGAGCCTAACCACCGGCTTCCTCCCAGTGGCCCACCAAAATAGGTGGGGCGATACCAGCCGCGCGGCTTTTGGAGTCATGAAGGTGTAGACGTCGGCTCCGTGGCGGATCAGTAGCCGCGCGACGTCGATAGATTTGTAGAGAGAGACGCCGGAGGATACCAAGAGTACGACCCTCTTCGCCTTCAGTAGCTGGCTGTATGTCCCTCTAATCGCCTCTACCTCAGACACGGTTTATTTTCCTAAACACGGGCATGTTCATAAGCCCGATGTGCGTCCTCCCGGTGTAGAACAGAGTTTTGACCCCCCTCTGGGAGAGCCTCCTGTCTATCTCGTCTGCTGTGAGGGACTTGGGGTCGTGCACTAGGGAGCCTATTATATAATTCACCGCGTAGCCGAAGGCCGGTATCCACACGTTGTACTCAGCCACGATGGGGAAGTTTTCTCTAACTGCGTTTAGAACCATGTCGTATGCCTCTGGGAAGAAGAAGCTGTTTCCAGCCTGGGTGACGACAACGCCCTCATCTCTCAATATTCTCTTTATCTTGTTGAAGAAGTCGGGGGTGTACAGTTGCTTTGCTATGTCTGAGCTGTAGGGATCGGTGAGGTCCATGATCACTACATCGAATTTCTCGCCCCGACGCAGGGCGTTTTCTACATATACAAAACCGTCCTCAATCCTCACTTCTGCCCGGGGGTCCTCAAAGGCTCCCTGATGCATTAATGGTAGGTATTTCTTGGATAGCTCCACCACGTCGCCGTCGATATCTACCATAACCGCCCTCTTGACTGTGCCGTGTTTAAGCACCTCGCGGAGCGTCGCCCCCTCCCCCCCGCCTAGTATCAAGACGTCTTGTGGAGACGGGTGGGTGGCCATGGCTGGCTGTACCAGCGCCTCGTGGTAATACGCCTCGTCTTTGTATGTAGACTGGATGTAGCCGTCGAGCACCAGCGCTGGTCCGTAGTCCTCGGTCTCCACTATGAGGATTTCCTGATATTTAGACTTCTTGGAGGCGTATATCGCGTTTATCTTAATTAGGAGTGAGGTGTTGCCGCTGAGGGGCTCTAACAGAGTGACGGGCCCGGCTACTGTAAACATGCCTCACACACCTCCCCGTTTTTTAAACTTTGAGCTACCCGGCGTGTTTTGCGATGAACTCCACGGCTCTGCTGTATGCCTTCACCCGGTTTGACACTTTTGTAATTACGTGGCCCTCGTCTGGCAACACCAACAACTCTACCTCTCTGCCTAGCTCCCTTAGTCTCTGGGCGAGTTGCTCCGCCTCGTATACCGGGACGCGTATGTCGTTTGCCCCGTGGATTATCATTAACGGCGCCTGAATCTTCTCCACGTGAGCGGCGGGGGATAGCTGTAGGAGGAGGTCTTTATGTTTCTCCAACGAGCCATACTCGGCCTCTCTATACCTCCGCCTCCACGGGGCAGTCCTTTCTAAGAATGTCACTAGGTTGAATATGCCGACTATCTCCACGCCGCATGCCCACGCGTCGGGTGCGGTTGCCAGGGCCATTAGGGTCAAGTAGCCGCCGTATGAGCCCCCCAGCACGCACGGCTTCTTCTGGAGGTAGCCCTCCTCCCTTAACCACTTGGCGAAGGCCTCTACGTCTCTTATGGCGTCCCACCGCTTTTCTAGGTCGTCTAGGTGGACGAAGGTTTTCCCGAAGCCGGTGCTTCCGCGGTAGTTCGGCGCGGCGACTGTGAAGCCCGCGGAGAGCAGGGCGGCGACGAGCGGCTTAAACTCGGGGCGATCCTGGCTTTCCGGACCGCCGTGTAGGTAGACAACGGCGCCGCGTGGCTCCCCCGGCGGGAGGTATATATTTGCGTGTATCTTCCTACCGTCGAAGCTGGGGTACCACACAGATCTGGGCTCTGGGAGCTTATCCAGCGGCGTGCCGAATTTTGGAGAGTTTGTAACCTGCCTAACTGAGCCCTGGAATATGTACACCTCGTGGCCCCGGTTTATGCTCGACAGAGAAAAGGCGGCTACTCCCCTACCGTATTCTAGATGCGTAACTACGCCAGGCGGCGTCGGAAGCTTGTAGGTAAGGCCGGATGGCATGTGCATTTGATAAAGCCCAGACCTCCCCTCTTCGTTTACCGCGAAAAGCATGTAGGCCCCCCATACGTCGAAGTGCTCCACGTCACGGTCTAACTGAACTAGGTACTTCCAGCTTCCTGTGGCCAAGTCCATCTGCGCGACGCCGACGTACTCCCAGTCGGCGTTTGTGAGGAATAGTACCTTGCCGTTGCCGATGTATCTCGGGGAGTGGTTCAAGGCCTCTCCTCCGTGCTTCGTCAGCTCTCTGAGCTCTCCATCTCTATATAGGTATATAGAGCTGTCAAGGTTGGTTTCGTAGTGTGTAATAAAGATGCCGGCTTCTGACCACTCCTCCACGACGTTTATCCCGGGCATCTCAGCCGCTCTCTTGACCTCCCCGGCGGCGCGGTCGTAAATGTATAGGTAGAAGTCGGTGGAGCTGTCTCTGGTAGATGTGAAGGCGAGCTTTTTACCATCCGGCGACCACGCCCCCAGGTTGTTAACGCCTTCGGTGGACACTTCGTAAACTCCGCCATCTACAATGTAGATACGCCACTTCTCGTCGCCGTCTCTGTCAGAGGCCAGCGCCACGGCGCCGTCGCTGGCTACGCGGAAGTCGCCCACCCTCTCATCCCACGGGACTACTACGTCGTGTTGACTGCCGTCGAATCGCCATAGTTGCATCACGCCGGTGTAGTCGCTTAGGTAGTAGAGCACGCCGCCGGGGCCCCACCTCGGCGTGGTGGCCGACCGCACAGACAACGCCCTCTTTATGAGAAGCTCCATGTGGGGCAGAGAAACATGGGTATATAACACTATGGAGACATAGCCCTCAGGTGCTTTTAATTCTTAGTAGAAATATCGTGAAGGCGAGGCAGATATCAGCTCTGCTCTATTACCTGCACAAGGCCAAGTATAGGGAGAGGGGCGGCGTGGTGGTGGTGAGGACCAGCCGCATATGCGGCGTGGATAGGCAGTGCGGCGCAGAGCTTAGAAAGTTAATGCTCTACCTCGTGGAGAGGGGGGTGGCCGTGCGCCACAGACAGGGCGTCTACCTGGTGAAGAAGCAACTGGTGGACAGGGCTATTGAGCTTTTGAAAGAATTAGTATAGTTTTTTAAGGAGTAACCAAAAGCCCACGTGTTCGACAGAGAGGTCAGGAGGAGGGAGCTGGTGGACATGGCTGTGTCGCTCGCAGTCCTCACCCTCGGCTTCTCCATCTCGCTGTCGGGCAGGGGCATCGCCGGGGGGATAAACTGGGCAAAAGTCATCTACCTCCTCCCCTACACCGCCTTCGTCCTGCTCTTCGCATTTCTGGGGCACGAACTTGCGCACAGACAAGTGGCGAGGAGGCTTGGGTACTACGCCATGTACCAAGCAGACTACACACTACTCCCACTCGCTGTGATATTTCCGCTCCTCTTCGGGTTCATATTCGCGGCGCCGGGCGCCGTGGTCATCTCCCCCTTCAGGCTCTACGGCCGCGGCGACGAGCGGCGAGACGTCTTCTTCATCTCCGCGGCCGGCCCCCTCTCAAACATCGCCTTCGCCGTCTTGGGGATAGCCCTGTTCGAAACAATTGCGTCTCAATTCTGGTGGTTTTTCGCCTACATCAACGCGTGGCTCGCCCTATTCAACCTCCTCCCCATTCCGCCGCTGGACGGTAGCAAAATGATGAGGACAAATCCGGCCATGTGGCTTCCAATAATAGCGGTGGCCGCCTTGCTGGTGCTGTGGCTCTGGTAGCTAAAGCATCCGCGCCGGGCAGACTAGACTTCCTAAACACTCACCAAGACTACAAAGGCCTCCCAGTGGTTTCAGTCGCCGTCAACATGCGGACATTCGTAACCCTCCAAGAGGGCGACTACTACCAGATCGAGTCGTTAAATACCGGCGAGAGATGTGTATTCAGCCAGATAAACATCACAGGTAGGGCTTTCTGCGACTACGTGAAAGCCGCCGTGGTTGCGCTGGAGAGAGCCGGCGTCCCAGTCAAGGGGTTCAGGGGCTTCGTCAGCTCCCAAGTCCCCATCGGCGCCGGCATGGCCAGTAGCGCCGCCATGCTAGTCGCCCTGATAGGCGCGGCGATGAAGCTAACCCGCCGCGAGGCCGATCCCTCGCAGGTAGCCGAGCTTGCCTACATAGCCGAGAGGGAGATACTCGGCGTCCCATGCGGAAGGCTCGACCAGTACGGATCGGCCTATGGGAGAGTCGCCGTCATATACCCAACCCCGCCAGTTAGAGTGGAGCAACTAGACCTGCCCCACGGCGTATTTCTCGTACTCGACAGCGGCATACGCCACAGCACCGCCGAGATACACCCCAGACGCCAAGCCGAGCTACAAGCCGCCGTCGACATCCTCAAAACGGAATTAGGCATCAAGAGCGGGGGCTATTGGGACTTCCCATGGGCCGCCCTCGCGGACAGGAGAGACGCTGTGGAGAGGTTGCCAAGCCCCCTCAGGGAAAGGGTGCTGTTCACCATCGAGATGCAGAAATCCACAGAGAGGGCCCTCGCCCTGCTGAGAAACAAAGACCTGCCAGCCGAGGAGGTGCTCAAGGGGGTGGGGCGGGAGATGTCGCTACAACACCGCCTACTATCAGAGCTCTACGACGTGTCGCACCCCAGACTAGACCGCCTAGTTGAAGAGGCGGTGGAGGCCGGTGCCTACGGGGCGAAGCTCTCCGGCGCCGGGCTCGGCGGGGTGGTCATAGCACTTGCAAGGGACAGACAGACGGCGGAGGCAATAGCCCGGAAAACCAGCGCCGAGAGGTGGTGGGTCGTGGAGATAGATGAAGGGCTGAGATATGGAGATTAGAAAACACCCCCTCACCGGCGAATACATACTGGTATCCCCACACCGACTCGGCCGCCCCTGGCAACCAGAGGGTACATGCCCCTTCTGCCCCGGCGCCCCCGAGACAGGTTTCGGCTGGGACGTGTTGCTACTACCAAACAAATACCCGGTGGTCACGAGAGAGCCTCCCACCCCCGGCGGCGAGGAGCTCTACGAGGCGTTGCCAGCCCGCGGCCTATCCCTAGTAGTGGTGGAGACGCCGCGGCACGACGTCGACGACATCAGCGACCTCCCCACAGAGCAGATAGAAAAAGTGCTGAAGCTACTCATCGAAACTCAGAAAAAGGCGGAGGAGGACCCCGCCGCCCGGTACTTCCTCTACTTCCGAAACAAGGGCAGGGAGATAGGCGTCTCGCTAACCCACCCACATTCCCAGATCTACATCCTCCCAGTCGTGCCGCCGCGCGTCGAGGCGGAGCTAAGGGCCTCGGAGGAGTGGTACAGGCGGAGGGGCACGTGTCTACACTGCCTAATCACAGCGCGGGAGGAGAAACGCGTCGTCTACCAAAACGCCAGCTGGAAAAGCTTTGTCCCCTACTACGCCAGGTGGCCCCACGAGGTGCACATCTACCCCAAGAGACACGTCACCCACCTCACCCACCTCAGACGAGACGAAATTAGAGATCTCGCAGACGCCTTGAGAAAAACCCTATGCACACTCAAGACCGCCCTAAGCAAGCCAATGCCCTACATATTAGTACTGCACCAAGCCCCCCTAAGACAGGAGACACCCCACTACCACCTACACTTCGAGATATACGGCATGTACAGACCAGACGGACGCCTCAAATACGCCGCTGGCGCAGAGCTCGGCGCCTCCCTCTACACACTAGACACAACTCCAGAAGAGGTGGCGGAGAGACTGAAAACCGCCCTCAGCCAATGCCCCTAGCTAAATTTACAACATCCGGCGAATTAAATCATTTATCAACGGTCCCCGGTAACCCAAGTCGCCGCCCACTGAGAAGTGTAGCTTCAGGCTGTTTAGGCCGCCGCGGGGCGGGTGTAGCCTAAAGAACGGCTTCAAGTAGGGTATGCACGGCGGCCGCGTGCCCTCCTTAACCCTAACCTTTTTACTACAAGTGAGGCGGTCAATCTCGCCAGCTACGTACGCCAGCGCCACTTCCTCAAACGACTGCCAGCCCCACTTCTGCAGATACTCAAGAGTGAGAGGCCGCTCACCCACCAACCTACCTCTCTTCCTCAACACCTCCGCCAGAGTGTCCGCGTCTATCTCCCCCCAGGTAACCCAGTCGTTCACCTTCCGTATCATGCCCATTATGTCGGGCGTGCCCGGCACTACCACCATGGTGAACTTCCTCCTCAGTCTCAACAGATCCAGCGTAGAGGCGATGTCAAGCGGCGTCGTGGGAATACCCCTGAGCCTAATAACTGCGTAGCGTGGATACACCACTTTCTGTTGCGCCATCATGTTCTGAAGTAGTAGGTGTTTCTCAGAGCGTTGTACACAGCCATGGCAAAGTTGAGAGTAGTCCGCGTGTCGCCACGCGTCTTAGTCCACACATCCCTCACGCCAGCTAGCCTAAGAACTGCCTTGGCCACATCGCCAGCCACCAGCCCGACGCCCTTCGGCGCAGGTATAAGCGTAACCTCCACACTCCCCGCCTTCCCCCTCACCACAAAAGGCACGCTGTGCGGCTCGTCACATGAACACTTCCACGACCCGCAACCCCGCCTAACCGGCACCAGGTTGAGCTTAGCCTCTCTTGTCGCTTTTTCAATAGCCTGCCTCACCTGCCTCGCCTTGCCGATGCCAACCCCCACGTAGCCATCCTCGTTGCCAACCGCCACAACCGCTTGGAACTGGTTCCTCTCGCCCGCGTGTGTCTGCCGCTGGACAAGGTTTATATTTAGCAACTCCTGCTTCAGCCCAGGCAGGAGAATATCCACGATCTCAGGCTCTTTGATAATGTAGTTATTGGCAAATATTTCGTCAATAGTCCTAATCTTCCCCGCCTTCACAAGTCTCCCAAGCTCAGTCCTGGGCTCCCAAATACTCAAATCGACAACGCTCACGAACCGAGGCAAACAGGACCTATTTAAATAATTTACCAACCGTCCCCCAGCTCCACCTAACGCATTCCCGCGGCACTAGGCCAGCACGCAACCACTCCACAGTCTTGCGGTCGGAAGGGTAGCCACTGCCGAAGTCCCCCACCTCCCTCTTCACAACCTCCAGCAGGCGATCCCGCACCACCTTAGCAACAATGCTGGCAGCCGCCACCTGCGGCACTTTCTCCCCCTTGTGCAGAGCCACCACCCGCCTGCCGGTGAGGAACGAGAGCCCGCTCCCGTACCTATCTGCGTCCACATCCGGCGAATCCACGTAGTAGACGTCGGCGGGGCACAGCTCTATTAACCTCGCCGTGTAGTCCAGCTCAAGCGCGTTCAGCAACCCCCTAGAGGCGTATCTATCAACCTCGTAGGGCTCCACCACGACATAATTCACACACTCGGAAACCCTCAGCACCTCCCGGTACAGCACCTCCCTAGCCCCCGGCGTCAGCTTCTTAGAATCCCTCACCCCCAGACGGCGGAGCGCCTCCCCATCCCCCGCCACCACGGCGATGACCAGAGGACCCACCACCGGCCCCCTACCCGCCTCGTCAACCCCAGCAATCATAACAAAAATAAACCCCAGCTAGCATCTACGACGTGGAGATCCCCCAGGAGCTCGCCAGCCACCTCGCGGCTGAGGTAGACCAGTGGGACGTCCCCCACATAGTCTGTAGGCGCTGCGGCAAAAAATTCTTCTCTCTGCGAGACGCCGCCCTCCACATCTACCACATCCACGGCGTCAAAATAGCCCAGAAGTACACTGGCGAGCAGTCATCTTGACTCCAGACGCCGGAGACGCGCCGATATTTTCTCCTCAAGGCGCCTCAGCAGTATAAGCACCTCTCTAAGCACCTCGGCGTCGTCCCCCTCAACCTCGTCAATAACCTCATCTATGTACACAAGCTCATCTCTAATAGCCACCAGCAGGTTTCCCCCCTCCCCGCCGCCCTCAAGAGCCTTCACCAGCTCCCTAAACTCGTCGTCCTCCATCAGCTTCTCTAAATATTCCAGCCCCTGCTCTGTGATGGCGTAGATCTTCTTCCTCCGCCTACCAACGTAGGTCTCCCGCGCCTCGATAAGCCCCTCAGCTTCCAGGTACGATAGGAGAGGGTAGAGAGTCCCGGGGGAAGGCGCGTACCTCCCCGAGCTCAGCCTGCTCAACTCCTTTAGCATCTCGTAGCCGCTGAGGGGTCTCGACCTTAAGAGATACAGCACGACGCCTTTGAAGATCCCCCTACGCCTCTTAAACATCTCTCCTCGCCGGGGAGAGGTCGGGGGCCGGCGGCGGCTGGAGCTTATGTAAATTTCTCCGCACCCGGGTGACCACCATGTCGGCCACCTCGCCGAAGCGCCTCCTAACCTCCTCCAGCGGCGTCTTTAAGTCGAAAACTGCGTAGAGAACCTCGTCAATAACTTCGTAAGGTGCCCCCAGCTCCCCCTCCGCCGTGTGTCCGTGCCACAGGCGGGGGCTACTGGCCTTCTGGGCAATCCAGCCGAAGCCAAGCCGGCGCGCCAACTCGCGGACCTGCAACTTGTACATAGACCCTATGGGGATGAGGTCCGAGCCTCCGTCGCCGTACTTCGTGAAGTACCCCAGCAACAGCTCGCTCCTATCGCTGGTGCCCAGCACCAGCAGGTTACCCTTATTTGCGTAGTAGTAGAGCATGGCCATTCTAATCCTCGGCAGGAGGTTCCCAAAGGCTAGCCTCTCCCCCGGGGCGAAGTCGGGAATCGCCTTGGCAAAGGCGTCGGCTACAGGCTGGATGTCGATGAGGCGCGTGGCGATTCCAAGCCTTTCCCCCACCTTAACCGCGTCGTCCACATCCTCCTTCGGCGTAAACGCCGAGGGCATAATTAAGCCGAGCACCCGCCCGCTCCCAAGCGCCTCGACCGCCAGCGCCGCGGCCACCGTCGAGTCCACCCCACCGCTGAGCCCCACCACGACCCCCCGCGCCCCTGCCCTCTCCACATACTCCCTAATAAAAGAGATAATTAACTGCCGCGCCTTGTCGTAGTCAAGAGCCTCCACGACGTTTTTCATTAAGCCAGAAATAACTTGCTTTATTAAACACTTACGAAAACCGCCGCCAAGCCTCCGGGTGATCTACACCAGCTCTATGGCTAGGGCAGTCCCCCCACCCGTGCCGTGGCAGAGCGCCGCCAAGCCTCTACGGCCGCCCCTCTGCCTCAGCACAGATATGAGCGTCGTCACGATCCTCGCGCCGGAGGCCCCCAGGGGGTGCCCCAGCGCGATGGCCCCCCCGAAGACGTTCATCTTGTCGTAGGGGACGCCGAGCACCCTATTTACCAGGGCGTTGACAACTGCAAACGCTTCGTTAAATTCAAAGTAGTCAAAGTAGTCTAGCCCCACCCCCAGCTTCTTCAAGAGCTTCTGTGTCGCGTAGATGGGGGCCTCGGTGAAGCGCCACGGCTCCACCATATGCCAGCTGTAGCCCAGGACGCGGGCGATGGGCCTCACCCCCAGCTCCTTCGCCTTCTCCTCCGACATCAGCAAAAGCGCCGCCGCGCCGTCCGACAGCTGGCTGGAGTTGCCCGCTGTCAAGACGCCGTCGGCTTTGAAGGCGGGCCTGAGCTTAGCCAGCTTCTCCAGCGTGGTGTCGGGCCTGATCCCCTCGTCTCTATCCAGCTTGACGCCGCCCCACTCGCCCAGCACGGGCTCCACGTCGTCGAACCACTTGTTCTCAGTGGCCCTCCACGCCCTCATGTGGCTTTCGTAGGCAATCCAGTCAAGCTCCTCCCTCGTCAACTTGTGCTCCCGCGCCACCAGCTCAGTCTCCTCACCCATCAACATGCCGGTGATCGGGTCGGTGAGCCCGTCGTACACCATCAAATCTCTGAAGTCCTCCCTCTTCCCAATTAAGTGCTTCATCCCCCAACGCGCGCTGTCAGGCAGACAGATAGGCGCGGTTGACATGGACTCAGCCCCGCCGGCTACAACCACAGAGGCGTCTCCCATTGCGATCTCTCTATACGCCTCGACGATGGCCTGCATACCTGAGGAGCACACCCTGTTCACAGTATAGGCGCTGACCTCCACAGGGAGGCCCGCCAGCAACGCCGCGTAGCGGGCTAGATTCTGCCCCATCCCGCCCTGCAACGTGGAGCCGAAAACCACCTCCTCCACGACCTTCCCGTCCACTCCGGCGCGTTCAAGCACCTTCTTAATGGTAAAGGCGGCTAAATGGGGCGTCTTTACATCTTTCAATGCGCCTCCGAACTTGCCAATGGGGGTCCTCACATACCCAACAATTACTACTCCCATGCAAATATGTAATAACCTCAAATTTTTAAATTTCACTTAAACAATTATTAATTATAAATTTAGCCATTTATTAAACTCGTACGCCGTCTCTAAACAGCTTAACCCCCTCCTTCCTTAGAAAGACCCTGGCGGTGTCCCCCTCTCTCAACTTGTTGTACATAGCCGCCCTTATCTCAGTCCTCTCCCACCTCACAACGGCCACCGGCGTGAAGCCGAGGTACTCCACCAACACTATCCTACCCGGCGCCAGCTCAATATCGCCGGGGTTGAGGGGCCTATCAGCGACGTATATATCAGTGGGCCTAATCCCAACCTGGAGCCTGCCCTGTGGCGCCTGGACGGGGATCTTCAAATCGCCCAAGTCCACGTGGTCCCCCCTGCCCTCGCCCTCCACCAGGTTTATAGGCGGGTCGCCGAAGAACTGCGCCACGAAGACGTTAGCCGGGTTGTTAAGTACCTCGTCGGTGGTGCCGATTTGTTGCACCACTCCGTTGTTTATAATCATGAGTCTATCGGCGAGGGCATATGCGTCGTGCTGGTCGTGGGTCACCAGGATAGTGGTTATCCCCAGCCTCCTCTGGAGACTCTTCACAAACTCCCTCGCCGAGATCCTCAACCGCGCGTCTAGGTTAGAAAACGGCTCATCCATGAGGAGAACCTGCGGCTCCTTAACCAACGCCCTGGCAATCGCCACCCTCTGTTGCTGGCCCCCCGACAGTTGCCGGGGGTAGCGGCTCAGCAAATCGGAGATGCCCAGCGCCTCGGCCACCTCTCTCACACGCTTCTCAACCTCCCGCCTCGGGAGCTTCTTAATCTTCAGGGGGAAGGCTATGTTGTCAAACACCTTCATGTGGGGGTAAAGAGCCCAGTTCTGAAACACCATCCCCACGTTCCTCTTCGCCGGCGGGACGTTCACCCCCCTCTCCACGTCCACAACAGGCACGTCGCCGAATAAAATCCGCCCCTTGGTAGGAGTCTCAAGACCAGCGATGCACCGGATAAAGGTGGTCTTGCCGGAGCCGGAGGGGCCAAGCACCACCAGAAACTCCCCATCCCTAATAGACACACTTACGTCTCTCAAGGCGTAGACATTCGGTGGAAAAAACTTTTCGAGCTTCTCCACCTGGAGAGAGACCACGTATCCACCAATACACAATCTTTAAAAGTTATTAATGAAAAAATAGGGAAAGCCGTGTCGTGGCTCGACGACGTGCTCAAAGCCTCCCGGCTCATTAAGTCGGGCGGGTTTGTGGCCGTTACCCACGGAGGGACGGCACACGCAGACGACACCGTAGCCGCCGCGTTGCTGAAGCGACACGGCGCCGAGGCCGTCTACCGCCTCAACACGGTGGATGAGATACTCGAGGTGGGCGGAGGCGTGGTGTTAGCGGACATCGGCGACGCGTTTAGAGGCAAACTCCCGGAGCGATACGCCGTGCTTGACCACCACGGCGTGTCCGACCCCTCGGAGGAGCCGTCCAGCGTCGTGCAGGTTATGTACGCTGTGGGGGCCCGCCCCGCGCCGCTTGTCGCCACCTTGATACACTTCCTCGACCTCTTCGACAGATACGGTCCCGGGGCCAAGAGGTGGGCAGGTCCCTACGGCAACTCCCTCAACAACGGCCTTACGAAGTACTTCTCAGACTTCCACGGCGTTGTGAAAGACGAGAAGTTTCTAGACCTAGTCGCCGAGGCGGTGTACGCAAGGCTGGAGGTGGACCTCCCGGCTTTCCACGAGGCTTTTAAACTCGCCGAGCGGCTCCCCTACGCCGACGCCGCCGAGAGGTTCCCCCGGACCTTCCAAAACCTGAGGCTCATGCTCTCGGCGGCTAGGGACCCGGTGGCGGCCGCCGCGACGAAGGAGGCCTACGAGACCGGCTTCGGGGTGGACTTCGGCGCATACGCCGTGCTGGCGGTGCCCGAGCTGGAGCCCTACGTGCTGAAGGGCTTGGAGAAGTACTTCGGCGACGCGGCGAAGGCCGTGGAGCTGGTGACCAGCGGGCGGTACAGCCTGTTGCGGGGCGACGCCGCCGTGGCGGTCGCCGTGGAGGACAACATCCCCCCAGCCCCCCTCTGGAACGCCCTTCTCGACACCGGCGTGCTGTCAAACGAGCCAGCTATCATTGTGGTGAGGGATCGCCGCACGAAGGGCGCGTATACTGTGTGGCGCCCGGACAGATACGCCAGCGTGATAGACCTGAGGAGGCTCAAGGGCGACGCCGTGGTTTTTAAACACGTCACGGGATTCATGGCGGTTGTAAAAGCCTCCACAGCTGAGGAGGCGGCGGAGTACGCGCTGAGGCAGCTATGATAGAGGAGATTTTCCAAGACCTGGACGCCTTGGATCTGGGGAGTTCCGCAGTCGACGTGGGAGCCGGCTTCGGCGCCTCGACGGAGTACCTCCTGAGGAGGGGGGTGAGGGTCTGCGCTGTGGACGTCGACCCAGGAGTGGTGACGAGCCTGAGGAGCCGCTTCCGGCAGTTCGTGGAGATCGGCATGCTTAGGCTAGACCTGGCGCCGGCCGAGGCCCTGCCCTACCGCGACGCCGCGTGCAACTCCGCGATTTCCGTCGTGGCGCTACACCACTTTAGAGACGTGCGCAGAGCCCTGCTGGAGATGGAGAGGGTGGCGAGACGCCTCGTGGTGGTGTACGACTGGGCGCCCGAGGCGGGCGGCGTGACCAACCCCCACAGCCCCGAGGAGCTTAGTCAGAAAATGGAGACGGCGGTGGAGATAGCCAAGACGCTGGGGTTTGAATACACGGCGAGGCGCCTCTGGTACAGACTCTTAAAACGCAAAACTTTATAAGACGTGCAGAGACGGCGACATGCGCTTCTTAACACTGGCGCTTCTGGCGGCGTTGATCGCG
Organism: Pyrobaculum ferrireducens; assembly: GCF_000234805.1. Taxonomy (NCBI): domain Archaea; kingdom Thermoproteati; phylum Thermoproteota; class Thermoprotei; order Thermoproteales; family Thermoproteaceae; genus Pyrobaculum; species Pyrobaculum ferrireducens. The sequence goes on from NC_016645.1 coordinate 2,164,187, forward strand.
CTGGCCGTATCGCCAATAAGACTTGAAGTCGATTCAGTGCTGGTGTCTCCTATAAACACTACAAAAATCGTGGACTACGTCAAGGGGGCGAAGCAGGCGGTGTACGTAGAGGTCTACGTCCTCACCTACAGACCCCTAGCCGACGCCCTAGTCGAGGCCGCTAGGCGGGGCGTCGATGTCTACGTAGTCCTCTCGGCTAAGGTATACGGCGGAGTTCCCCAGCAGGCAAAGGAACTCGCCAGCTACATGGAGAGCAACGGCGTGAAGGTTAGGTGGAACGGCGACTTCCCCAACGTCCACACAAAGCTATACGTCATAGACAACAAGACAGTCATCATAGGCAACATAAACCCAACGGCCTCGGGCTTCAGCAGAAACAAAGGGGTGATGCTGGTGATCCACAACGCCACCCTCGCCCGCCAGCTGACCACCATAATCCTCAACGACTACCGCGGGGTATACCCCCGCTACAGATACCCCGGCGTCTTGGTGTCGCCGATAAACTCCCAGGACGGCCTCGAGTGGATACTCAGCCAGCCAGGCGAGCTGTACATAGCCATGGAACAGATATATACAGACTCCGGCCTAGTCCCCCTAATCCTCCGGCACCCCACGTACTACGCCGTGGTGGCTAGGACAGACGCCGACATAAACACCGCAGTGGACGAGGACATCGTCGCCAAGATAATTGTAGTGGGCGACTACGTCTACGTCGGGTCGATAAACATCGGCTACTACTCAATACAGAGGAACAGAGAAGTCGGCCTCCTAATCCACAACCCCCAGCTAGCCCAGCGCCTCAAGGCCCTGGTGTTGCAGTGGTACAGAGAAGCCGGCGGCAAGCCGCCAGCCACCACACAGACGGCGACAACCCCCGCCACAGCCCCCGCGACGAGAACCCAGCCCACCACAACCGCCGCCACTCAGCCCACGACCAACACGGCGGCCGCTAGGGGAGGCGGCTACGGACTGCACATACTGATATGGGTGGTGATAATCATAGCGGCAGTTCTCTTCGTCCTCTGGATGAATAGGAAAAGGCCGTAAAGTATATATTGACGGAGCGGGACGCCGGCGTGAAGACTGAGTACTACCTCGTCCTGGAGGCCCTCGCCTCAGGAACGCCCCCTGGCAGGATCAGCAAGATGCTAGACATGGAGCCCCACGACGTAGAGGCGATAATCAACACCCTCCAGGAGAGGGGCTACGTGGAGAGGAAAGGCGCCCGCTACGTCTTGACAGAGGCGGGGCGCAAGACGCTGGAGGAGTGGAGAGAGCGGGTGAGGAGAGAGCTAGGGGACGCCGTGGAGCTCCGCAGAGCCGGCAGAGAGGCAGAGGCCTGGGAAATCGTGGAGAAGTGGCTCCCCGCACTCCCCATACTCGTAGGCCTCGGCGTGGTTTCCCTCGCCCTGTGGAAACTCCTCACAGCTAAGCGGTAGCGTTGGGCTAGGAAATGCCAATCCCCGCTTCTCTAAGCTTGATCTTGAGGTCTTGGCACTGCCCCACTGAGAGGTAGAGTAGCTCGTCGTAGTAGTCCCAGTCGGCGGCCACCACGACGCCCCGCGTCAGGGCCTCGGCGACGAGGCAAGGCGGCGCGAGTCCGGCGGGCACCACGTCGGCGGGGACGCCCAGGGCCTCTTCTATCTCGGCCGCGAGGCGGAGGGCCTCTCCCAGATCCGAGCCGTCGATGAGGACATCGACGTCGTGCACCACCTCCGACTCCGCGGCGGAGCCGAACAGCACGGCCAGCCTCCTGCCGCCGGCCGCCCTCCTCAACTTCTCCAGAACCTCGTCCAGCCTAACTTGATAGACAGGGCGCATTTTCCTCAACCCTCTTGATAAATTCGAGGACGCATTTGAAGTCGCTCTTCACCGCGTCGTACACCCTTCTGTCGTCCACTGCGAAGTATCTATGGACGAGGAGGTTGCGGAGCCCCACCAAGGCGGCTAGGACCTCTCCACAGCCGATCCCCAGCCTCCTGTCCACCTCCCTTAGACACTCGCGGTAGGAGGAAAACACGCGGCCCCACGCCGCCCTCGCGAACTTCATACACATAGAGGCGAGGGCCTCTACGAGCACAATTAGCTGGTATCGAAGGGCCCACACCTCCTCGTCGCTGAGTTCCTCAAATCTGCGGCTAGCTATCCTCAAGGCGTCGTTTATAGCCCCCCGCGCCTCCGATGCCCTCTGGAGTACGGAGAGGCAAGTCCCCATTACGCGAGGGCCTCGGGGGTGGAGGTCCCCAGCCTAACCCGCGCCGGGTCTAGGCCGAAGCCTATGGCTTCTATAATGGCGCGGGCCTGCTCCCTTGTCCTAATCCCGCCGGCCATCTTCACCCCCAGTCTGTACCCCCTCTCTCTGATGTACCTGGCGATCGCCGCCGCCCTCTCAGGCGTGGAGTGGGTGGGGTTGCCCAGCTGCTTGGCGTAGGCCTCCTCGGCGAAGCCGGTGGAGCTTTTTATAAAGTGGGCCCCGGCCTCCGCCACTATGTCGTACAGCCTGTACCTCTCCTCGTCGGTGAGATAAGGCTCCTCTACGATCACCTTGACAACCCTCCCGCCGGCCGCCCCCACCACGCTGACGAGGTCCCGCCTCACCTCCACCCATCTCTGGGACTTCACCAAGCCGATCGGCGCCACGACGTCCAGCTCCTCCGCCACCTCCGCGAGCCTAGAGACGGCTTGCGCCCTCTCCCAGGTCTGGGAGGCGCCGAAGGGGAAGTCGACCACCACGCAGAGCCTCACCCTCCTCAGAAGCGGCCTCACGTACTGGGCGTAGACCGGGTTGACGCAGAAGGAGGCCACCCCCAGCTCCTCAGCCCTAGCGGCACCCCTCGCCACATCCTCCACGGTCAGATACGGCTTAAGAAGGGCGTAGTCCACCACCTGGAGCACTGGGGAAAGGCGCCACATCTATAAAAACATTCTCCCACAAGCCGGCATGGACATGGTGAGAGCCCACGTCTTCATAAGGGGGAGGGTGCAGGGCGTCTTCTTCAGGCAGTCTATGAGAGAGGTCGCCACTAGACACGGCGTCAAGGGCTGGGTCAGGAACAAATCCGACGGCAGGACAGTCGAGGCCGTGCTGGAGGGGCCGAGAGACGCTGTGGAGAAGGTCCTCCAGTGGGCACAGGTGGGGCCCCCCGGCGCCCGTGTAGAGGACTTGGAGGTGCGCTGGGAGGAGTACCGCGGCGAGTTCCAAGACTTTAAAATACTGCCGACCGAGTAGAACAGGGCCCCTTGCCACAGCCGGCGTGTTTTCGCCAGGCGTCTCCTCTACTTTACGTCGCCGCCGTGACGATGGCGGCAACGTGGACGAGGGGTCACTGGACACTGCCGGAGCAATGCCGAAAGTCGTACAGTAGGCGCGTGTCCGACCCGCGGCTACAGACTTGAAACGCGTGGCTGGTAGTTCGGCACCCCTCCCTAAACCGCACTACGCCCAGATTGATGGCGGCTGTGGAGCCCTTGCCTCTCGCATCTCTATTCGTATCTGAGGGCGTCTACTATGTTTAGTCTACTCGCTCTGTAGGCGGGGGCCAGGGCGCCTAGCATATTGGCGGCCAGCACCACCGCGGCTGAGGCGAGCACGGCCGCGGGGGTTATTTTGAGTTTCAGTGCGGTGCCGAAGCCTATGGGGATTGATATCTGCGAGATGAGGAACAGGACTGGCAGCGCGGCGGCGATGCCCATGGCTATTACAATGAGGGACTCGGCGAGTATCACCGCGAGGATGTGCCTCCTCTTGAACCCGACGGCCCTCATTATGCCGATTTCCTTCGTCCTCTGCAGAATAGATATTGTCATGGTGTCGTAGAGCCACATAGCGGTTATCAAGGCGCTTACGCCGGCCAAGACGCCGAGCCCCATCTGGGCAATGGCGGCGAACTGCCCAACCTGTCGCGCCAGTACCTGGGGGGAGAGGATGGTGGCGTCTGGGAAGTAGGGCGTCAGCCGGGCCGCCGCCTTCTCAGCAGTCTGGGGGCTGTCCGTGATGACGTAGATCAAGGCGTAGCCCTCAACCGCGGAGAGGGCTCTGTCCACAAAGACGTCGCCGCCGCCGAGAGGGCCCGCGATGCCGGAGAGGTCCACCACCCCCGCCGCTGTCACCTCCAGCGGCGGACCCGTCGAGCGCTCCAGCGTAACAGGCATGCCTGACTCGAGCGGTACGTCCCCGGCCATCTTGACCCTGGTGGAGACCAGGGCTAGGGAGCCTCCTACCGACATGACGCCGGACTTCAAGGCGTCCCGCGGAATTAACACGTCCACGGCCTCTGGCGGCACGTAGTATATCATCACGTCCCTCTCGGAGCCGTCTGGCAACCTCGCCTTGGCGCCCTCCCCCGTCATCGGTATAACCACCGCCGTTGGGAGGAGGGCGGAAACCGTGGCCACGTCGGCCTCTGTAAGAGGCCTAAACCGGGGCAGTATCCACACCGTGTTTAGCCCAAGGCGCTGAAAGGCCTCCTCCACGACGCCCTTGAAGGTCTCCCCTATGGAGAGCGCCGTCGCGAGGGCTAGAAAGGCGATGAAGACGCCCAGGGCGGCGAGTGCCGACCTGCCGGCCCTCTCCCTAACCGCCAGCCACGCAAGCCTAGCTACGTCTGGCAACACGGCCCCGCCTGAAGCCCAGCGCCAACAGCGCAACTGCCACCGCCGCCAGCGCCGCAACGGCATAGAGCTGCGGGTTGCTCCCCCCGCCGCCTCCCGAGCCCGTGGCCGTCGCCGGGGCGTAAGCAGTTTCCGTCTTGTTGACCACCACCTCCACCGTCTGCTCCGCTGTGTAGCTTCTGCCGAGCCTATCCCAATATGTCGCCGCTACCCTCACCTGGTACCTCCCGGGGCTGTCGGCCGTTAGGGTGAAGACGGCGTCTTTGCTCGTCTGGGGCGGCACTGCGCCCAGCGGGCCGGGTTGCCTCACCACCTTGACGGGGCCCGAGACGTTTAGCCTGACGTCTCTGGCCTCCACACCGCCGGAGTTGTAGAGCCTCACCGTTAGGTAGAAGGGGTTGCCGGGCTCGGCCTTCTCGGGGCTGACCGAGGCGGAGAGGGACAGGATCGGGCGCTGGGTGGCTACTAGGTACAGCGTCCCGCCGTACTCCCCGGAGATCCCAGACGCAAGGGTGTACACGATCTTGTAGCCAAGGGCGGCTGTGCCCACGACGTCGGAGGGTACCTCCACGGGGATGTCAACCGATCCTCCCCCCAGCCTCGCGGTGATCTGGGGGAAGACCAAGCCGCTGACGGGAAACAGCGTGACCGTAGCCTCCGACACGTTTACAAGGGGCTTCACGTAGATGCGCAGGACGTGCCTCCCCCCAGAGGCGACCTCAGACGGCTCCACGGAGACGTCGAATATCTGCCTCTGAGCCGCCAAGAGGTTCACCACGTGCCTCGTGGAGTAGCCGCCCGGGTTTACCACGGTGACGTCTAGAGTAACAACGCTGGAGGTGGGTACTATCTGGAGAGTCAGCTCGGCCTTGTCGCTGGCGGTGAAGGTCACGGGGTTGACCCCCAGCGCCACCCCGCCGGACACAGAGATAGACCCTTCAAAAACGCCGGGGTACTTGATGGAGATCTTGACGTTGTTCACATCGCCGGCCACCAGCGTCGTGGGCGACACGGCTATCTCCACCACGTCGGCGGGCACCGAGTATACCGGGAGGGGCACCTCCACCCGGTCCACAGCCCCGGTGTCTAGTTGCACAACCACCGGCACGTAGACCACCGGGGGAGCGGCGTATACAGAGCCCCATATCTCCGCCTCGCCGTTTACAAGCGGCGCCGAGGAGCTGCCTGCGTACACCGTGCCGTTTACAGGTATGCTGTACCGAACGGCGAAGCCCACAGACTCGACGAGACCAGCCCTCAGCCACGTCACCTTAGGCACGACGAGGGGTGCCGGCCTGGGCTTAACCGCCAGGGGGATCTGCCGCGACACGGCCACCTCCCTCCCCAGCGCGTCCCGCGTCCTCACAGTCGCCACCAGCGCCGCGTTGAAGTCCAGAGGCGCCACAGCCACGTATACACACCAGTTGCCCAGCTCCCCTCTGAACCGCGCGTCGCCGTACAGCCTCGCCCCAACGGCGGACACCTCCACAGTGCCGTTGTAGGTATACCCGTCGTATACGCACAGCGACACCCTCCCCACAACCCCCAGGTAGAGAGTGCCGTTTACCCTAAACGCGGGGGAGGGGTAGTGCGGAACCGCCACCTCGTGGTACTCCACCTTCTCAACGCCGTCCCCAAGCGCCCCGGCCTTCACCGTGTGCCTCGACCTAAACACCACCCGGCACCCCTCCGAGACCCCCAGCTCCTCCGCCCTCACCTTCAGCACCACCTCAAAAACACCGGGCCCCGCGGAGGCGGCGCGGGCCGCCTCGGCCGAGGCCTGTCTGCACTTAAGCTCCACGCCTACGTCGATGTGCTGGGCGGCGAGGTAGAAAGACAGCTTGTACAGCCCGACGTCGCCGGGGTACTTAGGCAAGTCCACCCACTGCCCGCCGAGGAAGAGAAAATCAGCCGCCGGCTGGAAGAGAGCCGCCTGCCCCGCCGCGAGGGCCGCCAGCGCGACGGCCAGGGCCGCGGCGTGCCTCATATCAGCTACCTCTCCTCTCCAGCAACCAGGAGAGCACCAGCGGGCCGGCGAAGGTGAGCACTGCGCCGAGTATTTGGAACACCGCTGGGGGCGCGGGCTCGTTAGGCGTCTTAATTAACACGCCCGGCAACACAGAGATGAGGAGAAGCGCCAGCGAGAAAATCGCCCCCTTCCCATACCACGGAAGCTTCAGCCTATCCCACACCGCGGCCATGATCAAGCCCACGATGGTCAAGATTATGAGGTTGCCCAGAACGCCGCCCACAAACGCCCCCAACCCCAAGGCCCCCGCCGCGAACTCAACAGCCTGTTTCGCGGCCTCTGGCGAGGCGCCTGACTCCACGGCCACTTTGTATATACTCTCCAAAATCTGGGGCTTGATGCTCTCCACGGCTAGGTACCCCACGACGCCGTTTAACAAGCCAAAGAGGAGGCCCGTCAAGGCGCCCCACTTAGCTCCAGCCGAGAGCTTCATACAAATTCAAGAGATTTAATTAATTTATGGATTGTGGAGATGCCGGTGGACGTCTTGGTGCTCTACACGGGGGGGAAGGACAGCCACTACGCCGCCCTCCGGGCCGTGGAGGAGGGGCACGTAATCAAGTGCCTAGTCACGGCCGCGCCGCGTAGGCAGGACTCCTACATGTTCCATACTGTGAACGTCATGTGGGCGTCGCTACACGGCGAGGCGATGGGGGTGCCCCACCACTTCGTTGAGGTTTCTGGGGAGAAGGAAAGGGAGGTGAAGGAGCTGGCCGGAGCTCTCCGATACGCGGCTAGGGACTGCGGCGTGGAGGCTGTGGTGACCGGGGCCGTGGCGTCTAGATACCAGAGGGAGAGGGTGGACAAAATCGCGGAGAGGCTGGGCCTCCGCCACGTCGCGCCGCTCTGGGGCCGGGGCCAGGAGGAGCTTCTGCTGGAGGAGGCGGCCCGCCTCGGCTTCATAATAGTGGCGGCCATGGCCATGGGGCTGGGTCGGGGCTGGCTGGGGGTGAGGGTGGGCCCCACAGAGGCGAGGAGGCTTATCGAGCTGAGCCGCCTCTACGGCTTCTCACCCGTGGGCGAGGGGGGCGAGTACGAGACCTACGTGGTGGAGAGCCCCCTATTCCGGGGCAGAAGAGTTGAGGTGGTGGAGGGAGACGTGGTGTGGAGCGAGGCTGGCTGGGGCTACTACGTGATAAAGAAGGCGAGGCTCGTGTAGAGGGCGCAGAAATAATTTAAAACGGGACGCTGTGCGTAATACGTGGCTAGGCTGTTGCTGGTTTTTGTCGCATTGTTTTCGGCTGTGGCTGGCGCCGCTGTGGTGAAGTGGGCAGTTGTGTCGAACCCGTCGAGTTGGATAGACGGGCCCTACGGCGCGTGTGTAGGTGGGGGGTATGTATACGTCGTTGGGTTTGACAGCGGCCCCGGCGCCGTTTCAGAGTGGCGTATTGAGAAGCGTGACAAGTCTAGCGGGAGGCTTGTCAAGACGTGGGCCCTCGACCCAACCGACGGCTACGACGTCCTCACTAGCTGTGTCGTGGTGGGAGACAGGCTCTACGTGGTGGGCTACGCCGGTTTTAGGTGGGCCGTGCTCCAGCTCGACCTAGACCTCAGCTCGTTGAGATACGTCGAGGGGGCGGCCGGCGTGCCTCTATCCGTGGCTTCAGACGGTCAGCATCTCTACATAGCTGGTTTTCAGTACATAGACTTTGTTCCTCATTGGCGTGTGGAGAAGAGGCGGCTAGACGACCTCTCCCTGGCGTCGGCTCTTCTCCTAAACTCCACGGAGGGACAGGGCGCGGCGTGGGGCGTCGGCGTAAGCCCCGCCGGCTACATCTGGGTGGCTGGAAACAACGCGACGGGCTGGCGCATAGAGATTCTCGACAGGAACCTCAGCCGCGTCGCCGTGCTAAGGCCTGGCCTGGAGAGAGGGGCGCTGGGTGTGGTGTTCGACGAGGGGGGAAACGCCTACGTCTACGGCGACCGCGGCGTGGTTAAGTTCAGCAAAGACGGCATGCAACTGGCGAGGGCTCTTGGTTTCGACGCCATGGAGGCGGCGTACGCAGGCGGCAGACTCTACGTAATTGCGGACATCAGCCGCCTCTTGGTGCTGGACACAGAGCTTAGAAAAATCGGCGAGGTATACCTACCGCCAGAGATCCAAAAACATCAACGCATCTATGGTATAGAAGTACCGCAAAAGGTCTCCGGGAGTTTTGATGGAGGTACTCTCTACATGGTTGGCTCCACCGTTGTAAATACCCTGAGCGGCGACGCGTGGCTTATATACGCCGTATCTACGGCTGACGTCGACCTCTATCTACTGGCGGGTGCTCTCACAACCGCGGCGCCAGTGGCCATGGCGGCCGCCGCTCTTGCCGGCGCCTACCTAGCCGTGAAGAGGCGGAGGAGGGCCGCCGCGGCGCTGGCTTAGCCAGCTCCGCGCCTAGCGTCGTCAAGAATTTTAACCTTGTTTGTACTGTGGATCGGGCTGGACTGCCGTGGATGCGGCTGGATGAGGGGCCCGCCCGCGGCCGAGTCTACATCTTTACTGCCTGTAGCTTCATGCCGCCTTCCAGCCACCCCTCTGGGTGGTACCAGTTCTTTACAATTCTGTAGCCGCAGTGGATGAGGAGCCTACCCAATCTAGTGGCTTCGGGCGGCTCTCCCCGCTGGAGGGCTTGGAAGGTTTGTAGGTCGTCTACGTATTCTGCATACAGCACGTCGCCTGGCTCCATGTGTCGGTGGAGTACGCAGTACACGTGGCGCTCCCACTCCGTGGCTATATACCTGGGGTTTATGTTGAAGACCTCGGCCCACGGGCCGTAGTAAGGCGGCCTCCCCGTGAAGATCTTTACGTGGCAGAGGAGGTCCTGGCCTATGTAGAGCTCTGCGTTATACTCCTCTTTAAATCTGCCCTTTTTAAACAGGGCGCGTAGGGGTGAGAAGGACTGGGGGGTGAGTTGGCTAAGCACTTACGAGGAGTATCTCCTTCTTGGCGGCTCTGGCCTCTAGATACATGCCGTAGAGAACTTCAGCAATGTGGGGCCCCGCGGCCTTGGAAATAGCCGCCAGCGCGCCTTCCTCCTCTAACCCCTCGAGATCTAGGCCTATTTTTTTGAGGCTGTAGTGGATGTAGAACTTGAGGGGGTCGTCGAGAGTTTTTAGGAACTCCACAAACTCCATGGGGTATGTGTTAGCCGTGTTATTAATATATTACTTGTGAAATACGGAGAGTTGGCTGAAACTATTCCTCCGGGGCTGTGAACTTCCTAATTAGCAGGGGGGCGACCACCCCGAGGACAATCGCGAGGATGGACGTGATGAGGTCTCTGGCTAATATGAGGGGGTCTAGGGAGGGGGCTGATATGGTGCTTATGAGGAAGAGGGCGCCGAGGATTATGGCGACAGCGCTGAGGGCGTATACAAGCGGCTTAGTGCTCATGGAGGGGGTAAAGTAGGTGTATTTAATTGTTGGGTTGCCTCCCCTCTTCGTCGCTTGTGAATTTTCTGTGGAGGAGGGGGGCCGCGATCCCCGTGGCGAGGGCCGAGAGGGAGAGGCCTAGGTCTCTGGCGAGGATAAACACGTCGAGGGAGGGGTTGCTTAGTGTGGATACTAGGAAGAGCCCGCCCATGGCTATAGCCACGAAGCTCAGGGCGGTGACGACCCCGCTCTTCATGTATCTATCCGTCTGGATCTATATAAGCCCTGTGTGGAGTATTTGGGTAATAGGAGTGAGATTTATATACCGCCTCGTTCTGCCGCTTCATGGGGAAATTGATTTTGTCTACGACGTCGCCAGGCTCGACGAGAAGCTTCTACTAGCCGAGCTGAGGAACCTCGGACTTAGGGTTAGGGCGGTTAATATTGAGGAGGTGGTGGCGCCAGACGGCTTGGGGGAGGTGGGTGTTATACGCGTCGCCGCGAGGTCCCGGGTGATCCCCACCGCGTTTACCTACGAGAGCCGCGGCGGCGTGGCTATAAACAGCGCCACGTCGCTTGTCCTATCCCACGACAAGTACCTGACATACCTCAGCCTACTGAAGGCGGGGGTGCCCACCCCGGCCACCTACCTAGTCTTCGGGGGCGAGGCAGCGGTCGCCGTCGCGGAGAAGTTGAACTACCCGGTGATTGTGAAGCCGACCGACGGTTCGTGGGGCCGGTTTGTAAATCTGGTAAAGTCCGCCGAAGATCTGCGATCGCTTGTTTTGCAGAAGTGGGGGATGGACAGCCACATGCACCTCTTCCTAGTGCAGGAGTATGTGGAGAAGCCGGGGCGGGACATCAGGGTGACCGTGGTGGGGGACAGGGCGGTGGCCGCCATCTACAGAATTAGCCAGGGGGACTGGCGCACCAACACCGCTAGGGGCGGGAGGGCCGAGCCGGTTAGGATAGACCCGGAACTTGAGGACGTGGCGGTGAGGGCCAGCAGAGCTGTGGGGACGCTGTACTCGGGCGTGGATGTGGTGGAGTCGGAGAGGGGATACATGGTTCTCGAAGTCAACGGAATCCCAGAGTTTAAGAACGTGCAGAGGGTCACCGGCGTAAACGTGGCTGGGGAGATCGCCAAGCTAGTGGCGGAGGTGGCTAGGCGCTAGTCGAAGAGGCCCGGCTTTATACGTCTCCGCCCGGCGAAGCCCTCGGGGCCGTGGTAGTACATAACCTCCGGCTCGTCTATTTTCCAGCACAGGTATACAAAATCGCCGTCTCTAGTCACAGTGGGGAAGTCCACAATCCCATTTACAAAATCCCTGATGATGAAGCCGTTTTCAGACGCGGCCTTCAGCAACCACTGGGCCTGCCTCTCGGCCTCTTCCATCTCTTCAGGAGTCAGCTCGTCCCACCGCCTCGCCGCCTCCACTACGGGGGCGAGGAGAGGTCTTAGTTGCTTAACCACCTCGTTAGCCTCTTCGAGGGTGAAGAGCTTCACCTAGCTACTCCGTTTGGCAAGTTTTAAGTATTGCCTCAACGCCACCTTGGCCCGGACGAGGTGTTTACAAGGCCCCCCGCGGAATTTGAAGTCGGGGCATTCGCAGCGCCCTACGAAGTACCTAGTGCCCAGCTTAATCTTGAGCACCACCTGGTAGCAGACGTCGCGGCGGGTCTCAGACCTGACGTAGGAGACGGCGTAGAGCCAAGGCCCACGCCTCTCTACCCTCTCTATAAACACCTCCTGGCCCAGGGCGAACACAGCCCTCTTCGCCGCCTCTCTGCAAAGCACATGTCAACCTACTACCAATTTAAAAACCTTTTTAAGCACAGTGTCAAAAACGGGGTCTGCCTCCAGCTCCGCAGACGCGCCGAGGTCGGTTATGAAGAGGTCGATTAAGTCGGGAGGCGCCCGGTCGAACAGCGGCACCCTGGCCCTCACCCCCCACACGTCGGCCTCCACCTCCATGGGCCGCGGCGCCGGTAGTGGCACGGCTTTGTAGCTTTCGAAAACCGCCACCGCCCTCGCCCCAATGGCCCTAGCCGCCGCCAGTAGGGGGAGGGTCCCCACCTTGTTCACCGCCGCATCTTGATACAAGCCGTCTAGCCCCACCACCGCCGCGTCGTACTCCAACGCCCCCACAGCCGAGTCCGTCACGGGGACCACCTCGACGTATTTAGAGTAGGTGCGGTAGGCCTCTGGGAACTCCACCCCCGGCCTGCTCTCCGCCAGGTAGAGCCTCTTCACGCACCTCCCCGCCAGCTCCAGGAAGCGGGCCACGGCCCGGCTGAGGCTAATAGTGGCGATCCGCCGCGGGCAGAAGCCGGAGTTTACAATAGCCTCGTCGAGCCTCCGCCGCGCCTCCTCTGCGTATCTCAAAACCGCCACCGCGGCCGACCTGGGATCAACCCCGGCGTCCTCCGCCCTTTTTAGGACTAGGTAGAGGAAGTCTAGCGGGGCCATGCCAGGCCTCACGCGGCGGAGCTCCTCCGCCTGCGCCACGGGGTTGTCCGAATTTGTCACAATCTCCACGGCCTTCTCTAGATACCAACTGGCGCCTCTCACCCATTCACGGCTTAGCTCGTCCATGTCGAGAGATAGGAGTTGTTATATATCCCCTTACTCGACGCGTGCAGCGGTCAAATTGTGCACGGCGCACTGGCTACATCACCCTAGTTGCACCGGCTCTGTGCATTTAAATAGTAAATTCTGTGGGGTGACGTGTCTCTTAGATTGGAGAGGGTCTCGGTGCACCGGGGAGGCCGCCCCGTGTTGCTGGATGTGTCCTTCGCCGCCTCCAAGGAGTTCGTGCTGGTGGCGGGGCCAAACGGGGCTGGGAAGACTACTCTGTTTATGGCTATTCTCAACCTCGTGCCTTACGAGGGTAAGATCTGCATAGACGAGGAGTGCGGCGGGGGGCGGGTCTATAAGGTGGGCTACCTGCCCCAGATCCTACCCAAGGGATCCTACGGCACCGTCTGGGAGTACGTCTACCTGCCAGCCAGGTTCAGGGGGGTGAGGGACGCCGCGGCGCGGGCCGAGGAGGCTTTGAAGCTGGTGGATTTGTACGACGCGAGGGACCGCCCCGTCGCCGCGCTTTCGGGAGGACAACTCCAGAGGGCGTCTATAGCAAGGGCGCTGGCGGCTGGAGGCGACGTGTTGCTCCTCGACGAGCCCCTGTCCAACGTAGACCCCCAGGGCAGGGTGGAGCTTCTGAGATTGCTTAGAGAGTTGAAGAGGGACAGGACTATACTAATGACGTCGCACGAGCTCAGCCTCCCATCAGACCTCGCCGACAAGATTTTGCTCATAAACAGGCGGGTAGTGGCGTACGGAGCTGTGGACGAGGTGTTGCGGGAGGACGTCTTGGCGAAGATATACCGCTACGTGCGCCTCGCCAAGACGCCCTACGGCTACGTCTGCGTCACCGAGGACTATGCGCATCCGCATTGAGGCCCCCCGCGGCCCTGGCGGCCCTGGCGGCGCTGGGACACGCCTACTTCGCAACCCCGTTGCTTTTCTGGCCGCTGACTTCCCTCATGGCCACGTCGCTTGTACTCGCAATGCACAGCCCCCTAGCGCTGAGTAGACGCATGGTCTTTCTAGCGCACGCCCAGGGCCACAGCATCTTGACGGCGGCCCTCGCCGCGGCGCTCGTCCTCGCCGCAGTGAAAACCACAGCGTCGGCCTGGCCCTTCTACGGGCTTGTGCTGATGTTTGTCATTGTTCTCAACTTGGCGGTGCTGGCGGTGGCCAGGCTTGGATACAGAGAGGACGTGGCCACCGGGGTCGTCATGTCTCTGCAAATATCTGCAACCATAGCCCTGCTATTCGCCGTGCGGATGTTCTACGGAGCCTCTGTTGACCCAATCACCATAATAACCGGCGAATACGTGCTTGTGGGCCTCGGCGACGTCGCGGCGCAGGCGCCCTTTCTCGCACTTGCCTCTCTGTTCCCCCTTTTGTACGGCGTGAGGTATTTATACGCCGCTATCGACGAGAGCTTCGCCGAGGCCATCGGGCTGAGGCCCAGACTCATGGATAACCTATTCCTCATCTCCATGTCCCTGGCGGTGGCGTCAAGCGTCTACACCCTGGGCTCTCTAATGCCCGCGGTCCTCTTGGTTATGCCAGGCGCCATAGCCGCGAGGTACACTACGAGCGTTATAAGGCTAATCCCCACCTCGGTCTCCGTGGCGGCCCTCTCCGTGGCCGCGGCGCACTTCATCTACACGCTGTTGCCGTGGCTGTGGCCAAGCGCCGCAATTGGCCTAGTCCAGTTGTTGATGTTGCTGGCGAAGCCCAAGGCCACCTGAGCGGCGACTTCGCGGGAAACAAATATATTTCCGACGTTTATTTTAACTCATGAGAGGGGTACTAGCGGTGATCGCGCTGGCGTTGATAGCCGCCGCGGGTACGCTGACCGACCACTTCACGTCGCCCCCCGTGGAGGTGCTGGTGACGCGCACCGACCAGTGGGTGTTCTGCCAAGACTACGGCGTCACCATCCAGATAAAAGCCCTCCAGCCGGTGACGGTAAATAAGGTGGAGGTGGTGGCCAAGTTCTACACAGAGCCGTACCTCGTGCCGACGGTTGACAAGCGGAGCTTCGGCGGCTTCAGCCTCGTGACTGGGGAGACGAAGCAACTGGCCCTGACCTTCAACTACTGTCCCCGGAGGGCCGTCGACCCCCTCATACTCCTGGAGATCTGGATATACCTCTCCAACTACACCATTTCCTACAACTACTACATAGGGAGGGTGCTCCCCATGTCTTACGACGACTTGGCCAGCTACGCGGCTTCGCTTGAGCAGAAGGTTAAGGAGCTCAGCGCGCAGATCGACCAGCTTAAGCAGAAGATAGCCGAGCTCCAGGACCTGCTTAAGAAGAGGGACGCCCAGGTGGCCAACCTCTCCGCCCTGCTCTCGGCGGCTAGGCTAGACAACGACAGGCTGGCGGCCGCCCTGGCACAGCTGAGGGCGGAGCGAGACGCCCTGCGGGCTCAGCTGGAGCAGACCCAGGCACAGCTGAACGCAGTCAGCCAGGCCAAGGCCTCGCTTGAGGCGCAACTCGCCGACGCTCAGAAACAACTAGCCAACCTCAAGGCGTCTTACGACAAGCTCTCCGGGCAGTACACAGATGCGCAGAGGACAATAGCCGAGCTCCAGACTAGGCTCGCCGAGTTGCAGAAAAGATACGACGAGCTCACAAAGGCAGAGCAACAGCTCAGAGAGAGCTACTACAGCCTCTCGGCGAAGTACAGCGAGCTGAGTGGGCGCTATGACGAGCTCACCAAGTCATACCAGGCACTCCAGCAACAGAACAAGATACTTGAGAGCAGATACAGCGAGCTGAACACAGGATTCACATGGGCCATCAACACCGCCACCGCCCTGGGCATAGCCCTCCTCTTCGTAATCGCCTTGTTCCTAACACGCAAGAGATACGCCGCCCCGCCGCCTCAGCCAGCCACGGCGCAGGCGCCGCCGGGCGCCGTTAAGGCGGCGGTGGTGGTCAACCCGGAGCCGCCCAAGGAGGCGCTCGTCAGGTGGCCGGCGACGGCTGAGTAAAATTTTCCCGGCCCCCGGCGGATGGCCGGGGGTTTCTTTTTTTAAACCCGGGCTCTGGACTCCATAGGTGGGGTGTGTCTGAGCCTCTGATTGGTGAGGAGATGGCGGATTTCCGACAGTGTTTAAATAAGGCAGTCGGTGTGGTGCCGTGCTGTGGTTTCTGCTGACTACCGGCGCGTGTAACCTCAGCTGTAGGTACTGCGGGGGTTCGTTCAACCCACGGCACTCGCCGTGGAGGCCGCAGGTGGAGCCTCGGGAGGTGGCGCGCTTCATTGCACAGAGGGACCCGGCCCCCGTGGTGTTTTTCTACGGGGGGGAGCCTCTCCTGAACCCTCGCTACGTCGTGGAGGTTATGGAGGCGTTGCCTCACGCTCGCTTTGGGATTCAGACAAACGGCACTCTTGTCAGAAATCTGCCTCCTGAGTACTGGCGGAGGGTGTCGACAGTTCTTCTCTCCATCGATGGGCCGCCGGAGGTGACGGACTTCTACAGAGGCCCCGGCGTCTACAAGAGGGTGGTGGAGGCGTTGAGGTGGCTGAGGGGGGAGGTCGGCTGTGGGTGCAAAATAATCGCCAGGATGGCCGTGTCCCGGCGGTCCAGCCTCTTCCGCGACGTGGCGCACCTCCTGGGGCTGGGGTTCGACGCGGTGCATTGGCAGTTGAATGTGTTGTGGACAGATGAGTGGGGGCCTCGGGAGTTTCTTGAGTGGGCCGAGTCCAGCTACCTACCAGACGTGGCTAGGCTGAGGGATTGGTTTGTCGCCGAGGCTGAGCGGGGCAGGGTTCTGGGGGTCATACCCCTCCTGGGCATCTACCGGGCTCTGCTGGTGCGGCCCTACGACTGGGTGCCGTGCGGCGCGGGGAAGTACTCCTTTGCTGTAAACACCGAGGGGAGGGTGCTCCACTGCCCCATAGCCGTGTCGGAGAAGTGGGCCACGGCGGGGCATATCAAAATTGGCATAACCAACGGCGCCAGGCTGAGGGATAGATGCCTCACATGTGAGTACCGGGGCGTCTGCGGGGGCCGCTGTCTATACACGCACTACGAGGACTACTGGGGGGAGGAGGGATTCGACGCCGTGTGTAGAGTAACAATAAAAACAATTGAGACGTTGAAAGTAGCCGCGCCCCGCATCGCCGAGCTAATGAAGGCGGGGGTCATCCGAAGGGAGGACTTTGATTACAACCCCCTGCTCGACTCTACCGAGGTTATTCCATAGGCGGCTTTCAGAAGGCGCCGCGCATGGCAATATATTAACCTACAATGTTCTTGAGACATGGGCCTCGGCTCGTTGCTCTCGGGTCTGATGCTCGGCTACAGCCTCGCCGTGCCCCCCGGCCCCATGAACGCGCTGATCGCGGCGTGGTCGCTGAGGGGCTTCAGATACGGCTTTGCGGTGGGAGCGGGGGCCATGAGCGCCGACTTTCTGCTAATGGTGCTGACCATCGCCCTATACTCCAGGCTAAAGGCGCTGGGGGCGGAGTACTTCACGCCGTTCTACATAGCAGGCGGCGCCTTCTTTCTATACCTAGCCTACAAGATATTTAAATCGAGACCCCCCGGGAGGAGGGAGGGAGGAGGCGGCTCCCCGGCGAGGGGGTACCTCCTGGGCCTCACTCTGGGCCTCATAAATCCGTACCAGGTGGGGTGGTGGCTCACGGCGGGGCTCAGCTCCATTGCGCAGTTCGGCGTGGAGTGGGCCGCCGGCCTGTTCACAGCCATACTTACGTGGATAACCACCTTCCCAGCCGCCGTGAGGGCTGGCTGGGAGCTCAGTAGCAGGGCGACGTGGCTAGCCATAAAAATCTTCTCAGTGGCGACGCTCCTGTTCTTCGGCGTCTACTTCCTAATAAGGGCCGCGGGCGTACGGCTACCGTGGATAAGCTGAGGCCCGAGCTCTGCGTCAGGTGCCGCGGCGGGAGGTACCTATGCGGGCTCGCCTACTGCCCCCTCCTCGCCCGCCGGCTCTCCGCGCCCCACAGACTGGGGGCTGTGAGGGAGCTGAGGGGCTCCAGCCCCCCGTCCCTATTCGTCGGCCGGGTGGGCTACCCCAAGGTGTGGGTTTACCCCGCCGCGCCTCCTGAGCTGGGCGATACGACTATCTACGAAGACCCGGCAAGGTGGCTGGGGTTCCCCCTTGAGCGGTTCATTGCAATGCGACTCTCCCTATACCGCGCCTCCCTCAGCCTGAGGGTGGAGGACGCCGCAGATCCGCCCCGGGCGCTTCAGGAGATACAGCTAGCCGCCCTCTCCCAGAGGCCGGTGGACGCGGAGGTGGAGTTTGCCAGGAAGCCAAGGGGGGCGTACCTCAGCGAATACGCGCCGCCCATGGGGCCCGCCGCGCCCGCCAAGAGCCTCCGCTTCACCACCGAGCCGAAGTTACCTAGGAAGGCAGAGGAGCTCTACGGCGACAGAGACGTAAAGGCGAGGGAAGCCGTGGCGGAGCTCTACGAGGCCGGCCTCGACGTGAGCTACATAGCCCGCGTCCTCAGCGCCGGGGCCCTCGGCGGGCGGCGGCGCCGCCTCGTCCCAACCAGGTGGGCCATCACAGCGGTGGACAAGATAGTGTCTGACCACCTGCTTGAAAGGGTCAAGGAGATGCCTGAGGTGGACGGCTACTACCTATACGCGAGGAGGGCGGTTGGCAATCTGTTTATTGCGATACTAGCCCCCTCCAGGTGGGCGTATGAGTGGGGAGAGGCCTTCGAGCCCCACACCGTGTGGAACCCCGGCGAGGGGATCGAGGTGGAGGTAGACTACGAGCTGTACGGCGGCAGGAGGGACTACCCGGAGATCGGCGGGTGCTACTACGCAACCCGCCTAGCCGTGGCCGAGGCTCTGCTCCGCATGAAGAGGCAGGCGGCGGCGGTGCTCTGGCGCGAGGTCTACACCGGCTTCACACTGCCCGTCGGCGTTTGGTGGGTGAGGGAAAACGTCAGGGCGATGTTTAGAGAGCCCCCCGCCCGGTTCGACACGTTGGAAGACGCCCTAGAGGCCGCCTCCTTCCTATTGAAGATCCCGATAGAGAGGTGGCTCGCCAAGTCCCGCCTAGTCCACTTGCTGAGGAGCCGCGTCGCCTAAGAAGAGGCGCGGGGCCCCTCCTTAGCCAGCTGTTCCGCATAGCGGTCGCAGAGGACGGCGCGGGTGAGGCAGAGGTATCTGTAGTAGTTCTCCCTAATCTTCCTCTCCCGGTACTCCAACAGCTTCTTTAGGGCGCGGCTCTTTAAGTCACGCCAGTCGGCGCCGTTGGGCACCTCCAGCTTTACTCTCAGAATTACGTGGTCTTTATCGCTCTGCTCTGTGAAGTCCACGGCGATGATGCTAAATTCCGCAAGGACCTCCCTCACCTCCCTCTCCACTGCGTCGAAGTTTATTACAGAGAGCGGCAACTCGATCCTCACCATGACTGTGCCCTTCTCGCTCCACTGCGGCGTGTAGTCCACGACGCCTGAGTTTAGCAGTATCGAGTTGGGGATTCTCAGCTCGTAACCTGTGTCTAAAATGACTGTGGTGTAAAACAGCCCGATCTCCACCACGCGGCCCTTGTAGCCCGGCACTACGTAGTCGGGTGAGAAGTACTTGTAGGGGGGCAGTACGGCTAGCTGATAGGGGATCCCTGTCGACGTTATTCTAACCACGTCGCCGATTGTGACGAATCTAGTGGCTAGGATCACCAACCCGGCGAAGAGGTTGCTGAGCACCGGCTGGAGGGCTAAACCCAGCACGAGGCCCGTGACGGTGCCGCCCAGCAGAGCCGCCTCAGCCCCAATTTTCCCCAGCGTAAAAGCCACCAGTATCGAAAACAGGAAGCCGATGATCTTTATGACGTTGCCCACGGAAAACGCCCTCTCCCTAAGTGCAGGTTTCAGATACAGAATCACGGCGTTGCCCAAGATGTTTGAAATAGCGACGCCCGCCGCAGAGGCAATCAACGCAATCAATACGCCGTATACGTCGGGGGTAATGCCCAGGTGAAACAGGTAGTCTGCAAACTTAATCGAGTAGTAGATGGCGAAGCTTGTGACTACGACTCCCACCACCTTGCCCACAGTTGCCAGCCACACCCCCCTCGTGCTAGCCATGGCGCCGCTTGGAGACATAGTATTTAAACCTGTTCCCCTGGGCCGACGCTCCTGGGCCGTCGTTAGCTACGTACCTGTGGGGATATTGTAGCTATTTGGGTTATATCCAGCCTGCGAGGTGTTTACAATGAGGAGGGCACTTCGTTTTTACGACATCGCCGCGGGCAGGGGCTTCTACTCCACCTCTTACAGACTGGTGGAGGTTGAGATACGATACAGACGCGGCGTCGTTAAGAGGCAACTGGCGGTTGCCATATCCCCCTACACCGGCCATGAGTGCTACAGCTTTGCCCCGCGGAGGAGCGAGGTGAAGTCACTCCCCCTCACCCTATTCACCAAGGGGGATAAGATATAAATTGGCGGCTGTGCAAAGACGTGGGCTTGGGGGCAAAGGCGCTGGACACAAGGGGGAGGGGGATTCCCTTTAAGTTCTACACGGCTTACTACATTTCTCTCTACAGCAAGATGAGGGCGAGGACCCTGCGCCAGCTTCTCCAGGGGATTGAGGCCGCCGACGCCAACACCCTTTTCCACCACCTATTCCACACCATCAGGTCGAAGCACCTCATCCCCCCGAGGTACACCAACGACTTCGCCCACTGGGTAGGCGAGGAGGTTGGCGACGAGGAGCTGGCCGCCGCCTTGTCAGACATATCTGGCGCAGAGCCTGCGACGATCGAAGACATTAGGAAGGAGCTCGTTGCAGTGCTGGAGCCGCACGCAGACGACAGAGCCGGCAAGTCGGAATTTGTATTCGTGGCTATGGAGCCCGTAGTGGTGGAGACTAGCTACGTGGCGCACACCCTCGCCGACTTTCTAGACCTCGTCGAGATGGTGCCGGGGGAGTCCATTGTGTACCACTTCGTCACTAGGAGAGTGCTGGAGGGCACGGGCCGCAACGACTTCTCCATATGGCTAGAGAAAAACTTCGGCCTTTCTGAAGTGGCCGAGGCGCTGTCCCGCATAGATCCGCTGATGTACAACAGCGAGGAGTCCTTAAGAGGCGACATACTGAAGACCCTCAAGAGGTACCTCCTATGATGCTTGAAAAATACGCCCAGTTCGTCGGAGAGGATGAAATCGACGCCATTGTGAAGCTGGCCCAGAGGCTTGAAGACCTGTCGATACTCCACGTCAACTCAACCGCCGCGGGCGGGGGAGTGGCCGAAATACTAAACAGACTCATACCCTTGATGAGAGAGCTGGGGCTGAGAGCCGACTGGAAGGTGATAAGGGGAGACCAGGAGTTCTTCACAGTGACGAAGACCTTCCACAACGCCCTCCAGGGCACCACATCGGCCGTGCCGGAGCACTACTACTCAATATATGAAAAGTGGCAGGAGATAAACGCCAACGAGCTAGACCTAGACTACGACGTGGTCTTCATCCACGACCCACAGCCAGCCGGCCTCGTGAAGTACCGGAAGAAGGGGCTCTGGATATGGCGTTGCCATATAGACCTCTCCACCCCGGACCCCCACGTGTGGAGCTACCTAAGGCGCTACGTATCGCAGTACAACCTAGCCATCTTCCACATACCCGACTTCGCCCGCGACGACCTGGACATACCCCAGCTCCTCATACCCCCATCAATAGACCCCCTCAGCCCAAAAAACATGGAGCTACCCCAGACGGCGGTGGAGAGGATAGTGCGTAAATTCGACGTGGATCCCGAAAGGCCGTTGTTGCTCCAGGTCTCCCGCTTCGACCGCGCCAAGGACCCGCTAGGCGTGGTTGAGGCCTATAGACTGGCTAAGAGACACGTGCCGGATCTACAGCTGGTGTACCTCGGTAGCCCCGCCCACGACGACCCAGAGGGCGAGGCGGTGTACAACGAGACTCTGAAGGCGGCGGGCGGCGACCGCGACATACATCTACTAATGCTCCCGCCCGACAGCCACGTAGAGGTCAACGCCTTCCAGCGCGCCGCCACTGTGGTGATGCAGAAATCCATAAGAGAGGGCTTCGGCCTCACGGTGTCTGAGGCGCTTTGGAAGCGCAAGCCCGTAGTCGGGGGCAGAGCCGGCGGGATCAAGATACAGGTGATCCACGGCGTGACGGGCTTCCTAGTCACCTCCCCAAAAACGGCGGCCCACTACACGACTTACCTCATACGTGAGAAGAGGGTAAGAGAGGAGATGGGAAACGCCGGCAGGGAACACGTAAGGAGAAACTTCCTAATAACCCACCAGCTGAGGCGCTATCTAATGGCCATTGCCTACGCCGCAAAGAGGCATAGGGTATAGATTATATAGTTTTAAATCTATCTATAGTTTCTATTCTCGTTGAGGTCTTAAGTATGAACGAATAAATATCCCATGTTTCAATTAAATACATGAATTCAAAGCTACTTCTAGGTATACTGGCCGTAGTTGTACTTATTATTATCGTAGCTGCGTTATTAGCAACGCAACGGCAACCTCAGCAAACACCTGCCCCGCAACCGCCCACACAGAGCATAACATCGCCGACTGCCACTCCGCCTCAGACCGCGACGCCGACGCCAAGTCCTTCTCCCACTGCGGCTAAGGTGAAGATTAGAATATGGGGGCCCTGGTCGGGAGATGAGTATCAATATTTCAAGGTGGTGCTTGACGAGTATCAAAAAACTCATCCAAACGTCGAGTTCGAATACGTAACGAGGAGGGCAGAGGAGATTTCCCAGATCTTGCCTACACAGCTAGAGGCGCACGTCGCGCCTGCAGACGTCATATTCACTTCATTTGGCTGGTTTGTCACAGAGATGGCAAAGCGTGGGCACCTAGTAGATCTCACTAGTGTAATAAACGAGAAGGATTATGTGCCTGGCATACTTGATTCTGTGAAATACGACGGGAAGATATGGGCCGCGCCTTTCACCATCTGGCTAAAGCCAGGTTTCTGGTACAGAAAGTCTTTCTTTAAGATCCACGGACTAAGCGAGCCCAAGACATGGGACGAGTTTGTAGCTCTGCTAAGCAAGATGAAGGAGATTAAGGGTCTCAAGGCCCCAATTGCGTCTGGAGACGGCGTGGGCTGGCCTCTATCAGACGTCACCGAGGCTTTTATAATAGCCTATGCGGGTCCTGACGTCTTCAATGGCATTATCAACAGATCAGTCAAGTTTAACGACTCAAGGGTAGTGGCTGTTTTTAGAGATAGGATCTACCCACTTCTAAAAGAAGGTGATTTCGGCCCACCCACTGAGTGGACCGCTGCGGTTCAGCAGTGGTGGAAGGGGGAGTACGGGATCTACTTCATGGGTACATGGATACTTGGCATGGTGGAGAACGTCTCTGACGTCGGCTTTTTCCCAATGCCAGAGAGCAGAGGCGTCACTGGGGGAACTGACTATATAATAATACCGAAGTACTCTCCTAATGTTGACGCCGCGGTGGAATTTGTAAAGTGGCTCGCCACAAAGGGACAGGAGGTACACTCCTCTACCAAGGCCGGCAAGCTACCTTCGTGGCTAAAGGCTGATCCCAACATGATCTGGGCGCCTCTACGTGATGTATATTCCAAGACTGTCGGCGCCGGGATGCAGCTACTTCCAGATCTGGACGACACCATCGGCGGGGATTGGCAGAAGCTGTTCTGGGATCAATTAAAGCTTCTATGGGTTCAGCCAGATAAGTGGCGTGAAGTAGTTAACACACTTGCCGGCTAATTTCCCGTCAAAATGAAGTTTTTTTCTTACCTCTTATTCCTGGCCGTCCCCCTTCTCTTTCTCTCGATTTTTACATTTTATCCAGTGGTGGCTAGCGTTTTCTACAGCTTCTACGACTCCAAGACCGGGGATTTTGGCATCGGGAATTACGTCAGGGTTTTGAGCGACACGAATCCGTTGCGCGCGTTGGTTATGCCGAGATTTGGCGACACCCCGCCGTGGGGGGCGCTGATCCACAACGTTGTGTGGATTGCCATACATGTGCCGCTTGTGACGCTACTTGGTTTACTGCTCGCTTATGTATTAAAGTACTACGTAGTGGGTAGTAATATTGTCAAGGGCATAGTTTTTCTGGGTATGGTAATTCCGCCAGCCATTGGGGGGCTGATAATAAGGTTGATGTACGACGGCGACATAGGAATTGTGCCTAAGTTCTTCTCTGCGCTCGGCGTTAAGGAACTGGCCGTGACTTGGATTAACTACCCGAATCTCGCCCTCTACGCCCTGATACTGGGCTCCGTCTGGATTTGGCTCGGGTTCAGCGTCACGATATTCACCGCGGCGCTGGAGGCGATACCTAAAAGCCACATAGACGCCGCACGCGTCTTCGGCGCCTCCTCGTGGCAGATCTTCAGGCGGATTGTCATTCCCGAGGTGAGGGCCGCAATAGTCATCGTAGTGGTGATGACAATGCTGTGGGATATGAAGATCTTCGACGTGGTGTTCGCGTCGACGGGTGGCGGGCCGGGCGGCGCGACAAATGTCCTAGCACTTGTGGTGTATAATTACTTCGCGAGGTCGCTAGACTACTACACCGCATCCACCGTCGCAGTTATTCTCACAATATTGGTAGTGCCCGCGGTTGTGTTCGCCGTGAAGAAGTGGCTATGAGGAGGGCAAGCCTTGTTCTTCTGAACGCGGCGGTGTGGGCCTTCGCCGTGTTTTGGACGCTCCCCTTTGTGGGGGTTGTAGTGATATCTATCATGCCCTATAGAGAGGTGGTGACTGAAGGCTGGTTGAGAGTGCCTAATCCGCAAAGCATATCTCTTGACAACTATATACAGGCTCTCTTCAACCCCTTGTACGACCTCTCTACGGGGCTGAAAAACTCTTTGATAGTAGCCACGGCCTCTACTGTGATTGCCCTAATGGCCGCCGCTCTTCTGGCCTATGCCTTTGTTAACCTACCTTTTAAATTTAAGACTATGTTGTTTGCATTAATTATATTCGTAATGCTTGCGCCTCAGCAGATATCAATTGTCCCCCTCTTTTTCCTATTCAACGCCCTTGGCCTCTATGATACCCTACCCTCTATAATACTTCTACACAGCGCGTGGGGGACCGCTTGGGCTACCTTCTTTCTCCGTAACTTCTTCACTCTTATCCCCCGTAGCCTAGTTGAAGCGGCTAGGGTGGACGGCGTACCTGACTGGGTAATTTTCTCCAGAATCATCCTCCCCCTGGCCAAGCCCGGCATTATAGCGGCCGCGTTGTTGCAGTACACGTGGGTGTGGAACGACTTGTTCTACGCGTTGGTTTTCCTCGCCAGTCCACACAACCAGGTCCTTACCCAGAAGGTAGTTTATCTAAAGGGGGAGTACCACATTGACTGGGGGTTGCTTACGGCTGGTTCCATTCTATCTATGTCTGTGCCCGTCGTGCTGTACATCGTATTTAATAGGTATTTCGTGAGGGGGGTGGCTGGCTGGGGAGTTAAGCGATGACGTACGTTGTTCTTGACAATGTTATAAAGAGATACGGGAAGGTTCTAGCTGTAGATAAAGTCTCTCTTACCGTAAACAAGGGGGAGTTCGTAGTTCTACTAGGGCCTTCTGGATGCGGAAAAACTACAACGTTGAGACTTATAGCGGGGCTGGAGATACCTGACGAGGGGAGGATATACATCGACGGCGTCGACGTTACGTACAAAGAGCCGGCTGAGAGGGACGTGGCCATGGTGTTTCAGGACTACGCCATCTACCCCCACATGACCGTCTATCAAAACATAGCCTTTCCGCTGGAGGTGAGGAAGAGGAAGCTACGCCTTTCTAAAAAAGACATAGAGGAAAGGGTCATGCGCATTGCCAAGCTTCTGCAAATCGACCACTTGCTGGACCGCAAGGCGTCGCAACTCTCTGGTGGGCAACAGCAGAGGGTGGCCTTGGCTAGGGCGCTGGTGAGGGAGCCGAAGGTCTGGTTGATGGACGAGCCGCTTTCAAATCTAGATGCGTTGATTAGGCTACAGGTTAGGGCGGAGTTAAAAAGACTTCAGAGAGATCTAGGCATAACAGCTATATATGTCACGCATGACCAGGTAGAGGCGTTGACGCTGGCGGATAGAATTGCGGTGATGAACGCCGGGAGGGTGGTGCAGTTTGGAACTCCTAGGGAGATATACGACGCGCCGAGACATGTCTTTGTGGGAACTTTCGTAGGCAACCCGCCTATGAACATCCTAAGGTGTAGACCTAGCGGCGATCTAATGCAGTGTCCCGGCTTCACGCTGAGGAATCCCGGCGTTAAAAACGAGGTGTACTTCGGGATAAGGCCGGAGTATATTGAATGGTCCACAAAGCCTGTTGAGGGGGCTGTTAAAGGCGTTGTCTACGTAGTGGAGCCAATAGGCTCCGAGTATATAATTAACGTTAAGCTTGACAGCGAGGCGTTGATAAAAGTCAAAACCGTGAGAGAGGTGACGCTACAGCCAGGTGATGAGATCTACCTAGTGTTTGACCTAAAAAAGGCGGTGCTATTCGACTCAGAGACTGGCGCCGCTCTGAGCCAATAGTTAAAACCCCCCGCCTGACTCTCTCCATGGACATAGCGCTCTTCACGGACTACGACGGGACGCTGGTGCCGCCGGAGGAGGTTAGGAGGGGGGGCGCCCTGCCGGCGGAGGTTGAGGAGGTTCTGAGGGAGCTCGCCAGGCACATCCCACTCGCCGTGGTGACCACCAAGGACTGCGGCTTTGTCATGCAGAGGGTTCCCTTCGCCTCGGCGTACGCCTGTATAAACGGTATAGAGATACGCGCCGGCAGGTACGTCGCGGTCGCCGCCGACCTCAACCACTCGGCCGTGTCGGAGGTGTACCAGCTCGCGTCTCGCCTAGACGCCTATCTAGAGCCCAAGAGGACTGGGAGTGGCGAGCTGGCGGGCTTTACAGTGGACTGGCGCGGCCGCGCGGAGTCCCCCAAGGGTCTGGGCGACGTCGTGGTGGAGGCCGAGAGGCGGGGGCTCAAGGTGGTTAGGTACTCCCGCCACCCGTTTCTGGACGTGTATGGGTCGGCTGTCGATAAGGGGGACGCGGTGCGGGTACTCAAGGCCCTCCTCGGGGTGAGGCACGTGGTGTATATGGGCGACAGCGAAAACGACCTACCTGCGTGGAGGGAGGCCGACGTGAAGATACTGGTTAGAAACAGTTTGAACCGCGGCTTCGCCGTACCTGGCGCAGTGGCTGTGGAGTACAGAAACCTGGTGTCGTATCTAACGGAGGTCTTGAAAAACTTTAGATAAGAAAAGCGCCGGGAAGCCGCCGGCGGCTTTAGTCCTGCTTCCTAGGCATAGGGAGGGGTCGGCTGAGATGTACACCGCATATGGGAAGGCTTAAATAGTAGTACTGGGTCGACTTCTGGTGGATAGCTGGATTTCTGAGCTTCGGGACATCCTTATCCACTCTTTGGAGAAGTCTTGGCTTCCGTTTCCCGTCGAGGCCGGGATTTGCGAGTCGTGGAAGCGGGGACTTGAGTCTGACCAGGGATCTGGTACGGTTTTCTACACGTCGTGTATGTACCACCTCGCCCCCGTTATTGAGAAGGCGGTTGAAAACCTTGAGAAGTTCGGCGTTACAAGGGGGGGTCTGAGAAGTAGATTAGCGGGTGTGGTGGCTAGGGCGGCTGGGCAGCTACTGGTGAGGCCCGACGAGTCAGAAATCCAACGGGCCGACGAAGTTGTTAAGAAGATTTACGGCTTATTGAAGAGGAGGGGTGTAAGAATTAGGCTACTGGAGAGGGAGGTCTACTCCGGCGCGTTGCTGTATGAACTGGGGCTGGAGAAGGACTTCGCGGAGTACGCCCAGAGGGTGGCTAGGTTTTTCAAAGAGGCGGGGGTGAGGGAAATAGTCACGGTGGACCCGCACACCCACTACATTCTTGAGAAAGTCTACCCGAGGTACGTGCCCGACTTTGACTTTAAGGTGCTTAGCTACATGGATTTGATAGACAGTGGCGGCGTTGCTGTTAAAAACTTCGCCATACACGACTCGTGTCTCTACGCGCGGTTCCTCGGGAGGTACGACGTCGTTAGGAAGATCCTCTCCGCTGGGGAGCCCGTCGAGCATCCGTACTACACGGGGAGGGATACATCGGGTTGCTGCGGCGGGCCGATTGAGTCGCTGTTTCCGGATGTGGCGAGGAAGGTGGCGCAGATCAGGGTGAGGGACCTCGCCAAGTTGTCGAGAGACGTCGTCGTGCAGTGCCCAATCTGCTACGTGAATCTGAAGAGGGCATCAAACGGAGAGGTGAGGCTATACTACCTACCGGAGGTGTTGCTATGATTGAGAAACTCATCGCCGAGGCCTCTAAGTGCGTATTTTGCGGTTTTTGCGAATTTGCATGCCCCACATATAGGGCAATTAGAATGAGGCACTTCGGCCCCAGGGGGCGTATAAACCTCATAAAGAACTTCGACGGGAAGCTGTCTAAAGAGGCCTACGAGGGGATAATGACATGTCTTCTCTGCGGAGCATGTGATCCTCAATGTCCCGCCGGCATAAAAATAACAGAAACTATCAGAGCCTTTAAAACGTATTTAATTAATATGTAGCCTAAAGCGTTTTCTCTCTTAACTCCATATATCCCCTATTCCCCCCTCTTTGGTAGGACAAGTCCAGCACTTCAAGTGGGAAGTACACCTTGAGGCCGAGTTTGGACATTTGTTGTAAACATGAGGGGCTTTCGATTAAAATGCCGTCTGGGGAGAGGGCTTTGACTTCCTCCCTCTTCTTATCTAGAATTGCTTTAGCAATGTCCCGGTGTCTAAGGGGGTACATATTACCGCCTCCGCAACACACATCAGCGCTGGGTAACGGGGTCAGGACTAGGCCAGGCACTTTATACAGCGGCTTAGGCACCACGTCATGAGCTTTAGATACATTCATTAGATGGCAACTGTACTGCACCGCCAACCTCAATTTTACCTCGCCGAGGTTTCCCCTAAGATCATCTGCTATTAATTGCATTACATCTACAACTCTACGGCCGCGCATATATCTAAGGAGCTCCGCTTGACACCCTCCAGAATTGGGAACGGCTATCGTGTCTACGTGGCCTAGCTTATCGACAATTGATAAATTCCTGCGCGCCAGCTCTTGGGCCTTCTCGAACTGCCCGCTATGTCTATACGGAGCTCCGCAACAACTAAAACGCGGCACCACGACCTCATAGCCATTCCACGTAAGTACTCTAATGGCCGCCTCAACAACGCCCCTCCTGTGACGCCACGTCACACATTCACCAGAGACAAATAGGACAACTCTCCCCTTGACACTACCCTTTGCTTCATAAATCTTGCCAACTAAGCCAGATACATCCCCACCTGAGACCAAGGGCTTTAGCTCCAGAGATAACGAAGCCGCCATAGGCGCTATTCTTAATCCAAGTCTTGTGTTCAATAGATTGAATAGCGGGATGTAGCGCTTGTAACTAACAGACTGCATGGCGCTTCTATGCATTTTAAAGAACTCTTCAAACACCTCGCCGTATTTAACGCCAGACGGACAGGCGGTTTCACACCTCAGGCAGTATACACAAGCGTCTAAGTACTTCAAGAGCTTGCTATCAGCCATAGCCCTCCCCTCTGCAACTGCCCTCATTAAATACAGCCTACCCCTGGGGCTATGGCCCTCAACTCCCGTGGCTAAATATGTGGGGCAAGTGGGGAGGCAAAAGCCACAGTGAACACAGCGGTAGAGCTCGTCTAAAGCACTCATGGCAACTTACCAGGCGAAAGCACGCCATTCGGGTCAAATACGCCTTTTATTTTCTCCATCAAGTCTCTATTTTCAATATTCCACCTCTGCCGTGGCTTTAGCCAATAAGCCTTGACTTCAGACGGCGGCGATCCCGCTAAATACATAACGCCGAGTAGCGGATAACGCACGTATTTCACGCCAGGAGGAGCCTCGGGGAGGGCGGCTGGAGGAGTCACTATCTTGACTATAGTGTTTTGAGAGAACACCTCCTCAGCCTCAGTTATTACGCTCCACCTCTCCTCTGCCTCTCTGTCGTAAAACACCTCCCCCCGCCCAGCACTGGCCAGCCTATACTCAACCTCAGACCTAACCCCCTCAAACCTCAAGTACAAGACGCCGTCTGTCTCCACTGCGCCAACTGCGTGAAGTCTCCTCAATTCTTGCAGTGGCTTTTTCTCTGTTGCAAACACGGCTACTGTGTCTGGCAACGCGTATATGCGCATATACGCTTCTACAATAATGGCGAGAGTTCCCCACGACCCCGCCACTAACCTCTTAATGTTATAGCCGGCCACGTCCTTAACCACCGGCGCCCCAAACCTCATAAGCTCCCCCCTACCCGTGACTATTTTAACGCTGAGTAGTTGATCTCTCGGCGTCATGTAGCGGTATGCCATGGGGCCGTAGAAGTTAGTAGACAATATCCCGCCGATAGAGGATCTTCGGAATAGAGGCGGGTCAAGGGCGAGCCTCCTCCCCCTCCTCCTCAACTCTTCTTGAAGCTGTACTGCTGGAATACAAGCAGAGGATCTCACAACCATTTCCTCCTCGTCTATTTCTATCACCCTGGGCATATCCGACATATGGAGCAAGTCGTCGTATTCAACCGGCGGCCCGAGATGCGCCTTAGAGCCCATGCATATGGGGAGCAAACGCCTCCTCTCCTTATTGGCCTCGTATATAAACTCCACGAGCTCTTCTACTGACGTGGGCCTCATGGGAATATCTTGCCCGGGTTCATAAGCCACTTTGGGTCAAAGGCGGTTTTTATGGCCTTCATTAACTCGATTTCTTCCTTTGTATACATCTTGGGCAACAACTTCCTCTTCATATACCCAACTCCGTGCTCCCCGGTTATAGTACCGCCGAGCTCTACGCAAGCCTCTAGTATCTCCTCCCCCGCCTCTATAGCCTTTTCTCTCTCGCCGGGTTTCCTCTCGTCGTAGAGTATCAACGGGTGGAGATTCCCGTCGCCAGCGTGGAATACGTTAGCAACTCTCAGCCCCCGCTTCGCACCGGCGGCTCTAGCTATCATGAGGGCTTCGGCGAGTTTCTTCCGAGGTATTGTGCCGTCTTCGACCACGTAGTTAGGGCCCACGTAGCCCATGGCGCCGAATGCTTGTTTTCTAGCGGCCCAGATCCTCGCGGCTATGGCCGGATCCACAACAACCTCCACTCCAACGGCGCCGCTTTTCTTTAAAACCTCCGCGACTTTAGCGGACTCCTCCGCGGCGCCAGGTGGAGACCCCTCTACTTGAATTAACAAAATGGCCTCGGCGTCTTTGGGGAGGCCAGCTGCATAGGGCCCTGACTCAATGGCCTCTACGGCCAGTTTGTCCATGAGCTCCATGGCGACCGGCACGGCACCTGAGGCAATTACTGCCGACACGGCACGGCCTGCCGCAGACAGATCGTCAAATTTCGCTATAATTGTAACCGTTGTTTCATAAGTGGGGATTATTCTCACCACAGCCTCGGCGATGAAGGCGAGAGTCCCCTCCGACCCGGTCAACAAGCCAATTAAGTCGTAGCCAGGTTGTTCAAACTCCTTACCCCCTATTCTCCTAACCTCGCCATTCGGCAGAACTATTGTGAGACCTCTTAGCTGGTTAACAGTCACGCCGTATTTAAAACACTTTACCCCTCCTGAGTTATGCGCTATATTCCCTCCAATTGTGGAAACTCTCTGCGAGCCGGGATCCGCCATGTATTGATAACCCAGATCTATGGGGTATTGGTAACCCATACGTGTGAGGTAGGAGTTTATCCAATCGTTTATAACCCCCGCCTGAACCACCGCCACCTCGTTGGCGAGGTCTATTTCTAAGATCTTGTTCATCCAGGCGGTGCTGATTATGACCCCCCCTTTGACAGGATTTGCCCCTCCGCTTAAACTAGTACCCGAGCCCCTGCCCACTATCGGGATGCCGTAGATATATGCCAGCTCAACTACTTTTGACATTTCCTCCACGGTTCTGGGGAAAACCACAGCATATGCCCTGCCCCTTATGGCTAGAGTCCCGTCTTGTTCATAAACTATCAGATCTGCCTCCTCATGTAATACCCCCCTCTCTCCTAATAACTCCCTTGCCTTTTTAATAAATTGTTGCAAACCGCTAGGCGGAGTATGAGGGTTAGCCATATTACCCACTAGAACTAATACTTAAAAAATATCTTTAGCATTTCATATTGTGATTGAGATAAACCCACTTGTAGTTAAAAATTACGGAGATTTGCTTGGCGTTAAGACTGTTAATAATAGGGAGGTTTCTGTTGAGGGCCTTATAGAAGAGTTGACACGTGAGTTTCGCGATGAGATAGATCGCGTTATTAAGGCCAGGAGAGAGTGGCTTAACGACAAGAGGCCTGTTAGAGTTAAAGCCGCGTTTCCCAGCTGGGATGAGAAATTTGTCGACGCCGATGGTAATGTGAGGACTTTTAGGGAAATAGTCCAGGGGCTAATTGACAACCTCCTTGGCCGGGACACGCCATTGAGGTGGGGCCTAAACTGGAACACGCCAGTGCCAGATGATCTCCACCCATTGAAAAATCCAGGGCTTGAAATCACGGGGCCCTGGCACCCCATGAGCAGAGCAATTCACCAGATAAACGCCGATGTTGCGTCCATGATGGAGGACGAGGAGGACGCCTCGCCGGCGTGGTACGTCCCGCGGGGCTCCGGCCGCGCGGTGGCCGCTGTGTGGGAGGCGCGGAGGGTTGTAAACCGGGTTCTGCGGGGGGACGTGCCGCAGCCGTATTACGAGGGGGGGAAGGAGTACAGGTTGAGGAAGCCGAGGGAGAGGTGGCCAACTCTTATACACCGCGTCCCCGGCCTCCACATCTTGGACTTCGACATAAGGGTAGACGGCAAGCCGGCCACGGCCATAATCACCTCTATTGTGCTCTACGCTGTTAATAACTACGACTTGTTGAAGAGGGCGGGCTCCGGCGTCTACTTCTACGTGCCTAAGGTGCAGACCGCCGACGAGGCTTTGGTTGTGGAGAAGATCCTCCGCCGCGTGGAAGACAGGCTGGGGCTGAGGCGCGGCGAGTTGAAAATCGCGATGCTTTACGAAGAGGCTAGGGCCGGCCTGCACCTACCTGTCATCTTCTGGATTTGGAGAGAGAGGCTTGTGAAGAGCAACAACGGGCGCTGGGACTACCTCGGCTCTCTCATAGAGATGTGGAAAGACGAGGCGGTGTACCCCGACCCCCAGAACATCACCATGACGCACCCCATCATGATGGCGTACCAGAAGTACAACGCCCTTATGTGCCTAATGGCGGGCCTCGGCAGAGACGGGAGGCTAAACGCCGGGCCGGTGGGCGGCATGGCCGCGGTTATGCTGTACAGGCCGGACGACCCCTACCAGAGAAACCGCTTCAACGCCAGGGCGCTTAGGGCCATATGGCTGGACAAGCTTAGGGAGAGGCTTATAGGCCTCATCTTCTACACAGAGGAGCCCGTCAAAAAGGTGGCACTGAAGGATATACTAGAGGGCAAGGTGAGGGGGAGGCTGTACGACCTGTTCCGCCAGAGCTGGGTGGCGACCCCCGAGGAGTCCTACGTCAAGGCTGGGAACGAGCCGCTGAGGGCTAGTCTAGAGGAGCTACAGGCCATGATAAACAGGCCGGTTAAATACGTGGAGGTAGACGGAGTCAAGATACCGGCTGTCGACAGCGGGTTGACAGAACAGGAGAGGGCCCTCTTCCAGAGGCTGGGTCTCATAGACGAGGCCGGCAACATAACGCCGTGGGTAATACGCCCCGACATGCTGGACACTCCGGAGAAGCTTTTCAACAACCCAGAGCTGTGGGGCGGGAGGGATCTGTGGACTGCCCTATACGAGCCGCCTAAGGGCGACATCACGGCCGAGCACATCCAGCACGCCTTCTACATGGCGGCTAACTACGGCTTTCAGCTCCTCAACGGCAACCTAGCCGCCGCCATAGACGACTACGAGCTAGGCCAGAGGTTTATGAATGACCTCGCCACCTACCGCATATTCTCCACCTGGCTGTGGACTCTCCTGCGCCACAAAGCCGCCGTCACGAAAGACGGCGCGTTTAAGGGGCCTGGGAGGACTAGCCTCGGAGTAATACCGGCCGAGGACCGGGTCAAGATACCCGCCGGCACGCGCTTCACCGAGGAGCTGTTTGACAAGCTGTGGGATCTCCACATGGAGTGGACCTACGCCTTCTACGACGACCTCGACCGCATAGCCGCAGAACGCGTGCTGGCCCGCTTCGCCGGGGACGTCAAGAAAATCCTAGCCGAGGCATACAGGGCTGGGCCGTTTAGATACTTGTCGCCTAGGGAGGCGGCGAAGAGAATCGCAGAGGCGGTGCGGGTTGAGGAGGTGGAGAGGGCCGTTGTGGAGAACCAGCCGAGGTTTGACAGGTCCTTCGCCCCTGTGATTATGGAGATACTAAAGACAAAGCTGAAGTCTCCAATGTATCTACAACACGGCGGCAGGATGATAATGGCGCTGTCGCCGTTACCAGATGAAGAGAGAGACCTCGTGCTCAGGGCGCTGTTCACACCTAGAGTGGAGGTAGAGAGAATGGTCAAGGAGGGCAGGTTAAAGCCCTTTGTCCTCGAGCTGTACGACTACATACACGACATTAGATAATATATAAAAGGTGGTTAGTATTGCCATGGAGCCGTCAACTAGCTGGATTTTTTCACTACGCGACTTAGTTCTGTCTTCTCTCAAGGATAGGGGCCTTCCTATCCCCGTCGACAGAGAAATCTGTAGCAGGTGGCAACAAGGACTCCCCTCCGGCCCCAAGGAAACGGTATTGTACACGTCCTGTATGTATCAAATGACGCCGATGATTCAGAAAGCCGTGGAGAATTTGGAGAAGTTCGGCGCGACGCGGGGAGGCGCCGCGTCTAGGGTGGCCGCCGTCGCGGCGAGGTATTTCGGCGGCCTCGTCCTGAGGCCAGACAAGGAGCATCTGGAGAGGGCATACAGCATCCTGAGAAGTATCTACAACATGCTTAGGAAGAGCAACGTAGAGGTTGGCTTACTGCCCGACGAGCCCTACTCCGGGGCTCTGCTCTACGAGCTTGGGTTCGTGGAGGACTTCGCCAGCTACGCCGCCGAGGTTTATAAATACTTCGAGGAGAGGGGGGTGCGCCGGGTTATTACCGTGGATCCACATACTCAATACGTGTTGGAGAGGATCTACCCGCAGTACGTGCCGGGGTTTGATCTAGATGTGCGTAGCTACCTTGAATATATAGACGTGTCGAGAGTCAAGGTGAAGATAAGTGGCTTTGCAATACACGACTCGTGCCTCTACGCGAGGTTCCTCGGGAAGTACGACTTAGTTAGGAGGATACTCGCCGGAGGCAACCCCGTGGAGGATCCCTACGTCACTGGGAGGGAGACTTCTGGGTGTTGTGGAGGGCCAGCTGAGTCTATCAACCCGCAACTCGCCACGAAAATTGCGCTGGGGAGGGCAAAAAAGCTCGCGGGGCTCTCCAGAACAGTCGTATCGGCCTGCCCGATATGCCTCGCCAACCTATCCAGGACCGGGATCGTAGAGGTGAGAGATCTCGCCGAGGTGGTGGAGCTATGAGTTGGGAAGTGGCTATCGAGCGGGCCAAGTCATCCATTGTGCCGAGGACGTACGACGTTTTGAAGAGATATCCCTACCTCCAAGAGATTAGGAAACAGGTTAGAGAGGCTAAGGAAGAGGTGGTGAAGAACCTCGACCACTACATCGAGGAGACTAGAAAAGCGGTGGAGAGGATAGGAGGCCGCTTCTACCTCGCCGGCTCAGCCCAGGAGGCCACCGAAATTGCGGCGAAGATTGTGGGAAGCGGAAAAGTCGTGGTTATGAGCAAGAACAACGTGGCAGAGGAGACTAAGTTACGTGAGAGGCTCGAGGCCGCTGGGAACGAGGTCTGGGAGACAGATCTCGGGGCGTTCCTCGTGCAGATCGCCGGGGAGGAGCCGTCACACATACTGGCGCCCGCCGTGCATCTCACCAAGGAGAGGGTTGCCCAGGTGCTTAGGGAGAGGCTGGGCATGGCGGTGCCCCCCGACGCCGTTGAGATAGCCGCACGAGTCAGGGAGTTCCTCCGGGATAAGTTCATCAAGGCAGACGTGGGCATCACAGGCGCCAACGCAGTTGCGGCTGACACAGGCGCCGTGGTGCTTGTGGAGAACGAGGGCAACATTAGGATGACCTCCGTGCTCCCGCCGGTCCACATAGTCTACGACGGGGTTGACAAAATCGTGCCGACTCTCGTAGTCGCCCAGCTGGTGGCCGACCTCCAGTCGGCATACGCCGGCCTGTACCCCCCCACCTACATGAACATATCCGCCGGCCCCAGCTCCACCGCCGATATAGAGATGACCAGAGTCTCGCCGGCGCAGGGGCCGAGGGAGTACCACATGGTGCTTGTAGACAACGGCAGGAGGGCCGCCGCCCGCGACCCCGTCCTCTGGGAGGCGTTGCTGTGCATAAGATGCGGCCGTTGCCACCTCCACTGCCCCGTCTACTGGGCCCTCGGGAAGGAGTTTGGAAAGCCGCCCTACACCGGCCCCATGGGCGTGATGTGGACAGCTGTGACCCGCGGGATAGAGGAGGCGGGCCCCCACGCGTTGAAATGCGTCCACGCTGGGAACTGCAGGGAGGTGTGCCCCATGGGTATAGACATCCCCAAAGTAATACATGAAGTTAGGGTTAGATACCTGAAGATTACTAAATAACACCAGTTAGGAAGCGGCTAATGTAGTAAACGTAAGCTAACAAGCCTACGGGAGCAGAGAGGCCAAAATAGCCAAATCTCCAAACAATTATTATTTCTATTATAGAAACCACAATAGCAAGCAGAAGTGCTAGAGCGGCCGCCTCACCCAGTGTGTAAACACCCAACGCCATAGCTACACCTGGATAAAAAGTGCCGTATAGAGCTTTTTCACCAATCATGGCACTAACTCCTTCATTATCTTGCCCCTTAAATAAGAATATCAAACCAACAATTGATTCAGGTATTACCGAAGCTATTGGGATAATTATCACGGCAAGAGCCGTCTTATCGACGCCTAGGGTGACTCCGAGCTCTACAATCCCAGCTACCAAAAACTCTGCACCGGTTGCAATGCTCAGAATAGCAACGAAAGTCTGCAACAGAGAGTTTTTTAGCCAAAGACCGCCCTCAGGCTCCTCAACCTCTTCTTCGCGTAGCATGTATTTTGCATATATTACGTAGAGAACCAGTAATAAAACGCCATATGCTCTACCTATTACGCCGTATTTTTCAGGATGTAGAAAAAGTATAGGAAGAAGAGGTAGCGTAAACGCTATGAGAGGAACAGCAATATCACGCGTGACGTGGGGTATCTTGTTTCTTCTTTTCCCGGCCACCCACGCACTAAACGTGGTGAGTAGAACCACGGGATATATAATGGTAGCCGCCATAAACGGCTGAGCAACTATCGACCCCCATGCTACCTCAAGCTCTCCTTGTAGAATAGCAACGGTAAACACAGCCAGTTCGGGAGCTGAGGTTATTAATGGAGCAAAAATAGCAGCGACGCCGCTCTTCGCCCGTTGATAACGCCACGAAATGTAGTGCACTAGTTGCTCAATTAACACACCTGACAAAAAGACAAGAACTACTCCAATTAAGACACCTAGAGGACCTGCCATTGCGAAAATCGAGGTATTGCTCATGCGGGAGGTAAGAATAAAGGTTTTAAATTTTTCTAGGATAGACACAAAGACAAATATTACATAGTTTAATATCTATACAGCATAAAAATTTAAATAAATTCTAAAAATAAAAGAGTTTATTAATTATCAATTCAATCTTCAAATATATATATATATTGTTTTTATAGGTAAGCCACAACTTTAGCAGTAATACTTAAATAATTAAAATATCTATATTCTATGGCAGAAGGAAAAAACACTCAATTATTGGGAAAACTTCCAATTGAGGTAGAGAATAAGATTCCCACACCAGAAGAAGTATTTAAAATCAGCAAGATAGGTATCAGAGAAAGGGTACTTGTTCTGTATGGATCAGCGCTGATAGCCCTCGGCGTGAGTGTCGGTAGCGGCGAATTTCTACTGGGGCCCGCCCAAGCAATTAAATATGGATTAGTGCTGGCGTGGCTTGTCCCAATTGGTGCCTTTCTACAAGCTATGTACATGTACAGCTGGGCAAAGCTTACAATAGCCACGGGAGAAACACCGATAACTCTCATGTTTAGAATAGCCACTTGGGCTGGCTGGCTGGGAGCACTCGGTGTCCTAGTGGGAAACATATGGGGAGGGTGGGCCTATAACTCAGCTGTGGCGCTGGCAGGCGGAGTTATGAGGAAGATACCGGGTCCACAGGATGTCGTGGCTGTGGGTATTGCGGGTGCCTCACTGCTGATTCTCACTTTCGTGATTTTAGCCCTAGGTAGACGCATAGCTAGAACTCTTGAGATTTTCAACTGGATAGATTTAGGATTTATATTTACATCTTTCATAGTACTTGCGATTATCCTAATTCCGCCGCAGATTTGGGGGGAGCTAGCCGCGGGTCTGATCTCTTTTAAGATACCTCAAGGCATCGATCCTGTCCAGTTGGCCGCGTGGTGGGGATATATAGGGCTCGCCACGGGTCTAAACTATTACGCAACTGCGTGGTTTAAAGACAAGGGATTTGGAATGTCTTCTCTAACGGGGTACATACCGGCTTTGATTGGCGGGAAGAGGATAGAGGTGTCTGCGTGGGGGAAGATTTTCAAACCTACGCCAGAAAACATGAGGATTTTCAAACGCTGGACAAATCTAGCGCTGGAGGAGCTAATTGTAATATTTTTCCTGGGGGCAATTATAGGAATGCTTATTCCAATGTCGCTGTCTTACGCCATAGCGAGAGGCTTTGGATTGACTCTTTCGTGGAACTTGCCCATGTGGTTAGCGCTTGCTTTAGAAAAGCTTTGGGGTTACTGGGCCTATTGGTGGGGGATTTTCGTGGCCGTATTTGTCTTGTTTAAGACACAGCTAGGGATTGTAGACGCTGTTGTCCGTAACATGGCAGACGCCGCTTGGAAATTCGACAATTTGAGGAAATTCTTTAGAAACGATATTAGATATCTATACTACCTTCTTGCCGCAGTGTATTTAGCATGGGCTTCAATAGCTTTCGTAGCCACAGCTCCAGGAGTGTTGATCTTAATCTCGGCCAATATGGCTAATGCGGGCGCTCTGTGGGGTGTCCCATTTCTAATATATCTAAACTATAAAATGCCTAAAGAGTTTAGACTGCACTGGTCTCTAGTCATACTGAATATAATCTTTATGATTATGTGTATTTACTTCATGTCGCTATCCCTGGGAAGAGTACTAGGTATTATATAAAATCCTATATTTTTTCAAATTTTATGTTGATATGATTTATTTTTATTTCTGAATTAAAGTAGCAAACCACCTTCGGAAATAATTATAAATATATTCAACATATTATAAATATACAGTTGGGACACGCCTTCTAGCAACGCAACTATAAAACATAGAAGCGATTCAAGGTACTACTTCCAGCGGCTCCCTAACAAGTTCTTTAAAACGTCGAGAAGTATGTAGGCAATCTCCTCAGGCGGCAAACCAAGCCTATCGGATAGTTCCTTAACAGTGCCCTCAGCAACTTGGTAGGCCCTCCTCCTTGCCTCTACTGCTTCTTTCATACCCCCTCCATATTCAACCTCTACTAATTCTCCAGTGGTGGCGAATCTCCTCTTCACGGGGCCGGGTCTCCTCGTCCTCCCCACGTAGAGTATGGGCTTGTATTTTTCGAGCATCCAACCTCCCTCCGTGAAGTCGTCGGTGGCGTAAACAGCCTCCACCCTCCCAATGAAAATGTCGTGATCCCCACCTACGTCGAGCACAGTCTTGAGGGAGCACTCTATTACGGCTGAGGCGCCCTCTATGGCGACACTGGGGATTTTTCTTGATGGTGTGAACTTGATGCCAGCCCTGTCGAATTTTTCTGACGCAAATCTCGCAGATACGTCCCCTAGAAGGGCCAATGCCTGCGTCTTGGAGAAGTCGAGATAGTTCACAGTGAAGTAGCCGCTTTCCCTAACAAGGCGGTAGGTTCTCCTCTCTGGCGCAAGCACCGTCAGTAGAAGTGGTGGGTTTGTGGACACAGCGGTGGTCCACACAGCTGGCATCGCGCCGACGATCTCGCCTAGTTTAGTAGCTATAATAGGCACTGTGGCTGGGTATATGACGTAGTGAAAAAGCTCCGGATTTACCTCCTTCACCGTGACTTGAGGAGTTTTATGAATTCTCTCATCCAAGCTGGGTTATCGGGCCAGGCCCTGGAGGTCACCAGGTTGCCATCTACTACAACCTCTTGGTCTACCCATGTCCCCCCGTTGTTTTCCACCTCAGGCCTTACTGCGATGTAGCTCGTCATTTTTCTACCTTTTACGACGCCGGCGGCGGCTAGTATGAGAGGGCCGTGGCATATTGCGGCCACGGGTTTATTTCTTTCAAAGAAGTGTCTAACAATTCTCTTCACGTCTTCGCTGGCGGCGACTCTCACGTATTCAGGCATCCTGCCGCCCGGTATCACGAGGCCGTCGTACTCCTCGGGCTTTACCTCTGATAGGGGTTTTTCTACCCATGGGAAGTTGTAGCCGGGCTTCTCCGTGTATGTCTCCCAGCCTTGCTCAAAGTCGTGCACCACCGTCTTCAGAGTCTTTTTGCTTGGAGCCGCAACGTGCACCTCGAACCCCTCCTCCTTGAGCCGGAAGTAGGGGTAGAAGATTTCAAGCGCCTCTACGGCATCGCCGCCTATGATTAATACCTTCTTTGCCATGATACAAGCTCTGTAGGTCTATTTATATGTTAATAGAGGCGGCAGGCGACGAATCTGCCGTTTTTAACCTCTCTCAGCGCGGGGTCCTCGCGGTCGCATTTCCCTTTTATTGCTACTGGGCAACGGGGGTAGAATCTACAGCCCGGCGGTGGGTTTATGGGGCTCGGGGGCTCGCCCTGGAGGAGTATCACCTTCCTACTCCTAGCCGCCTTGGGGTCTGGGACGGGTAGCGCAGAGATTAGGGCTTGGGTGTAGGGGTGTAGCGGTTCTTTTATCACGGCGTCTGCGGGGCCTAGCTCCACGATTTTGCCCATGTACATCACAGCGATTCTATCGCTCATGTACCTCACCGCGCCTATGTCGTGGCTGATAAAGAGGTATGTAAGCCCCAGTCTCTTCTGTAGATCTTTCAACATGTTTAGAATCTGGGCCTGTACCGAGACGTCGAGGGCAGAGGTGGGCTCGTCCAGCACCATAAACTTCGGCTCTAGTATCAAGGCCCTGAGTATTGCAATCCTCTGCCTCTGGCCCCCGCTGAATTCGTGGGGGTATCTATGCAACTGGCCCCGCTCCAGGCCTACGAGCTCCAGCATCTTGCCGATGTAGTCCTCCGGGTCGGGTATGTTGAGTCTATGGACTTTGATCACCTCCAGCAACGTCTGGTAAACTGTTAGGCGGGGGTTTAGAGACATGTATGGGTCCTGGAAGATTATCTGCGCCTTTCTCCTAAACTCCCTGAGCCTAGACCCCGACAGCTTGGTGACGTCCTCCCCGTCGAAGTATATCTTGCCCGACGTCGGCTCTATCAGCCTCAGCACCAGCCTGCCTAGGGTGGTCTTCCCGCTACCCGTCTCACCCACCAGCCCAAGCGTCTCCCCCTCGTATATTTCGAGATCCACCCCGTCTACCGCCTTGACGTAGCTCCTCGGCCTCAGCAACCCGCCCACGGGGAAGTATTTGCTGAGTTTTTCCGTCTTTACAAGGATCTTCATACGTAGAGCCAGCAGGCCACCTTATGCCTCTCTCCTACGGTGGGGGGCTCCTCCCGCTCGCATTTACCCTTTATAGCCACAAGACATCTTGGATGGAAGCGGCAACCAGGCGGCGGGTTGATTAAGTTGGGTATTGTGCCAGGTATGGGCTCGAGCCTCCCCTGTGGATTGAGGGGATTTACCACAGCCCTGAGCAGGCCCTTGGTGTAGGGGTGTCTCGGGTTTTGGAAAAGCTCTTCGACTGGCGCCTCCTCCACAATCTTGCCGCCGTACATCACAGCAACGCGGTCTGCGAACTCGGCCACCAAGCCCATGTTGTGGGTGATAAAGATTACAGACATGCCGAACTCCTCCTTCAACCTTTTAAATAGTTGCAGTATCTGGGCTTGCACAGTGACGTCAACAGCCGTGGTGGGCTCGTCTGCAATTAATATCCTCGGCCTGTTGCTGATAGCCATAGAGATGACGGATCTCTGCTTCATTCCCCCAGAGAGCTGATGGGGGTAGGACTTAGCTCTGCTCTCGGGGTCGGGGATAAGCACGCGGCGGAGGAGATCCACAGCTTCTGAAAAGTACTGTTTAATCTTGCCCCCGCGGTGCGCGGCGACGGCCTCACCTATCTGATATCCTATCGTGTAGAGGGGGTCCAGGGCTGAAGACGGGTCTTGGAATACGTAGGCAATCTCCGCCCCCCGAATTTTCCGCAACTCTTCCTCTGGCAACTTCAGTAGGTCGATTTCCTCGCCGTCTCTCCTATATATCGCGGAGCCTGAAATGATCCTGCCGGGGGGCTGTATCAGTCTGGTGATTGCCCGGGTGGTGACGCTCTTGCCGCTCCCCGTCTCTCCCACGATTGCCAGCACCTCTCCCTTATACAGGTCAAAGGACACCTTCTCCACAGCCTTGACCACGCCGGCGTAGGTGTAGAAGTACACTGTGAGGTCTTTAACTTCTAGAATTTTCATACTCCAAACTCGATGCGTCTCCTGTACTTGGGGTCGAAGACGTCTCTAAGAGCGTCGCCGAGGAGGTTCCAGCCCAGCGCCGTTAGGAATATAGCCACGCCGGGGAAGAAGACCAGCCACCACGCCGTGGGGAACCGGCTACCCCCCATATTTATCAAGGAGCCCCAGTCCACAATCGGCGGCTGGGCGCCTAGGCCGAGGAAGCTGAGGCCCGCGGCGAGGAGATTCACAGATGCGAAGTCGAAAGTTACGAGGACCACCACTGGAGACATTATGTTTGGCAGGATGTGCCTCGTCATGATGCGCCACGCGGAGTAGCCCAGCGCCTTCGCCGCCTCTACGTAGGTCTTCTCCCTCTCTACAAGCACCATGCCCCTCACCACCCGGGCGTATGTGGGCCACCACACGATTATCAAAGCCGTGAAGATGGAGATCAGCGGCGCGAGGTGTATCGCGTCTTCTGGCTTAACCCCAAAAACCGCCGCCATAAACGAGGCGAAGGCTGGATTAGAGATCAGCACTTCTCTAATGCGCTGCGGCAGTGTGGCGGCGAGGGCGAGCGCAAGCACCAAGGCGGGGAAGGCGAGAAAGATGTCCGTAATTCTCATTATAGCCTCGTCGATCTTCCCCCCGTAATACCCCGCAAGAAGGCCTAGCAGAATTCCCAGGGGGACGCCGAGGGCGATGGTAACCACGGAAATGACTAGCGACACCCTGGCCCCGTACAGCATGAGGCTCAACACATCTCTCCCGTATATATCCGTGCCGAGCACCATCCCGTGAGCCCCGGGGGGCGCGAGGTAGAGATCAGGATTTTCGAGATAGAGAAACTGGCCGTAGCTGTAGGGGGCGAGGTAGGGCCCCAGGACGCCGACGGCCACGAACCCCAGCGACAGCACTAGGCCTATGACACCCGTGGGCGATCTGTTCAGCGCGTAGAGGGTGAGTCTCCACTCCTCTACCCGCGACTTGTTCCTGGCGTACCAATCCCTCCTCACTAGAGTAATAAGCTTCACTAGGAGCCTGATTAAGCCGTCTGAAACTTTGTCAAGCGCCTTCATATCAATACCTCACTCTTGGATCCACAAAGGCGTAGAGCACGTCTACAACAAAGTTCGTCACTACGTATATTATGGCGAAGACGAATGTGGTAGCTATGATGGCGGGGAAGTCGAGGTAGTATATAGACTGGACGGTGTAGTACCCGAGGCCGGGTAGGCCGAAGATAGTCTCGGTGATGGGGGCCCCGCTGAGAGATGCACCGAACTCCAACCCAATAATAGTGATGATGGGAACCAGGGAGTTTTTAAAGACGTGCCTCCTCACCCAGCCCGTGGGCACGCCCTTGGCTTGTAGATATTCCACGAAGTCCGCCCCCAGCGCCTCCACTGTAGAGTTCCTCACAAACCTGGCAATTATCCCAGCGCCAGTGAACCCGAGCACGAAGCCGGGCAACCAGTACCTCCCGACGATTTGGGCCAGGCTTTCAAAATCCCCCGTAATCAAGGCGTCGATCAGCGGTATGCCCGTGACCACCGCTTTGGAGGTGGGGACGCCGGCCAGCGTTATAGATCTAAACTGTACAAAAAACACTAGTATAAGCAGGTAGGCGAGGAGGAAGGCGGGCATAGACACGCCGATAAGGGCGAATATCCTCACGGCGGTGTCTATCTTCGTGTCTCTCTTGTACGCCGCCACGAGGCCAAGCGGAACTCCGATAACCACTGAGAAGAATATGGAGAAGAGCGCCAGCTGTAAAGTAACCGAAAAGCGGGACGCTATGTCGCTAAAAACATTGTTCCCAGTGCGGGGGCTGATGAGGTTGCCCTCGAATAGCCTGACGAGGAAGTAGTAAAACTGCTCGTACCAAGGCCTGTCGAAGTAGTAGTACTGCTTGATTTTCTCAATAACCTCTGGCTTCGCCTTTTCCCCACCTGCCCACGCCCTCACTGGGTCGGCCGGGATGGCGTAGGCTATCAGATAAGTAATAAAAACAACGCCGAAGATTGTGGGTATAAAGGTGAGTAGGCGTCTTATTAAAAATTTTCTAAAAGAAGACATAGATGGGAAAAAGTTTAGGGTTTAAATCCGTATAGCTGTTGCCACAGTGTGGCGTTCCAGTAGTACGGGTTGTACTTCAACACTATGTATGAATCCTGCTGGTAGTCGGCTACGTAGTAGGGGCCGGTAGATATGGGCTTCTCGTGGAGAAGTCTGTGAGTGGCGTCGTCCTCGCCTGTCGTGACGTATTTTGCCCACGCAGCCGGGTTCTTTCCGTTGTTAGAATCTGCTAGTGCCTGTTGGTACTTGTCGCCGAGGGCGTACTGCATCGACACAATCATTGTAAACGGCGCCGCGAGTATAGGCAGAATCGCCGGGTACGCCTGCGTCAGCTCGAGCTTGACCACCCCGGCCGTGGGGCCGGAGTAGCCGAAGATTTTCATCAAGTCGTCCCAACTCTTCACGTTGTAGGACTTCCCGGCGTACTCTGTGACAAGCCCCTTGGAGAGCACTTGCTTAAACTCGTCTTCGGTCAAGACGGAGCTGGCATTGACGTCTACGTATGTAGTGATCATCCAGC
Source organism: Pyrobaculum ferrireducens (assembly GCF_000234805.1). NCBI lineage: Archaea > Thermoproteati > Thermoproteota > Thermoprotei > Thermoproteales > Thermoproteaceae > Pyrobaculum > Pyrobaculum ferrireducens. The sequence goes on from NC_016645.1 coordinate 2,209,125, forward strand.
TGGGGTCCAGCGACAGCCTGGCTATCCTCCATATGGAGAACAACACGTCAACCGCATCGATGTCATAAACCTTGTTATTCCACGGCTCGTACGCCTTCATCCCACCCCTAATCACGAAATACCACGTGGTGCCGTTTTCGTCGTGGGCCCAAGCCACCGCTCCAGAAGGCACCACGTACTCAGTATTCTCCCTCCAGAAGGTGACTAACGTAGTGCCTATTTGCGTGAAGATTTCCCAGCCAAAAGACTCGTAGCTTGCGGCGGGGTCAAAGCTCTGTGGCCAGCCGATGGTGGCTATGACGTATGTGTCGGGGCCGTTCTTGTAGTCCTTGATACCAGTGCTGACGACGGGGGCGTCCGGCGTCTCCCACAGCAGGTCGTATCTCTCGAGCTCCAGAGGCGTATAGTAGCGCCCCTTCACCCAGTTCCAGTTGTGCATGAAGAACTTTGCCTGGCCTAGCCATATAATCGCGGGATCTACGTTGCTGGCTATCGATATCGCCTTGTAGAGAGCTTCTCTCAGCATTGGGTCAAAATGCGTCCTCGCGGCGACTATCATGGCGTCTACATCGTAATTCCTGTAGAACGCTGGGTTGATGTCTACGAAACCTGTGCTGGCGTTCACTGGTTTGGTATTCGCCAGATCCACCTCGTAAGCCACTATGTAGATCTTCTTCCCGGCGGGGACCTCAGCCTTGGCGCCGCTACCCTTCGGTCCTACGACAACAACGGCTTCTCCCACGTCGAACACCTTCGCGGAGGAGAGCATGGAGGATATCTGCTGAGCCGTGCCCTCAACTACATCTAGCGTCTTGAACCTGGTGCCGCCGTAGAACAGCGGGCTTGCGTAGTCGTCTGGGTCCAGGTAGTCTGGTAGCCAGCCGATTATATACACGTCGAAGTCTCCCTTCTCCGTCTTGCTCAGCAACGTCGGCCAGTTCAGAGGCTCTGTGGTCACTTTAAAGCCTAGCCTGGCCCAGGCGTTGGCCAGGAGGGCCGCGGTCTGGGCGCGCTGGTCGTTGCCGAGGTTGAAGTCGATTACTATTGTATACTTTGTGGGATCTATGCCGCTCTTCTTTATCAACTCCTGTGCCTTGGTAATGTTGTAGGTGTACTTAACAATGCCATAGTCTGTGTAGCCGGGCAGGCCCTTTGGAATTACGGCGTACAGCCTGGCGTATCTGTTTGCGTATATTCTGGAGAGGATTGCGTCGTAGGGCACCGCCCAGGCCAGCGCTTGTCTAACGAGTGGGTTGTTAAAGGGCTCCTTATTGGCGTTTAAGACGATGTACTCTATTGTAAGCGTCAGTAAGTTGGGATCCTCCCGTAGCTCTATCATGTAGTTCCCCATCTTAGTCCCCACCACCTCGTTCAGCCTATCCAGCGGCACGGCGGCAATGTCAGCGGTTCCAGTCTTGTAGAGCTGTATCCTAGCCGTCGCGTCGTTGTTGATAATGTAGATCACATTTTTGTGGAAGACCTTCTGAGGGGCAGTTGCCGTGGGTGAAGGCGAGGTTGTGGTCTGCGTCGCTGTGGGAGACGGCGTAGTAGCGGTGGTAGTTTGAGTTGTCTGTGGAGTTGTCGGTGTAGTGGTTTGCGTCGTAGTTGGAGTGGTTTGTGGAGTTGTCGTCGGTGGAGTCGTGGTGGGGGTTGTGGTCGGGGGGGCTTTTGGCTGCATCAGTAGCACAGCCGCGGCCGCGATCAACACAAGGGCAATAACAATACCGGCTAGCGCACCTTTTGAAATACCCTTAACTTTAGGCATTTCTCTAGTAATATGTATGGTTTTTAAATATTGCCCTAATCCCCGCCCTTTATTAATTCTATGGCTTTATCCAGCTGGGGATCGCGGCCTTCTCTGTAGTCCTGCGGCGCTATTTCTACCTCTACGTCGGGGTCGACTCCGTAGCCCTCTATGCCGGTTCCGACGTCGTCTGTCCAGAAGGCGTATTTCGGCTGGGTGATTATGGTGCCGTCTACCAGCTTGTAGCGGGTGTCTATGCCTACTGTGCCGCCCCAGGTCCTCTTGCCCACCACTGGGCCGAGCTTCAGCCGCTTGAAGTCGTAGGTGAAGATGTCGCCGTCTGACCCCGCGTGTTCATTTGTGACGAGCACCAGCTTCCTCGGCAACACCAGCTCGGGGTATGGAAACGGCTTGAAGTGGCGGGTGAGGAATTTTCCGAATATGCCCACGGCGGCTCTTAGGATCAGCATTCCTGAGGTGTGGCCGCCTCTGTTGTACCTCACGTCTATTATAAACGCCTCCTTGTCCCCCTCGGCGTTTAGCGATTTGAAAAACTCGGCGTATCCCGAGGGCCCCATGTCGGGTATGTGGATGTAGCCCACGGCGCCGCCGGTGCGCTGGTGTACGTAGCGCCTGTTCGCCTCGACCCAGTGGCGGTATATGATGTACCTCTCGTCGCGCACCGTCCTCACGATGTACCTCTTCACCTCGCCGCCTCTCTCCACCTCCACGGCCACCGTGTCGCTTGTCCTGTTTAGAAGTGCGTACTCGGGCGGCGCCCCCAGGCCGAGCTTCACGCCGGCGATTGCCACCACGCAGTCCCCCTCCCTCACGTCGACGCCCGGGGCGAGGAGGGGGGACTTCTCGTTTTCGTAGGAGGGATCCCCCATGTATATCTTCGCCACGCGCCAGCACCCGCCGTCCCACTTAAACTCGGCGCCGAGCCCGCCGACGAGGTAGGGCTTGTCCACCTCGAAGTCTGGCACTATTTCGTAGGCGTGGCTAGTGCCTAGCTCTCCCTGCATCTCGTTTATCAAATCGCTGAGTTCGTACCTAGTGCCGACGCGGCTCAGCAGAGGCTCGTACTTCCTATAGACGGCGTCCCAATCCACCCCGTTTAAATCGCCCCGCCAGTAGTGCTCCTTCATCAAAAGCCAGGCCTCGTGGAACATCTGCCTCCACTCCCTCTCCGGCTCTACGTACACCTTTACCCGGGACATGTCGAGAACGCCGCTCTTCCGCCCAGGCTCCCTGGACTGGAGGTCGGGCTTCTTATCCACGTCTATGAGCCTAAGCCTGTTCTCCTCTTTGACTAGGACATACCTACCGTCGGGCGAGGCCCTCAGCGCGGAGACGCCGGACATCAGCTGATCCTTCAGCTTGGTCTCTAGGTCGTATACCTCCACTGCTCCCCTCCGCTCCTGGGCAGACCAGAGGTAGTACCTCAGGGCGCCCTCCACGTCGTACTTCAGCCACGCCACCTTCCCCCCCTTCAGGCCGACCACGGCAGCGTAGAGGCCCTCCTCGACGGGGATCGGCTCCACCCGTGTGGCGATGCCCTCCACGTCTATATCCTCGGTCTTACCCTCAGCCCTTCTGTATTCGACAAATGGCGAGGTGTCGCCTTTCTTTAAGACTGCGAGGTAGGGTTTTGAGTGCTTGGCGAATATGTAGCTGAACTGCACGGGGTCCAGCGCGGGGTTGAGGGCCCTCCTGGATAGGAAATAGAGGTACCTCCCCTCTGGATCGAAGGCCGGGGAGTAGTCGTAGGCGGTTGGCGTAGTCACGTCGTACGTCCTCCTAGTGGCGGCGTCGAGGAGCTTGATGTTTTGGGTGTAGACGCCGGCTGGCTTGGCGTAGGCGAGCCACCTCCCGGAGGGGTGCCACGCCATCTCAGTGATGAGGCCGTACTCGCTCTTGTCTGCCAGCTGCGCCGAGCCCGTCTCCATGTCTATTATCCAGAGCTCGCCTCTGTGGTTCGCCGCGGCGAGCCTCGTCTGCCTCAGCGCCAGGGCCTCGATTATGCCTATCCCGGGCTCCAGCCTCTTTATCAACGCGCCGTCCATGCCGTACACCTCCACGGCGCCGTCGTAGGTGGCCACGGCGACCCTCTCCCCGTCTGTGGCTATGTGTTTGTAGCGCACGCCGCCTCCGCGGGCGCCTAGCTGTAGCACAGCCCCCTCCCAGCTGGGGACGATAAAGGCCTGTCCTCTGGAGACTAGGGCTATTCTCTCGCCGGAGGCGAGGGCAAAGTACTCGAGGTACTTCACAGCGTCTACGAACTTGGCCATCTTCGCCTTGCGGGAGAGGGGCAGGTCGATGCCTAGCTTCTCAAGCCTATCCGCCGCGGGGTCGTACAGCCATATGTCCCCAGCCACCTGGAACACAACCCGCCTCCCGTCGCTACTGGCATTTCTCACGTAGTAGTCCTTGAAATTAGTGTGCCTTTTGAGATCCCCGCCTGCGAGATCCACGGAGTAGAGGTTGCCCACCCCCTCGTGGTCGGAGACGAAGTAGACTCTGTCCCCCACGATCATGGGGGAGGTGATGTTGCCCGGGAGGTCGAGGAACTTCTCAAAGGTCTTCCCGCCGTCTCTGCTTATCCACAGCACCCCCTTCGTGCCTCCTCTGTACCGCTTCCAGTAGGGGAGGTCGTAGGTATTTCTGCCCAGCACCACCACACCACCCCTCCCGTAGACCAGCGCGGTGGCTGGGCCTAGGTTCAGCCTTTCGTAGATGCCGTCTAGCGACACCGCGTACAGCTCGCGCCACTGGGGGAAGGGTGTTTTAAAGTCGCTGTAGACCAGGACCCTCCCGTCGGGGATCCATCCCACTATTCTGGTGAAGGGGGTGCCGAAGTAGGTTACGCGCCTCGGCTCCCCGCCTCCTGACGGCACCACATATACGTCGGCTGTCGTGCCCTGGTCCGTCTGCTGTAGCCGTGTAAAGGCAATCCACCTCCCGTCTGGAGAGAACTTCGGCCTCACCACGACGCCGAAGTCCGACGTAAGTCTCTGCCCCACCCCGCCTGAGTACTTCCAGAGATCGTCCTCAGCTACGAAAACCACCTCGTCGCCGTAGATATCTGGGTGGAGGTAGTAGCCCCGCATAGGCCATCGTTGACCCCCGTTAATAAGCATTTAAAAACGCCAAGGCCGTATACATCTAAAGATGGCAAACTCTGTGTTTAGAGCAATATGGAGGAAGCCCCCATTAGTGATGTCATCTATGGCTAGGTGGGGTCTATCACTGCTATAAATACGTCGTTTACATTAGTACCTGTGTATCCGGTGATTATGTCCCTGCCTAGATGGTTAAAGAATGTGTAGCTGTCGTTATTGTTTAGGTATTCCAGTGGGTCTAGCCCCCTCGCCTCCGCCTCTTCCACGACTCCTCCATCTACCACAGCCCCGGCCGCTGGGCTGTTTCCATCTACGCCGTCTGTCCCCATGCAGGCGGCCGAGATGTTGCGCATACCTCTGATGGCGAGTGCAAAGGATAGGCAGAGCTCTTGGTTTCTCCCGCCGCGGCCCCCTCCCCGCACCGTGACGACTGTCTCGCCTCCTGCCAGTAGCGCAAGTGGGGGCCTCCCGGGCAGGCCGTGGTAAACAACGCTCTTCGCCACGGAGGCTAGGACCCGCCCCGCTTCGCGGGCCTCGCCCTCTAGCATCGAGGTGAGGATCAAGGGGCTGTAGCCGACGCCTTTTAGGTAGCCGCCGGCGCTACGTAGCGACGTCAAGTTATTGGCCACGATGATATTCCACACCTTGGCTAAGACTGGGTCCCCCTCCTTGACAGTGTCGCCTCCACTTTCTATAACCGCACGGATGCGTGTAGGAAGCTCTTCCCACAGCCCGTACTTTTTCAACACTCTTATGGCGAATTCCCTAGTTGTCCCGTCAGGCGCCGTGGGTCCAGACGCTATCGTGTCTAGACGATCTCCCACGACGTCGCTCACTATCAGCGACGCCACATGCCTAGCCTTTATGAACTTTAGGAGCTTGCCGCCCTTCACTCTTGACAGCCTTTTCCTAACTGCGTTTAACTCCACTATATCCGCCCCCCTCCTCATCAACTCGCCAGATACGTGGGCAATATCTTCAAGCTGTATCCCCTCTTCCGGCAGTTCAAACAACGCCGATCCACCTCCCGAAATTACAACAAATACGAGGTCCCCCTCCCCCACGCCTTCAAGATATTCGACAAGGCGGTGGGAAGCAGACAAGGTGTTGTCTTTAGGAATTGGGTGATCTCCCTTAACCAGCTCTATAGGCCCGGCGCGGCCGCCTCCGGTTGGCGTTATGACTACCCCGCCCCTCACCAAGTCGCCGAGTAGATCTACCAACGCCTCGGCCATCTTCCCCGACGCCTTCCCAAACCCCACGACGTGGACCCCTCCCCCCACCTCCACCGCCTTCCCTCCTACCTCGACTACGTCACCTCTTCTTTTCACGCTAGAGGCCACCGCCGTGTAGGGATCTGCCGCGGCCAGGGCCTCCTCCAGCGCTTTTGTCAACACCTCGCCGCGGGGGAGTTTTACAAGCGACTCACGGTTACGGATAGACACATTTATACGATATCACGGCTTTATACCTATATACCTATTACCCCCACCTATCCCACAGAGAGGGCCTTACTCCAGCCCCTACGGCGTAGCCGTTTTCTGACCTCAAGTTGTGTAGTGGCTTGTTCAGCCACGTCCTACGGCGCCGTATTGATGTACTGGGCTAAGCTGTGGACGGCTTCCTCAGCACATTTTCTCCAAGCGCCGCTTACCAGAAAAGGCACCTGCGCAACGGCAAGTCCCCGAGCCTCCCCCTCAAATTTCTAATTTCGAGAGACCCCTGATCACTGGGTGTTGCCTTTATCTCAATTCTGAAGTTCGCCCTGGTACGTAAACGTGAGGCGCCTCCCGCCGCCGCTATGCTATCCTCTTTAGTCTCCGCCATCTTTGAGGTGAGCGTTCTTTTTACCTGATATGCGGCTTATCTTCACAGCGGCCTCCCCCTAAGTATTCGCCGCCAACTTTGCTGTACATTGGACCGGATATAGACTAGCAACAACCTAAGGTCGTTATCAGCATCACATATCTCTGAAGAGGTTCGCTTGAAACTGGCCCGATATTCCTTGGTTAATGGTACTTCAATAGTGGTGTGCTGATTTGTCTGCTGTAGTCTCGTGAAGGTTGTTCACCTGGGTAATAAGTATATAAATGCTGTGTCGTGTCGCTGTCGTGAGATATTTACTCGTCGCATTGGCGCTCTCCGCCGCGGGGATCTTGTCGAGGTTAGCGGGGTACGAGCAACTTGGTATATGGCTACTCGCGGCGGGGGGCTTGGCCCACACCCTCCTGAATAAGCCGGGAGATGTGTGTAGAAGAGGTAGGTTTGCCGGTTGCGTGGTGGTGCTCGGATCTCCATACGCGAGGCCTCTTGGGATACCTCTTGAATACGTGGGGGCGGCGTGGTTCGGCGGCGTGCCCCTCGCGTTTCATCTAGGTTTTGGACAGATGTGGGCCCTACTGGCTGTGTTAGGCGTGGTGTTGTTAGTCGGAATGGAGGTGAGGCTTAAGGCGCTGTGTCTATACTGCACAGTTGCGCACATAATTGGGCTGATATGCGCCGTCTTTCTACTTCTATGATTCATTGATGTACTGGGCTAAATTCTGCGCCGCCTCCTCTGCCATTTTTCTCAAAGCACCGCTCACAAGCGAGGGCGCCAGCGTTGCGGCTAGGCCCCGGGCCTCGCCCTCGAATCTCCAGCTGACCACAGACCCCGAGCCGCCGGGGGTCGCAGCAACCTCTATTTTGAAGTCTGCCGTTGTCTGGAGCCCCGTGGCCCTCCCTACGACCACTACGCCGTCGTCGCGAACCTCTGCGTATTTGAAGCGGGCGTTCATCCTGCCGGAGAGGTGCCCAAGCCTCACCGACGCCTCGCCCATGTACTCATCGCCGGACTTCTGCACGTTGGAGACCCCTGGTATGAGCTTCGCCACCACCTCCGGCTTTTTCAACATCTCCACCACCTCCCGGGGCGGCTTGTTCACTTGAAACTGGCCAGATTCCACCACGCGCATGGCCTACCGCTCTCGATGGTTATTAAATATTGTCAGCGAACTCGGCACACTTCACCACTCCGCCAAGAACCGAATCATCACGTCGATGACCAGAGGCGTATTTAAATGACGCCTCGGCTTTTCGCAAGCTCCCTCGCCATTTGGTACAGCTCCCGGGGCCCAAGCGAGACATCGCCCACCTCCGGCGGCCTCTCCGAGAGGCTGACGAGACCCGCCTTCTCGGCCACCTTTCTAAGCCTCGCGACCGCCTCGGCGGCCTCCGGCCTTGTGAAGGGGCCGAGCTTCACCTCAAAGGCCCACAGCCTCCTACGCCCTCTTGTCAGCACCACGTCGATATCCTCGCGGGGCGAGTACCGCTGGACGGCTCCGTAGTAGCTGGCGAGCATCTCCCCCACTGTGAACTGGACCTCCCGCCCGATCGGCAACTCAGGCGGGGCCGCGCCTAGGTCGCTGACGCTGTACTTAGCCTCGGCGTAGAGGATAAGGGAGAGCACCGGCGACCTCACTGTGTAGTACCTTTCCCGCCCGAGGGTAGGCACAGCCCTCAAAACGCCCATCTTAGAAAGTTTAGAGAGGATGGAGGACGCCGAGGCGAGGCCGCCTCTGAGGCCCAGGGCCCCCGCCACGTCTGTGCTCTTCCAGTACCCCTCCGCCACCAGCAGTATAGCCCTCCAGTATGTATCAGTCAACTCCCTGTCCTCCTCCGTGAAGACCTCGCCGATGAGCCCCCTGGCGATCAGCGCCAGATCCCGCGCCCTCTCCCTGAGCTCTTCTACGCTACTTATGTGGGGTATGGCCCACGGATCTCTCCACACCACGGCGAGGAGGGGGTCCCCTACCTGCGCCAGAACCTCCTCGTATGCAATTATGTCTATGTGGAGGGGGGAGAAGAGCCCGAGGAGGGGGCTGGACTTGTCAAATACCTTGTGAACAATCCCGTAGCTGGAGCCCGCCGCTATCAAAACCCCACGTGGAGACCAGCTGGCCACCAAATCCCAGTACCTCGTGGGAAACCGCTGGAATTCGTCAACCACGGCGACGCCGCCCTTCCTCAACACGGCGCCCACCTCCCTAACCGCCTCCTCCACCGGCACCACCTCGTCACCCACCACTGCGTGGCCCCCGCCGTGGCCCACCAGCACGTAGAGGTCATGGGGGGCACAAGTCCTAAGTAGCGTGGTCTTGCCAACCTTCCGCCTACCGTACAACAAAGTCCAGCTACGGGCCCTGGCCAACTGGCCACATTCACTACGTCGAATTATTCTCACCAGACTAGTACATATAGAAGAGTTAAAAATTTACGGATCCTCACCAAATCTCTTCACGATCTTTAGCGCCAAGTCTATCAACTGCTTATAGCGCCGGTTTAATACTATATCTTTAACAATTTCTATTTAATAAGTTGATATTTATTAACAAGAACATTTCTAAACTTAACTATGTTCATATAGAGTTTAAAATCATTTTCTGTAAAAACTCCGTGGATCATTAATTGTCTGCCGGCGTCTATATAGCCCCTGGCTGAGAGCCCCAGCAGTGAGACAGCCATCTCTGCCATGTCTATAAGCGCCTGGCTTTGAGACATGAGGAGATACATGGCGCCGTGCAACCTTTTTTGAATCTTCTAGATCCTCCGCCGTGTATCTATCAAGCTCCGCCCCGTAGCTGAAGACGTATCTAGCCAGCTCTCTCAAGACCGCCATGTCTTTGAAAGCTGTGTCTCCCACGCCTCCACCTTTCTGAGAGTGATGAAGTGATCAATACAGACATTCACATGGAAGTAGAGCACGTCTAGAAATTCCTTCAAACCTCTGTAGTAGAGCGGTCTCCCCCTAGCGATTTCTAGAACCAGCGCGCAGGGCGTGTCTTCGTCAAGCACTACAATGTCAATATCCTCCTCCCGCACGCCTAAACGCGCGGCGAGATCCATCACTAAATCGCCGTATCTATCGCCAGGATCGGGCCAAACCGCTATGTCCCAGTCCCCCTAACAACAGGCTTATACCCCGCCCTCGAGCCAAACAACACGGCGAATCCAACACCATATTTCTGCCAGGGAAAGTCCTCAAGCACGCAATTTGAACAGTGGAAAAAAATCTTTGTATTATGTGGAAGGATTATGGTATTGGTTCAAAAACGCCGGCTTGAAGCACTAGTATTCTCAGCAGAAGTGCCCCGATGAGCGCCAGCACTGCGGCCGCCGCGGTCAGCGCTCTGCTTTGTCTTTTCATCGAAACTATCCCAATGGCCAGGGGGATGACCACGCCTAGTCCCACGAGGCCGCCCCAGAACGCCGCCGCCAGGGACCCGTACGCAAGGGCCTGGGCGCTCAGCCTTGCCGCCGTGGAGCCTCCATACAGCGCTAGGTTGATGAGGGCCATGACGGCGATTAGCTCGGCGGATTCAAGCGCCACGCCCATTCGCACCACTTGACGAGTTACGTCGCCGTGGTGTAGCAAGAGCTCTACCAGTGCCAGGGCGCATACCGAGGCGCTGAGTAGCCAAAGGACTGGTATGAGCGCTGTGTTCCAGAACGGGATGCCGGGCGCCGCCGCTATGAGGAAGCCGCTGTATATCGTAATGAGTACGCCAACCACCACCAGCAGAACACCGTACCATGTGGAGTCGACTATTCGTACAAGCACGCTACTGGCCGCTATATACCTCAGCGTGAGGAACAGCAGAAGGACTGTGCCTAATGATATCAACGCGATGCCCACCGCCATCCAGCTCCGCACCCAGCCGAACGTGCCGCCGAGGATAGAGGACAGTATCGCTCCAGGCATATTCCAAGGTCTCGACAGGTCGGCCACTACAAACACCAGCGCCAAGACGATCGCCGGTAGTAAGGCGTATGCAAGCCTCTGGTAACCCTCTACCCTCTGCCGTGCCAGCATTACATAAGCCACCGACCCCATCCCAGCTATGCCGGCCAGCCACAGAAACGGCCCAATTAGATATGGAGACCAGATTTCTTGAAACGCTGTCATGGCCCCACCACCACGAAGTACTTTGGCTCAGTCCCCTTTCCCTCGAGCAGCCTAATATAGCGGCTCTGGGCAAGCCGCCGGGAGATGGCGCTGTTAGGATCGTCCAAGTCGCCGAAGGCCCTGGCGCCGGCGGGACACACAGCGACGCAGACAGGTTCTAGGCCGGCCTTCACCCTACTGAGGCACTCCTCCCCCATGCACTTCCTCGGCAAGCCGCTCTCCTCGTCAAGCCACCTTGCCTCGTATGGGCAAGCCACCATACAGTACTTACAGCCTATGCACAGCTCCGGCTTTATCTTGACTAGGCCGTCCACATCCCTGTACGAGGCGCCGGTTGGGCAGACGGCGACGCAGGGCGCGTTGTCGCAGTGCTGACACTGGACGAGGAAGAGCATAGGCCTCGGCCCCCTCACCAACTCAACCCTCTTTATGTTTGAAGCGAGCCAGCCCCATGTCTTGTTCACCCTCCCCGTGCTACCGTAGTTTGCCGCGTTGCAAGCCGCTATACACGCCCCACATGCAATACACCGCGACTGGTCCCAGAGGTGAGCCAGCCGCGTCATAGCTTCCTCACACGGACCGTGCTGTTTGTAGGCGCAGACCCAACCACAGGCTCGATCTTCCCCGTGGCAAACCACTGTGGATTTACACCCTCCCGCAGGAACTCGAACTCTTTCGTAATGAAGCTTGACCTCCTCCCGCCGAGGAAGGCGTAGGTAAACAATACGCCCTCCCTCACTCTATTCGTCACCTTTACCCTAGCTGTGGCCTTCGCCCCCGTGTCTATAGACTCGAGCTCTACCAAGTCGCCGTCTCTAATGCCCAACCTTTCCGCGTCTTTTGGATTCATCCACACGGAGCGATCGCCGAGGAATTTGGCGTTTGGCGTAAAGGCGAAGTGGGAAGACACAACGTTGTCTTTGCCGTTGACTAGGTAGAACTCGTTCGGCGCCTTGGGCTTTGTGTAGAGCGGCTCCCTGTAGTCTGGCAGTGGATCAAGCTTATTTCTCAACGCAGTAATGGAGTATATCTCCACCAAACCCGTCGGAGTGGCTAGCTTCGTCTTGTAGGGCCTCGTCTCGTAGCTCTTGCGCTTCAGCACCACGAAACCCTTCTCCTCCAGCTCCTTCTCCAGCTCCTCGAGGGATAGCTTAAACCTCTCCGCCACTTTTTTAAGAGCTTCGCGCACAAGTTGGCGCTCCCACTCCTCGAACTTGTGAGGGTCGGCGTAGCGCTCGTCGTAGCCCACCGCCTTAGCTCTGTCGGGATAGGCCCTCCTTACAATCTCCATAAGTATCCACGGCGCGTGCCTCGCCTCGACGCCAGGCGGCGGGTCAAGCGCCTTGTGAGATTTTTGAAGCGCCGCGTGTAGCGTCCACTTTACAGTCGACACCTCCTCCCTTTCGAGAAACATCAAGTCTGGAAGCACGTAGTGGGCGTAATCCACATGGTCATGTGGGAAGATGTCGATGGCCACCACTAACTCAAGCTTCCTAAGAGCCTCCACTGCCATGTGGTACCTGGCGTCTCTCTGCAGTGGCCCCGTCCCCACCACAAACAGGGCCTTAACAGGATAGGGATCGCCGGAGAGTATCGCCTCATACACAGAGTCGAAAGAGGATACCGCAAGCGGAAACTTAATCTTGTCAATTCTCTTGGCCTTAGGCGCCGGTAGCTTAACGCCGGTGAGAGTCACCACGTCGGGGCCGACGGGGTCGCATATATTCGGATACCCAGCAGACTCCTGGAAAGAGAGCCCACCCCGCTTGTCAATATTACCCACCAGCGCGTTTAGAATCAGGATAAGCCGATATGTGTCGAAGTCGTTGCCGTTCCTCGCGGCGTACCACCCATCCTCGATCACCCCCCTCGCCGTTGCGAACTCCCGCGCAATTCGCACAATCGTGGCGGCATCAACGCCGGTTATCCTCGCGGCGGCCTCCGGCGGGTACTTAGCCACGCGCTCTGTGAACAGCTCCCACGCAGTCTTCGCGCCCCCCACCCTCTGCCTCGCCTCGTCGTTTAGAGTCAGCGCCGGGTTTTTCGTCTTCCCCAAAGGCGCAGGGGCTTGAGCGTCGGCGTCCCAGACGACATAATCACCCTCAACCCCAACCTCCTTGCCAGAGAGAGGCGAGCCGTCTGGCTTTATCAGCATAGGCGCGTTGGTATATAGCTTCACGAAGCTCTCGTCATACAGCCTCTCGCCGATAATTACATAGGCCATCCCCATTAAAAACGCGGCGTCGGTGCCGGGTATAATAGGCACCCACTCAAGAGAGCTGTAGGCGATGTTCGGCGCCCGCGGATCCACCACCACTACCTTAACCCCGCGCTCCCGTGCCGCTGTCAGCCGCCTAATATGACCCATCGCCGCATCTAGATTCCTCCCAATCAGTATTAGATACGTCACGTTTTCATAATCTGGGTCTACAGTAGGCGGTCCGCTTGCCCCCAGCACGGCTCCTCTAGCCGCTGTTGATGCAGTGTGGCAAGTCCCCTCGTGCCCTATAAGGTTGGGGGTGCCTATTAGGTACTGAAACAGCGGTAGGAACCATGAATGGACATCATGGCGCGTGATGACCACGGACTCTGGGCCGTATTTTTCCACGATTTCTTTAAGCTTCGCCGCGATTTCGTTGAGAGCTGAGTCCCAATCCACTTCCACAAACTTCTCCCCTACCCGCTTCATAGGCCTCTTAAGCCTAAGCGGGTGGTTCCACATCTGAAGAGCAGATGCGGGACGTCCACACATGCCGGGTTGCGGATGTGCCAAATTAGGCACTAGATACCTCCTTCCATTACGCTCTACGAAAAGTAGCCCACAGCCGGCGCCACATGCCCCACACATCACAGGGATGACACGCTCTGAGCTAATCGCAGAGGCTGACTGCTCCTTAGACAACGTGGATACTGCGCCCAGCGCCGTTCCTAACAAAGCCGCGGTGCCAACGACCTTTAAGAAATCTCTTCTCTGGATCTCCACGAACCCTTACATTTCCTGTTTAGATATAAACTTCATTATGATTTATGTACATTGAATATATCAAATGTACATAAATAATCAAGATAAGCCTACTGCAACAAATTCTGTCTCTTTACACTTGTACGATTTGTCGTGACGATTTTTATATCTACGAAAGTGGGAACTATGTATAAATAATTAGCCGTCTCATATAGTATGTGAAAGTTGCCGCGGTGGCCAGAACCAACGTAGTTACCTGCTTCCCCACCACGCCAATTCGTGAAGTAGCCGAGTTAATTCTTGCGAAAAACATCGGCTCGGTGGTGGTGGTCGACCCAGCTAACCCCACAAAACCCGTGGGTATCGTAGGCGAGAGGGATCTGCTAAAGGCTTATGTGGCCGGGATGGACCCCTCCACTCCGGTGCGCGAAATCATGTCCAAGCTAATTATCACAGTAGATGCAGATGCTCACATAGGCGAGGCGTTGCTACTAATGAAGGAGGCCAATGTGAGGCGTCTAGTGGTGACAAAGGGCGGCGAGCTGTACGGCGTAGTGGCGTTGAGAGATATTGTGTACAACATACCGCTCTTAAAAATTCTCGCCGACTACTTCTCCAAATAAATATTTATTTAAATAGTTTCACAGCCTCCTCCGTGGAGTTGCTGACAGCGGCGTTGTTGTTGATCATCGTCGGCGTGTTCCTCATGGCGTTATCCATGCTCATCACCGCATTGAAAAGGGAAGAGGAGGGCGGAGAGTCAAAAACAGAGGCGGGAGGGGTCGTGTTGATCGGGCCCGTGCCCATTGTCTTCGGCACAAGCCAGAGGATAGCCCAGCTAACCCTTATACTGGCCATCCTGCTCACGGCGCTGGCGCTGTTGCTGTTCACACTGCCGCTCCTTAGGTGAGGCGCTACCCGCCAGCCGCCGCCTCCCTCCGCCTCCAAAACAGCCACTGGAGGAGCAGGACGGCGGCTATCAACGCCGCCAGGCCCGCCAACCCCACAGCCACCGCGGACTCGCTCCCCGCCCCGAAGCATATAGGCACGAAGAACACCACCACGCAACCAACCACGCCTCCCTCAGCCTTGACGCCGCCTTTCATAAATATATACGCCGCAGAGCCCAGCACTAGGAGTAGAACACCTGCCATTACCAGCACAGTGCCAAAAACAAAAAGCCAGTTCATCGCCACAGTTGTGTAACGCGTATAAAAACCTTCAGCCGTTGCAGTTTCCAGCGGGTAGAGCCATGCCTATTGGCAAAAAAATATACAATGCGTTTTATAGTACACAAATGCCGATTTAACCGGCGAGCTTGTGTCAATAGATATATAAAACCAAGTCGTATCTGCTGTCATGACGAATCCAAACCCACTTCTTCCACTAAGTGCGTTAGGGATCTATTTCCACGGCGTGTACATATCGCTGACGTTTGGCCTCCCCGTGGCGATAGGCGTAATGCTCTGGAAGTGGTGGCGCACCGGGGACCGCGACTACTACAAGGCGGCCCGCATCATGACGGCCGTGCTTGGGGTGAACTTCGCACTGGGCGCCATCACCGGGACACTCGTAGAGTTCGGCCTAGTCCAGATATGGCCCGGCGTAAACCTAGCCATTGCCACCTTCGCCTTTGCCCCCCTCGCCCTCGAGTTGATCGCCTTTGCTAACGAAATAGCCTTCTTGATACTTTTTATAGTAACTCTCGGCAGGGTCAAGCCGCCCACCAGCATCGCCATTTTGGCGCTGTACGCCGCCTTCGCCTACTTCTCCGGCGTCTTGATCACCGCCGTTAACAGCTGGATGCAGGCGCCGTGGGGCGTCGGCCCCGTCGCCAAGACCCTGTACCCATTCATGCCCGAGTACGGCCCCAACGTCGTCGACGTCCCGAAGCTTGTGGCGCTTAAGCTAGCCGCCGTCGCCACCGGCCAGCCCATCTCCCTCTTAATCGAGAAGCCGGGGTTCGCCCAGGAGGTTGGCATCGTGTTAAAAGACCCGATGGTCGCCCTTTACAGCCCCTATGCTCTGGTGTCTATATTCCACAACATCCTCGCCGCTATTCTCATAGGCATGGCCGTGGCCACGGCCGGGTGGGCTTACAGATACTTTAAGACTGGGGATCAGAAGTATCTCAAGATCGTGAAGCCGCTGGCCGGAGCCTTCGCCGTGCTGTTCGTCATACAGGCTCCCATAGTGGCGCATTTCATGGGCGAGGTGGTGGTGCACTACAACCCCACTAAATTCGCCCTTATGGAAGGCGCCGAGACGACCTACCACAACCCTATCATCGCCCTTGTGGCCTATGGAGATCCCAACAAGCCCATAATCGGCTTCGACGAGCTGGAGAAGGCGTGTATGAACAACACCTTGACTGTAGGCGACTTGGCCAAGGCCCTCAACCTCCCCCAGACGCTGAAACTAGCCGGGCAGTCGGTGGACATCTCCGCCCTAGCTTCTGTAAAGCTAAGCGACTTGTGCCTCGCAGATCTGCAGAAGGCCAAGGCGTACATGCCGCTGATACACACAGTCTACTACGTCAAGGTTGCCTTTGCGATAATCGGCGGCCTCGCCGCGGCTGTCCTGTTCTTCTACTTCTATAGGGTGCCCGGCCTCTCAGCCATAGCCAGCGCCATTGCTAAAATATTCGGCGACGAGAGGCGGAGGGTGTTTCTCCTAGCGCTTCTGCTGGTCCTAGGCACAGTCATCCCTGCCGTGGGCGGCTGGGCAGTTAGGGAGATTGGGAGGAAGCCATGGAGCGTCTACGGCCTCCTGTACCCCTCGGAGATTGTGACGCCGGTGCCCTATGCCTCCAGCCCCGGCTTTCTCGCCTTCGCCTATCTTGTGATTTTGGCGGTGAGCCTTGGCGGCCTCTACGCCATGTATCTAGTGGCCACTAGGGAGTACAAATTCCTAGAGCTTCTGAAGAAGGGGGCTGGGGTTGGGCAATGAACCCCGCGGTCTTCATCGGCTTTGTAGGCCTCGGCCTCGCCGTTACGCTACATGTCATATTCGTCTCAATGACGCTGGGCACCGGCCTCCTCGCCGCGTGGTATAGGTGGAAGGCGTACAGGGAGAGCGACCCGTGGGCCGAGCTATTCGCGAGGAAGGTGTTTAAGGTGTTGATAGTTTCTGAGCTGTTCTCCGGCGTATGGGGCACTATAATAACTGTATTCCTAGCCGGCTTCTTCACCGCCGTGACGACGCTGGCCACAAACACTCTATTCATCCCCATAGCCATAGCCATCGCCTCTATAATGATTAGGATACCGACGATTGCGATTAGCTGGTACACCTGGGGCAAGATACACCCGCGGACGCACTCCCTGGTGATGTGGATAATGGCCCTCTCCGGCTTCGGCGTTCCCTTCGGCTTCAGAGCTATCTTCGCCGAGATAAACCACCCCGTGGCGGTGGGGTACTACCTCCAAACTGGCCACAACCCCGGCTTCATGCCGTATTCCAACCCGCTGTTCTGGACTCTGTACCTCCACACAGCCGCCGCTGTGATATCTACTGGGGGCTTCGTCGCCGCCAGCCTGCTGGCTCTGGATAAAGACGTTAGGGGCGTAAAGGCAGGTCTGTTGCCGGGGGTGGGCTTCTTGGTTGCTCAGCTGATCTTCGGCCCGCTGTACTACTTCTCCCTTGACTGGTACTCCCCGCTACTCTTCAAGGCGGTTAACGGTGAGTTCCTCCCGCTTCTTGTCATAAAGCTCGCCGCCGTTGTTGCCCTACTGGCGCTTGGATTAGCCTCGTACAAGGCGGCGAGGGCTGGCGCAATTTCTAGCTACGTCAAGTGGCTGGGGCCGCTTGCGCTCTTCACAGTCGCCCTCGGCGAGATTCTCAACGACGGGGCGCGCTACCCCAACCTGGTGATCCTCGGCGATAAGGGCCTGTCTGCCGACTTGTTTGCCAACTTATACATGGATATACCCATGCCAGCTGTCTACGTGATACTGGCTTTTTTAATACTGTCAATTGTGGTTTTCACAATGGCCGCGTTCTACGCCTTGTATAGGAGGTTCATTGCAGAGGTGCCCGAGGTTTAAATGTCTGAAGCTTTTTTCTGGTCATATCCCGTTACTTTTCTCTTCTGGATCCTCGCAGTACTGCTTCTTTACTCTCGGTCCTGGCTCTCGGGGGTGTTGGCTGTCCAGCAGGCAATTTTCATACCTACTCTTGTGTCTATTGCCTTGAAGACATGGGCAACGGATAAATCTCTCCAAATGGCCTTCGGAGGCGTTCTCAACGTGGTTGGCCTTGCCACAGCTGGGCTTCTGCTTTTTCTTGTTTATCATGTACAAAAAGCTAAGCGGCTACCATTGACAGCGTGGATTCTTGCTATTCTCATCGCGTTAATATTAACACTTCTTCTTTCCACCATGGAGTTGCCAATTGCTACTAGACTTAGGCAGACTACATCCACCTATTTAAAAATTTTTTGAAATATTGTTCGCCTGAAGCTCGTTAATAAATTATAAATAACTAAAATGAACGATAATATACATGTCAACCGGAAAAATTGACTGGAGTTCTCTTTGGAAGAAGGAAGATTGGTGGGCGCTGTGGCTTGGACTTGTTTTGTTCTTTTACGCATTTATTGGATTTTGGACGTATGCCGATGCGCTGGGGTGGGTGCCCATGTGGACTAAATGGACTGACCCCGGCAAAGCCTTCGCTGTTCCTAATCCAAAACTTGTGTTTGGCTCTCCGTGGGTTAACCTAGTGGTGGCTTGGCTTGTGTTGATGCTGTTGCTGGCGGGCCCGGCAAAGTTGATCGGCGTTAAGTTCGGCGACTGGGTGAAGGGGTTTTCCATAATTTACTGGCTTTGGTGGCTATGCGCCTTTGTTATCGGCTACAAGCCTATTGCCGACGTGGTTACCACCGAGTTTGCCTTTACCCTGGCGCTGTTTGTAGGGATGTTGCTGGGGAATTTGCCCAGGGTGCCTCAGTGGCTGCTGGGCTCTGCCAGGGGGGAGTGGTTTATAAAGACCGCGATTGTGCTCCTCGGCGCTAAGATCTTGTTTACTGACTGGATTAGGTACGGCGGCGCCGTTTTGACTATGGTGCTGATGTCATTTCCGGTGTTTATGCTTCTCGCATTTCCAATATTTAGGCTGTTTACGAGAAATACAGACCTCAGTGTCGTGGCCGCGGTTGGGGTCGGCGTCTGCGGCGTCTCGGCCTCTATCGCGGCGGCCGGTGCCATCGGCGCGCCTGCCATCTACCCCACCATGGTCTCGGCGGCGATTTTAATATACGCGGCGGTGGAGCTTGTCATACTGCCCTGGGTTGGGATTTCTCTAGTTAAGGCTGGTGTTATGAGCCCGGCGGCCGCGGGGGCGTGGATGGGTCTCTCCGTCAAGACAGACGGCGCCGCCGCCGCCTCCGCTGAGATAGTGGCGAGGGGGGTGGGTAGCGATGTTCCGCTTAGCGTAGGCGTTATGTCTAAAGTGCTGATAGACATATGGATTGGGGTCATAGCCTTCGTGCTGGCCTTAATCTGGGTGTTTATTGTCGAGACTAGGAGAGCCGCCGCCGTTCAGAGAGCCGGCGTAGAGGCTAAGGCCAATCCAGGTGTGGAGAGGAGGAGGCCTTCTCCTCTGGAGTTGTGGTTTAGATTTCCAAAGTTTGTCTTGGGATACTTCTTTACTTCTATTGTGGTGTCGCTCCTCATCATGCACCTCGCGGGCACCGTATACGCCTCTCAACAGAACCCAGTGGACGCCGCTACTAAGGCCGTGGTGCCTGTGGTGGTTAATAGGGGCACTGACCCGTTCCGCGTGTTGCTCTTCGGCTTGACCTTTGTGGCTATTGGGATAAACACTAGGTTTAGCTTGATGAAGCAGTACAGGGTTTGGAACCTCTTCATCGCCTACGGCATCGCCCTGTTGATAATTATCGGCCTAGCCTATTTAATAAGCACGTCCTTCTTCCCCAAGTAAATAGGCTTTTTTCCCCACCCGTTTTTTATCTGGAGGGCGAAGTCGTAGCCGTCTGTGAGGGCTTTTATAGAGGCCTTCACGATATTTGTAGAAACCCCCACTGTTCTCCACATCCTCTGCCCGTCTCTAAACTCCGCCAAGACCCTGACCACGCTCTCCGTGCTCTTCTTAGCGGTGGGCAACACCACTTTGTAGTCGCTAAGCGCCACGTCGACAAGCTCCGGGAAGGACGCCGTCAGCGCCCTCCTCAGAGCGACGTCTACGGCGTGGACAGGCCCGACGCCCTCCCCCGCCTCCAGCCGGACGGATTCGCCGACCCTAACCTTCACAAATGCGTAGGAGTGCTCGCTGGGGCCCGTCACCACCTTCCACTCTAGCAACTGGAAGCGCTCTGTGTAGAGGCCGAGGTGGCGCATGAGGATGAGTAGCGCCGAGGCCGGGGCTAGGTCGAAGGAGTAGCCCTCCTTCTCCATGCGCTTAATTTCCTCCAGCGCGCGTCTCACAGCCTCGTCTCTCTTCTCCAGCTCCAGCCCCAGCTCCTCCGCGGCTTTGAGCACCACGCTCGCGCCGCCCGCCATTTCAGAGACGACGAAAACCCTCCTGTTGCCCACGAGGGCCGGGTCCACGTGCTCGTAGGCCCTAGGCACCTTCATAACCGCGTCTGCGTGGACGCCGCCCTTGTGGGCGAAGGCGAACTCCCCGACGTAGGGCTGGTAGGGGTTGGGCGCCATGCCGAGCGCCTCGTACACCAGGCGGGAGACCTCCCTCAGCTTGCTGTACTTGGCGGGGGGCGGCTCGTCCCGGAGAACTCTAAAACCCATCTTCAGCTCTAGGGTGGGCAACACAGCCACGAGGTCGGCGTTGCCCGTCCTCTCCCCCACTCCGTTGATGGTGCCCTGCACGTGCCTCGCCCCGGCGGCGACGGCCATCAGCGTGTTGGCGACGGCGCATCCAATATCGTTGTGCATGTGGGCGCCCAGGGGCATGTTTGGAAACCTCCGCCTCACCTCCTGCACTATTCTATACACCTCGTTGGGCGGCGTGCCGCCGTTTGTGTCCGCCAGCACCACCACCCGCGCCCCGGCTCTCCACGCCGCCTCTATCGTGGCGAGGGCGTACTCTGGATCCTCCTGGTAGCCCTGGAAGAAGTGCTCCGCGTCGTATATCACCTCCATGCCGTGTTGCCTTAGATACTCCACACTCTCTGCAATCATCGCCAGGTTCTCCTCCCTCGTGGCTTCAAGCACCTTGTCGACGTGTAGCGTCCAGCTTTTGCCAAATATGACGGCCGCCGGGACGTCTGCCTTGACTATGGAGTTGAGGCTCTCGTCTTGATGGGGCCTTAGGCCTCTGCGCCGCGTGCTCCCGAAGGCGGCCAGTTTGGCTCTGGTGAGGGGGTACTCCTTCATTAGTTTGAAGAACTCCAAGTCTTTGGGGTTTGAGTAGGGCCAGCCGCCCTCGATGTAGTCTACCCCCAGTTCGTCTAGTTTAAGAGCGATGTTTATCTTGTCCTGGAGGGTAAAGGACACGTTGGCGCCTTGGGCGCCGTCGCGGAGGGTTGTGTCTAGAACTTCTACATAATCCCCGGCATGGCTATATAAGAAGCGGGGGATTTATAAATTTTGGCCCCCGCCGCGCTACATGCGGGCGCCGCTGTATAGCTTAAGGCCGTATTCCTTGAGGGGGGCGAAGTGTTTTACGTTTCTAGTCCACAGGGGGATGTTTTTCACAATTGCTGTTGCGGCTATGATAATGTCGGCGTCGCTTATCGTAACGCCGCGGCTTTTAAGCTCTCTGTATATCTCAGCCGCCTTCTGGAGAATTGCGTTGTCGTTCCACACAACCACAAAGATGTCCTCTAAGAGCTTTTTTGACTTTTCCACATCTGCAAATCCTCTGAGTAGCTCATACAGTGTGATTTCGGAGATGTAGAAAACTCCGTCGCCGAGCTCAAGCCTGCCTTTTATATATTCAATAACAACGTCGGTGTCTACTAGTACCTTGTCCATCTAGCTCTCTCCACAGCCTCCTCTTCCAGCAACTCCGCCAGCGCCTTTCTGGCATCCTCTCTGCGTCTCTTTACAGCTTCTTGGGCCAGCTCTCTGAGGAACTCGTCCCATGTCTTGCTCCCCTTTAATGCCTCTAGCAAGGCTTTGGTCTCCCGGGAAATTGTAATTGTCGTACTCACATACAATTAGCAACTGCAAAATTTAAACATCACTTGCTTGTAATAGGCTACCTGCCTCGGCGCCGGTGTCCCGTGGGTTATTTTTTGAGGTAGTACCAGGTGCCGAGGGCCTTTGCTATTAACCTGCCGTCGGCGTCTCTCACCTCGCCCTCGACCACTGCTATGCGGTTGCCCCGCCTCACAACCTGTCCGCAGATTTTGAAGGGCTTCTTCACGCCGGGTTCTAGAAAGTTCACCTTCAGCTCCACCGTCACCTGATCGTCACCGTCGTTAAGCGTCAAGGCGGCGAACCCCATGGTCTCGTCTAGAGCCGTCATGATTACCCCTCCGTGCAACATCCCGCCTACCCTCTGGGCGTTTTCGCCGGCGTCCAGCTCGGCGCATGCACGGCCCTCGGACAGCTCCACCAGCCTGTATCCGAGGAAGGCTGTTATGGGCTCGGCCTTGTGGATAAATTCGTTAATGCGGTCAACCCCCATGGCGAGCACCGACCTAAGCCCCACGCCGTTTACATGAGGCGGCTATTTAACTCTTAAGGCCATGTAGACTCCTGCAATGGCGAGGGCCATGCCGACTGTCTGGAGGGGGCTGAGGCCTTCGTGGAGGAGGACGGCGGAGAGCGCGGTGGTGATTACAGGCATCAGCGGCAGTAGCGAGGCGGCCGACTGCGGGTCTGCCAGCTTTACCGCGGTGTTCCACGCCGTGTAGGCCACCGCCCCTGGGATTAACGCGATGTATACTACAAGAGCGGCATGTATGGGGGTCAGCAGTGCGCGGTAGTCTGCGTAGGCGGCCAGCGGCGACATGGCTAGAGTGCCGAGGAGGGAGATCCATGCCATGGCCTCGGCGGGGGTGTAGAGGTTATACACCCGCCTAACCAGGACTGTGTAGAGCGACCAGGACAACGTGGCGAGGATCGCCAGGGCGGGGCCCAGCAACGACTTTATTGTGATGTAGGGCTCGAGGATGAGGTACGCCCCTGCGAATGAGGCGGAGGAGCCCAGCAACGCCCCGCGGCCCGGCGCCTCGCGGTGTAGCAAAGCCTGCAACAGCTGGGTCGTGGGGCTGGCTAGAACCACGAATAGAGAGGCCGCGGCGGCGGATATGTAGACTAGGGAGCTGTAGAGGAATATGTTGAACCCCGCCACCCCGAGAAGCCCCAGCGCCGCAAGGAGGGCGAGCCCTCCCCTGTACCTCGGGAAGCGGGCTAGGGCAAATACGGCAGGTGTCGCCAGGGCAAATCTAGCAACGGAGAGGGCAAGGGGATCGACGCCGCCCGAGGCTAGGTACCTGCCTACCAAGTAGTTGGTGCTCCAAGACACTGTGGAGATAGTGGCGAGTAGGAGGCCCAGCCCCCGCCCCTTCATATACAACCCGCCTCGGTTGCGGCTCTCCTCAGCACCTCGGCCAGATCCTCGGCGGAGAGCCTCCCGGTGTTCATATTCCGGGGGCTTGGGTGGTAGGAGGCGTATATCTTAACCCCGCCCAGATCCACGGCGGCTCCGTGTCTAAACTCCGCCTTCGCCGCGCCCAGGGCTCTCAGCACGGCGCCCCACGCCACCGCGCCGAGGGCGACTACGGCCCTGGGCTTCACCGCCTCTATCTCCTCCCGGAGCCACGCTACGCAGTTCTCCACCTCGCTCTGTGTGGGGCGGTTTCTCGGCGGGGCGCACTTCACCGCCGAGGTTATGTAGACGCACCTCAGCTCCACGCCGTCGTCTCTCGATATGCTGTACGGCCTCGTGGAGAGGCCGAGGAGGTGGAGGGCTTTGAAAAGGTTCTGGGCGGAGCGGTCCCCAGTGAACATCCTCCCAGTCCGATTGCCGCCGTGCGCCGCCGGCGCCAGGCCCACCACCATGACCCTCGCCTTCAGATCGCCCCACGGGGGCACGGGCCTGGCCCAGTAGGGCTGGCCGCTGTACTTCTTCAAAGGCTTGACTGATGCTCTGTACGCCGCGAGCCTGGGGCATTTTTGACACGCCGTGAGGCGCGCGACGAAGTCACTGTACCAGTCCACAGAGAGGCCGCGAACCCACCTTTAAAATATGGGAGCCGTCAGCCTGTCTATGGCGTTGAAGTCTACGAGGCCCTCCACGTCGCCCTCCCTCGCGATTACTAAGTAACGCCGCCTCCGGCGGCCCACGTCCACCCTCTGCGACTTCTCTATAAGCGCGTCTAGGTCGCGTGTGGTGGCTCTCCCCCACTTGACCTCTGCAAACAAGGCGTTTCTATCGTCGAGCGCCACCACGTCTATCTGCACGCCCCCCCCCCACTGGCATACGTAGCTGGGCTTGAAGGGGGGGGGGGATCACGCCCTCTGCTATCAGCCGCCGCGTCAGCTCCCCCAACACGAGGCCTAGGCGCATCTCCAGCTCATGCCTAATCCTCTCCACCACCGCGTCTACCCCCCAGCTCCATGTCAGACTGGTTTGGGAGTACGAACTTCAGCCAGAACCACGTATAGTTATCCGCCGCCTGGTAGACCCCCTTCCGCCTCTGGCCGTAGGGCGCAACATGCTTCACAAAGCCGAGGATCTCCAGCGCAGATAGGTACTTGGTGAGGTTAGTCTTGTCCATGCCAAGCGCCCCCGCCAGCTTCCCCAGGGAGCTGTAGCCAAGAGCTATATACTTGAGAATAGAGAGGTAAGTGGCGGGCTCCCACAACTCCTCTCGGAGGAGGAAGTAACCCTCGTCGTATAGGAGGGAGCCCTCCCGGAAAACCGCCTTCCTCGAAGCTCCCGCCGTCGTCGAACTGGGCGAGGTACAGCGGCACGCCGCCCAGACCTTCACAGCGTCCACAAACCCGTACCTCGGCACAAAGAGCCGCATAGCACCAGGAAAAACCCCGGCGGGACAGCTCCTCGTCCCACGCCCTCTGGAGATCGGAGACGACCCCCGGCCCAGCTCCACTACAATCTCCCACGTCTCTACGTCATCGAACATCATCTTGTCGAGAGGCCCCAGGAGGCGGGGTTCCCATCTTGTGTCAAGCTGTACCGAACTCGCCTTGATCGATTCCAAATCTATTGGAACTGGCCTCGGTATCTCCCTCTTTCAACTATCGTGGCGCGTTGTCAGTTCTAAGATATGCGGAGCGTCGTACACCCCTCCCGACTAAACATCAGACCTTTTTCCTGATTCAAGAAGAGCGTACGGCGCAGGGTCAGGTAAAATGCAGAGCGTTTTACGTCCTGCCTACACCGGCTTCTTCACCCACGACGGCGCCGGGCTGTAGCTTAGGCAGCCGGGAGGGCAACAGCTCGGCCACCCACATCCACCCCAAGCCCTCGTAGCATGTACCCCGCCCTCTCGCCTAGCAATCTGCCCCGCGGGGCCTCCCTCACCAGCGCCGGCGTCGCCTTTTCCAAAATACCCCCGCCGTGGGGGGCCAGGCGTTTGCAACTGCGGAGGTCGCCTCGTCGATGAGGGCTAGGGCTTCCCAGGTTCTTATCCTCCACCTCGGGCTGTCCCGGCAGCGCTCCGCCACGTAACGCGCCGCGGCCAGCGCCCTGGCCACTACATACGCCAGCCTCCCCACGTCAACCGGCCTGGGGGCGAGGCGCCTGATCCGCAGAGCCACGGAGAGGGGGTCTGAGAGGTTGCCTAGATAAACCGTGTCCCTCGGCCGCCACCCCAGCTTCACGTAGAGCCTCAACCCCAGAATCCACATGTAGCCAGAGACACCGCCGATATCAACCCTCCCTATGTATAGGTACATATGGCTCTGTACTGGCAACATGCGCCCTCAGCCACCCGCGCCTTCTGAGCCGCTGTCTCCAACACCCTCACTCCAACCCCAAACATACCCCCCTGGAATTCCGCACATTTAACCATTTTTACATGTCCAGAGCCCCGTTTACAAACATATAAACATGTGCACGGCGCGGCGAAGAACGGCGCTGGGTTTGGGCGTCTCTTAAGCATCCAGCCCGCCGCCACTGCGAAGAATGGCGTGCGGCTAAATCACACAGCGGAATATATGAATGTAAGGCGCTACCCAAAAGCGTCCACCGAAGAGACAAAAAACAGACGAAAAACTTAAAAACACACAAAAACCGCAAAAACCAGCCCCGGAAATCAAAAGATAGTTGAAACCTATTTGGAATTTGGGGGTTTATAAATGTTTCGCCCCTTACCCGGAAATCAAAAGATAGTTGAAACGCCCCGCGGAGGACCTCCGCGAGTCTCCTCAAGACGTGTCTGACCGGAAATCAAAAGATAGTTGAAACCTCCCCTTGGCGTTTTGTATCAGCTCCACGAGCCTCTTCACCCCGGAAATCAAAAGATAGTTGAAACCTAGCAACTTTGAACACGTCCATGAGCTTGGCCCACGCAACTGCCGGAAATCAAAAGATAGTTGAAACTCCCACCCTTTCCCCCTTCTTCTCGTGGACTGCGTTAAGCTTCTCCGGAAATCAAAAGATAGTTGAAACTGATGGTGGTGTAGCTCATATGAGCACCCACACCTCCCTCTGCCTCCGGAAATCAAAAGATAGTTGAAACACAAATGTCGGGGTCCGGGGGGGCCTGGGTTTGTCAAGCCGGAAATCAAAAGATAGTTGAAACTCTGGGCATGTGCTCCCGTGGCTCCGCGGTTTAAAAATCCGACCGGAAATCAAAAGATAGTTGAAACTACGTAGCCAGGGACCCGTCCTCAAGCTGATCTGTGAACGTGATCCGGAAATCAAAAGATAGTTGAAACTGGATCGGTCTAGAGAACGGTAAAGCTGGCGGTAATATGCTCACACCGGAAATCAAAAGATAGTTGAAACGCGAGGCGGTTCGCAGGCGCGGCGCGGGCGGCGCACTGTGGGGACCAGAAATCAAAAGATAGATGAAACTCTACTAATGCCGAGCTGATAGACACACGCCATACATTAATTCACAATTTGGGGATGTGTTTCTACGGTCATGGGCAAGCCGGCGCCCGCCCCGCCTCCCGCGAGGGCTCCGGGAGGCGACGCTGTGTATAATCCGCGCCTGCCGAAGGGGCGGCCCCGCCCGGGCGCGCCACAGCGCCCGCCCGGGCCCCGCGCCCCCCTCCCCGAGACGCCCGGAGAGTAGAAGGGGGGTATAGTTCCACTAGGTAGCCGAATTCGTCAATGACCAGACGCGGCCTGTCCACCTCCTTAGCAAAGTAGATCGGGGCTCCCCCAGGCCTCCCGGCTCGACTTTTCTAGAAACTCCGCTATGCATGTAGAGGTTATCCCTCACCGAAGTCAAGAAGTAGAGACACCTCTTCCCCTCTATAAACCGCCTTAAAATCTCCGTCTTCCCCACATGCTGTACAACACCAACAGTTCAGCCCTCCCAGACCGCTACCTCTCCTCAAGCCACGCCAGTTCTCTCCCTATTCACATTTATCAAGAATTATACCCGAGATGCGAAATCTTTGAACTGGGGTTTGAGAGGAGTGGGTCAGCTCTTCCCATCTTCGCCACGTATCCGCCTGCAGCCGCTTCACATCACCGTATCTACAATCTTTGCTATCTAAAATATCTCTTTGTAGGTGTCTATGAGGCGGCGGTGCCAGTTTTCGAACTCCTCCCGAGTCGCGACGTGGAGCTCAAACACCCCCGCGCCCCCAACTCTTTCGGTTATGTGTAGAATCATCTCCACGGCGCGCCTCGCCTCCCCGCCGTAGGCATCGGACACGATAAGTATGTCAACATCGCTGTCGGGCCTCGGCGTCCCCCGGGCATAGCTACCAAATAGATAGACCCTGGCGTCTGGGTCCAGCTCCCTCGCCGCGTCTCTAACCCTCCTGAGGTACTCCTCGAGATTCTCCACAATGCGCCTCCTCTCCTCCGCCCGGCGTCTCAACAATTCTATAAACTCTCTAGACATTTGAAAACAGCCAGCGCTTCCTCTGCAAATTTCAACGCCTCCTCGCAGTCCCCCCTCCTAGCTCTAAAAGGAAGATAACGCGAGGAGATATAGGCATACTCCAGCAGAGCTAACACATACCTCCACTTAGTGAAAAGATGGACAAGGCCGCACCTATCTCCATAGATCTCCACTAACCTATCAGCCAAGCCACGCAGAAAATGAGTCTTTGGGAAGTCCCCCACCCTCTTATACAATAGGTGGAGTGTCTGTTCTGCATTAAATAAGGCTAATTCACAGAACCCCCTTTCAACGGCGAACTTAGCCTCTTCATAAAACTGCAAGGCGCGTTCTTTCAACACATCCACGCATCGCCCCGCCCCGGTAATAAAAGTTTTCTAGGCAACAAGATTTTAAAAAGCGGGTATCCCCCATTGTCGTGGAGTTTAGGGGCGAGTACTACCTCGTGCTTGAGGCTCTGGCCAAGGGCGGCAAGACGGCGGAGGAGGTGGCTAGGTCTGTGGATATGCCTCTACACGACGTGGAGGCGGTGCTCAACACCCTAATGGCCCACGGCCTCGTGGAGGCCCGGGAGAGGGGACTCATTCTGAAGAAGACTGCCTACTACCTCACCGAGAGGGGTTGGGAGGTGTTGTACAAGTGGCGGAGGGAGGTCAAGGAGCGGCTTGAAAAAGCCGCACATCTGAGAAAGGCCGGCGAAGTTCAGCGAGCCGATGAGGTGCTGGCCCCCGTCGAGCCGATACTCCCGGCCCTCCTGGCCATGGGCATTCTAGACCTCTGGCTTTACAGCGCCGCCCTGGGGGAGGGATATCCGGCGATTACGGACGAGGCTGTGGAGGAGGGCGCCGAAGCGGGCGGAGAATCTGGATGGGAGTCCTGGGGGGCAGATGAGGAGTTTTAGCCGTCTACAGACCTCTGTGAGCTCCGCTAGCTGTGCGGGGCCTTGAGCGCCGCCGGCAGGGCCTATGTCGAGGTGGTAGCTGCGGCGGCTCTGTGGTCCACCCTGGGCGTAGCCGCCCAATACGGCAGAGACTACATCTGGCTGGCTTTTTTGCGGTCTCTCGTAGCCGCCGTTATCTCCATAACGGTAGCTGGCTGGCCGACTCGGCGCGGCTTGGTGCCCGGCTTGCTTCTTGGAGGGCTCTTCACGGTTTACCCCCTCGCCGCTCTCCTGGCCGGCGTTGGTCCGGCGGCGTATCTTCTCTACACTGCCCCCCTCTGGACGACCACCTCCCTTGTGGCATTCGGAGAGAGGCCGACTCCGCGGGGCGCGGCTGGAGTGGCGCTGGTCCTCGCCGCAGTTGTGTTGATGATCTACGCATCTGCACGGGGTGAGCTCTCCCCGGTGGGCCTAGCCGCGGGGCTCGCCTCCAGCGCCTTGTACGGCCTCTACATTGCGGCGGCCCGCCTCATGGCTAGGAGGGGCTATGGAGCGGACGCCTCGTACGGCGCCATGCCCTACACGCTGGTCGTCACAACCCCGGCTCTGCTGGCGTCTCTCCACGCCACGGCAGCGCCGCCTGCCCCCCAGACGGCCCTGGCGGGGCTCTACATGGGTGTGCTGGGCACAGTGGTGCCCTACCGCCTATTCTCCTCCGCAGTCTCGAAGATAGAGGGATCTAGGGCCTCAGTAATCGCGTCGGTGGAGCCCGTGCTCGCCGCGTTGTGGGACTTCCTTCTGTTTGGACGTATTCCCGGCTTTATGACGGCGGCGGCATATATCCTCATCTCGACGGCCGCGGTGGTGGCGGCAAAGAAGTGATTTAAATCACCTCCCCCGGAGACCCCATGCTGAAGGTGGCCCACTCCCCAGACGCAGACGACGCCTATATGTTCTACGGCATTGCGACAGGCGCGGTGAAGATGCCCATGCCATTCGTAGAGTTTCTAAGCGACATCGAGACTCTCAACAGACTGGCTCTTGAGGAGTTGCTCGACGTGAGCGCCGTCAGCACACACGCCCTAGCCTACATCTGCGACAGGTACTACGTCATGTCGGTAGGCGCCTCCATGGGAGAGGGATACGGCCCCGTAGTCGTTACAGCGAAAGAGGGGGGCGAGATTAAGTACGTAGCGGTGCCGGGGCGCTACACCACCGCCGCCCTGCTCACAAAACTGGCGCTCCCCCACGTAAAGACTGTGGAAATACCCTTCGACAAGATAATAGACGCCGTAAGGGCAGGGGTCGTAGACGCGGGGGTCCTCATACACGAGGGACAGATAACCTACCAGCGCCTGGGGTTGAAGAAGGTAATTGACCTTGGCGAGTGGTGGAGGGAGGAGACCGGCCTTCCCACCCCCCTGGGGCTTGACGTGGTCAGAAAGGCACTGGGGCTCCAGACAGCGAAGGCCGTGGCTGAAGCCTTGTCCCAGTCTATTAAATATGCAGACGAAAACCGCGTTGAGGCGTTGAGATACGCACAGAAGTTCTCGCGGGGCCTCACTCTAGAAGAAACGGCGCGTTTCGTGGACATGTATGTAAATGCGTATACCCGCGACATGGGTCAGAGAGGCAGAGAGGCAGTGGAGGAGCTACTCATACGTGCACACAAGGCGGGACACGTCCCGGCATGTCATCCAGAATACATTTAAACAGCACCTAAACACAACACTGATAAGCCCACTAACCTGAGCAACACACCTTCAAGATTTATAACGTCGCGATCTGTAACGTTCGTGAGTCTCGACTGGGGTAGGCTTGAGGAGGTTGTGGAGAGGGCTGTTAGGAGGGCTAGGTCTGAGGAGCTTAGGGAAATGGCCGACGCCGTAAGGGCCCTAGCCGAGTACATGAAAACCGGCTTCCAAGAGACAAACAAAAGAATAGAAGAGCTAGGCAAGACAGTAGCAGAGCTAGCCAAGAGAGTTGAGGAACACGGCAGGCGGCTTGACGAGTTGACCAAGGCTGTGGCTGAGCTTAAGGTGGCTATGGGCTCCCTTGGCCGTAGGTGGGGCCGGGATTTGGAGCGTACTGTTCTCGAAATTTACCGCGACGCTCTTGAGAAGAGGGGGGTTGAGCCCGGCCGTGTGGAAAAATTCGTCTACACCGACGTAGACGGCCGCTATCTGAAGCCGGGGGCGAGGATCGAGGTCGACGTCTATATCCACGACGGGAGGACTTATCTCTTGGAGGTGAAGTCGCATGCAGAGCTTGAAGACGTTGAGTGGTTCGCCCAAAAGGCCGGGGCGGTGGAGAAGATACTCGGCAGAAAGGCAGACCGCCTCATAATCGTGGCGGTGAATATAGACAAAGAGGCGCTGGAGAGGGCGGCGCAACTGGGAATAGACGCGGTGTACGGCGCCGTTATTGAATAATCTATCTTGGCTTTAAGATCTGCCCATTGCCTAGGGTTGGCGATGAAGTGGGGGCTATCGCTGTTTGGTGGCGTAGAGGCGTTGGGGGGGGTTGGGTGCTACAGCGTTGAAGCTGGTTGCTGGGCCGCCGATGGAGCGTGTGGGATCGATGCCGGTTCCAAAAATATATAGTGGGGCACTTCCAGCGTCGTGATTTTTGATATTGTTAAGGGTGAGATTGAGAAAGCGCGAGCGGCGAGGCATAGAAGGCTTTTAGTGCTTGTAGGCTCTGACGATAGGAGGCTGGCGGAGGCCGTGGGAGAGGCGCTGAGGGGCTTTGAGGCGGCTGGCGGCGGGGGCACTGGGCTCTACATGTTCCAGCCGGAGTTCGCCGACGCAAATAAGCGGATGAACTACGTTAGAGACGTGCTGGGGGGGACGGGTCTGGAGGTGGAGTTCAGGCCATATAAAGACACGCCGAGGCTCCTCGGGACGACTTACGACTTCGCAGTCCTGGACTTGGTAAACGACTTGAAGCCTAATGACGTGGGGAGGCTGGGCGGCGTGGTTAGAGGCGGGGGGTTGTACGTGCTAATGGTGCCGCCGCTTGAGGTGTGGCGGAGGTACGTCACCAAGTTCCAATCCACCTTGCTGGTGCCGCAGTTTACCCCCAGCGACATTAGACACAGATTAAAGGAGAGGTTCTGGCGGAGCCTCTACACCCACAGAGGAATAATAGTATACGACGTAGATCGCGGGGAGTTGCTTAAATCATCGGGCATAGAGGAGGTGGAGCCGTATGAACCTAAGAAGCCGGCGCCGCCCGAGAAGGCCGTCCTCCCTCTTAAGATCTACAAACTCGCCGCCACCCACGACCAGGTAGAGGTCTTGAAGCTCTTTGAGATTTTCTACCAGAGGCCTAAGAGGAAGCAGGTACTCGTAGTAATTGCCGACAGGGGGAGGGGCAAGAGCGCCGCGCTGGGGCTGGGGCTGGCCGGCATTGGCCACAAGCTGAGGAAGGCCAAGGCCAGGGTGCAGATCGTGGTTAGCGCCATGGAGTACGGCAACTTGGAGACGCTTCTAGAATTCGCGCTGAGGGGGCTGGAGGCCCTAGGCTACAAGCCCGGCGTTGAGAAGGAGGGGGGCGAGATACGGGCCATCAAGGCTAGAGGCATCTTCATCGACGTGGTGACGCCATACATGTTGCTCAAGCGGGAAAATGCCGATATAGTTGCCATCGACGAGGCCGCGGCGGTGCCCCTCCCCGTGCTGTACGCCGTGCATAGGAAATTCGACAAGCTGGTGTTCGCCACGACGATACACGGCTACGAAGGGGCGGGGCGCGGCTTCTCTATAAGGTTTTTGAAGTATCTAAGAGAGTCTAAAGACACCGACGTACACCTCTACGAAATGGAGGAGCCGATTAGGTACGGCAGGGGGGATCCCGTCGAGGAGTGGCTTTTCGACACCTTCCTCCTAAACGCCGAGCCCGCCAAGGTGGCGCCAGAAGATCTTGAGTACGTCAAGAGGAGGGAGGTGGTGTACCTAAAGGAGGAGGACATCATGAAGAGCGAGGAGCTTTTTAGACAGTTCTTCGGCATATACGTCCAGGCCCACTACCGCAACGAGCCCGACGACCTCGGGATGTTGCTAGATGCCCCCCACCACACCGCCCGCGCCCTCGCCCTCCCAAACGGGAAAGTCGTGGTGTCGGTAGAGCTGGCCTACGAGGGCGGGCTCGACGACCTTTCGATAGACCAGGCGCTGAGGGGGCTGAAGCTACCTGGCAATATTATACCTGATAGATTTCTCAAGTATTGGCGCCTCCCCGAATTCGCAAAGCTTAAGGGGTGGCGCATAGTGAGAATCGCCACACACCCAGAGCTACAGGACATGGGGCTCGGCACAATCATGTTGCAGAAGATCGAGGAGGAGGCTAGGGAGCTGGGCATGGACTACGTCGGCGTGGGCTTCGGCGTGTACGACCGGCTCTTGAAGTTCTGGGTGCGGAACGGCTACGTGCCGATTCACCTCTCCCCGGAGCGCAATCCCTCCTCAGGGGAGTACAGCGTCTTGCTTGTAAAGCCGCTGAACGATATGGCCGAGGCTTTTGTAAAGTACGCCAATGTGGAGTTTAGGCGCCGCCTCATTCACTCGCTCATGGGGCCCTACGCCGATCTCCTGCCCACAGAAGTTCAGTTACTTCTAGAGGACTGGGGATGGGACGTGGACGGGGCGCCCGCCTTATCTAAAAACCAGCTTGACAGACTCGTTGCCTATGCCTACGGCCCCATGACGTATGAAAATGTCACCGACGCCGTATATATGCTAGCCACGCAGTACTTCTACTCGTCGAAGAAGAGGAGGCCGACCCTCCCGGACGCCGCCGTGCGCATATTAATTAGCAAAGTGCTCCAGGCAAGGCCTTGGAAGGAGGCCGCCGAGGCCGCGGGAGTGAGGAGGGGAGATCTGATGCTTATTTTGAGAGAAGTGGTTAAAGTCCTGCTGTTTTACTACTACGGCGGCGAGTTTGAAGTACCCCTATTCGTCGTCGGCACGGTGAAGGGCAAGGACTAGGACGGGGAGCCCATCGCCACTGCAATTGCTAGGAATATAGCCAGGGCGCCGGCCATCTGTCTCGGGCTCAGCGGCTCTATCCCGGTGAATTTCGCGTAGAGCTGGGTAATGAGGGGCGACACGGAGACAAGTATTGTGGAGAGGGCTAAGCCAACCCTCTCTACTGAGAAGGCGAACAGCGCCGAGCCGAGGCCGAGGTCCAGGAGAGACGCCGCGGCGAAAAGCGGCGACTTGACAACCCTCAGCCTCCCCCTCGCCGCGAGGTAAAGCGCCATGAATAGACAGGCGGACAGCGCTCTGAGATAGGCAACTGCGGTGGGGTGCACGCCCTGCACGGCGGCAAGCTTTACGGCTGTCATCCCAAGAGACCACATAAACGCCGCCGCCGCGGCTGAGGCGACACCGGCAACGTTAACCCTAGCCTCGCCTCCCCTGGCCAGCAACCCGACCCCAAGCACCACCAGCAGAGAGGACACTATTAACATGGGGGTAACCCTCTCCCCCAGGAGTAGGGCGAAGTACTGAGCTATCACCACGTAGGTATATGTGATGGGAGCCGCCACCGAGCCGCCCACTCTGTGTATTGCATAGAAGTATACACTATCGCCTATGAACAACGTCAAGACGCCGCTCGCCACCGCCGCCCACACGCCGGCCGATGGCTTCGCAAGTATCAGGACAGGCCACATAAGAGCCGAGACGTAAAACAGGCGGGAGAAGTTCACCACAGCGGCGTCTAGAGACTCCATATGTCTCTTGTATAGGAAGATCACAAGAGCCCAGATGACCGCCGCCGTGAAGACGGCGGCCAGTCCCGCGACGTCCATTTAGAGCGGCTTAACGGGGGTAGAGGCGCCGCAGGCGAGACACCTCATTACGAATATCCTCCCCTCCCTCCTCAGCTCTGTATCTATGGAGTTGCATACTGGACACACCACGTAGTACCTAATAAAACGCTCGTACACGGCCTCCACAACCTTGGGAGACTTCTCGCCGTGAAGCGTAAAGACGTCCCCCTCTAGAGTCCCCGGCACCGCGAGCTCCTTCTGGAAAAACTTAGCAATAAAGTACACATCCCTGTTGAGCCTCTTAGCAATCTGCCCAAAGTTGAGGATTATCGTCTTCCGGGGCATGTTCTCCACCTCGATCTTCGGTATCTCCGCCCTGCGCTGTGCCTTAGGCGCCACCAGCTTGTACGCCCGATCTAGAAGAGCGACATACTCGCTATCCATGAAAGGGGAAATCTACACCATTTATAAAAATTATGAAAAACTACGCCGGCTTGAACCAATATGTAATGTAGTTCTCCCCCGGCCTCCTATCCACCACTAGCCTCATCTTCATGCCGGGCTTCAGGATTTTGGGATCGGTATCTACCCACGCAGTTATATTAAATCCATCCGGCATCTTGACAATACCAACAATGTAGTCTTTATGGTGAGAGAAGCTACCCGGCTTTACGTTAATCACAGTCCATGTAATTAACTCTCCCACTCCACTAACCTCACGCCACTCCACATCAGACGCCTTACACCTTGGACAGTCTATCTGCGGCGGGAAGTACTTAGCGCCGCATTTCCTACACTGTGTGTATAACAACTTGCCCTGTTGAAGCCCCTCTACAAATTTCTCTAGCTTATTCACCGAAAGCGTAAATCTAAGTCTCATCTCCCTCACATCTACCTACAACAACGCTCCACTTCTCGGATCTCTATAGACAGGCAACCCAGTAGATGAAATTAGCATATCTAACTGCTTCAATGACTCGCCATACATCTTCTCAAGGGTCTCAGTGACCGCCGCCACGACAGACCCAGCATATTTATAGAAACCCTCACCAGTCTTCCTACCAAGCTTACCCCCTTTCACCATTTGCAACAGCAAGGGATCCGGCGCGAAACCTCCCAACCCCATATTAACCCACTCTTCTAGGGCTTTTACTATGGTGTCTATGCCTAGTTCGTCTGCGTATTCCAGCGGCCCCTTAGGCCAGTTTAAACCAAGACGAACAGCCTTGTCAATATCTTCTCTAGTGGCGATACCCTCTCTAAGTAGGTAAGCCGCCTCATTCACCGTAGGGGCGAGCAACAACACATGGTTTATCTTGTCGCCAAGCTCCTTTGGTATATTTGGCCGCTCAAATTTACCCGGAGCTGGGTACTTGTAGAAACCCTCACCAGTCTTCACACCATACTTCTTCTGCTGACACTTCTCAGTGATTACGGGGCATGGATGGGTTTTGAAGCCTCGTTTCAACATGGCGTCGCCTATAAAACAGACTACGTCTATCCCAGTGTAGTCCATCAAGATAAAGGCGCCCATGGGCAACCCGGCTTTGTACATGAGGGCCGAGTCTATCTCCTGGACAGTGGCCTCCCCCCTCGCCACCATCCAGCACGCCGCCTCGTTTACCCTCGCCAAAATTCTGTTGACAATAAAACCAGGAACGTCCCTATTAACAACAACCGGCTCCTTGCCGAGCCTCCTCGCGTACTCCACAGCCCTATTAACCGTCTCACTGCTAGTATAGCCACTCCTAATTACTTCTACCAGTGGCATTAGTGGTGGTGGGTTGAAGAAATGCATTCCCACCACTCTTGGTCTTCTTTCTGGCTTCACTGCCTCGGCTATTTCTGTTATTGGAAGTGAGGAGGTGTTTGTGGCTAGTATAGCCTCCGGCGGCGCGCAACGATCAGCCTCAGCAAAAACTCTCTTCTTCACCTCAATATCCTCCACCACAGCCTCCACCACCACCTCAACCCCCTCAACAGCTCTACACACATCTCCCACTATGGGCTTAATTCTGGCAAGAATAGTTTGTATATCCTCCTTTAAGCGCCCTCTTTCCTTTATTTTTACCAGCGACTCCTCGATATTTCTCAACGCTTTACTTAGGATGTCTTGAGAAACATCTACGAGACTAACCTCGTAGCCAGCGATTGCGAAAAGCTCAGCAATGCCGTGGCCCATTGTCCCGGCGCCTATAACAGCTACCCGAGGCATAATCACGGACTTAAGCTGAGTATTGTCACAAAGGCGTAGTGCCCCGTGCCGCCGATGTTATGCGCCAGCGCCATCCCATTCCTAATAGGCGCTTGGCGGCCCCTCTCCACCTGTTGTCGCAACTGCTTGGCAAGCTCTGCTATCATTGAAACCCCAGTGGCCCCTATTGGGTGGCCCTTTGCCTTCAACCCCCCATCTAGGTTGACTGGTATCAACCCGCCAATGTACGTCTGTCCCTCTCGTATTAGCTTGTAGCCCTCCCCACGTTTGGCAAACCCCAGATCTTCATAAGCCATAATTTCCGCAATTGTGAAGCAGTCGTGTACCTCAGCTACGTCTAGGTACTTAACAGGATTCTGAGGATCAATGCCTGCTTTCTTGTACGCCATTTGGGCGGCGACTTGCGCTGCCTCGAGCCCCACGAAGTCTAGCCTTTTGCTCAAGTTAGCGGTTCCATTTGCATAGCCAACAGCCTTGATCCAGACTGGAGTGTCCGTGAGCTTCTTTGCGACTTCTTCGCTTGCTAGTATTACCGCAACCGCGCCGTCAGTTATGGGGCTACTGTCGTACAATTTCAACGGCCACGCCACGTAGCGCGAGGCGAGGCACTCCCCCACTGTGATGACCCTCTGGAACTGGGCCTTGGGGTTGAGCGAGCCGTAGTAGTGGTTTTTTACAGCTACTTTACAGAAATCCTCCTCCGTAGCTCCGTATCTATTCATATATGCCGTGGCGTACAGCGCGTAGTACCCGGGAAAGGTTAAACCAAAGTTTTCAAATTCCCAGAAGTAATTCCCCGCCCGTCCAATAAACTCCACCACCGTAGGCGTAGGAGACTCGTTCATCTTCTCCACACCGATAGCCATGACTATATCGGCCTCACCACTGGCAATCATGTGGTACGCCGTCCTAACAGCGGCTGATCCGGTGGCGCATGCGGCTTCTACTCTTATCCCGTTTCTAGGAACAAAACCGCAGTATTCTCCAACCACCACTGCAGGTAGAGCCTCTGAAGACCACCCACCGACATTCCCCACTACGAAAGCTTGGATGTCTTCAGATCCGAGACGTGCGTCATCTAGAGCCTCCTTCACGGCCTCCCAAGCTAATTCTGGTAAAGACACGTCGGCTCTGTTGCCGAATTTACTGACACCAACCCCCTACCACTGCTACCTTACCCATGTAAAAAGGCAGTAAAGTAATATTTATTGATAGTCTTAGACTTTAGGTGGATTTAGGTAACTATTTTGGCTACTTCGTCAGGTATCTGCCCCTTTTCCTTCAGTAATCTAATTAGCTGGCGGTAAGCCACCAGCTTCTGGATGTTGTTAGCTCCCTCGTATATCTGGGTAATCTTGACGCTTCTCAAAAACCTCTCGACGCCGGTCTCCCTAATTACCCCCACGCCGCCGTGGAGGTTGATGGCCTCGGAAATCACCTCCTCAGCCACCTCTGTGGCGTAGAACTTAGCTAGAGACGCCACGAAGGTGAACTCCCGCCTGTCCTCGTCGGCCAGCTTAGCCGCGAGGTAGGTCAAGAGCCTCGCCGTGAAGATCTTAGCCATCATCTCCACCAGGCTGAACTGGATGGCTTGGAAATAGGCGACGGGAACTCCGAAGGCCTGCCTCTGGTGTACGTACTGGAACGCCCTCTCAAAGGCGGCCTGGGCCATGCCCACAGCCTGGGCGGCGACGCCTATCCTCGTCCTGTCGAAGGTCTCCATTGCGTAGAGGAAGCCCATCCCCTCCTCCCCCACCCTATTCTCATCGGGCACCTCCACGTTTTCAAGCACCAGCTCACAGGCGTGGTTGCCGTGCAAGCCCATCTTGTGGTAGCACTGCTCCACCTTGAAGCCGGGGGTGTCCCTCTCCACGACGAAGAAGGTGAGGCCTAGGTACCTGACCTTCTTGTCTGGTGGCGGGTAGGTGCGGGCCAGCACTATGAAGTAGTCCGCCACGTCGGAGCTACTGATGAAGGCCTTACGGCCGTTTATAACCCACCTTTCTCCCTTCTTCTCGGCCTTTGTCTGTATGCCAGCCACGTCCGAGCCGCAACAAGGCTCCGTGACGGCGAAGGCCCCGAACTTCTCCCCCCGGGCGATGGGCGGGACGTATTTCTGCCTCTGCTCCTCGGAGCCGAACAGCATTATTGGGGTAAGGAAGAGCTCGTTGGTGCCGAAGTAGACGCTCAGCCCCGGAAGGACTTTGCAGAACTCCTCGCTCATTATAACCGCCATTCTGTGGTCGCCGCCCTGCCCACCGTATTTCTCAGGTATGCCTATCCCGAAGAAGCCCTGCTCCGCTATTTTTTTAAGGAGGTCTCTAGGAACCTCGTCCGTCTCCTCTATCTGCATAGCGCGGGGGGCGACTTCCCTCTCCAGAAAATCCCTCACGGCTTTTCGAAACATTTCGTGCTCGGGGGTCAACACAATGGAGTAGTCCTCCACCGTATCAAATGGGAACACCATGTGGGGGAAAGGGGCCTTAGTATTTAAGCATTAATTTCGTCAAGATGCACATCTTAACATACTTCAACACGTGAAAGCTTTTTAAATTAGGCAGGTTTTTATACATATGCCAAGTAGTGCTGAAA
Source organism: Pyrobaculum ferrireducens (assembly GCF_000234805.1). Lineage (NCBI taxonomy): Archaea > Thermoproteati > Thermoproteota > Thermoprotei > Thermoproteales > Thermoproteaceae > Pyrobaculum > Pyrobaculum ferrireducens. Next base: position 2,248,338 of record NC_016645.1, read on the forward strand.
TATTTGAAAAGTACGTCAAGAGCAGGGTGTGGTCCAGAAACTACGACGAGGGCGTCCCGCCGGAGGTCGATATTAAACCTTCTCCGCTTTTCACCTATCTAGATAAGCAAGCCGCAGAGAACGGGGGCCGCGCCGCCTACATCTACTTCAACAACCGGGTCACCTACCGCACAGTTGGGGAACACAGCGACAGAGTTGCGGCGGCGCTGAGGGAGTGGGGCGTGGGCAAGGGCGACGTGGTGGCGCTGTACATGCCCAACACCCCGGCCTTCCCCGTTGTATACTACGGCGCGTTGAAGCTAGGCGCCGCGGTGACCCCCATGAACCCCATGTACACGCCGCGGGAGGTTGCGTGGCAGGCGAAGGACGCCGGGGCGCGGATCATATTCACAGTGGATGTGCTGTATAAAAACGTAGAGGAGGCCGATAAGCTGTACCACTTCGACCGCGTGGTGGTGGTAGAGGTGAGCGAGTACATGCCGGCCATTATCAAGCCGCTCGCCAAGAGGAGGCTAAAGCCCCCGAAGATACAATACAGCCAGCGCGTAGTGCCATACAAGTCGTTGCTGAGCCACAGCCCGACGCCGTACCGCGCAAACATAAACCCCACGGAGGACTTGGCGGCTTTGATGTACACCGGCGGCACCACGGGGCTCCCAAAAGGCGCCGAGATTACCCACGGCAACATCTCCTCCAACCTACAACAGCTAAAGCCCCTCTACGAAGCCGTCAAGCGGAGGAGGGGTCTAGACAGCCTAGTTATGATGGGCTTGCTACCGTGGTATCATATATATGGCCAAGTCACTGTGATGCACTACGGCATATTCGACGGCGCCACTGTCGTCGTGATGCCTCGGCCAGACATCGAGCAGTTGATGAAGCTGGTGCAGAAATACAAAGCCCAAGTCCTCCACGGCGTCCCCACTCTCTACAACATGATCAACAACCACCCCAAAGCCGGCCAATTCAACCTCAGAAGCCTAGCCTTCTGCATCTCCGGAGCGGCGCCCCTGCCCGTGGAGGTTGCAAAAAAATTTGAACAAATCACGGGGGCCGTGCTGAGGGAGGGCTACGGCCTTACAGAAACCGCCGTAGTCACCCACGTAAACCCCCTCTACGGCAAGGCAAAGGAGGGATCCATAGGCCTCCCCATACCGTCCACATACGCCGCCATTGCGGACCCCGACAAGCCTGAACTACTACCCCCAAACCAGGTGGGGGAGCTCGTCATCTCCGGGCCTCAGGTATTCAGAGGCTACCACAACCGCCCCGAGGAAAACGCCCAGGCCTTCTTCCACTGTTGCGGATTGAGGTGGTTTAGAACCGGCGACATGGGATACATGGACGAGGAGGGCTACTTCTACATAGTCGACAGAAAGAAGGACATGATTAAGTACAAGGGGTACTCCGTCTTCAGCCGCGAAATTGAGGAGGTTCTCTACCAGCACCCCTGTGTAAAGGAGGCGGCGGTAATCGGCGTCCCGCACCCAGAGGCGGGGGAGATACCCAAGGCCTACATAGTGCTGAGAGACGAGTGCAAGGGCAAGGTGAAGCCGGAGGACGTTATAAAGTGGACCGAGGATAAGCTGGCCCATTACAAAAGGCCACGCGCGGTGGAGTTTAGAGACGAGTTGCCTAAGTCTGCCGTGGGCAAAATCCTGAAGCGTGAGCTTAGGGCAGAGGAGTTGAGGAGGCTGGCTGAGCAAAAAGCTTAATTCCGGACAACGCCCCGCCACTGTGAAGATCGGCAGTCTAGAGGTGGGGAGGGTGGGGCTGGGCGCTTGGCAAGCCGGGGGCGGAGCCTGGCGTGTAGACCCGGCCGAGATAAAAAGAGCCTATGAATACGCACTTGACCACGGCCTGAACTTCATAGACACCGCAGAGGTGTATGGAAACGGGAGAAGCGAGAAGTTTGTGGGGGAGTTGATACGCCAGCGGCCGCACGTCGTCGTTGCGACTAAGGTCGCCGGATTCCACTGGGGCCGCATCGTCAAGAGCGCAGAGATAAGCAGGAGAAGGATAGGGCGAGTTGACCTACTGCAGTTCCACTGGCCGCCGCCGGTGTACGTGCCAATTTGCAGAGTGGTGCGCGGCTTGGAGAGAGCTGCGGAGCTGGGGCTCGCCTCTGAGATAGGCGTCAGCAACTTCGACATAGGCCTCATGGAGCGGGCCAAGACGTGTACTAAGAAGTACGAGATCGTCTCCGACCAGGTGGTATACAACCCGTTGCAGAGAGCTGCGGAGAGGCTGATAGAGGCTGGGAGGAGGATGGGGGTTACAGTCATATCCTGGAGCCCCCTAGCCAAGGGGGCGGCTGTGAAGGAGTCTCTCGGCGACGATCCGGCGAGGAGGCTTGATCCCGTAGTCAAGAGGGCGGCTACGCCCGCGGGGAGGAGGGTAGTTGAGACTATTAGAAAAATCGCCGCGGGTAGGGGGGTTAGCCCGGCGGCTGTGGTGCTGGCTTGGCACGCGGCTAAGGGCGCCTATCCAATTCCGGGGATAAAGACCGTGGAGCAGGCACATGACGTTGTGGAGGCTGTGGGCCTCGAGCTGTCAGAGGCCGAGGTTAGGGCAATAGACGAGGCGTCTGCGCAGTTCGTCCACGGCTCTATATGGCCGTCGGGTATGAGGTACATACCTGGCTTCTTGCTGAAGCTGGGTTTTATATTAGCAAGTGTATAAACTTCAACTATAGACGTATATACTCTTTAAATATACCCTTTTTCACCTAATCATGCCAAAAGCAGCCGTTGTAGGCGCGGGGACGATGGGCCATGGCATTGCTGAGCTTTTCGCAATCGCCGGCTACGAGGTGGCGCTGGTCGACGTCGCGGAGGAGTACCTCAAGAGGGCTCTACAGAACATTGAGTGGTCTGTCAAGAAGCTGGCCGAGAAGGGGCAGGTAAAGGAGGACGTCCAGACAGTTATGAGCCGGATAAAAACCGTAGTTAACGACATATGCAAAGCTGTTGAGGGGGTTGAGGTTGTGGTTGAGGCTGTGGTGGAGGATATTGAGGTGAAGAAGAGAGTTTTTGCTGAGGCTGATCGTTGCGCGCCGCCGGAGGCTATACTAGCCACAAACACCTCCTCACTTCCAATAACAGAAATAGCCGAGGCAGTGAAGCCAGAAAGAAGACCAAGAGTGGTGGGAATGCATTTCTTCAACCCACCACCACTAATGCCACTGGTAGAGATTATAAGGGGTAGGTACACCAGCGACGAGACTGTTAAGAAAACTGCGGAGTACGCGGCGAGGCTGGGTAAGCAGACCGTCGTGGTGAACAGAGACGTCCCTGGTTTTATTGTCAATAGAATTCTGGCGAGGGTAAACGAGGCGGCGTGCTGGATGGTGGCGAGGGGGGAGGCCACTGTCCAGGAGATAGACTCGGCCCTCATGTACAAAGCCGGGTTGCCCATGGGCGCCTTTATCTTGATGGACTACACTGGGATAGACGTAGTCTGTTTTATAGGCGACGCCATGTTGAAACGAGGCTTCAAAACCCATCCATGCCCCGTAATCACTGAGAAGTGTCAGCAGAAGAAGTATGGTGTGAAGACTGGTGAGGGTTTCTACAAGTACCCAGCTCCGGGTAAATTCCAGTGGCCTGAAGTACCCAAGTCCGCCGGGGATAAGATAGACATCGCCTACATACTCGCCCCTGCGGTGAATGAGGCGGCTTACCTACTTAGAGAGGGTATCGCCACTAGAGAAGATATTGATAAGGCTGTTCGTCTTGGTTTAAACTGGCCTAAGGGGCCGCTGGAATACGCAGATGAACTAGGCATAGACACCATAGTAAAAGCCCTAGAAGAGTGGAAGGGCAAGACCGGGTTTGAGGAGTATGAGCCCGACCCGTTGCTGAGGAGTATGGTGGCCAGCGGGAGGCTTGGGAAGAAGAGCGGTGAGGGGTTCTATACATATGTCAAGGCTGAGGAGAAGAAGCTCGAAACTCTTATCGTGAGGTATGAGCCGGGCATTGCCTGGATTATACTGAACAGGCCGGAGAGGCTTAACGCGATTAATCCCAAGATGATTGAGGAGCTTTGGAAGGTGCTCGACGAGATTGAGCAGATGGATTACGAAAAGGTGCGGGTGGTGGTTATAACGGGGGCGGGCAGGGCGTTCTCCGCGGGGGCTGACGTAACTGGATTCATGGGGGCGACACCTGTAACAATTTTCAAGATATCTAGGAAGTTGCAGATGTTGTACGACAGGCTGGAGCTACTCGACAGGCCCGTAATATGTGGGCTGAACGGCTACACGCTGGGCGGCGGGCTGGAGCTGGCGATGGCTTGCGACTTCAGAATAGCGTCTGAAACCGCCGAGCTTGGCCAGCCAGAGATAAACCTAGGCTTCATACCAGGCGCCGGCGGGACGCAGAGATTGGCGAGGCACATCGGGAGAGATAGGGCAAAGGAGCTCATCTTCACTGGCGACAGAATACCGGCGCGTGAGGCGGAGAGGCTCGGCTTGGTGCACAAGGTGGTGCCTCTAGACAAGCTTGAACAGGAGCTGAGAGCCTTTGCAAATAAGCTGGCGGAGAAGCCGCCCCTGGCGCTGGCGATGGCTAAATACGCGATTAACTTCGGCATCGAGGCGCCGCAGTGGGTCGGCATGGTGCTGGAGGCCGCCCAGTTCGGCCTCCTATTCAGCACAGAAGACGTCATAGAAGGCGTATCGTCCTTCCTACAGAAGAAGAAGCCGCAGTTCAAAGGCAAGTAAAGTCACTTTTTTAAAGAACCCCCATCCCTAACCCCTATGGAGGAGTTCATCCAACTCCTAAAAAGGCTTTCAGAGGCGAGGGGGCCCTCCGGCTTTGAAGACGAGGTAAGGGAGGTCGTGGTTAGGGAAATGGAGCCGTATGTCGACGAGGTGGTGGTGGATCGGTGGGGGAATGTAATTGGGATTAAGCGGGGCGCCTCGGAGCGCCGCGCCATGGTGGCTGCCCACATTGACGAGATTGGCCTCATGGTTGATCACATAGACAAGGAGGGGTTCCTCAGGTTTAGACCAGTCGGAGGCTGGAACGAGGTGACTCTCGTGGGCCAGAGGGTGTGGGTTAAAACTTCCCGCGGCACGTGGATCCGAGGCGTCGTGGGCTCCACACCTCCCCACGTCACTCCGGCGGGCAAGGAGAGGGAGGCGCCTGAGATCAAGGACTTGTTTATAGACATCGGGGCTTCTAGCAGAGAGGAGGTGGAGAAATTGGGCGTGGAGGTGGGCTCCGTGGCTGTGCTCGACAGGGAGTTCGCCGTGCTGAACGGCAGGGTGGTCACCGGAAAGGCTTTCGACGACCGGGTAGGCGTAGCCGTCCTGCTGTACGCCTTGAGACAGTTGAAAGAATTGCCGACGACTCTATACGCCGTGGCCACCGTACAGGAAGAGGTTGGGCTCCGTGGGGCGCAGATTGCGGCTGAGAGGATAAACCCCCACTACGCAATTGCGCTCGACACGACTATAGCGGCGGACGTGCCGGGGGTGGGGGATAGGCTACACGTCACCAAGATCGGCAAGGGCCCCGCCATTAAAGTCCTCGACGGGGGTCGCGGGGGGCTCTTTATAGCGCACCCCCAGCTGAGGGACCACATTGTGAAAATCGCCAGGGATATAGGGGTTCCGTACCAGCTGGAGGTTCTGTACGGAGGCACCACCGACGCCATGGCAATAGCGTTTAGGCGTGAGGGGATACCGGCGGCGACGATATCTATACCCACCCGCTACATCCACTCGCCTGTAGAGGTGCTCAACGTAGAGGACGCCGTCAACGCCTCTAAACTCTTGAAAGCGGTGTTGGAGAGGACCACCCCCGCGGTGATAGACAGCTTCCTAGACAAGAGGATTAAGTAGCTACCGCTTCACCTGCCCCGTCACGAGGTAATACGCGTGGTTGGCGATATACACGGCGTGGTCGGAGGCCCTCTCCAATAGCCTAAGCACGACGGTTTCCATAACCTTACACCGGTCGGCCCCTTTGAGTACCTCCATGAGGGACTCTTCATATGCCCTGTCGACCACATCGTCGTCCAGCCTCTCCACCTCAGCCAGTGCCGAGATGTCCCTCTTTAGAAACGCCTCGACCGCGGTGGCCACCATCTTCTTCACCACCTCGCCTACCTCGACAACTCTTTTAGACCAGCAACCAGATCCGAGCCTCTCAACTACGACGGCGATGTCGTACGAATACCTAGCCACTCTATACACGTCATATGACACAAAGAGGGCACCCTTGAGAAATCTAAGATCGCTCGCCACTGGGGAATACCTCGCCACGGCCTCCATCACGAGGTCTGAAATCTCGTGGTGCAAGTCGTGTATCCTCGACGCCAGCTCTCTAATGACGGTTGAATTGGGCTCCTCCCTCAGCGCCATGGAGAGCGCCTCCTCCGCCGTCTCGGCGCCCTCTCTAATCTTCCGGGCAATCTCCCCCTCGGCAATGTCAAGAAGCCTCCTCACACCGATTAGGGTACTACCCAATATAAATCAATTATCCATATGCAGGCTACGGCGGGGCGCTACGACTTAACTCTCTGGAGCACCTCTCTACACCTGGCCACGAAAAGTTTGAGATCTTCAACCGCCAGCTCTAGGGAAGTGTATCTGCTGAGCAGAGCCTCTCTATCCACGCCGTTGTACTGAAATTCGTGGAGGTTCAAAGCGAGGTCTGTTAGAGACACCACATCGAAGTCTACCACATCTCTGAGCCTCTGGGCAACCTCCCGCAGTTTACTAGACGGCATGTAGGCTATCAGCCAATCCACCCTAGCCACCGTCCGGCCGTCGCGCGTCTTGACAACTCCGGGGTAGTGCCTAGCCAACACCTCTCTGTGAAACGCCGCCAGCGCCGCCATCAGCGACTTCCAAGCCTGAAACGCCTTGCCAGCCGCGTTTCTGTACATCTCCTCTCTAGTAAACTTCTCGGCAAGCTCAAGCTCGTACCTCGCCTCCTCTAGCCTAATCTCCACATACCTCCCCAAATCCCTCCAGGGGTGGACCAGCAAAGTCACTAGACGGGGAGGCCTCTGTTTTTAAAAACCTTCAGCGACTAGACTCCTAGATAGGCCTTCTTGACGTGATCGTTCTCCGCCAGCTCCCTCGGCGCGCCTTGAAGAACGATTCTCCCGTTTTCCAGCACGTAGGCGTAGTCGCTTATCTCCAGCGCGGCGGCTACGTTCTGCTCCACCAGCAACACAGACATCTCGCTCCTCAGCTGGCCGATGGTGCGGAATAGGTCGGACACCACCTTCGGCGCGAGGCCGGCGCTGGGCTCGTCTATAAGCAAGACACTTGGCCTAGACATGAGGGCCCTGGCTATGGCCAACATTTGTTGCTCCCCGCCGCTCATCGTCCCAGCCTTCTGCCTCCGCCTCTCCCTAAGCCGGGGGAACAGCGAGTAGACAAATTCGAGGCTGTCTGCCAGCTTGCCGCGCGCCCGCTTTGTGTAGGCCCCCATCAGGAGGTTCTCCTCCACGGTCATCTCGGGGAAGAGTCTCCTCCCCTCGGGCACCAGGGAGATTCCCAACTCCACCTTTTTGTGAGGCGGCACGTTTGTCACGTCGACGCCTCCGAGCTCCACCTTGCCGCCCCACGGCTTCACAACCCCCATCACTGTCAGCAACGTCGTGGTCTTCCCAGCGCCGTTGGGGCCCAGGATCGACACCACCGAGTTCTTACCCACTTCAAACGAGACGTCGAAGAGCACCTGCAACTTGCCGTAGCCCGAGGCCAGCTGGGAAACCCTCAGCGCCATGGCTTCCCCAGATACACCTCCACTACCCTGGGGTCGCTGAGGGCCTTCTCAGGCGGCCCCTCCGCTATGATCCTGCCTTGGTGCATCACGATTACCCGATCCGCCAGCTGCGCCACCGCCCTCATTCTGTGCTCCACCATGGAGATCGCCGATATACCCCTCTCATCAGACAACCTCCTCAGCAGAGCCGCCATCTCGTCTATCTCCGTCGGCGTAAGCCCCGCCATCACCTCGTCTAACAGAAGTAGCTTTGGCCTCCCCGCGAGAGCCCTGGCCAGCTCTAAAAGCCTCAACTCGTTGAACGTAAGCTTGCCGGCCAGCTGGTGCCTCTTCTCGTACAGCTTTACAAATCTCAAAGCCTCTTCAGCAACCCTCACCGCCTCCTCCTTCCCATACCCACCGTTGAAAATAGCCCCCACCACCACGTTCTCCAGAACAGTCAGCTCTGGAAAAGGCCTGGGCACTTGAAAAGCCCGCGAGATGCCCAGCCTCGCCCGCTTGTAAGGCGGCATGTCCGTCACGTCGCGGCCCTCAAAAACCACACGCCCCTCATCGGGCTTGTACACGCCGTTTATCACATTGAGGAGAGTGGTCTTGCCAGAGCCGTTTGGCCCAACCACCGCCACGAACTCCCCCCTCCCGAGCTCAAAACTAACGCCGTCCAGCGCCCGCAGGCCGCCGAATTTCTTCACCACGTTCTCCACCTTCAGCAACGTCATGGCAACCACCTCCTAAGCATAGGTACCCTCTCTCTGAGCGTACCCACCACACCCTTAGGTAGCAGGATTACCACTAGGAAGACTATCAGCGAGGTGACAAGCGCCTGCGTCCCCGGCGCCACTAAGCCCGTGAGGTACCTAACGCCGAAGTATATAAGCCCGCCTACTATTGGCCCCGTCACGGTCCCGGCGCCTCCGAGAAACATAACCGCGAGCCCGTCGAGGATGTACTCAACGAAAAAGACGTTTTCTGGGAACACCTGCATATTCCCAAGGCTGAAGTACGAGGCGCCGAGGAGGCCCGACAGCGACGCGCTGGTTAGAAACGCCAGTAGCTTATACTTCGTTGGGTTTATGCCCATCACCTTGGCGGCGTCTTCGTCTTGTCTAATCGCGGCGAGGGCGTATCCCGCCCGGCTTGCCTGTATGATATACATCGCGACCACCGCTATCAAAGCTGTGACTAATATCAATATGGTCGATCCCACGTTGGCTATGTACAGCGCCGTGTCCCTCCCAAAAGCTTTGAACATGTTGGCGCTTAGTATCAGCCCGGCGCCGCCCCCCCAGATGTTTGCCCCCACGATCAAGTGCTTAACCCCCTCGTTTACGCCAATCGTAGCGATGGCGAAGTAGGCACCCCTAAGCCGCAACGCTATTGCCCCCACAACCGATGCGAGGCCCGCCGCGAGCAAAACCCCCAGCGCGAGGCCGATAGGCAACGCCGCGACGCCCAGCCCAGGCCAGTACGTCACCGTGACCCCCACGCCGTATGCGCCCATTGCAAGAAAGGCGGCGTAGCCGAAATCGACATATCCGGTGAGGCCCACAAAAATATTCACCGCTTGGCCCAGCGCCATGAAAAAGGCAATGGAGGCAATCAGCTTTGAATACTCCGGGAAGACAAAGGCGGCCCCCATCAAGGCGAGGTATATGCCCAGGGGTATGTAGGGCCTCATAGCCTAAACAGCCCCGTGGGCTTAAACAGCAGGACGAGCAGTAGCAAGACAAAGGCGAGGAAGAGCGCCATTTGTGAAGGCTCGGCGAAGCCGAGAGCCGAGAAGACGTAGAAACCCACAGACTCAAAAACGCCGAATAGGAGGCCCGCTAGGTAGGCACCCATAATAGACCCAAGTCCCCCCAGCACCGCAATTACGAAACCGATTAGGGTATAGGGGCCGCCCATGTAGGGGTTAATACCCACCGGGATGAACAGGGTGAGGAGCACGCCGCCGAGGGTCGTGACGCCTATACCGACGGCGGCGCTTGCGGAGAAGACCCGCTGCACGTCGACGCCGACAACCATCGCCCCCACTGGGTCCTGAACCACTGCCCTAATAGACCTGCCGAAGTAGGTCTTCCTTAACAGAAGCTCCAGAGCCACGGCTATTACCAACGCGAGGACGGCGCCGATCAACTTCGTAATCTCTATCTGGAGCCCGGCCACCTCCACCGACCCGATGCTCCACCTATAGCCAACGAAGTCGGGCCCCCAGACGAGCCTAGCCACCTCAGCCAGAAGCGCCCCGAGGGCGAAGAGGGCGACTAATATGTTCAGCTCGGCCTTGCCCAACGGCTTAATGACTCCTATGTATACAAGGTAGCCGGCCGCCAGACCCACTAGGAGGGCTATTAGGGCGGAGCCAAAGGGCGGAAGCGCCCACGAGATGAATGCCAGGTAGGCGATGTAGGCCCCAATCATTATAAAAGATCCGTGGGCCACGTTGGCCACCCTCAACACGCCGAAGATGAGACTCAGGCCGAGGGTGGTCAGGCCGTAGACAGAACCGATTATGATGCCTGTGAGGAAAAAGGGGAGTATATCCATCTCCTACTTACAGGTCTGTCCAGCCGCCTTCTGATCCCAGGTAAGGGATGGGTACGCCAGCTTCCCCTCGGCGACGTCCGGCGGCCAGACAACCACTCTATTGCCGCTCTGCCACTGGATCACCACCATGCTGTGGGCCACGTTGAGATTTGTCTTAGGGTCGAGCTTGAACTCGCTGAAGAATGTCATAAACCTGGCGTTCTGCAGAGCGGCTAGAACCTTGTCTGAATTCACCGACGCGGCTTTCTGCACGCCGTATAGTATAGTCAAGACGCCCTCGGCGGCCCACGCGGCGTGGTAGCCAGGCTCCACCTCCTGTCCGCCCATCTGCTTAGCCACCTTCTTGAAATATGTAATAAACTCCTCCCTGGTGGGCCCAAACCACTCCACTCCCCTCTGCTTAGCCACGTCGGGGCTGTACCTCACCCCGGGCTCCCAGTGAGAGGGCCCAACTATGCACTCTGCCTTCTCACTAAGCGCCTTGTAGAAGTCGGGCACCAGGGGGGCCACAGACAGGGCGATGAGCTTGGCGTCTACCTTCTGCTCAGCTAGTTGCTGGACGGCCAGCTGGCCGTCGGCGAAGTGGGAAGCCACTAGGATTATGTCGGGGGCCGCCTGCTTAACTTTAAGAATCTGCGGCGTCAAGTCCTTCGGCGAAGACGGGTAGACCTCGTACACCTCCACCTGCAGGCCCAGCTTCTCGGCATAAGCCTTGGCGCCCTCCGCAACCTGTCTATTAAACTCGCTGTCTCTATAGAGGATAGCCACCTTCTTCACAGTGGGATCCTTCTTGGTCACCATATCAAGCACGGAAACCATGTACTGACTAGCCGGCGCCGCCACGCCCAGCACATACTTAAACCCCTGCTGGAATATGCGGTCTGAGGATGCGCCCACCACAGCCATTAAGACGCCGTACTTCTCGGCTATGGGCGACACCCCCAGTGCGAGGTCAGAGCCGTAGGGGCTCAAGAGGAAGTGCACCTTGTCCTGAGTTACCAAGGCCTCCGTGATGCTTTGAGCCAGCTCTAGTTTAGACTCGCTATCTCTATAGAGAAGCCTCACCCTCACCTTCTTACCACCACAGTCGAGCCCACCATTATCATTTATCCAATTAACCACGGCCAAGGCACCCCAGAGGGAGTACTGCCCCTCGGCGGCGTATCTGCCGGAGATAGGCATGGCCGTTCCGATAACTATCTCATCTGGACACTCACCCGCTGGCTTTGGCTGCGTAGCCGTGGGGGAGCTGGTGGTGGTCGCCGACTGCGTCTGAGTGGGAGACGGCGGCTGAGCGGTAGATGTGGTGGGGGTTGGCCCTGGGGTGGTGGGCTGGGCTGAAGGTTGCGTTGCCATCCATGCTAGCGCCCCTATCACAATCACAGCAACAGCTAAGGCTATCACCCAGAGAGTTTTAGAACCGGCCATAGCGTAGTGACTTTAGGACTATATAAGTTTTTATATTACATGATATATAATTATAGATTTACTTAAAGAATTGTCTCTACAAATATTTTATAGACTTTCATTAAGTCTTCGTTTTAAATAACTAATTGAATTCTTAATATAGTTTTCCTGTGACGTATTTCTCTGTTAATTCATGCTTGGGGTTTGTAAACACCTCCTTCGTGGGTCCGGTCTCCACGATGCGCCCCTTGTAGAGAAACGCCACGTAGTCGCTTATCCTAGCCGCCTGCCCCGGGAAGTGCGTCACGAGGATAATGGTCACGTCCTTCTTTAAGTTGAGAAACAGCTCCTCAAGCTTTGCCGTGTTCTCGGGGTCGAGATTAGCCGTGGGCTCGTCGGCTAGCAGAACCTCCGGCTCGAAAGCCAAGGCGCGGGCGACGCAGAGCCTCTGTTGCTGACCCCCCGACAGCTTGCCCGCCGGGGAATTAAGCCTGTCCTTAACCTCCTCCCAGAGCAAGGCCTTTTCAAGAGCGGCCTTAACCCGGTTATAAAGCTCTCTCCTGCCATTCACCAACCTGTTTAGCTTAAGTCCCAACGCCACGTTTTCAAAAATTGAGAGGTTGGGTATCGGGTTTGGAATTTGAAAAATCATCTGCACCTTCCTCCTAAGCTCTATAACGTCCATCTTAAAGATATCGCGCCCGTCGAGGTAAACCTCACCTTTGACCACCGCCTCTGGATACAGCTCGATAAGTCTATTGAAAACTCTCAATAGTGTGGATTTGCCGCTCCCCGAGGGCCCCATCAACGCCGTTATGGCTCTGTCCATAATTGAGTGGGTGATGCCGTCTAAAACCTTGTGGTTTCCAAAAGCCACGTGGAGGTCGCTTATCTCTATCTTTGGCGACATCACCTCGCCACGACGCGGGCGATTAAAAATATTGTCAATATTATCGTCAAGAGAACCGCAGCGGCCCCGTAGGCGGAGGTTATCCACACGTCATATGGAGACTGAGCCGCGTAGTAGATCCAGAGGGGTATTGCGGCTGTGGCCCCTGTAAACGGCGCGTAGTAGTAGTTTCCAAACGCCGTGAATAACAGCGGCGCGGTCTCCCCTGCGATTTTCGCAGTGCCGATCAACGCCGCTGTCAAAACAACACGGGACACCGCCTTCCTCAGGACTATGAACAAAGCGTTGAACTCCCGCCCCGCCGTGGAATACGCAGCCTCTCTCAGAGGTTGCTCTATTGAGGCGTATGCGCTACCGGTTAATAAAGCCACGTACGGAATCATTACAATCGACAGAGCCAAAGCGCCGGAATAGGCGCTGAACCCGCTCAGAGGCCCTACGAACTGGCTGACCCAGTCGCCTAGAGCCGCCGTCAGCCAGCCGCTAAGCGGCTCCAGCAAGTATCTATTCAAATCCTCAACAGACAGCGCCATGACGGCATATACAAACAAACCTATTGTTATAGTGGGGAACTCCACCAACACATTTACGCCAGCCCTAGACATCTTGCTGAAAAATTCCCTCCTCATCTCCCCGATATAGACCCCCAGGGGGAAGCCGATGATAAAGCCAAGTATAGAGCCGAGGAGCGTCATGTACAGCGTGCCCACAAGCATGGGGCCGATGCCGCCTTTCTCGTCGTATGGCGTCGGGGCTATCCCAGTCAAAAACTCCCAAGGCCCGCCGAGCGCGAAAATCGCCGGCACGCCTTTTGTATAGACGTCGTAAATTATGAAGAACAGCGGAGCCACGGCCAGCACGGCAAGCGCCGTCAGCACCGCCAAGCCAATTATGTTAAAAACTTTACGGGCCATCATGTCTGCCCCCTCGTCAGCAGGTATATAGCCACGCCGTTTATAGCCAGACCCATAATTGCTAGAACGAGGGCCGCGGCGAAGAGCGCCGGTATCATATACTGATAGGCGGCTGCGTTTGGAAATTGCAACGCTACCAGCGACGATATTGTTATCCCACTGTCAAATACATTTAATGTGAGGCGGGAGAAATTCCCGCCCACAACCATCGCCACGGCGACGGTCTCCCCCATAGCCCTGCCCAGGGCTAGGAAGAGGCCGCCGAAGATATACTGCTTAATGTACCTAAGCTTTACCAGCACCGCCTCGAATTTAGTAGCTCCAACTGCGTATATAGCCTCCTCCACCGGCTTGGGAACCGTTGCGTAGCCCTCCCTCATAACTGCTGCCATGTACGGCGTGATCATAACCGCCAACAGAACAGAGGCTGTGAACAACGAATTAGACGACGGCATTACCACTCCACCCACAAGTAGATGCGATACGCCGTTGACAACATCCTTCAACAAGGGCCCCAGGACAAACAGCCCCCACAATCCATATATTACAGTCGGCATAGCCGCCGTGAGATCTACTAAAGAGGCAAATACGTTGCGGAACCCTCTGGGGAACACCTCATTTATAGCTACGGTGATCCCTACAGCGAGAGGGAAAGCCATCGCCACCGCAATGGCAGATGTCATGAGAGTCCCCACAACAGCTGGCAACACCCCGTAGCTCTCTCTAACGGGATCCCAATCAGCCTTTAAAAATATGGCAAATCCCTCTCTAGCCAATATAGGGCCCGCCTCGTAAATGAACAAGATAACTAAACCAGCGATTAAGACCAGCGAAACGGCCCCAACCAGCCTTAGGCCCCACCTAACTCTGAGGAACAGCAGGACAAGAACAGAAATAAAGTAGACAAGCGCAGACAAGAACAATACGAGGCCTAGCATAGAGAGGAAAAAATACAGTTTTTAAGGCTTCACCAATTTCAAAGCGTCGAGTCCTATCTGCGCCACCTCCCTAGGAAGCGGTATGAAGCCCTCGACAATATACTCAGGCTTCTGCCCCTCCGTCAGCACCCATTCAAAAAACCGCTTGAGGAGAGCCGCCTTTGTGGCGGCGTCTCCGTAGCCCTCAGCGGCGTAGTCCTTCCATAGGAATACATACGTAAAGGCCAGGATGGGGTACCCCCTCGGCGGGTTTGTGAATTCTATAGAGACGGGATTCCAATCGGCGTCGGGCTTCGGCTTAGCGCCGTATTTCTGTGTGTACCTCTCCAAGCCCGCCTTCGCCCCTTCCCCCACCGACTCGGCAGTGGGGAAGTAGAATTTGCCATCATTGTCATTTTTTAGATAAGCGACGCCGCCAACTTTGTCGTACTTATCCCTGTTCTTATACCAATAGGCGAATTCCACATACCCAATGGAGTAGGCATTCTGCAACACAGCCTGGGCCACGCCTTCGTTGCCCTTAGCCCCGCTACCTTGTGCCTTCTCGTCTGCAGGCCACTTAACTGTATAGCCCCAGCCAACGGTCTCGTTCCACGGCTTGTAGGCCAGTGATAAGTACAGCGTGAAAGCTGCCGTGGTGCCGGAGCCGTCGCTTCTGTGCACCGCAATTATGTCCCTACAAGGCAGTTTGTCGGCGAGGCCTGGGTTAACTGCCTTTATCCGGGGGTCGCACCACTGCTTAATCTCGCCCATGTAGATAAGCGAGATAAGCTCGGAGGTGAGGTTGAGGTACTTACCCGTCTTCACGTACGCAATCTCAGGAATGTTATACACTAGCACTATCGACCCGATCACCACTGGGAATTGAACGAAACGGCCGGCGACCTGCTCGTATCTATCCCTAGGCATGGGCACGTCGGAGGCGCCGAAATCCAGCTTCTTTTCTAAAAACTGCGCCGCGCCAGCACCTGACCCAATCGACTGATAGTTCACCGTAATGGCTCCCCCAGTCGCTTCGTAGAATTTCTTAGACCACATCACCATCTGAGGATTCACAAACGTGGAGCCGCCCCCAGTCACAGCCCCACGTAGGGCGGGTGTGGTAGTTTGTTGCGGCGTCGCGGTTGGCGTCGAAGGTTGAGCCGGAGTCGTTGTTGGATACGTCTGTGCCGGAGGCTGGGCCGTCGGAGTGGTAGCTGGTGGCCCAGGTTGCTGTGCTGGTGGTTGTGTTGCAGAAGTTGTTGCAAGTAGTACCGCGGCGACTACGGCGACCACGGCCACTGTTATTACTGCGATCGTTTTTAGGTTTAATGCAACCATGGGCGGATGTTTGTCCCCTGCTAAAAGAGTTTTTCATATGTCTATTATGTGTGTTACTAATCGGACGAGTTGTGTTTATCGCTGTGTTTTCATATGAGCTACTCATATTTTTAAACGGTTCATAATTGCTATGGAAGTTAGATCTCTTATAAAGCTCAGAGGCTCCTACCTTATCTATCTACCCAAGAAGGTGGTTGCTAGCTACTACTCAGACAAAGCAGTGATATACTGGGAGGGGGATTTTATAGGAGTTAGGCAAGTGGAGCCCCGCCGGGCTGAGACCAGCCACGCAAGCGTCCTAACCGTCGTGGCGGGCTTCGCCGCAGGTCTGGACGAGCTCGTGGTTCCCCAAAGTAGGGAGGTTGAAAAAGCTCTGGAAAAGGTATATGCAAAAATCGAATACGAAGGCGAAGTCGTGAAAATCCGCTACGAGGACCGGTACGTAAACAAAAACGACGTGATTCGCCGGATGTTGCAAACACTTCTCTACCTACTCGAGGGCTTGGCAGAAGGCACGGCGGGGAGAAAGACAGTAGAAGCCGCCGACGGCGAGACCGACGTCCTGAGGCTTATTATCAACAGGCTCTGCGCCAAGTGGCCCACGCCGAGTTGCGCCTTCTACATCCAGCTGGCTAGGTACTACGAACGGGCGGTTGACCACATAAGAGAGCTCTACCTAAGCGAAAGCCAGCCGGAGATGTGGGCAACCTTGCTAGAGGCGGCCAGGGAGCTGGCGGAGATCCACGAGCGGCGCACGGTGGACCACATCGTCAAATTCCTCACCACAGTGGCATCGAGGAGATTCCACGTCATGCAGAAGGCCAAGTCTGAAATCGCCATGCTACACGCGGTGAGGGTCATCGACTACATGGAGAACTCAGCCGAGGTGTACTTAGACATGGCCATATACGACCTCGCAAGTAAAAAGCCCACACTCGGCGAAGCCGAGGCTCGTATCAAACAGCAGAGGTAAGACAGTAGTATACACCTACACCCTCAGTAGCCGGCGTCAGCCCAGAAGGGCTGCTGCGAGCTCCTCCAAATCCCTCACCACCAGGTAGGGAGCCGCGTCCAGCTCCTCGGGCGGCAGGCCGTGTCGATTTACATAGACCGCCTTGAGCCCCGCGTTGGCGGCCCCCGCGGCGTCCCAGGGGTTGGAGGAGACGAGGGCGACCTCCCACAGCTGAACCCCGAGCCTCGCCACGAGGCCGTACACCCGCGGGCTCGGCTTAAAGACGCCGGCCTCCTCAGCTGAGAAAATCGCGGCGAAGTGGTGGCGGACCCCTGCGCCTCTCAGCAACTCGTCCACCATATCCACGTCGCCGTTCGTCAAGGCCACCACTGTATAGCGAGAAGCGAGCCCGGGCAGGGCCCTCGGCACGTCCGGGTAGGGCCTGAGTCTAAGCCACGCCTCGAGTAGCCTCCGCATCTCCGCCTCCCCCAGCCCAAGCCCCAGCCTCCTACTGACGTACCTAAGCGCCCTCTCAGTCACCACCCGAAACCTCTCATACCTACCCATCATAGAGAGCAGAAGTGCGTACTCCAGCTGCTTCGACCGCCACATAGCCACAAACCCCGCAGGATCCGGCGCGACGCCCCTCGCCGCCTCCACAAGAGACCCAAGGTCAAACAACGTGCCGTACACGTCGAAAGCCAAGACCCTCACCGACCTAAGCTCCACAGCCCCCACACCCCCACCCGCCACCTAGCTTAAATAACTTCCACGCCGCGGGTAGCCCCCTGTCTTCAACCTATTTATACATCAACAGATGGGTAGCCATGTGGCTACTCGTCCTAGCCCTCGCGGCGTCGGCGTGGGGTGGGTGGATCTCGGCGTCTGTGCCCGGCGAGGCCGTGAGCATATGCTCAACAGATACCCACCTATACGTCGTTGGCTACGCATACGACGTACAGACGTGGCGCCTCGTGACCCGCATCGAAGTCCGCGACAAAGCCAGCGGACAGCTGGTGAAAACCTACACCGAGCCGGGGGACCTCATCAACAGTTGCGTGG
Organism: Pyrobaculum ferrireducens; assembly: GCF_000234805.1. Classification (NCBI taxonomy): domain Archaea; kingdom Thermoproteati; phylum Thermoproteota; class Thermoprotei; order Thermoproteales; family Thermoproteaceae; genus Pyrobaculum; species Pyrobaculum ferrireducens. The sequence continues at coordinate 2,266,136 of NC_016645.1, forward strand.
CGATAGGGGGAAGGCTGTACCTTGGCAGGTTGTTCCAAATCTCCGTATACGACCCGGAGCCCCGGCGCGTCGACGAAATCGAGCCGTCAGAAGGCGCCAACCCGCCGAGGGGGCCTGGACATCCATTGCTACAGATTACCAGACTCGCAACCGACGGAAGCCACATCTACGTGATCGGCGTAGTTGTCGAACACGGCCAGGGCCCCCTACAGTCGTTTATACATAAGCGGAGCCTAAACCTTACGCTTCTGGGGGAGCGCTACTTCAACTTGACGCTGAGCGGCGTAGGCGTAAACCCGGTCACGGGCCACGTCTGGGCGGTGGGAAGCGCGGCAGAGGGGAACAGGTCTGTGTGGATCGTGTTAATCCTAGACCAGAACCTCAACACCGTGAGGGAGGCGAGACCTGGAGAAGAGGGGTGGCCCTACGGCGTCGTCTTCGACGACGAGGGAAACGCATACGTCTACGGCCCAGGCGGCGTCGTGAAGATGTCCAAAGACGGAGATGTGGTGTCCAGAGCCGAGGGGCACTACCAGCGCGTCTTGTACAGCGGCGGCAGGCTCTACCTAACCCGGTGCAACCAATTAGCCGTATACGACAAAAACCTAAAGCCCCTCTACACTCTGGAGACGCCGCTGGACACGGTCAACAGCCTCGCCGTGGAGGAAGGCCGCATCTACGTAGCGGGGCAAAAAGCTGGGAAATACACAACCGCCGCGCTGGAAAGCGGCGGCGCCCCCGAGCCAACACTACTACTCACAGCCCTGGCCGCCGCCTCCATAGCAACCGCGCTGATCCTCAAGAGACTCCGAAAACACTAAACGGAGAACAGCTACACACGGCCCCCCAGAGCCCACCAAACCCGAATCTACACGTAGAGGCCATCTTTTTGCCGGGGTCAATACTTTGCGTCTTAGACAAGGGACATTAGAGTTAACCGGCGTAACTGGTCGGCCCGCCGGGATTCGAACCTTATCCCGAACCCCCTGCGGGGGCTCGACGGGACCGCCCGTTACAGGCGCCTGGGGGCTTTTCCCATATGTACCCCCAGGGGCTGTCTACAGCCGGGCGCTCTGGACCGCTGAGCTACGGGCCGCTGGGATGAAATGTATTGGGAGTTTTAAAAATTTTTCCGCGACGCGTTGCGGAGGCGTCTCTATATTGCGCTCTATCTGTGGGGTGGTGACGGGCTTTATCTTGTGTCCCCCGCCGCTCTACTTCTCTGGTGAAGAATGCCAACGCAATCGCGGCTAAGGTGTATAGGGTCACCACCGCTAGAGGTTAGTATACGGGCGGGGCTGGGGCACCTAGGACTTTTCCGCGTATGTAGCAAGCGGTAGCACATATGAGGATTGCCTGGGGGTAGTGTGAGAGGCTTACTCGATCTCGAGGCCGTGGTGCGCCACTACCTCCCTAATCTACAGCAAGTGTGTCAAACGCCACTGCGCAGAACGAGACGCCTCGGACCACCCCAATTCGCCAGACACAAGTTTCAGTGTCGGCAAAAACTTTTAAACACCGTAATTCAGCGTAGACGGGGGCCCGTAGCTCAGCCTGGATAGAGCGGCGGCCTTCTAAGCTCGCCGAAGAGAGCCGTAGGTCGTGGGTTCAAATCCCATCGGGCCCGCCAGTATTCTCATGTGTATTTGGGGGTGGTGTGCTTGCTGTGTCTGTTCGTCGACACGGCGAGTACTGTGTGAGTTTCTCGACATATGGAAAAAAGATCTACGAGACACAGCGCCTGTGGGCGTAGCTTAAATGGATAACCAAGTCAAATGGCGCTATGTCAAGACTCCTCTGGCCTCTGCAGTAAAGCGTGTTAATTTCTACGTCTGAGTACTCGACAGCACCGGGGCTGAGTATCGAACCTATGACTACTGGGAATCCGAGAGGATCTCCCAGCGCATATGCCGCGGCGTCTGTGGTAGATGCAAGGCGGGAATCCCACATGCCACTTGCGAGGCGCTTTCTGGGGGTGTGCCGGCGGTGCCGCCTCTGCCGCCGTCATGACAAGGGATTACGAAGCTGTTTGCGCTGTGAAAAACAGCGCCGTCCTTCTGTTTAGAGGCGGGGGCTTGGCGTGTTCACCGCAGTAAAACTTAAAGAAGGTGGACTCTAGCCTACACGTGTCTGTGTTTGCCGCTGTGGCGTTGCTGGCTGTCGCTGGGGCTGGGCCTGGTCCTCTAAGCGGCGTTGATGTGTCTAGGGAGGCTGTTAACTACGCTGGTAGCCACACGACGCCTCGAGGTAAGGCAGCGACTGTATCTCGCCACGGCGTGCTGAAGACTACGGAGCCGCCGACGTCTTCACACGGCGCCACGACATGAGAATAAAAAAGTTGGTAGTCACCGCGGTTGTGGTAATTCTCTTTTTGCTTCTTGCGTTTTATCTATATCTCTCGTGGGGGTGCACCCTGGGGGTTGACGTCAAGTGTTTCGACACCACCCCCGGCGGGGGTGTGGTGTGGTCCCCGTGTAGCTACGACGGCGACGTAGAAATCGAGCCTGAAATTCCGCTCAACTGGGGGTGGCCTGGCCGGGAGGGTGGCAAATTTACATGCGTAGCTGGAGGGAGAGTTGGAAATAAGACATACGTAGTTTTTACAAGAGAGGTTGGCCTAATTATGCTAAACGACTCGCCGTTTTCTGAAAGAGATACTGTTAGGTGCTACTGCGCGAGGCACTTCTGTATAACCGTCGCCGTGCCGGCGGCGATAGGACTTGCCAGCGCCGTGTTGGTGGTTGACGTGGACAGCGGCGTGGGCTATCTGGGAATTAAGAGGGGTCTCCACGAGGTGGTGGAGAACGGCACGGAGCTATTCACGTTTCTACATTACTCACACGTGGTTTTTGGAAACGACGGCGTATATCTAGCGTTGAGAGACGTCTGGGTCGTCAAGGAGATTGCTGGTGACCACATTTCCAACTGTTTCTACGTGGTGAAGGTGCGCCTGGATAGGGAGAGGCTGAGGCTGGGGAGGCCGCTTTACAACACCACTGGGAGCTTCCTAAAGATATCCTAGGTGAGGCGTGGCGGCAGTGGGGGAGGGGTAGCAAGGGCGCCTAGTGGATTTCTCCCGCTGGACAAACGACGACGGTGACACATGCTGAGAGGGGCGAGGTGGCTGGCCCGTGTGTAGAGCGGGTGCACAGTGTTGGGTGTAGAGAACGTGGTTGAGCTGTGTGGAATTTTGTAATAATGCCGTCCCTGTGGGCTTAGATATACGCATGTCTTCGGCCCTTTTGGCGGGTGCTTGGCGCCGGCGTCAACGTCGCTGTTGTTTATGACCTCATCGGGCCTGCCATCTCCTCTAGCGCTTGATGTGTACTATCTCCACGCCGTATGGCTTGAGGTATTGGGCGTAGCGCTCCGCCTCGAGGGGCCACCTGGCCACTGCGACGATCTTGGCGCCTCTGTACTTAGCCAGCATTTTGTGGCCCACGGCCTCGGGGACTGGGGCGTAGACCACCGAGCCGTCTATATACACGCCGAATTCTCTGTCTAGTGCGCCCCCGGGGGCCCGGCCCTTCTCAGCCTCTATTATGGCTTCCCGCGCCGCCTCCCTCAAGAGGGGGTTTACGCGCCTCCCGTTGAAGACGCCGGGTAGCTCCGCCGGCTGGCCTAGCAACGCCTCCTGGGGGATTACGGGGACGTCTCTAAAGACGTCTGCTCTAAACGCGGCGTAGCCCCGGGGGTTGTGGAACAGCTTGCCCACGAAGTCTCTCAACAACTTGGAGGTCTCCTCGCTCTGCCTAAGCTCCACGGCGTTTGCCACCACGCCGAGGGCCTTCTCCAGCCAGCGGGGTGTGCACAGCATCTTCTTCTCCAGTACCGAGTCCCAGGTCTCGAAGAGTAGCCCCATTTTCCTATAGTTCTCAATATCCACTCCGAGGAGGCCGGCGAGCTCGGCCAGCTCCTCCGCCTCCTGGCACGCCGCTAGGCTGGAGAAGCTCTGCATCTCGGGGTATAGGAACTTGGCGAAGTAGGCGGCGGCTTCCCACGCCTCGGGGCTGGATTTCAACACCTCCGCGGCGAGCTCCCGGTAGGCCGCCTCGGCGAATTTCTCGTCCCCCGCCAGCCTCTCCAACACCTCCGCCAGGACCTCCCTCTCTAGGCTCCTCACCGCGTTGTCCACATAGCGCCCCACCTCCGGGGGGTCGCCTCTCCGCTCTGCCTCCGCAACGGGATCGCCCCCCTCGTAGGCCACCAGCACGTAGTAGGCCAGCCGGGGGAAGTGGAAGAGGAGGTTTCTAAGGCCGGCTGTCTTTATGCTAGGGGGTAGCATTAAGCCTCTCCAGGGCCTTTTTTACAAACGGGCAGTTATCCACCTCGACGTGACCGCATCCGGGATATGCCGGGCACCTGGCGGCGATTAAATCCAGCGCCGCACCTCTCCTCCTAACCAACAACCTAACGCCGTTCACCGGCGCGAGGTAGGGGTCGAGTATTTTGACATATGTGGGGTACGCCAGCTTCAGCACCTCTCCGGGAACACCCAAATTGCCTTCAAGGCTTTTGAAGTTGCCTTTTATGAAGGAGGCTACGTACATGGCGGCGCCCCACGCCGGGCAGATGTAGGCCTGGGTGATGTCGAATTCTAGCCTCTTGAGAGCCGCGCCGACCAGCACTAGATATGCCATGAGGTTTTCATCGCTGATCTCCTCGATGTTCCAGATCTTCTTGACGTGGCGGAGAGCGTCGAGCTCGCCGTGGTATATCAACGTTAGTGGGGCCTTTACGGTGGCGGCGCAACCCCCCTCGTCGCAGATCACCAGCCTCCGCCGGCGGAGGCTCTTCACGGCTTTATACACCGTGCTTAGCTGGTGCGGCGTCTTGACGTAGACCTCGTATGTTTTCAGCTTTCTTGGGTAGTTCTCGCTGTATATCCTCACCACGTCTCTTGAGATGTCTGTAAGATGTGGAACGAGGTCTTTCCAAAAGAACTTAAAGTGAGTATAGAGTTGGTCAAGGGATTTATACATGTGTTATCCTGAACAGTCTATTTATATATATTGTTACACCGTCCCGGTATAACGAGATATAAATACTCAGGTCCACCTCTCTACGTGTCGCTTTCTCCTCTCTACCGCTTCGTCTCCTATCTCTTAATTAGGGAGCTGGAGCCGGACGACTTGCCCAAGGTGAGGCACGTGGTGGACAACCTACCCGAGCCCTACCGGGGGGATATGCTTTCTGAACTTGACAGAGGCGACGCCTATCTAAGGCTTAGGGTTGACTTCACAAAGACTCTTCTCATGTACGTCCACCTCTACGAGTCTGTATTTGTGGATCCCAGCGGCCTTATGTGTACAGACGTGTCTGCGGAGGTGTTGAGGTACTACGCCAAATTCGGCTACGAGCCAGACCTAAGGTCGGCTAGGGTGAGGTGCGGAGACCACCTGGGGCTGGAGCTCCTGTTTGCGGCTAGCCTAATGGAGGAGGGTAGGAGGGAGGCCGCCGCAGACTTTTTCGAGAGGCATCTGGGGAGGTGGGGCCCGCTCGCCGGCTTTGCGATATACAGATCGGCGGCGACCAGCTTCTACAAATCGCTGGGGATGCTGGTGGCTGAGCTAATAGCAGAGGGGTATGAAAATCTACGCTGACTTCTCCCGTTGCGTCAGATCCTTCTGGAAGGCCAGCAGATGCTCGAAGTGCGTAGAGGCGTGTCCCGCCGGCGCTTTGTACGTCGGCGACGGCCGGGTGGAGGTGGCGGAGGATCTCTGCGTGGGGTGCGGCATATGCATAGGCGCGTGCCCCACCGGCGTCTACACGCCGGCGGAGGAGCTGGGGCCGAGAATTAGCTGTAGAGAGGGGGGTCCCTGCATACACGCGCTGAGGTTTGAGGACTATGTCAAGCTGGTGGAGAAGTACGGCGAGGTGGAGGTAGACGCTCGTTGCGACGACTGTAAGCTAAGGGACGCCGGCGGCGGCTGGAGGGCCCTAGAGGAGGCTCTGAAGGCCGGCCTCAGGGTGAAGGTGGCCAGGGGGAGGGGAGGCGATGTGAGCAGGAGGCTTCTCTTTAGGCGGGCCGCGGCTGGGGAGCCGTTAATAAAGGCCGTTAGGGGGCCGCCGAGGCGGTTTGAATACAGCAGGCCCCTCGGCGCCGAGGGCCTCCGCCCCGTGGTGGACGCGGATCGCTGCGTCTTGTGCGGGGTGTGCGCCGGCGTCTGCCCCACTGAGGCTGTGAAGGTGGATGAGGAAAGCGGCCTGGTTGCCGTAGACGGTGGGAGGTGTGTGGAGTGCGGCGTCTGTGTCGAGGCCTGCGACGTGGGGGCTCTGAGGCTGGAGAGGGGGGATATCGACGTGGAGCATTATCTTGTGGAGGTCGTGCAGTGCCCCAACTGCGGCACGGTATATGCAAAAAACCGGGGGGAGTGCCCCGTCTGCGGCTTCACCACCAAGTTGATAAAGGAGCTCTATGGCTTGTAGCTACTTTCCCAGGTCAATAGACAGGGTGGTTATCTCGGCTCTTGAGGCTAGGAGGCGTGGGGTGTTGCTGGGGGTCCGGGGGTCCGGCGTCTCTACGACTTTGAAAAGGGCGGCGTCGATCGCCGGCGTGCTTCTCGGCAGGGGGGACTGCCGGGAGTTTAGAGCGGTTGAGGTAGACATAGGCGAGGTGGCCGAGGCGGCTGGTTGCAACTGGTACGTCGCGGCCACGGGGTCGCTGGAGGAGGTGCTCAGGCTTATGGACGAGGTGGAGGCCCTGGTCATGCCGCCTCTCACCGTCGGGGAGCTGGGGGACTTCCTCGCCACGTTTAGCCAAGCCGCCGAGAGGGGGGTCCTCGAGAGGCTTCTGTACGTAACCGGGGGGTTCCCCGGCGCAGTGTGTAGAGCCTTAGAGGAGCTCAACTACCCGGGGAAAATCACCGCGGAGCACGTGGAGGGTCTCTCCCTAAAGCCGACTTGGTTTATCGAATTCGTCGAGAGGTACGGGAGAAGGTTTCTGCGAGACGCCGTGCTGGCGTACGTCACTGAAGAGGAGGCGAAGGAGCTTGGGGTGGAGCCCGCCCTCTGGCACGACCGGAGAGGCGGCAGGCTGGCGCTTAAGTTGCCGTGGCTCCAGTTTTTCGCGGTGCACCACGACCCCAAGTACGCGGTTGAGGTGCTGGAGAGGGCTGTGGAGGTCGTGAGAGATCCGGGCCGCCTCTTGTACTACTATGCCCTACTGTGGCGCCTCGGCGTAGACAGATATGTGGAGCGGTCGGCGCTGTTGGTAGACGCCATCTACAGCCTCCCGCCCCCGGCCGCCGCGGAGCTAGGCAACTACTTCCTGGAGGTGGCCCCGAGAGTGGGCAAGGACGTGGAGGCGAAGGCTATACACGCCCTCTCCCTAGCCCTGAGGGGGCTGGAGTACAGAGTGGAGGACGTGGTGTATCTCGCCCAGAGGGCGGCGCGGCTGGCGCCGAGGAGGGAGGCCTACGACGCCGTCTACAACCTAGGGGTGCTTCTGCTCTCCTCCGGGAGGCTTAGGGAGGCGGAGGCCGTGCTGGCCATCGCGGAGGACCTCCTCTTCAAGGCTGGGAGCGACGAGGAGTGGCTGAGGGCTAAGAGAATTCTACACCTCTTGATGGCGTATAGAGAGGCGCTTTTGGGCAACTGGAGAGAGGTGGTGCGCCTACTTGAGGACGAGCTCTTTACTCTAAAGTTTGTTCCAGACTACTCAAGCCTCGTGAGGCGCAACCTCGGGTGGGCCTACATAATGCTGGGGAGGTACAGCGACGCCAAGCGCATCCTCAGGAGGACATCTGGCTTCCAGAAGTGGGCTCTCCTATTCCTAAAGACTAGAAACCTCGCCAAGTTTAGAGAAAAGGCGAGAGCCGCGGGTCAAGACCTCTTGGCGGCGCTCGCTGGGGTGGCGCTTGGCCTCGACGTGGCGGAGGAGGTTGAGAAGCTAGACTTGAGGCCGGAGTTGAAAGAGCTGATTCTAGCAGTTTTGAGGCAAGACCAGCGGCGGCTGGCGGCGGTTGCGGCGAGGATTGACCCAATGGATAAGCTCTTTATCCTGTACTACGCCGTGGAGGCCTACCTCCAGGTGGCGGCTGGCGGAGACCGCAGGGAGATTGCCCAGTTCTTAACCCGCCTAAGAAGCCTCGCGGCGGAGGCGGGGATTCCGGGGGCGGCTCCTTACATAAAGCCGGATAGGAAGGCGCTAGCGAGACTTGTGGTGTTCTTCCTTTAGCTTCTGGAATTTTCTATACATGGCGAGGACCTCCTCTACCCTCCGCCTGAAGTCCCGCGCCCGTTCTAGACTCCAGCTCAGCATTTTGTACATCCCGGGGTACGTCGAAGTCAAGGCCTCCACCTCCTTCACGTGCCTCTCCACCATGGTGAGGAGTTCTTGTAGAAACTCCTCCAGCTTGTCGCCGTCAAACGCGGTTTTCAGCACTTCTTCAAAAAACCACTGCCTCTCGTTGCGGGGCACGGCGGCCACCCCCAGCTTCTCCGCAATCTCCAGGACCTGGGGGACGGAGATGAAGAAGCCGACCTTAGCCGGCGTGGCCATGGTTCTAGCCAGCTGCCGCAGAGCCACTAACACACCGTATCCACTTGACATTAATCTAATCTCCCCCTGTGTATACTTTATATCCACATTATAGCGATACATTTGATTATAAATATTGATTACACCACTTAAGTGTAAAAGGGATTTAAGACAAGGCGTACATCTCTCCATGCCTAAACTCGCAATGGCGACAATAGAGGACTTGTGCATGCTCTGCTGGGCCTGCGTCGCCGCGTGTAAGCAGGAGTTCGACGTGCCGCTGGGTAAGTGGCGTCTATTCATAGTTGAGTACTACACCGGGGAGTATCCCAACGTGGAGGGCTACATACTACACCTGCCTCAGTGTAACCACTGCGAAAACGCGCCGTGTGTCAACTCGTGCCCCACCGGCGCCCTGAGGCACAACCCCGAGACCGGCATAGTCCAGCTGGACAAAGACCTATGTATTGGCTGCCGCGCGTGCACCAGGGCGTGTCCCTACAACGCCGTCTACATGGACCCCAGGACAAACAAGGCGGATAAGTGCACCTTCTGCGAACACCTCGTGTACTCAGGCCTCCTCCCCGCCTGCGTCGCGGCGTGCCCCACGGGGGCGAGGGTATTCGGCGATCTTGACGATCCCAACTCCCTCATCGGGCGTCTATATAGGGAGGGCAAGATAAAGCCTGTGGGGAAGGTGGCCGATGTTGTGAAGCCGCGCCTATTCTTCGCCCCCTTCGGCTCCATGAGGCCTATAAACACAGACGCCGGCGCCTTCAAGAAGCAGATAACCGGCGATAAGGCAAACCAGCTCCTCGTGGATAGGAAGGTGGATATGAGTAGCTGGAACCCCAACGCAGACCCCGCGCTCCAGCCCGGGGCGCTGGCCGAGTGGAGTCCGGAGCCCAACGCCCTCGGCCTCTGGAAAGAGTTCACGCCCACCAAGAGCCCAGAGGTGGCTGAGCTCAGCAACGCCGTGAGGGACACGAGGCAACTCCTCGTATACGCCGCCATTGCGCTGTTGGTGATAGCCGGCGCGGGCGCCGTCTGGACAGGTCTAATAAAGCCGGCGCATTAGGGCTATGCCCGCGCCGCCTCTCTACAAAACCGAGGGCGGCAAGGAGTACATACTGCGTTTCAAACCGGCCACACAGCTGGCGCATTTGTTCCTACTAGTGGGCATGACAATATCATTTCTGACGGGTCTGCCCATGTTCTTCAAATTCGGCGAGAAAAATATCTTCGACGGGCTGGGCCTGGCGCTTGGCCTCGCCACAAACCCGTCGACTGCGCAACTCATCAGCATACTCCACGACTGGGTTGGCCCGGTTCTGATGTTAATAGGCGTCTTGATAGTGCTAGCCGTCTCCGACAAAAAGTTCGGACTTAGGGAAATTTCAAAGGTAGGTGAGGCCTTGAAGGTCTTCACCGAGGTAGCTAGGTATAGGCTCGGCGCGCGGAAGGACTACCCGCCGACGCCGTTCTACCACCCACTACAGGTATTGTGGGTTTGGGGAGTTATAGTCGGCCTCCTGTTGTTGGGAATCTCGGGGCTTTTCCTCGTCTTGGAGAAGTGGTTCTACATGCAGATTCTGCCGCCGTGGTGGCGGCTCTTCATGTCGATACTCCACATCATCGGCGCCTTTATATTCTTCGCCGCCTTGCCTATACACTTCCTCATGGCGCTATTTCCCACTAACTGGCCTATGCTCAAGTCGCAACTCCTGCTCAGGGGCTACGTGGAGAAGGAGTGGTGGATGGCGCACCACAAGGCGTATGCGGAAGAGGTTTTGAAGAGGGGGAGGCCATGACGGTGCAGATAACCCGCAGGGACTTCCTCAAAGCCGCCGCCGCGGCCGCCGCCGTCGGGCTGTCGCTAAGCGCCTTCGCCAGAGCCCAGTACCTCTACCCCGAGGTGGAGAAGGGGCAAAACTGGTGGAGCGGCCAGACGGGGCGCTTCGGCAACTACGCTACACTGTATAGAGTCCCGCCGACTGGTAAAATCGTGGAGACAGGAGGCTCGCTGGAGCTCAGCACGCCGGAGGGGTTGAAGACGGTTAAGCTGAAGTGGTGGGAGAACTGGATCGACTGGAGGGAATACGACGCCAATGCTTGGCCCAAGCCGCGGGAGAGGAGGTACTTCATAGCCACCGGAGGCGTATGCGGCGGCTGTGAGGTCACTTGCCACTTCGTGGTGTGGATCGACAAGGAGACTAAGCTCGCCAGAAAGATCATGGTAAACCCGTTTAGTAAGAACAACTGGGGCCTCTGTGTAAGAGGCCAGAGCGCCGCCGCCGCCGCGGCCCACCCCGACAGGATTGTCTACATCTTAAGCAAAATCGATCCCAGGACTGGTCAGAGAGTCGGCGCGCGCGGCGACGACAACTTCATCCGCATCTCATACGATGACTCCCTCGAGATCGTGGCTAGCTACTACGCCAAGGCCTTCTATGAGTACTTCGTCGAGGGCAACGTCATCGGCTCTATGAGGCTTCACTGGCATGAGGGGAGGCCTCTCCAGACGGGCTTCTTCACCCACCACCCGTGGACTAAGGACTGGGAGCAGCAACACTCATTTGGAAGCCACACCAACCTCTGCTCCTCCGGGGCGAGGCTCGGGAACCTCCTGTGGATTGCCATGGACCGCAACTCGCCTGACTACTACAACGCGAAGACAGTGGTGCAACACGGCATGGGCCACCTAGGCGACGCGGCCCACTTCCTCATGTCACACGGTCCGAGGCTCGCCGTAGCTAGGTTCAAGGGGGCGAAGGTCATATCGGTGAGGGAGAAGTACTTCCACACAGAGCTACTAGCGGATTACTGGGTTACGCCGTGGCCCGGCACCGAGGCGTGGCTGTGGGCCGCCGTAGCCAACGTCTTGATCAACGAGCTGAACGCCGTCGATTGGGAGTTTGTGAGGAAGTGGTGGAACTGGGACTGGTTCTTGAGAGACAGGAAGCTTCTCGACCACCTGTATAGAAATGGCTACATCAAGACGCCGCCGCCTGAGGATATATACGGCGTCACCGACGACGGCGTCATCTACATCAAAGACTACAACAAGGCGTGGAGCTACTTCCAGCAGTTTCTCAAGGAGTACTTCTCCAACTTTACGCCGGAGTACGCGGCTTGGGTAACTAGGCTAAACGCCAGAACGCCGCCTCCCGACCCGATAACGCCGGAGGAGGTCCAGAAAGCCGTCACGCTGATCAGAGCCATAGCCAAGGAGGTGGCGGCGGCCGGCAAGGCGCTGTCTATAAACCAGTGGCGTGGACCAGGGCAGACATACGGCGGGTGGATGCTGGCTAGGATGTTCTACCTCTTAATCGCCTTAACCGGCGCCGTCGGCACCGTTGGCGGCACCGGCGCGGCGTCTTGGCACAACACCGACTTCTTCTACTACTGGTGGCAGGGGACCCTCGCCGCGCAGGTCTTGAAGAGGAAGCTGGAAGGCCCCGCCGTTTGGAATATCAACATGATCGCGCCTGAGGAAAGCGCCTTTGGAGCCTACGACCCCACCAACACCATACCCTTCAGGATGTACGATCCCGAGTGGCAGAACTACTGGAGGCGCCTCGGATTCGTGGTGCCTGATAAAGTCTATGTCTGGGTATCTAGGGTGGTGAATCCGCTAGCCGCATATCAGGCGGGTGCCCAGTGGGTGAGGTTCTTCGCAAACCCCGAGAAAATTGAGTTGAAAGTCCACATGACGCAGTTCTGGAACGAGTCTTGCTACTTCTCCGATCTCTGCATCTCTGAGGGCCACTGGTTTGAGAGGCACGACCCGCAACCGGCGGCGCCCGGCATATACGCGCCGGATAGGTGGTTCAGCGTCAGGTGGCCGTCCTATGTGATATTCCTGATGCGCACAGGCTGGGCGCCCAGGGACCTCCACAGAGCTACTCTGGAGGCCCATCAGTACATTGGCCTGGGCGACGTGATCTCGCCGGAGGAGTGGTACATGGAGATGGTCTGGAGAGCCGTGGCCAAGACGGTTCTAATGGCAAAGCAAAACGGCAAGCCTGTAGACGACTTGTTGAAGGATAAGGAGGTAGACTACCTCGGCCTAAAGGTGAAGATCCCCAGCCTCGCCGACAGGCTGGCGTTTCTAATAGACGCCAACAGAGGGAAGAGGTACGCCGCGCAACTAGGCATCGACCCGGCCCAGCTACCGGAGAGGCTCATCAGGGATTTGTACGACGGGAGGATTACATATGAGCAGTTTGTAAACGACATCAGAAAGCAACTTCTGCCAACTATGTGGGATATGTATAACTGGGCCGTGTATGCCTTCTCGCCGACAGTCGTGAAATTCTCAAAGGATCAGGACCTCGAGCCTGTGGAGGCTCTTGAGCTGTACCAATTCGTAATCCACGACACCAACATCTACGCCGACAAGGTCTATTTAAGGAAGATACCGAGGGAGCAGGTGGCCAGGGTAGACCCAATTACAAAGCTGGCCTACGACTCCGCTGGCAATATCATTGGCGTCGAGATAGATGGTGAGGTATATCTAGGCTTTAACGCATTAGGCACTGTCACCCATACGCTGAAGCTCGAGTGGTACAGCCCCATCATGGCTGAACAGGAGCTGAGAGAGATCTCGATACCCATCATACCGCTTGAGTCAGATTTGAAGAAGGCGATGCAGGGCGACGTCGCCGCTGTTCAAAAGTTGATAAATATGAAGCTTCACTACGTCATACCTATCCACGACTTCTGGGGCAGGATACCCGGCCTCACCACTGGAATCGATGTAAAGAAGGGCGAGTTCGTCTTCGTGGCGAATTCACGCTTCCTGTATCAGGGCGAGAACTCAAGAGTGCAACAGATGTGGTACAGCTTCGAGCTGTACCCCTCGCTGTATCTGTGGGTCAACCCGGTGGACGCCCAGTTGCTGGGCCTAAAAACTGGCGATACCGTTAGGGTTAGATTTTTGATTCAGGCGCTAAACGACTTGGAGGTGAGTAGCTTCGTGACGAAGGTCTGGGTCACGCCTAGGGTGAGGGAGGGCGTCGTCGTGTTGCTCCACGGCGCGTATAGGTGGAGGCCTAAGTGGTGGGACTACGGCAAGGTGCTGAACACCGCCGGCTCGTACCCCACCTCGGCCGTGTTCCAAACCGTCGACATATCGGTGGACGGGGCGCCGCTCGTCGACAAGATCATGGCGGGGGACTTCAACTGGAAGAAGCTGAAGTGGACAAAAGTCGCCGATCCAGCTCCGGTGGCTGAGGAGGAGCTGGCAAACAAAGTCGCAATTACCAAGCTGTATAGGGAGAGGGGCATGCCGTATTGGGACTTGGCTAAGTTTGTCTGGTGGAGGGAGACCGGCACCACCTATGACTTCGTACTGCCGCAGACCAACGACCCCATCGCCTGGACTAACATGTGGCACTTCAAGGTTAGGATTGAGAAGGCCGATCCCAAGGAGTACGGCTCTATGGAGTTTGACTTCGAGGCGGCTAAGATGGCCTTCGACTTCTTCTACAAGCTACTGACTCACGGAAGCGACGGCGAGCTGTCTAAGACTATATACAGCTTCTGGAAGCAGAGGTGGGGCCTCGACCTGAAGTTCCCGAGGATACTTGGCATAATCACCGGCGAGGTGCTGTGTCCAAACAAGAAGCCCGGGGCGCCGGGTTGCGCGAGGCCTGATTTCATCGGCATGAGGAGGACGTTCCTATGGGGGCTTGGGATAGGGCCCAAGCCTGTTAAGTCGGCGTACTACTGGCCGCCGAAGATGCCCGACTTGAGAAAACTTCCGTGATATACATCTACAGCGTTCCAAAAACCCACTTTTTCCTCCCCTCCCTCCTCCCCAGGGGGGTTTCCCTACTCCTCCCCCTACCCCGTTGCGACCTCCTTCTCCTCCACGCCTACGGCCACCTCTCCAAGTCGGAGCTGTTGGCGAAGCTGGGGCTAAGCGACGGGTTTTACATGCGCCGGCGCCAGCTAATCGCGCTTCTCCCCACCCTGTCGAAGCTGTACCACGTGCGTTGCTACGCAGAGCTTGAAGAGGAGAGGGCGAGGGAGCGCCTCTTCTACGAAGTGGCCAAGGCGGTGTATACCCAGTTCTACCACGGCGCCGCGGCGGAGGTGCGCGTCGACATTGGCAAGACATGTCCAGAGGGGGGAGTGGTAGTTGTGGATAACTACATCGACTACATGAGGATGAGGAGTTGCGGCGACTGGGTCTACCTAGCCGAGCCGAGGCCCACACCTGTAGAAGAGTATCTACTGTCCGGGAGGCTTGACGTAGACAAGTATTTAAAATTCCTACATATGGTATATGCAAGGGGATATGAGGAGGCCGTCTCGTCTCTTTACTAGAAAAGTTGCGAGGATTGACCCATCCCGCTGTAGGAAATGCAACCTCTGTGTAAAGTCGTGTCCAGTGGGTGCCCTCAAGCCCCCCGCCGTCGCCGCCTCTCTATGTGTGGGATGCGGAATCTGCACATACTCGTGCCCCCTCGGCGCCATTTCAATCCACACAGTCGTGAGCAGGGGGGCTCTAGCCGCCATTCTGCTAATCTTGCTAATTGCGGGCGGCTCTCTATACCTCGCATTATCTACCCCCAGCTACTACGCCAACGAAGCGACTCCAATAAACTTCACCACGACGCTCGTCACGCCCACCTTTACGCCCACTAACGTCACCATGCCCACCGGAGAGGAGGCGGCAGGCGCAGGATCTGGATTTGGCTAAGCCCCGACGCCGCCCAATTCCGAGGAGATGCCCCCAACGCGCCGTGAGGCCCGTTATTTTTTGAGGCGTCGACCGCAACGCCGACGACGTAGGAGCAGTATCTGAGCACCAGACCCACATGTGGTCGTCGGAAAACGGAAGTGTCCTAATCGCCGGCGTATTCACCTGGGGAGGAGTTGCCGGCGTTTTTGACCACTACGAGGAGACTTCGTAGCTGTATTCCTCTCCGTACAGCACGATCTTGACATGTCTCTTTCTGACCTGCACTAGGCGCCTGGGCCGTAGCACCACGGTGTAGCTACCGTCGGGGTTTTGTTTGTAGGACTCCACAGCCCATTCCTCCCCGGCGCAGTCAGAGTACATGTAGGCAAAGTCCTCGAAGTAGTCGTAGGTGCCGCAGGTGTAGCACATATTCCCCGAAAACCTAGCCACTAGCCGCTCCGGCCCCCGCTCCAGTACCTCGACCACAGCCTCAGCCCCGAAGACGGCTCTAAACCTCCCCAGCGCCTCCTCGACGCAATCCACGCACAGAGAGCCAGTCCCCATTTTAAGTATTACCCGCCGCGGCGCCGCCGGCCCCGGCGTCTGTAAAAAGTAATTTCACTAACTGGTTTATAGGGATTTCCCCTTATCATCAATGGAGGGTTGGGTAGATGGGGGTGGGTTTAGACGGGTCGAGTCGCTTACCTACGAGGAGAGGACAATCTTGACTCTCCTGGTGACTAGTAGCAGGGCGAACATCAGCCAGATCGCCAGGAGGCTTGGGGTTTCGCGTCAGCTTGTGTGGTACACCTTGAGGAGGCTGAGGGAGAGGGGCCTCGTGGGGCCTCCGCTTGTATACGTGAGGCCCGACGTCGTGGGGCTCTACTACGCCTTTTTCCAAAGCGAGAGGGAGCCCGAGGACTACACAGTCCTGAAGTTCGAGACCCTTGAGGGCGCCTACATCTTCGCCGTGCCCTTCCACACCTTCGACGAGCTTGAGCTCCTCGCCAAGAGGTACGGGAAGCCCTGGTTCGTCCCCCGGCTCACCCCCAAGTCCCTCACGCCCCTGCAGCGTGAGGCCCTGCGCAGATACGTTGCTAGGCCCGACTTCACCTCTGTAGACATCGCAGAGGAGCTCAACCTCCCCAAAACCAAAGCCAAGAACCTGGCCCGGTGGGTTAGGCAAAACGTCAACGTCACCTACTGGGTTGATTTGAAGAGGGCTGGTATCGCGGCTTTGGCTGTCAAGACGGAGGCCCCCCTAGGCGCGTACGCCTCGCACAAGTTTTTCAAATGCTTCGCATACGCCATAGGCTTCTACGCAGTAGCCTTCCCAGACCTAGGAACAGCCGCGGAATTCGTCAGAAAAATGAGGTCGGCCGACCCCGACGCACAGATACACCTACTCGTCAACTACGAACTACGGCCCCCGCGTATCTAGCGCCGCGCTTCACGGCGCCCTAGTTTAAAAACCACGGCTCTCACTAAGCCGCGAGTTTTCTTCTAGAGAATTCGAGATATTGGAGAGCCGCCGGGGCGATGCTGGAGATGGGGGAGTACAATCTGGTGCTTTTCCACCTAGAGCAAGCCCTACAGCTCTGCCTTAAGTACAGGATCTACGAGAAGTACGGCGACTTTCCAAAAACCCACAGTCTTAAACAGCTGTTGGCGGAGCTCGGCGCAGAGGTTGGGGATAGACCCCCTAGTGATTGACCTTTTGGAAGACGCCTACATAGGGCCGCGCTACATTCCGGTGAGATACTCCAGGGAAAGCGCCCACCGGGCGCATCGAGAGGTGGAGAGGGCGCTCCGCGCGCTGTCATGTCTCTAGGGCTATACAGGCGGCTCTGGGAGAGGAGGGCAGAGGAGCTCCGCAATCTCTGGGCCACGTTGGAGAGGCTCAAAGCTAGGGCACGGGAGCTGGACCCCGGGGCCCAGGTCTATGTCTTTGGTAGCTTCGCCAAAGGGACCCACCGACCTGACAGCGACGTGGATGTGCTTGTAGTCACCAGTCTTGCAGAGACCGAAGAGGGGCGCCTCTACGTCAGAGCCGAGCTCGGGAGGATTCTGAGCCCCTACTCCCCAATCGAGCTACACATAGCCACGCCGGAGCAGTTCGCGTGGTATCTCCAATTTCTGGACGTCTACGTAGAGGTGTAGTGGGGCCTCGCCCACGGCGCTGTTCTCAAAAATATTTTTATACTCCGGCGCAGAGCTTCTCATGGATATATCAGAGATCATAGGCACAGTTGCGAAAAGCGTAGACCCCATCGCGGTAATTCAAGCTCTGGCTAAGGAGAAAAAACTCGACAAAGACGATATCCAGATTCTACTACTCACCTCAATACTTGAACATCTTAAAACCATGAATACAAAGCTTGAAAACTTGGCGTCTAAAGTTGGGAACATGGAGACAGAGTTGAAAAATCTTAGAAATGAGGTAGCCGCTCTAAGGGAGGACGTGAGGAATATGCATAGAGATTTGAGAGATAGACTTGACTTGATTAGCAACCAGCTGAGAGTGTTGAATACCAACATCGCCTCTACATATGAGCTGACCTCAAAGGTTGTGTCGGTGTTGATGTCCAAGGGCCTCCCGGTGGCGCCGTAGTTGCGGTTTTAACACACGGCGGGTTCACGCCGATGTTTCTACTCTCCCGCATTAACACTCCACGAGACAGTTGAAATATTCTCTGTTAACTGCGCGTTTCAACACACGCCGGGGTTTCACGCAGTGTTAGCTTGGGCAGACTAACACGCTTTACTAACATCTAATCAATATCGATATAAGTCAACGGGACGTGGTTCCCCCGGATACCTGGCCATTGGGTTATCTAAAACTCGTTAGAATTTGATAATATTTGTACAACATAGTGTTTTGTCTACTGTTGTTGATATTCTTTTTTATCTTGTTCATTAGTTGTATTATTTGTTTGTTCTTTATTTGTTTTATTTTCATTTTCAGTGTTTTTTGGCAGTTGTGACATTTCTATTAGTGTTTCTACTAGCTTCTTCCCCTTCTCTGTGATTCTGAGATACGTCTTTATGTCCAGCCGCCTTCTCTGCACCAGTCCGTATTTCTCCAGTTTCACGGCGAAGGTGTAGAAAGTGGGGTTTACAAAGCCGTAGGGTAGCGCGTCTACGGCGTCTATCCATTTTATATGTTTGTTCGCGAAGTATATCATGGCCAGGACCCGAAGGCCTTCACATCTCACCGTCTTTAGAAAGTCGTCAATCTGCTGGATAATCTTTATCTCGTTCTCCAAATCATCCATGAAGTAAAAAAGATGCCTCTATTATAGCTTGATTAGAACTTGACTACCTCGGCAAGTAGGTTGGCGAGGTGGGGGGCGCTGTGTTGGAGTTTTTCATAGGCTGTCGACACGTCGTCGTCTGGGGCCACTCCGTATCGGGTCAGCATGTATGCGTGCGGCCCCAGCACGTCTTTCACCGTCGCCATGTTCGCGGCGTGTATCCATTTTAAAAAATGTTCCGTAGCGGTTTGTGGGGTACAATGCTTCACCACTTATGGGGCTCCGCCTCCCCAAGCGCCGCCGTCTTCAGCCTCTCCGGCCCGCCCACGGCCTTTATAACAGCCGCCACAGACCTCGGGACCAGCTCCTCCCAGCGGGGGTCGCCCCTCAGCATGAGCTCCCTCACCCTTGTGGAGCTGTAGATCTCTCTCTGATACATGGGTTGCTGCTTGACTTCATACCCCGCCTCTCTGAATAGGAGCGCCACGTAGGGGTTCCCTGTGTACACCACGTGGAAGGGAGGCGCCAGAGACCTCACACGGCCCAGCCACTCTAGGTTGTTCTCCACGTTTGGCACCGGTATTACCACCACGCGGGAGAGGTCTACGCCGCCCTCGCGGAGGGCCTCCCTGAGCATCCAGATCCTCTCCCCCGCCGTGAAGGGGTCCTTCAAAATGTAGTTAAACTGGGCAGACCCGATGACCACAACCACCTCGTCCATCTCCCTAAGGATCTCCCTTATGGCGTGGACGTGGCCCCAGTGCGGCGGCTGGAACCTACCTGGGAACAAGCCGCGGCGCATGTCACACGCGGCGTCTCCCTATTTATCTATCTCCGCCAGGGGGATGTTTATATACACGCGGCCCCGCCTCGCCATGCCGGTTCTCCTGAGGAGTAAGGCGCATGGGCTTGTTGTCACTGGTAAGAATCTGAACTACGAGGGGTCTCTCACCCTGGGGGTGGATATCATGAGGGCTGCGGGGTTCCACCGCCTTGAGAGGGTGGAGGTTTATAACGTGACTAACGGGGCTAGGTTCTCCACTTACCTACTGGAGGGGCCCGAGGGTGTCGTGGAGCTTAACGGGGCGGCGGCGAGGCTTGGGGAGGTCGGCGATGTGATTATCGTCACGAGCTACGAATGTGTACAGGATGTGTCTAGCCACGTGGCTACGGTGGCTATCTTTAGGGGGAATAAGCTGGTGGAGGTGCGGCGTGTCAAAGCGTGAAGCGGACGCCTGAGGCCCCCGTGGAGGTCTTGTATCTTGTCCACCTGGCGTAGTACTCCAACAGCTTCTCTGGGTCTTTTGTAAAGAGGTCTCTTATGTCGTCTATGCCTAGGAGTATCATGGCGATTCTGTCGAGGCCCCAGCCCCACGCCAGGACTCTACTCTTCTTGACGCCTAGGGGCTCGGTGACTTCTGGCCGGAAGACGCCGGCGCCTCCGAACTCCACCCAGCCCAGCCTCGGGTGCTCTGCGTAGACCTCCACTGAGGGGGAGGTGAAGGGGAAGTAGGCGGGTCTGAACCTCACCCTGGCCATCCCCAGGGCTTTGGCTATCTGCTCCAGCTGGCCCAGCAGGTGTTTAAAGGTGAGGCCGGGCCCCACGACGATGCCGTCTAGCTGGTGGAACTCCATGCTGTGCTTCGGATCGAGCTTCTCCGGCCTGAAGACTCTCCCAATTGTAAACACCTTGTACTCGCCTTCGCCCCTCTCAGCCAGTGCTCTAATGGTCGTCGCCGTTGTCTGAGTCCTCAGAACTGGGTTGAGCGCCTTGGCTCTGTCCCACCTGTAGCGCCACTTCTCCTCGTGGACTCTCCCCACGGCCTCCAGGAGGTGCTCCGGCACGTGCTCCACCGGGCCTCCCCACTGTACGTAGAATGTGTCGTGCACCTCCCTCGCCGGGTGGTCCTGCGCCTGGAACAGGGCGTCGAAGTTCCAGAACTCCACCTCCAGCACCGGGCCCCTCACCTCTTCGAACCCCAGCCCCACCATCACCTCCCTAACGTAGTCGAGAAACTCGTTGAAGAAGTGGGGCACCGGGGCTGGGTACTCGGGGGGCTCGACGCCTAGGTCAAACGGCTTGAGCACGTACGTACGCCACCTCCCGGTGGCGATATCCTCGCTGGTGATGGCGGTTTTGACCTCAGCGGGTTTTACATCCACAGCCACTGCCTTGACATATATCCTAGTCTTCTCCATCTTCTTCACTAGCTTCCTCTTTACGAACTCCTCTATCAGTTCTCTAGGCGCCGTGTCGAGAGAGTTTAGGGCTTTCTGCCTCTCCTCGAGGACGGCGATGACCCTTTGGTACGTCTCGGCGTCTAGCTCTATGACGCCTCCCCGCGGCTTCACGCCGTGTTTAGCCAGATTCGCCAAAGCAATCTGAGCCTCTGGGCTCTGGGGCACAGCCGCCACGCACCTCCCCTCTCCACACACGGCGGACTTCAGAAGCTTGTACTCCGGGAGGCCCTCCGCGGCCCTTACGCGGCCCTCCTCTGTCAGCTCGTAGATCACCTCGGTCTTCTTCTCAACCTGCAACACGCCCTTGGCGCGGCCCTCCTCGACGTAGCGCATGAGGCTCTCCGGGGGCACCCCCAGCTCCGCCGCTATGTCGTCTATGAGGCGCCACTCCCCGGCGCGTCTTATAATTTCGTAAAGAGTAGGCGGTAAAACGAGCATGTGGTCTAAAAATCTTGTCTTTAAGTATGTACTACCTGCCCCTAATGAGGGAGATGGGGACCTCCTCCTCTTTCTCCTCCTCCTTGGGTATCTTGGCTTTGAAAACCTCTTTGTACAGCAGGTCGCGGAGGGCTGCCCTAATGGCCTCGCTACGGTTGGGGAAGATCCCCCTCCTCACAAGCTCGTCGAGCTCCTCCAGCATCTTTTTAGGGACGTGCACCGAGATCAGCGACATCTTATCTTGATTCTTGCTCCTCGGCATGTCTAGTGGAGATACCTGCGTTAATAAAGGTCATCTCCAGGTAATACCGCTGTACTATTCCTGCGTCTTGGCTTTGGCGGTGGAGAGGGCTTTTATGAGCTGTTCCAACACCTTGTACTTGGGCAGTGTGGAGAGCTTCTTGGCGAGCCTCCTCAGCCTCTCGGCGTCTGCCGCCGTAATTGTCTTGGGCCGCCCCTCGTTGTCGTAGGCGTACCACTTCCCCTTCTCGTATATATACCCCACGTCGCCCATGTACACCTCGGCGTAGAGCCCTCTTCTCTTCGACTCGGCGAATACGACGATGTCGTCTATTTCAAGCTCCATGTAGGTGTTGCGGAGGACCATGCGGAGAAACGGAGCTCTGAGCCTCACGGTAGCAAAGAGGTTGGCGATTTTAAAAAGGTAACTGTCAAGAGGACTCGAAAGGCTGTCCCACGCCGACGGTGTTGCCCACCCCGATGACGAGCACGGACTCCCCCGGCGCCACGTTGCTGGAGATAAACTCCAGCACCCTCTTGGTAGTGTGGTTGACTGCGTTGTATATCTCGCCTGTCATGGTGGTGAGCGCCTCGGACTGCCTCATCTTTATGAGAAAGGCGTACAGCGGCACGCCGTACTTAGTGGCGTACGACTCGATGTTAAACTTCTCCACGCCGACGCCGCCCATGGCCATCCCGATGCCCTCCGCCACCTCGCCGGTCTTCTCCCCCTCCAGCCTCAACGCGGCGTCTATACTCACTATGTACTTCGGCTTGGCGCCCAGCTTCTGGAATACGTACTCCACAGCCTCGTCAAGGCGGCCCACTGTGCTACCCGGCCCCCGGGCCTTGATCACGTAGAGGCGCCTGCCGTCGTAGATGCACTCAGCCACCACCGTGTCTTTGACGTCGTTGTGGTACACAGGCGCCCCGCACTGGTTGAGTATGTTGTAGGCCACGAGGGGCCCTGCGCTGTCTCCAATGGGGACCCCCTTTATGAATGAGGTCACGGCTTCGTTGACTGTGTCTGTGAGCTCCTTGAGTAGCGGAAGCAACATGGTTAGCTGTATGACTAGGTAAAAGGCTTTGTACTTCCTGGCGGTTTTGTAGTAGTGGTCAACCACCTTGTATATGAAGTTCATGTACCTCAGCGCCTCTACGGCGGTTGCCAGGTTCTTGACAACGACGCCGTCCTCAACGAGCCTTTTTATCTCGCCCTCGTAGGTCTCCACGTAGGTGTTCAGTATGTGTTTGTACTTCGGCACGATGCCGTTGGGGTCTAGAGAGGTGGGCTCAATCACGGCGAAGTCCACCATCCTCTTCAACGTCGACTCGAGCTCAGATCTCTGCACCTCCCTCCGCTTAAACTTGTCCAAGGCGCTGAGCACGTTGGCGGAGGCCGCGTTCAGCAACTGGCCAAGGTAGGAGAGGAAGCCGCTCACCTGGCTGAGGTACCTATACATCTGCAGGTCCTGTAGCATGAAGATGAGGGCGAACCATACCAATATCGATATCAGGTACCACATCGGGTCGTATGTAGTCTGTGCATACATTGAATGCCCTGTATTATAGACATATAAAAGTTATCAGTGATCGAAGGCTCTATCACCTCTCAGGCCCTTCCCCTCATCACGGTGGGAAAGGCGACCGGGGTTTTAAGCTTATACCTCCACCACGTCTCTGCCGCCCCTCTCCTCCTTCTTCTCTTCACGTCTACCCCTCACCCCCACCGCCGCGGCGGCGCCCACCGCCCCCGCCGCCACGAACATCTTGACAAAACTTTCAAGGGTAAGCGTAGGCAACTTAACCACCGGCCGCACGTTTACCAGGTACTTAACTCCGTTGATCTCGACGGCAACGGGATCCGCCAGCGGAATTATCCTGGCGGCGCCGCGCTCGCCGTAGAACTTCAAACCACCGACGTACACGGCGAAGCGGTCAATAGGCGACCCCAGCACGTCGACCACCCTCATCTCTCTGTAGAGAGAAGATGCGTTTATGACTAACCTGGGGGCGGCCCTCACGACGTATTCAGCCACGACGGAGCCGTTGAGAAGGAGCCTCACTGTGACGTTTGTCCCCAGCTTGGCAACCTCCGGAGCCACCGTTGCGTTGAAGCCCTGGACGTCGAGCACCACCCTCGGCTTGACGAGGTCTGTGTAGGCCTCAACGGCGCCATCCCTCACCTCTGCGGGGTATTTATAAACTATGTCGCCAACCTTCACGTATACGTAGTAGGTAGGCCCCTCGACTATGCACATAGCCACAGGCGAGCCGTCTTCCGTAGATACGGCGTATACAGATAGGTCCTGGCCGTCGACCGTCTTGGCGGTGGCCCCCTTGAAGAGCCACGTCTTGACGGCCGTGGGGAGGTGGTAGAAGTTGAGGACATACTCCTCGCCTGTGGCCAGCTTGACATATATCTGTAGCGGCCTCTCCACCGGGTTGTACACCAGCGCCGTCCCGTTGCACTGGCCAACCACGGGGAGGGCGATCTGCTCCACGACCACCCGGGGCCTCCCAACCGCCGCGGTCTGGTTTGGGGAGAACATCAGGTTGAAGTCAGGCGTCCACGGCTTGACGCCCTCTATCCTCACGCCTGCCGTGGGGATCACGAAGTAGTAATCCGCCTTTGTGTCCGAGAGGCTGATGTAGGTGATGTTGGCTATGCCGTAGGCCGAGATCTTGGCGGTGGAGTACACCACGTACTCCTCCATATAGACCCCCAGGGACTGTGTCGACCACACCTTGAAGTAAAAGTCGCCTTCCACTTGTGGAGGGGTGAAGGACTTCACCCTGAGGATCGCCGTGCCGTTTACCTCAAGCGGCACGCCTTGGTATACGTAGACCGACTCCTCCCCCTTCACCGTGACCGGCACCACGGGGCCGAGGCTCCTCCACCTGTCTACCTTAACCGTGAGGAAGTCTCCACAAACGCGTCCATTTACAAACTTGGGCGTTGGGTACGGCTGAAACGTGGGCGTAGTTAGGACGCCGGTGTTGGACACGGCGTGTACCGAGGCTATGCCCCACGGCGAGAGGGGATCGACGTAGGCTGAGAAGTTGGCGCATCCGCCTAGGGGCGCCGTGTAGATAAATGGTATGGAGGTAATGGGGACTGTGAGCACGGTGGCGTTTATGACGAGGATCAAGAGGCCGTACATGTAGTACAGCGCCGGCGCGGTTATATAGTCATTGGTGACTTTAAACGCTAACTCTTAAATAGGTTTCCGAAGTCTACGCCGTGAGGTGGTCCCTCTATGCAGTTTTGTACCTAATCGGAGTCTTGACGCTGGGTCTGTTGCTGATGGGGGCTGAGCAGATGGTGGCCGCGGCTCTAGACATCGTATTTCTCGTAATTGCGGTAGTCCTCTTCAGACTCGCGCTTAAGGACGTGTCGGCGGCGCTGGACATCTCGACAGAGGACAGAGAGAGGGCTGAGCTGAGGATGGTGCAGGCTCTGCTCATCGTCACCTTCGTCATCTCGGCGTCTGTGCTGGGCTACAGCTTTCTAAAGGCCGTATTCCCCTTCGTGCCTTAGCGCCGCTCCTCCAGCCTGCTCCGGCACTCCTCCAGCTGGGCCTTTAGCTGGGCCAGCATCGCCTCTCTCAAGAGGAGGCTTCTGTAAAATGCAAGGGTCTCGCGCTCCTGCTCAAGAAGCCTCCTCTCCCACTCGTTTAGCCTCTGCTCCTCCTCCACAAGCCTCTTGGCGAACCTCCCGAGGTTGTCCAACAGCTCCACCTCCTTAGCCCTCACAGCCTCCTCCAGCCTCCTGAGCTCCTCCTGTTTCTTACCCACTGCGTCTTCAAACATCTTGTACTTCCCCACCAACTCCTCCAGCTCCTGGCGCCTCTTCTCAAGAGCCGCCTGTACCTCCTCCAGCTCCTTCTCCCTCCTGGCCAGCTCAGCCAGCCTCTTCTCCACCTCGGCGGCCTGGGCGAGGAGGGACTTGGCGCGCTCCTCCTGCTCCGCCAGCTGCCTCTGCCTAACCGCCAGCTCCTGCTCAAGCTTCTTAAGCTCAAACTCCTTCTTCAGAAGCTCCTCTCTAAACTGCCTCAGCTGTTCGTCTCTCTCCTCCAGCTCCCGCATACGGGCGGTCAGCAGAGACAAGGCCTTCTTAGCCTCCTCCAGCGAGGTCTTCGTGGGGTCGGACAGCTCGGCCACCTTCTTCACGTTCTCCATCACGAGGGCGAGCTCCCCCTCCCTCTTCCTCAACGCCTCCTCCCTAGTCCTCAGCTCCGCCTCTTTGTAGGCGAGTTGCCTCATCTTAGCCTCGTAGTCCTGGAGCCTCGCGTTGAAGTCTTTCATCAACTCCAGCATAGCGGAGGCCACGGTGCGTATCTGCTCGCTCTGCGCCTTGAGGGCGTTTATCTCCTCAGCCAAGCTCTGCACCCTCCCCGCCACTGCGTCGAGCTTCTCAGCCACAGAGATGAATTGGTTTGTGGCGTCCGTCACCGCCTTTGCAGAAGCGGAGAGCCGCTCAGCCACAGCAGAGAGCCCCCCCAGCCTATCCGCCGAGGCGTTTATCTGCCCGACCAGCCTGTTGAGCTGGGAAGTGGCCTCCACCAAGTCCTTCGACACCCTGCTCAGGAGGGCCCCCAGGCCCTCGACAGATTTCTTCAAGTCGAGAGAATTCGCCTTAACCTCAGCCACCACCTCGCTCCTCACCTCCTCCAGCCGCGTGGAGAGGGCCGCGACGTCTGAGCTAAGCTTTACCAACGCCTCATCTACCTTCTTACCCGCGTCCTCCCTCCTAAACACAGTTTTCCACAGACCCAGAGATATATAAACATCTCGCGTATATACACCAGTATACACCTGCTAACTTTCAGCAAAGCGGCGCAGTGGTTAACAACACGCGGAGCGCCCCCCGCCGTACCTGCGCAAAGCTGGATGCGGCAGACACCTGCGGGTGGTGATGTGCAACGGGCGACAGATCTACTGGGTAGTCGTGGCTTGTGTAGTTACTGAGTGGCTCTTTTCAAAACGTCCTGCAGTGCTATGAGTCTCTCTAGCAGTGCCATGCACGCCTCGTCTCTCTTCGCCCGATCCTCCGCCAATGCCGCCCTTACGAGGCTGGCGTTCTCGACGACAGAGAGGGCGGCTGAGTTCAGCTTCTCCACGGCCTCCCGCACCGCGTCCAGCACCGCCTCGATGTTGGCCGGTTGTTGTTGCTGCGGCTGGGGGAGTTGCGCCACCCTCTTGGAGAGCTCGGCGACATCCCTCTGCAACTTGGCAACTTCCCTCTTCAGCTCTCTGAGCTCTGCTAGTATCTCCACGACGTAGTCTGGATAGGCGAAGTCGTCGGCCATGCCACCCACGGTGCCATAGTTTATATAGCTAACGCACGGTTACTTTAGATTTAGGCCTACTTATTAGCCAGAGCCCACTCGTTGCCTCTAGCCACCGCTCAGTATGTGGAAAAAGTTCTGGAAATGACCACGAAGGGCTTAGACGGGCGCGCTTTATGTATGCTTGACATGTTTTTAAAAACTTTAAGTTTTTCTGCATATGCCCAGGGCGGCGCATACAGGCTCTAGTTTCATCAACGCGTCATAGGCGCCTCTGCTGAGATCTATCTGTTTCTCTTTTCTGCTCCAGCTCTCCACGCCGAATGCCTTCAGCACGGCGGCCGTCCTCACGTAGTCCGCCTCGCAACCGCCCTCCGCGCTTGCGCACTGATCCTCCACCCCCCTTCTATAAAGCTCCGGCCGAAACCTGCGCATCTCTACCCGCCCTAGGCCCCGCCCGCTAGAGAAAAGGTAGGAGGGAAAAAAGGAGGGGTTTACCTAGCCTCTATGTATATGCCAGAGGGTACTTGATAGCGGCAGATGTTGCCCCACCAATCCCTCGCGGTGTACTGATACTTGCTCACGGCGACGTATATGTACTCCGGGGCATTGTAGTCGGTGGAGACGCCGGGGTTGTCGCCGTCGTTATGTATCGAGCCTTTGATATATATACTGGCGCCTTGTATAGACAGCGATATGTCTATGCTGGGGAATACGTCTATAGGCAGTGAAGTCCGCGTTCTGGCCAGAGCCGCCGACACAATGGAGCCCAGTGGGATGCCTACTTCAAAATCTGCCCCACATTTGTCAAAATAGGGGAATATCTCCTCGAACAGTATATACTCGCGTGGCTGAAGAGCCCCGTCTGAAAGCGCCGTGTTGGAAATGACGAGCTGTTGCTTATCTACCCCGCCGTAGAAGAGGTCAATAATTTCCTGGGGCAGGACAAAATCTTTTCCACTTACAATTGTGCTACCGCTGATGTAGATATCCGCTATGTAGAAGTAGTTCTCTTCTTGAATGTAGGATCTGCCTACGGGCCCCTCGTAGTAGACGTCGTACGAGGCGAAGACAGGCCTCCCCCATATCCAAATCCAGCCAGATATAGTGGGGGCGAGGATGAGATTGTTATCTAAATAGTACTGCTGGCCTCCCCAGCTCCTGCCAGCTAAGCTAATGAAGGGCCCGAAGTCGCCCATAACCGCTAGAGTGGCGCTGACGGCAACTTGCGGAGTAGTCGATTCAACTCGTATGTATACACTCACCGTTCCGCTGTATGTATAGTCGTTTACCGCCATGACAACGGGCACTTTCATATACAGCCTGCCGTTGTAGTTTGTGAAGTACGTAGAGGGAAACGCGGTGGTTAAGTTGTTGACTCCCACCCAAGCCTTTCTATACCAGCAGATAAACGCCGGGGGTTCTGGACTTATTAATTCACACCACGTGTCTTTCGGCGGCTCGACAGACGGCGGCTTCATCGAGGGGGGCGCAGAGCCGTAGCTTGCAAACAGCCCTCGCTTCTCTTCTCTATCCACCTTAGCCACGTGCCCCCTCCACTCCCCCCTGCCCTTTGCCACATGTAGCGTGTATATCAGCTCTTCTCCTCTCGCCACCTTGGCTGGGGGGTAGTCTAGGAAGTAGGTGGTGTAGAACAGAGGCCTCCCGCTGGTTTTGTTTACAACCGCCAGGCTGACTATAAGCGCGGTGAAGAAGTCCTCGGGGTCGTGCCCCCTAGCCCTTAGTAATTCAGTCCAGTTCTTAGCCACGTCGGCTAGGGCGCCGGCTGGTATGTGTACAGAGCCCCTGGTGGGCCCTGAGAAAACTGCCACTTCTCCATCCGGCGTGACGGCTCTTACGAAGACCGCGGCGGCTACGTCAGGTCTTGTAAAGAGGTCGCTCTTCTTTACGCCGGCCTCGTAGAGCTCAAACCTCAGCGTGACCCCCGGGCTAGGCGTCTGAAACCCCAGCACCACAAACACCACGGCAACCAAAGCCGCCAACACCACCAGCTTGCCTACTCGGGATTTCTTTTCCATGTCCGCAACTGTACCGGGGGAGGGGGGGATATAAGCCTTATTATATACTCAAAGTCAATACTTAACGGCAGAGATACAACGTAAAACTGCGGAGAGAGCTACACGGCACGTCGGCGACAGCCCGCAGATCCCAGGCCTCCGCCGGCGGCCTGTCTACCGCGGCTCGAACCCCACTTATGGCTCCACCAGCGCCGGCTGGGACCCACATTTGCAAAATTTACATGGAGTCCCTGCCGGGATTCGAACCCTATCCCAAGCCCCCCACACGGAGCTTTTACGGGGGCCACATGGCTGGAGAAAAACTTCGGCCTTTCCGAAGTGTCTGCTGTCCTCAGAGTCCTAAAGGCCCCGGCCGTCTTCACCCTGCTACCCTCCACATGAAATCAAGCTACCTAGGGTCCCGGAAATCAAGATAGTTGAAACATCGACAGCGGATAGGAAAACCGAAACAGGGCCCGGGGCCCGCACGCTTTCCTCTACACTCTTCCCCACTTGATATCGTACTCCTTTAGCGTCCGGCGACACTCAGAGCGGCGCGTGAAATCTGCAGAGGTGCCAGCTCGTGCATTGAGATTATACACGGGGCTGTGGACGGAGGCCTTGGGGTGGGTGCAGTTGAGAACTGTATTAAAACCAGAACATCCATAGAGCTGGAGGTTCTTGAAAAGAGGAGCAACCTAACGCAGTTAAGCGGTCCAAGACCTTGTTAATGACGTCGTCAAAAAAGGCGTCCAGCCTCGGAAGAAGCCTCCTAAGCGGTAAGCCAGCAAGAGATTTCCGACAGCCAGCGGCTTTATATAGACATTAAAAACCATACCGCCGATCTTAACCACAGTACGGGCCGATTTAACAACTCTCCGTGTAAGAGATCTACACGGAACGCCGCCCCCGTAGCGCCACAATTTATATAACCAACGCACGGCCAGCCCCATGGGATTCGTATCTCAAAAGGCGATTATCCACGCCCGCTACGTCTCGCCAGACGCATACATATACGGCCCCACCGTGGTGGGGAGGGACAGCTTTATAGACGCCGCTGTGATAGGCTACCCGACACGCCAGAAGATACTCAAGGGCTTCTCCTCCCTCGACGAGGTCAGCGAGGGAGCGAGAATCGGCGAGTCTGTAATCATTAGGAGCGGCGCCGTGATCTACGAAAACGTGGAGATTGGAGATGGGTGCGAGTTCGGCCACAATGTGCTGGTTAGGGAGCTGTCCAGGATTGGGAGGGGAGTGAGGATCGGCACGCAGGCCGTAATAGAGCGTGAGGTTAAGATCGGGGACAGGGCGTGGATCCAGTCCATGGTCTACATCCCCAACGGCACTGTGATAGAGGAAGACGTCTTCATAGGCCCCAACGCCGTCATAACAAACGACAAGTACCCCCCAAGCAAGAGGCTGGCCCCCGTTGTCATAAGGAGGGGGGCTGTGATCGGCGCCAACTCCACCCTAGTCGCTGGCGTGGAGATAGGCGAAGGCGCGGTGGTGGCCGCCGGCGCCGTGGTCACGAGAGACGTGCCCCCCGGCGTAGTGGTTGCCGGGGTGCCCGCGCGTGTAATTGGCAGGGCGGAGGACTACGCCAGAAAAAAGGCAATTTACGAACAGAGTACGTAGCCCGCCTCAAAAAGTTCAATTATTGCTAGGGCGCGTCATATACCGCCAGTACATTACGTTTATATACACAAATACCTACAGGCGTATGGAAAGGTCGCTAATTGTGGGGGTGTTAGCCTTGTTAATCGCCATAGGTGCATTAATACTAGGTCTAGCGACGTGGAGTAAAGTATCAGCCGTCGAGAGAGATATACCACACAAGATAGATCAGCTGAATACATCTCTAGGGGGCTAAAATAGACTCACTAAACAGAACTCTCATCGACAGACTCGTTTCGCTCAACAAGACGATTAGCGACGTCGCTACCCGCGTCGCCAGGTTGGAGAAGAAGGCCAAGGCGGAGAAGGAGATTGTAATTGTGCCTATCGACACCCCCATCTTCGACTTCAGTGTCGATTTCTTAATAACCTACGTCAAGAAACTACGTTTTGACAACAACACGGCGGGGGTGGTGTTGCTTATAAATTCGCCGGGAGGCGCCGTGGGCGCCACCGAGAGGCTCTACACCACGATAAGAGGCCTCAACAAGACTGTGTATGCCGTGATAGCGGGGTTAGGCGCCTCCGGCGCCTACTACACCGCGGTTGCGGCCCAGAGGATCTACGCGACGCCGTCGAGCTGGGTTGGCAACATAGGGGTAATCGCCTTCCTCTGACCCGACGAGTATCTATACGACCTGCCCGACTATATCTACACCACTGGGCCGTATAAATACTACGGCATGGACCTCACAGAGTTCTACAACGACATTGAAAGTCAGGGCGAATTTTGTCGCCGCCGTTTTAAAGGGCAGGGGCGACAGGCTTAAGGCGGCGCCCGAAGTGTTTGAGACGGCGAGGATATTCAGCGCCGATAGAGCCCTGGAGCTTGGTCTTATCGACAAAATAGGCGGGCTCTGGGAGGCGGTGGAGGACATGGCAGAGGAGCTGGGTCTCGAAAACTACACAGTTGTTGACATATATGAAAAGTACAACGTCACCAGACGCGGCATCGTAATTATACCTCTGGTATCCGGGGGCAAGATCCCGCTGGAGATGTTGCTAAACAAATCGGCGCCTCCCATATACTACCTCTGGCCAGGCGCCGTCCAGCTACCACCGCCTAGAAACGTAACGCCGCCCCTCCCGCCGCCTCCGGCAGAGGAAAAGAAGCCGGCAAGGCCCTACGTGGTGCTCGACGTGTCGCACGGCAACCTAATACCGAGAGGCTTCGTAGAGGTGCTTGTAAAGGAGCTTGTGGAGAGGGGCTACGCCCTGAGGCTGGCTAGAAGCGAGATGGAGCTACAGGAGCTCCTAAACAACGCCACCGGTCTCATAATCGTCAACCCATCCACGCCGTTTACAGACACAGCGGCTGAGGCCGTCTACAACGCCACACGGCGCGGGGTCAGAGTCCTCTACCTAGTAGATATGAGAGCCAGCGGCCCCGTGGCAATGCCACCGTTTATTATCATCGCGCCCTATTCATTCGCAGCCACGCTCGACCCGCTACTCACATACTTCAACATCACGGTCCTAAGAGCTGTTTACAACTTCACCGGCCTAGGCGCCGAGGACTTTACCAGAAACTGGCAGTATGTGTGGGTGAGGGGCTTGAGAAACGACACAGTCTTCAACGCAACGCGGCTAATCTTCCTAAGCCCCACCGCCTTCACCGCCTCCGCCGGTGCGAG
Organism: Pyrobaculum ferrireducens; assembly: GCF_000234805.1. NCBI lineage: Archaea > Thermoproteati > Thermoproteota > Thermoprotei > Thermoproteales > Thermoproteaceae > Pyrobaculum > Pyrobaculum ferrireducens. The sequence goes on from NC_016645.1 coordinate 2,298,099, forward strand.
GCTCCGGGCAGAGGCCTACATGTTTGGCTACGGCAGAGACGTATACACAGTGGCTGTGAGGGTGGGCAACTTTACAGCAGTGGGAACCGTTAGGAGCTTCACGCCGTATTTAATACAGCTAGGCGACAACACGAAACTGTTTAGAAACATGATATCGTGGCTAGTTGAGGAGAGGCCCATAGCGCCTCCACCGCCAAAGCCCCACACGGCGCAACCACCAACTCCGCCGATATATCCAGAAACACCGCCTCCCACATACCCCTAGGCCAAACCCACCTGTTTTCCCCTCTTTGAGCCAGTTTTTCTAAAAGAGTCGGATTTGGCTAAGGGGTTGAGGTCTTAGCTCAGCGGCTTATCACATATCCCAGCGGCAGATCTACTTGACACGAGTCGGATATCTTGACCTTCACACCCGTCGCGTAGATATCAACATGCTCCACCACGTCATAACCCCTGCGAAAAGCGGCGCCCACATTTTGATAAATGGCTTTATACTCAACTCCCCGAATATTGGCGTAGTCAGCCTTAACCGATACTGGAATGGACGCCAAGGCGGGATGCCTCTTCACAAACTCAGCGCCTTTTACCGCCCTGAGAATTACTCCAAAGGGCGCCCCAACTAAAGCCTCCCTCGGACATTGAGTATTGAACTGGCGAACCACCCACTCACCCAAATTGAGAATCTTAAGATTCTGAGGTGTAGATACCTCTGCGACTAATGTACCGAGAAGTTTGTAGTAGTTGCGTAGCTCCAGGGCTGTTATCAACCGAGAAGAGTTAAATCTCTCCCTCAAAACCAAGGTGTTACCTGCAGAGCCTTTACTTAGGTAGTGAATTCTTGATTTAAACATGACATTTCCAGTACGTGACGCCGACATTACCCCACCACCATCGCGACATACGTACCACTCATCATAGCGGTCAATTGTAAGTTTGCCATACACGCCAAACCAATAAGCCTCGTTTGGGAACACGCTACCACCTTTGAAGATTTTAGTTTGGTTATCCTTAATGTCGAAGGAGAGTGCCATTAGATCCTTAAATGTGATGTCAGCTGATCCAATCTGGTAACCCACCGCTACACCAGCCGTTATATAAGCCTTAGTAATGTTCAGGAGCAACCCCACCTCGCCTGAGTAGCTGTACTGGTTGTATATGAAGAAGAGGGGGATTTTTCCACCGAAATCTCTTTCTGTGTCGATGATAGTGTAGTTGTACCGCCACTCGTATACGCAATCTAGACCGAAACTAGAGAAGTGGTAGCCCGCGGAGTTTCTTGGCTTTGTTTTCAGCGGCCTCTCCGCCGTGACGACCTGGGCCTTTACTACATATGTGACGTTTCTGCCGGCGAGTCTGTGGGGGTCGTAGTTGACGGCGGCGAAGCCGAGGTAATCGTCGCCGTACCAAATGTGAACGTGGATCGACGGCTCCACGCCGGTTGCGTTTCCTAAGTAGCGTAGCCAGTCGTCGAGAACGAGGCCGAATTTGCCGTCTAGCCTAACCACTACCACGTTTCCTCTAACCTCTGCGTCGTCTATCCACACCTCCCCCACCGTGGGCCCCACAGCCGACAGCTGTATGCTCCACATCGGCGGCTTCCCAACCTCTCTGGCCGAGGGCAGTATTATGAATACCGCTGGCCTGTTGCTCGGCTCATATCTAGCGTAGTAGGGTTCGACCACCAGCTCGTATTTCAGGTGGCCCACCTTCTCAAACCTTACATCTACGCCCAGAGGTATCTGATAGCTAGGCCAGTATACTACATACAACACAGCCAGAGCTCCCAGAGCCAACCCGAGGTAGATATTTCACCGGTGCATAAACATGCGAAATCACCAGATTTATTTTTTACCTAACTTTGGCTTCTTACAAAAGTTTATTAATCCTTTGCCTTATTGACTCAGCTCTTCTGCAAGTGCCACTATTAGCTCCACCGTGTTTCTCAGATCTTCCCTGTGGGCCATCTCTACTGGTGAGTGAGAGTACTTGGTGAGTATGCCTATGGCCACAGAGGGGATGCCCGAGACGAAGAAGGCCGCCGCGTCCGTCCCCCCTCCGCCGGAGCCGATCTGTATAGGTATCCCGCGCCTCTTGGCCACCTCCAGCACCTTCTTGGCTAGCTTGTTGTTGAATGCGCCGTAGTTGTCGAATATTCTCAACACGGGGCCGTTCCCCGGCTTGACGCCCCCCGTCCAGTTGGGGTGGCAGCAGGCGGTGGTGTCCACCACGACGGCGTACTTCACGTCTAGGTTTTTAGAAACAGCCCGGGCCCCCATCAGCCCCACCTCCTCCTGCACAGTCCATATAAAAGTCGCCGGGGCGCCCCTTCTGTAGGCCTCGAGAAGCGCCCAGCAACCCGCCCTGTCGTCGAGCGCTGTGGCGGAGACGTACCTCCCCATCTCGACATACCGCCGCGAAAATGCGGCGGGGGTCATGGGGGCAATGCCCATAGCCTCCGCCTCCTGCCGGCTGGAGGCCCCCACGTCTATGTAGAGGTCTTGCCAAGTCACCTGCTGTTGCTGTTGCTGGAAGTGTGGCGGCGCCACTCCGATCACCCCCTCCACCCGGAAGCCGTCGCCGTAGAGGACCACCGAGGAGCCGGGGAGGATCTTGTCGTCGACTCCGCCCACCTTCCTAAACCTCAGCCTCCCATCCTCCTCGACGTTAGTCACGAGGAGCCCTACCTCGTCCATGTGCGCCACGAAAGCCACCTTAGACCTCCCCCGCAGGACGACGTTGCCAAATTCGTCGACTTCGGCACCGCCCACGGCGTTTAGAATCCTCTGCCTCACCTCATCCTCGAAGCCAGACACCCCCAGCGCCTTGGTAAGAGCTTCCAATTCCATGCATCTCCAAAATGCCTAGCTATTATACATTTTTTGTTATATACCCCCGTGGCCACAGTAACGTGCCTTACCACATCCGCGCGGAGCGTGGGGACGTGGCCCCCGTGGTTGTAGGCGTGGGGGACCCCGCCAGGGCTAGGCTATTCGCCTCTCTGATGGAGGAGGCGAGGCTGGTCAACGAGCACAGATACCCAGTCTACACCGGCCGCGTCAAGGGGAGGAGGATAACAGTGGCCGCCCACGGCATAGGCGGCCCCTCCGCCGCCATAGCCCTGGAGGAGTTGAAAATGCTGGGGATGGAGATCTTCGTGAGGATAGGCACCGCAGGGTCCTTCGGCGGGTTGGAGGTGGGCGACGTCTTGGTGGCGGCCGCCGCCGCGGCGCCCGCCGGCGGGGTGCTGGGGGCCTACTTCCCGGGCCACAGCCCTCCCCTGGCCGCGGATCCCCCATCTCACTGTGAGGCTGGCCCAGTCCCTCAAGGCGCCGGTCGGCTACGTGGTCTCCAGCGACGCCTTCTACGCAGAGGACCCCCACTTTGTAGAGTACTGGCGGGCCCGGGGGGCCGCCGCGGTTGAGATGGAATGCGCCACGGCGATGGCGCTTGGGTGGCTTCGGGGGTTTAAAACGGGGTGTGTCCTTGTTATTTCGAATGTGGTGGGGAGGCACGACGTGGTGGATCTATCGGCGAGGTTTAGAGATGTGTTTCTCAAGGTGGTTGAGGCTCTTGACATCACTACTCAGTAGCGACGGCCCTTCTCATCTCCTCCAGATACTCTACGTAGTCTATTAAACATTTCTCACACAGGGCGAGCTCTACGCCGTCGCCGACGCGCAGGTAGCCGAGGTTTTGGTATGTGAGGCGTGTGTTGCACATATCGCATCTAACCCCCACCGCTGTGAGGAATATTTTCAGTTCGGTTTCGTCCACCTCGCTGTACCGTACTTCGCCGCTTTTCAAGACCCGTTTTCTCCGGTTTTTCAAAAGTTTTAGTGAACTCTCTCTCAGTGTCTTCACATTACTATATACGGGTTTAAAAGAGACTTAAGGCTAATAACCCTTACCAACTCTACGCAGTGCTCTACCTCTCTCTGGTGAAGTACCTAGGAGCCATCGCCCTGGGCTACGCGCTGGGCAAGGCGCTGGGGAGGCGCCCGCCGCCGTGGATATTCACGGCAGTCGTCACCGCGCTGGTTTTCTTCGTGGCGGCCAACGCCTCCGAGGTGGTGCTGAGAAACGTGGGGGGGTTCCTCTTCGTGTCTTTTCTATACGCCCTGGCCCTGGTGCTGGCCTCGGCGGCGCTGGGCTCGGCGCTCGACAGAGGAGGCGCCGCCAACTCCGCCCAGAGGCCGGCCATTTCGCTCTACGTCGTCTTCGCCCTAGCCGCCGGCTTCGCCGCGGGGTCGGTGGCGAAGCTTGACTACTCTTCTGCGGTTGACCCCCTCCTTATTTTACTGCTGTTGGCGGCTGGCGCTGACATGGCGGGGGTGGGGGTCAGGTTTGAGGTATCTATGCTGGCGGCCCCGGCGATTTCCCTCGCGGCCACTGCCGTGGTTGCGCCGTTTTTCACACTGCTGTTCAACATCACGCCGGCCGTGGCCTTCGGCATGGGGTGGTACAGCTTCACCGGGCCCTACCTGGCGGCGGCGGGCGACGCCGCGGGTGGCGCCTACGGGCTGCTGGTCAACTTCCTCCGAGAACAGCTCACCTTCGTGCTGGCCCCCCTGCTGGCTAGGCGGTTTGGCAAAGTCGGCGTCTTGGCCATGGGGGGCGCCACCACGATGGACAACACGTTGCCGCTGTACACGGCGCTGTACGGATCCTCCTTTTCTATATATGCATTTGCCAACGGCGTGGTGTTAACCGTGCTGGTTCCCATAATCGTGCCATTAATACATCAAATCTACACCAACATTATATAAAGAGGGGTATAACGGTAAGAAGTTAAATATGAGATGTCAGCATCTCAATGACTAGAGTCAGAGACCTGCTGGGGATCTCCGCGGCGTCGTTATTGAGATATGGAATAAAGCCCGACGACGAAGTCCTCTACGCAATTGAGGTGCTGGAGAGCCGGGCGCCCCACGTGGCTAGGCTTTTGAGAACAGTAGTGGGCGAGCGCGCCTCCTAGACCCTCCACCTTGGTGTGTGGCTGTGTCTAATCCCGAGCTGATCAAGCACTCTTCCTGCAAACGTGGTGACTAGCTCGTCTATGGTTTTAGGTCTCGTGTAGAAGCCAGGCGCCGCAGGCATCACGACGGCGCCCGCCATGGTGACCAGCTCCATATTTCTAATGTGGACCAGCGAGAGGGGACTCTCCCTGATCACGAGAACCACCCTCCTCCTCTCCTTCAGCCCCACCTCAGCGGCTCTTATGATGAGATTCAGCGAGAGGCCGTTTGCAATTGCCGCCAGGGTCTTGGTGGAGCACGGCACCACCGCCACCGCGTCGATGGGGTAGCTACCCGACGCCGGCGGAGCTGATAGATCCGCCTCGTCCCACACGTGGTCAGCCATAGACTTCACATACTCGGCGTCGAGATCCGTCTCGAGCTTCAGCACCCTCTCGGCCGTCTTCGACATGGAGAGATGAACCTCCACACCCGACTTCTTCAACAACTCCAGCACCTTGACGCCGTAGATCACGCCAGAGGCCCCGGTGATGCCTAGGAAAACCCTCATCCTATATGTATATGTAGACGTCGTTGTCTATGAGGACCCCGTCCTCCACCTCCCTGCCGCCGTGTAGCAGGTAGATAGGCTTCTTCTCCACTTTGACAGGCGGCCGCTCAACCGGCGGCAACGCCGCGGCTCTCTTCAAGACGTCAGCCACGTGGCGGGCGAGGAGGCCGAATTCCCGGGGCTCCGGCGGGATTTTGAAAACCAACCCGTGGCTGTACTTAAGCGTGAAAACTCCCTCTGGCGTGTGGGGTGACGGCGTAATTTTCCTAGCCGGCAACGTCTGGGCCGCGGCCTCGGTGGTGGCCGCCGCCTCGTACTCCCTCCCGCCGAGGAAGACGGCAACAACCCTCGGCCTCGACTTGTGGTAAAACTCCGTCACGGCCCGCGCCGCCTCTGTCTTTAGTTCTAGAAAGTCGAAGTAGGGGTCGGCCCCCTCTCTGCCTATGGGCACCCCCTGGAAGGCGCGCTCGTTTACCACTGGGGCGGCGGCGGTGGGCGGCATATCCACAACCCCCCCTCTTCCAGAGGTATATTAAGAGGGAGAGGAAGTTGACGGCGGGCCAGTCCTCTGAGTGAAAGCCGGAGAGGGCGAGCACGACCTCGCCACCTTGGCCGTACACCACCGGGCCTCCTCCTAACAACATGGAGAGTAGGGAGCGTACATACCTGACGCATGTGGAGCTCGACGACAGTGCCTTGTAGGGGTGGAGGTAGTACATTGGCGTGGAGATAGAGCCTTCTATAAAAACGTGAAGTATATATTACCAACTCTCCACGTTTATATGCCTCGTAGGAAGAGCAAGGTGCCACTGGAGAGGGTATCCCTGAGGCTACCCTCCGAGTTGATAATGAGGATAGACCGGCTGGTGGAGAGAGGCCTTTTCAAGAGCCGCAGTCAGTTGATAAAACACGCCTTAAGAGAAATGCTGAAGGAGCCGAGGTTCCAAGAGGTGTTAAACGAAAAAGAGGACGACTTCCCCACTCTGAGAGGCAGATAAAGTAAATAAGGAAGTGCACAAGACCACCCATTGATGAAGGCAGGTGTGTGGCGAGTTGTGAGCGGTGGTGACAACACTGAATAAAAAACCTGCGCCGTAGGGACTTGACTTGAGCAACGGCGTCAAGGCACTTCAATATTTGCGTGTCTCTTGGCTAGCTCCGCCTCGTTTTTCCCCAGCCGCTTCATGAGGTCGGCTATTACGGCGTCTAGCACAACCATGGCGGTGTCTTCGAAAAGGGTGCCTAGGGGGGACAGCGGCTCGTGTATGCCTAGTATCTGGCGTGCGAAGTAGTCGTCCATCGAAGCCACCTTAGTCCTGCCCGGGACAAACACCACGATGTCCGCCAGCTTGCCGAGGGGCGAGTCGGGGTACGTGGTGATGGCCGCCACCTTGGCCTTCATCTTCTTAGCCGCCTCAGCTGCGGCGACGACTATCTGGGTGGTGCCGCTTCCCGAAATAGCCACCACCAAATCGCCCTCCTCCACCGATGGGGTAATCGTCTCGCCCAGCACGTAGGACCTCGCCCCTAGGTGTCTAAGCCTCATGGCGAAGGCCCTACCCACCAGTCCGCTCCTCCCCACGCCCACGACTAGAATCTTCTTGTTGAGCCTATACAATTCTTCTATTGTTTTTATAAATGTCTCAATTGCGTCTAGATTTAGCTTATCTAGCGATTGAAGTATAAAATTCGCAATTTCTAAATATGCCTTTTTAAAGTATTTAGTCACGAATCTTGAAAAAAGTCAATTTATAAATTTATTCTCTATACATCGACCTATCTCCAAAGAAGACCTCCAGCCGCCTGGGCTTTAGCTGAGATACTATGTAGTCAAACGCCGCCTTGGGGTCCGTGTGGTCGCCACAGGTATATACATCAACCGTCGCGAAGCCGTGCTCAGGCCACGTGTGTATAGATATGTGGCTCTCCGCCACCACTGCGAAGACCGTGAGCCCGCCGTTGGGCCCAAACCTGTACGAACCTATCGAAAGCAACATCGCATTAGCCACCTTCACAGCCTCTTTTACAATTGTAATCAGCGCCGCCTCGTCGCCAAGCACGTGAGAGTCGCATCCATATAGGTTGCCGTATACGTGCCTCCCCACTACTACCCTACCCCCCACGCCCCCCGCCATGAAACTCCCCGTACCACGCAATTTAAAAATTTAACCCCCAAAAACCCTTACACTACACGTTAGTACCTGCATACACCATACTTGTAAAACCAAAAAGACATCCAATAAGAAAATAAAGAAGAGACACCGACCCCCCTTGAGAAATATTTTTAGGCAACTGGCACCCTAACACTGATCACTTTAAAAACATAACTCGGTGAGAGGAACCGCGAGCGGAAAAACTGGAGAGGATTAAAAAGGAGATTTACCACTCTTCCTCTTCTTCCCACTCCTCTTCAAACTCCTCCCACAGCTCCTCTTCCTCCTCCCACTCCTCCTCTTCTCTGTACCAAATCGGCATAGACCCCCCGAAAAACTCTATTTATAAATTTAGCCTTCATAGCGTCTGTGGCGAGGAGGGCCTATGTACAAGGCTTGGCCCAGCGGCGGGTAAAGTACCGATTCGACATAGACCCGCCGGCCCCCATCAGGCAGTGGGTCTCTGAAAACTTGGAGAGAGTGGGGCACTTGTTGGAGGGCGAGTGGGGCGGCGTCTTCTGCCCCTCGGCGCAGTTGCCGGGGCTGGGTCTTTTGCTGATCGAGTGGATGGGGGGCCACCTGGCGGCTGATGTGTCCATCTGCGCCCCGGTGTCGCACCCCGCGCCGCCGCAGTTTGTATTCGACGTGCCGGTTGGGCGCGTTGACATATGCGTAGAGCCAATCGCCCCCGTCGGAAGGGCAGTTGAATACGTAAAAATATGTACCCCCACCGTGAAGATGCTGGGCAGGGTCACGCTCCGGAGGAGCTTCGGGGTTGTGAAGTATAGGGGGTTGCTGTTCGCCACCGAGATTAGGTACGGCGCCGATCAAAGGGGCGGGGTCCGCCTGGAGATCGCCCGGTACAGCTGTACCCAACACGACACGTGGGACGCCGTGAGGAAGCTAAAAAAGATCCTCAGCTCCAGGTATTGATGAGGTATGTGGCCGTTGTGTGCCCCCGGTGCGGCAAGGCGAGCGCCGCCAGGTTAGACGCAAAGAGGCACCAGTGCCCCTACTGCGGCTACGTGATGCAGGTGGAAAGCGCGTCTATCATCGCCGTGGGAAGCGCCAGGGCCGTGAGGGAGGCGGTTGTTAGACATAACACGCAATTAGGCTAAGGCAGTTAGTGAATAACATTATATAATTTCCAAGACCTACACCTTGCCAATGCATGTAGAGAAGTTCGCCTTGGGGGAGACTACATATAGGTACTTCCCGCTTAAGGCGCTTGAGAGGGAGGGATACGACGTGGCTCGCCTCCCCTACTCCATACGCGTCCTTCTAGAAAACGTCATGCGCAACCTCGACGGGCGCGACGTCACGAGAGAGCACTTGGAGAAGCTGGCCAGGTGGAATCCCAAGGCGCCTGAGGGGGAGGTGGCTATCAAGATCTCTAGGGTGGTTATGCAGGACTACACCGGCGTCCCCGCCGTGGTTGACCTCGCCACTATGCGGGACATAGCTGTGAAGATGGGCAAAGACCCCTCTCTTGTGAATCCGCAGGTCCCGGTGGACCTCATAATTGACCACTCTGTCCAGGTAGACTTCTGGGGATCGCACGAGGCGCTTAGGAGAAACCTCGAGCTCGAAATAACCCGCAACAGGGAGAGGTACCGCTTCCTAAAGTGGGCCCAGCAGGCCTTTAGAAACCTCAGAATCTTCCCGCCGGGCACAGGAATAATACACCAGGTAAATCTAGAATACCTGGCTAGGGTAGTGATGACCGACGGCGACTTGGCGTATTTCGAGACGCTGGTCGGCATGGACAGCCACACCACGATGATCAACGGCCTCGGCGTCGTGGGGTGGGGAGTGGGCGGGGTAGAGGCCGAGGCGGCGATGCTGGGGGAGCCCATCACGATTAGAGTGCCGAGGGTGGTGGGGGTCCACCTATACGGCGAGCCGAGGCCCGGCGTCACGGCAACAGACATCGTGCTGGCCGTGACGGAGTACCTGCGTAAGGTGAATGTAGTAGACGCCTTCGTTGAGTTCTTCGGCGAGGGGGTGAGAAAGCTCTCCGTCCCCGACCGCGCCACTATAGCCAACATGGCGCCGGAGTACGGCTCCACCACCGGCCTGTTCCCCGTCGACGAAAACACCCTCTCGTATCTAAGGGCAACCGGCAGGCCGGAGGACCTCGTCGCGTTGGTTAAGAGGTACTACGAGCTCCAGGGCGTCTTCGGCGGAGTGGAGGGCGCAGAGTACAGCCAGGTGGTGGAATTCGACCTATCCACGGTCGAGAGGAACGTGGCGGGCCCCACCCTCCCGTGGCAGAGGAGGAGCCTCGCCGAGGCGCCGAAGAGCTTCCTCACGTTCCTCCAGGAGAGGAAGAAGAGGACGCAGAGGAGGGCTGTGGAGATTGAGATAGACGGTAGACGTGTCGAGTTCGGAGATGGAGACGTGGCCATCGCCGCGATAACCAGCTGCACCAACACCAGCAACCCGTACCTCCTAGCCGCCGCGGGTCTCGTGGCCAAGAAGGCCTACGAACTCGGCATAAGGCCGCCCCCATACGTGAAGACCAGCTTCGCGCCGGGCTCCAGAGCCGTTGCGGAGCTGTTGGAGAGAAGCGGGTTGCAGAAATACCTAGATGAGCTGGGCTTCCAAGTCGTCGCCTTTGGGTGTACCACGTGTATTGGGAACTCCGGCCCCCTGCCCGAGCCCGTGGCCAAGGCGATTAAGGAGCACGACATACTCGCCGCGGCGGTGCTGTCGGGCAATAGGAACTTCGAGGCAAGGGTGCATCCAGACATCCGCGCCGCGTATCTCGCCTCGCCCCCGCTGGTGGTGGCCTACGCCATTGCGGGCACGGTGTTGAAAAACCTGGAGTCGGAGCCGCTCGCCTACGGCCAGGGGGGCAGGCCCGTGTATTTAAGAGATCTCTGGCCCACCCCCGAGGAGGTGAATAGGGTGGTGGAGGAGTGGCTAGACCCCAAGATGTATGTCGAAAAGTACAGCAAAGCTGGCGAGCTTGTTCCAGAGTGGCGGGCTCTGGAGGCGCCAAGCGGCCTCCTCTACAAGTGGGACCCGGGCGACACCTATATACAGCCGTCTCCCCTCTTTGAGGGCGAGGTAAAGGTCGGTGACATAAAGGGGGCGAGGCCGCTGTTGGTGCTTGGCGACAGCATTACGACGGACCACATATCGCCGGCGGGCAACATAACGACTGACAACCCCGCTGGGCAGTACCTCATGTCCCTCGGCGTTAAGCCCTCGGAGTTTAACACCTTCGGCGCCAGGAGGGGCAACTGGCATGTGATGGTACGGGGCACCTTCTCCAGCAAAGGCTACAAGAACAAAATCGGAAACCTAGACGGCGGCCTCACCATCAAGTTCCCAGAGGGGAAGGTCATGACCGTCTTCGAGGCGGCGGAGGCCTACAAAAAAGAGGGGACGCCCCTAGTCGTCCTGGCTGGGAAAAACTACGGCGCGGGGTCGAGCAGAGACTGGGCCGCCAAGGGCCCCAAGCTACTGGGCGTCAAGGCTGTGATAGCCGAGAGCTTCGAGAGAATCCACAGATCCAACCTAACCATGGTCGGCATAGTACCCATACAGCTACCCCAAGGCGTAACTGTCGACAGCCTCGGCCTAGAGGGCTCAGAGACGATAGACGTGGTGGGGCTCTCCGAAGGCCTGGCGCCCGGCAAGGAAGTCACGTTGAGAATCCACCGGAGGGACGGCCGCGTAGACGAGGTAAAGGCCAAGCTGGCGGTGTACACCTGGGCAGAGGTGGAGTATATCAAACACGGCGGCATACTGCCCTACGTCCTTCAGAAGTTGATGCAGAAAAGTAAATAGTTTTAAACCCAGCCCCGACGGCGTATATGCGCAGGGTACTCGTAGCCCTCCTTCTGTTGCTGGCGGTGGGCTACGTCGGCATAAACTTCGTTGGACTGCCTCCACTACTCGTAGCCGAAAACTTAGCACTAGCCGCGACGTACGCCGCACTGGGCGCGGCCCTCCTCCGTGGAGGAGGTAGAAAAATCCTCGGCGTTGTTCTTCTGGTCGCCTCGTTTAACGCCGGGAGAGTCTCCAGATCCATATGGTCGCCTGTCACGGGCTTCGGCGGCCTCCTCGCTGTGGAGCACATCCCGCTCCTCCTCTACCTAGTGGCCGTCTCTATACTCGCCCTAATACCCCTCGTCAGAGGGGGGTAATGGTGGAGTACATCAAACACGGCGGCATACTGCCCTACGTCCTTCAGAAGCTATCGCAGATCTCGACGCGCCGTCTCTCCGGCATGTGAGAACAACGCCGCTACATATTTGTAGGGGAGTTTTCTGGAAGTTTCGGCGGGGTCTATGGATAACTGGCTTTAAAACAGTACACTCAATTTACACGTGATATCAATATATAGACTATTGTTTGTTAAAACTTCTATTTATATATTTTTCCTTTTGACTGACTTAAAGAAGGCTGTTTGATTGTTTTTGTTTTTGTATAGTGGTCCGGTTATGTTCGCCGAGCTAAAGATTTATAGAGTTAAGGGGTTTCAACATGGCGGTCTTCACGCTGGGGCTTTCGCCGGCTGTTCCACTATAGAGACTTCGGGCTGGTTGTGGAGTGCTGGGCGGATCTGTGAGCGCCAAGGCACATGCTTCCGTAATTCAGCTGGCGGGGCACGTCCGAGGAAACTCGCCGAAACCCCCCACTCAACACAACGATGGCTGAGGCTGTGATAAATGAGTCACATTCAGCGCCGCTACCTCGGCGCATCCTACACTGGTATTACCACCTCTCTGTATATACCCACAGCTACAACTATGCGTGAAGGTCAAGCTTGTGAAGGTGGTAGATGGAGTTGGGCTGTACGAGGCGCCGCGCCACCTCGTCTACGCTGAGCCCCTCTACGTGGTGTACAAGGCCGGTGGGAAAGTCGACGCCGCCACCACGAAGGTGCTATACGACGGCGAGAGGTGGCTAATGCCCCTCCCCGCTGAGGAGGCCGAGGTTGAGCTGATCTACGTGGGATCTGTGGAGAGTCTGCGGGGGTAGAGTTCTGAAAGCCAGAACTCCAGTTCTAAAGCTGTGACTTCTCGCCACGGCCACGCCATTTGGGGCGATGCGGAGTAGCTGGCTGTACTCCCTCAAGCCAAATTTTTCAAGAACCGCCTCATCACTTCTAAACACCACCTTGGTGTTAGACAGCTGGAGAACCAGGGCATTTAAATCCTCAGGCATATGCGTGGCGAAGACCACGCCTATTCTACGCACGCGTCCAAGCCGCGTTATTCTGTTTATCATATCCTCCACAGCCTCCCTACTCAAATCCTCGCCGCTCTGCGGAAAATATTCATGAGCCTCGTCAATTAGAACAAAAGCCGGACGCGGGGCACCCCTCCTAAGCTCCTCATCCTTCACCTCCAGCAACTTTCTCAACAATCTATACACAACAATAGAAGCCGCCGTAGGCCTCTCTCTAAACAGATCTAAAAACACCACCACAGGCTCTGAGAATAGATCCCCGTAGCTCGGCTCTCCAAAAAATACACGACGCTTTCTCTCATGCATGCTCAAATCCCACCACACGTCAATTATCCCAGTATTCTTAAGGGATGTGAAACCCCTCACCACGCTATCTTTCTGGCTTTTGTGAATCTTAATCTCTTCTTCAAGTAATTTGTAAATTCGATGCAACGTCCCAACAACTGAATCTATATCTATACTGTTACGATGTCTAATCTTATTGATTATGAGTGTAACAATATCATCATACAGAAGAGCTATTCTAGGCGTGCCGAAAAAGGGGAAAAGGGTGGGGATTTCCCAAATGATGTCTTTCAGCTCTAGAGCCCATGGAATAAGCTTAATCTCCACTCCGTGGGGGAGGCGGATGGAAATCCACTTTACCCGGCCTCTATCTGCCTCGACTTCTACATCTTCAACTTCGTAGCCACCCCCCATAACTCTCTCCATGAAGAGCTTCCCCAGCCCGTAGCCCACCGCCTTGGAAAACAGAGTTTTGTCGGATACTGCGGATAGGTCGCCCGGCTCTTCCCCCTCTCCTAGAAATTCATTGGCGTATCTGATTAATGTTTCGCTTTCCCTGTGGAGAAAGCTCCGCGTCACTGGCCACACCACGGTGAGCCGGTTCAGGTGTCTGTACCTGGCGCCCTGCGCCGGTATTGTCAAGTGGATAAAGTCGCCTTGGAAATCAAAGGCAATCGGCGTAATTCCCAAATCCCAGTAGGCGGAGAGGGCAATGTTCTTTAGAAATGTCGTCTTCCCAGCCCCCGTCGTGCCCACGGCGAGGATGTGCATGAAAACCGCCTCGGGGGGCAACCTCACCTCCACATCCAACTCCTTGTTTATATACAGCTTGCCCAGCAGAACCCCCACCTGCGGAATTCCTAACATCTTAGCAACTACCTCGGAGGAGGGTATGTAGACACTGCTAAGCGGATCTATGGGAGAGGCTGGTTGTACCGGATCGCAGTTTTCAATAGAGGCGCATTCAGCTAAAGGCTCTAGCTCAATTACAGCCGGCGTGGAGAGGCCTTGGCTGTCTTCAATAGGCGCATCTAGGGCTCGTATTCCCAGCAACGCTGCAAGATGCTGACGTTTTATAGAAGACACCTGGGCTAAAACCAGCGATTTATGTACCCGCGTCTCAATTAAGAGGAGATCCCCCACCTTTATGAGGTGTTTCGCATATACGTCAAACGGTATCTCCACCGTTATTCTGTGTTGCGGCCCCACTGCAATCACCTCACTTGCTGAAACTACGCCAATTTTTTCACCCAGCATGACACTCCATCAAAGTGTCGTAGGTAAGGCTAACCCCCCTTGCCCTAAGTTTCCCACATACATATAGAAACATACGCCTGCTCTTCTCCTTGGCCAGCTTATCCACGACGGCGATGTGGTAGGGAAGCCAGAGACTTGTCCTGTACCTCAACAACGTGGGCAACGTCCTCTCTGCAACATCTGCGCGAAAGGCCTCAATTCTAAACTGCGCCCCCCAGCTGTACACATACCATAGGTACCTGTCGGGGAGGGAGGGGAGCTCCTTACTTTTAATTCTTTGTATAAACGGGCCGAAAACCACCACGTCTGTGACAGACCGGGCGTATATCTTACCCAGCTCAACCGTCGCAACCTGGTCGTTACAATTGCTAAGCGACACGCCGTGTTGCTCAAGCCACTCTCTAGCTCTACAAAGCTTCTTAGACTTTTCAAGCCTCTTCACAACCGCCACCGCTCTCCTCTCCCACAAAGCCTCCACTCTCATCATATCCAGCTCCACCAAACTTCTAAAGCCGTAGTAGAGGGGCCCGTCCACCAGCAACGTCTCATCTTTTGGCGTGAATTTAATTAGCGAAGTTTCCACAAGCTCTCTCACAATTCTACCCACCGTATCTCGATGCAGATCGCTAGTAAACCACTTGTCGATCCCCTGGATTCTGTAGCGCACAACCGCGATGTCCTCCAACTGTTTAAGCGTCTCCACGTCGTCTGACTGAATTGCGACATACTTGACGTCGACTGTGCCGGGAGCCTCAACAACTCTGTCATTGGCATACGCTACTCCAGCCGCTATAAAGAGGCGGAAGTAGGGGATGGAGACCATGCGGAGAGAGCCATCTACAGCGTACCCCACCTCCTCGCCGTTGCCCACGGGCCTAGACACGTCGGCCTTCGAGGCATCTATCTCGCCCAGCACCTCCTGCTCCTCCCCCTCAGATCGAGGTTTAAGAGGAGATCTAATACTCACAACGCGGTCCAGAAGCATTTCGAGACCTCTTAAAAAGTCCATCGTTTAAAATAACAATGTAATTTATATAACCGACGGTTAAATTCTAGATTTAAGTATTAAGGACTTGTGCGACGACGTTGACATCGCCGTGTTAAATGGTGACGCTAGAATAGAGGCGAGGGAGGTCGACTGCGAGAAGTGGGACGCGCCGAGTTGTGTAGAGGTGCTAGCTGTCTGCGCCTCCGCGGGGTGCGATGACGGCGCCGCGCCTGCGGTTTACTACAATGTAGATAGGGTAAAGAGGTGGGTGGAGAGACACATACGTAGCAACCTCGCCTACATCGCCAAGCACTGTCTTGGCGTGAAAGGCATCGCCTTCAGTTGCGACGAGGTTAGGCAGTTTATCGAAGTTGCCCAGACTGTGTGCAAAACCACAGAAGCCGCCGCCTTGAAAGTTTATATTTATAAAAGCTTATATTTATACAATTTAAAAAACAGGTAGCAAAATATGACGCGGGTAGCCGAGCTTGATAGCTGGCCGCTGTTTCCTTCGATTGAGATTTATAGTAAGATGCTAACTGAACTAAAACACTACGAGACAGAAGATAGACTTAGTAATTTATAAAATCTAGAAAAATTAAATAAAATAGTTAAAAAACTTGATGAAGTGAAGGACCAACTTGATGAAGTATTAAAATACTACTTGTTATACGGAGGGACTGCTTGGGGGATAGAACTTACCGCCCGGTGCCTTTCAAATGAAGAGCCGCCTCACGTAGCAGGGCCCGCCGTCGGCGGCCACCATTCAGACAAAAGAGAGTCAAAGCTTTGTCAGGAGCCTCCCGTTGCCTTTTTTGACACAATTGATGAAATTTTGGAAGACGCAAGAGAGTACGGGGTGAGGCCGGAGGTGGTTAAGGCGGTGTTATACTCAGCGGCTGAGAGGGTGTTTGAAAAAGGTCTTGAAGTAGGCGACAAATACGAGGAAGTGAGGAACTTGGCTCAAGACATAGCAAACGTCAAGGTAGAGACTAACGACGTTGAAACAGCGATTGAGTACTTGAGAAAGAGCCACATCTTATTTACTATAAGAATGAAGAAACTAAGCAAAAGCCCAAAAGAAGAGGGAGGTAGAGATTCTAAATCTGATTCCCCTTTCAAAATAGTCTTCTCCGACCCCCGCTACGCCTTGGGGGCATATATGCACTACCAGCATACACTATATGGAACGACGTACGTAGACGCATATTATAAGGTAAAGGATGAGATAATGGGACAGCTTGATAAGAGTGCACATTATCTTGAATCTATATTTCTTGCCAATGTGGCGTTGGGTGTGTATGCCTTAGTCACCGGTCATGATAGGCCTGATAGAGGCCATCTTCCTGATAAATTTGTGAAATACCTTAAGAACGGCTGGGAGATAGACGCGTATGTGACTATAAAGCGGAGGGATGGGCCGATTAGCTTCTTGGCTGAGTTTTCTATTAACTATGACAGAAGTCACGTAGAGAAGTGTAGTGAGGCGGCTAACCGCTTGAATACTTACTGTATCTACGCCGTGTACAGAGGGGGCGAGGTGAGGTTGGAAGGTAAAGTCTTAACCACGCCTCTTTCTCTCTTCTTTGCACTTTTGTAACGCCGTTCTAAGCGGCTTCGCCTCTCTGAGGCGACGCGCCACCTGGTGCCTCGGTGGAGTTGCACCTCGGCTCAAGAGTTTATAAAAAGAGGGAGCTTTCTAAACAGCCGCGTATAAGCTGTCTGTGCTTTCGTTCAGTTAAAGATCTAAAAAGCGGGACGTGGGCTATCAACATATCTGAGGCATATTCACGGCGTTGATATTAACGTCGTCAAAAGACTCCGGGTTTGCCCTCATTTGGCGGCGACGCGTGTGGAGGCGCCGATGCCGCCGGTTGCGCCTCGTCGCAGATATGCGCCGCGGCCATTCCCCGATGTGAGAAACTCCAGACTAAACCACCGCGCCTCCGCAGACCCACGGCCGTGAGCCGTATACGGCTGTGTACACAGTCCCTGCCGGGGCCCGTCGGCACCGCGACAGCCGCTGCAGTCCACCTTCCGCACAGGCCAGCGAGCCAGCCGCCGCATGTCGGCAGCCACGCCTCTGCCCCCATGGAACAGCATTAACAACACGCCTGCAACGGACAGGCACCCTCTCTGTACACATAATATAGTAAGTTGAAATATTTATTACGTCTTATATTACATGAAACCGTGGTTGTGGATTACTTTCAGCGCTTCAACGAAGAGTTGGTTAAGAAGTTGCTGGAGGGCTTCCCGTGGCGGGTTGTAGATGTGGTGGGCCCGCCCCGCTCCGGCAAGTCGTACTTTATAGAAAACTACTCGTCGAAGCTGAGGGAGGCCGGCCGCGACGTTGAGCTAAGAGAGCGGACGGCGACTAGCAGGGACGAGCTGGGCGAGGCCTATGCAGGCGGGGGGCCGTATAGGCTTGTTTACTGCATCCCGTGGGATCGCGCAAAGGATTACGCCAGCGACGACGCAAAGAGGGCTGTCGAGCTAATCAAACGGCATTTTACGCCGGTGGAGTACCTCGGCGTTGGGTACATGCCGCCCGGCTTCGCGGCTGAGGTAGTGAAGAGGATGAGGGAAAGCGACGAGGAGGCCGCCGTGAAGTACCTGGAGGAGCAACGGGAGGCCTACAAAAAATTCTCCACGCTACTGGCGCCAGATGTCTGGGATAGGGTGCGTGAGGTATTGAAGAGAGTCGGCGGCGCCGCCTTGAGGGATGCGGTGCCGTTTTTGACAAAGGCGTTGCATATCGACGTCGTCTCCCATGTTTCTAAATTCGCCCCCCTCGTTTTTAAATTTCTGGATCTGATAGCGGCCGTCATAAAGGTCTTCGGTAAAAACTGGATTACGCAGTGGATAGAGCAGAGGGAGCAATGGAAAGGGTTGCACGAAGATCTGCGGAAGGTGCTTGTGTGGAAAGCCGCCGCGGCGCTGGGAAGAAGCGGAGAAGAGGTGGAGAAGGCGCTGGACGCGCTCTACGGATTAGACACAGCGATGCTGGATGAGGTGGTGGAGAAAATCGAGGAGAAGCTGGCCGAGCTGGAGGCCAGAGTCTCAGTGCTTGAAGCAAAGCTTGGGCCCCTCAACGCCGTCTACACAGAGCCGGAGGAGCTAGGCGTGGAGCGCAGAGACGGCGTCTTGTACGTAATGGGCGAGCCCTACGTAGACCCGGCGCGGCACGGCCTAGCACAAGCCGTGGATGAGGTGGAGAGGAAGGTGCGGGAGGTTGTGGAGAGGGGCGGCGTCCTAGCCATAGTCGGTCCAAGAGGAGTCGGCAAGTCCACGCTGGTCAGAGCCGTGCTGGCGGAGGTTTTGAGAAGGGCGGCGGTTAGAGGCGTGATAAACGTAAATAGGCTGAAGCTTGACGATCTGCCAGAGGTGGTGGATGGAGCGGGCCGTAGCTATCTCCTGTTCTACGACCCCACAACCCCTAGGTTCTACGAGCTGGGCGGTCTTGAAAAGCCACTGGAAAGGCCAAGGCCTGAGGCCGTTGGTATAGTGGCTGACCTCGTTAACTTGACGCACCGCGGGGGGAAGCCAAGAGCCTCCGTTGTTTTGGTACTGCCGACAGACATCTACAACGCGCTGGGCGAGGAGGTGAAGAGGCTCATAGTCCCCGTCGTTCTTGATTTGAAGAGCGTTGAATTCCTCGCCGAGGTAATAAGGCGGTACTCCGGCTGTCGGCTTGAGGGAGAGGGGCTGAGGGCACTAGCCGGGGAGATTGCGAAATTCGACGAGGGCTACACCCTAGTCGCCAGGCTAGTCGGCGAGGAGCTGAGCAGGCGGGGATGCCGGCTTGAGAAGGTAGAGGAGGTGGTGAGGGCGGCCGGGGGGAGGGCGCTTAGGTTTATGCTTATCTACGTCAACCAGATGTTGAGAGTTAGGTGGAGGGGTCCCTCCGGCACGTACGAAGACGAGGATATGGCTGAGATTTTTTCACAAATTCTGGCGGCGAGGCGATACTATAGCCGAGATCTTGGCCCGGGGAACGCGGTTGCGCCGCCGCTTCTCTTGGAGAGGTGGGCTAGGTGGAGATGCGCCAAGTTGTTTAAAAGCGAGAGGTGTCCCAGAGAGCCCCTACCCAAGGAGGTGTACATTTGGCTCTCCCGGAGACAACACGATCTGATAGAAACAGCGTTGTTTCTAGCCGCATATGCAAATCTGTTAGAAGAAGCGGCTGTAGAAGACATCCGTAAAGTGGTTAAAGACGCAGGTGAGGAGCTGGGAATTTGGAAAAAGGCGAAGACAAGCCCCTACACCGCTGTCCACTTTCTTGCGGAATACGGCTCCGATTTAGAAAAAGAGTGGGAAGGGGCTCTCTGCCTGGAGAAATTCGCGTTAATGCTCGGCGCCGCCATCGCTGGTCACCCGTATAAACCATTAGCCAAGGAGGCGGAGAAGGCTAAAGAGTACCTAGGGGACACCGCCGAGAGGATAAGGAGGTGGTGTGTGATAGACGGCTACCTGCTGGCCGACGGCGAGCTGACGCCGCTCACCCGCGAGCTTCTACTGGCAATGGCCGCATTGGGCAAGATGCCGAAGCCCTTCGCCAGCCAGCACGGCAAAGCGCTGGAAGAGGCGGAAAAGCTGGTAGAGGCGTGGAGGGGGAGAGGCGGTGCCAGATGGTGGGAGCTTTTCTACGGCCTTGGCTTGGCCGTGATGGCAACGAGGGCGGGGGTGTTGGATAGAAAGGCGGCCGTAAAGGCGCTGGCGGCAGCTCAGCCAGCTGTACAACGGGTTGCATCTCCGATCGCTATTGGTGTTATTCTTAACGCGCTTTCGCCGCTGAGAGAACACGCGCCGGATATGTGGACCACCGTGCTTTACGCCGCGGCTACGCTGTCGGTAGATGAGCCGCCAGCCCTGGCCAAGCGTATTTTAGAAGAGGTTAAGTGGGCCAAGGAGCGGGTGGTGGAAGACTGGGCGAAGGCGCTACTCGCCGCCGCCTACGCAACGGTTCTTATTCAATCTGCAGAGGCTACGAAATTACACGGAGATGTCTGTCAGCTTCTAGGCGGCATTCAAGACCCGGATTTGAGAATTCTGGTGGAGGTCGACGCGCTTCGGCGCTTTGCTGCGAGAGGCCTCCCGCCGTGCGGCGTCGACTTGTGTACGGGAGAGGCGAGGGAGGACTGCGTAGAGTCTCTGGAGAAGGCGTTTGAAAAGAAGGTAGGCGAACTGTCGTCAAAACTGGCTGAGCTGAGTAAAAAGGCGGAGAGAGGCGAGCTGAGCCCGGAGCTGGAGAAATACCTAGCCATCCGATCTCTAGAGAGGCCGCAGGAGGCGCTTCAGAGGGCGTTGTCAGTGGCCGAGGTCATGCTGTACTACAGCCTCGCGGAGGTCAAGCTAGACGCCGGCAGGCTAGAGGAAGCTGAGGAATACTTCGCCAAGGCGGCTGAGCTCGACAAAAAGTTGAGGTGGTGGGAAAACTACCTAGTCCACTCTTCTTATGCCGCTAGAGCCCGCGTGTTGAAAGCCGGCGATCTCGACGTGGTTGTAAAGTTAGCCGAGGCTTTTGAAAAGCTGTGGAAAGAGGCGAGGGAGCTCATGGCGCCGACGGCCGAGATGTTGAGGACCGCTTCTTTTAGGTTGGCTGAGTATCTTGTCTACCTGGCGGCTTCCGGCAGAATGAAAGAGGCGGCTGAAGTGTTGAGAGAGCACGGCTGGTTGCTGAGATATGAAAACTATGTACACGTCGCCACCCTATACATGTTGAGTCTACTTGGCGTTGGGGCGGAGGCGCCAGACACCAAGGAGCTGTTAGAGGCGCTGGAGGGCCGCATCCATCCGCTTCTCAAGCCGGCCCTGGCGGCTTTGCTGGGCCTTCCGCCAAAGCCCATAAAAGCGATGTTGCTGTGTGCTGAAGCCACCGGAGCGTCTATAAGCGCGGTTAAAGAGGGAGAGGTTAAAGCGGAAATTGATTTATCTCAACTTATGGAACACGCTGATTATCTCGCGTTTTGTCGCGACGCGTACAAAGCTGTTATGGGCGACATGGAGGCATTTAACCGAATACGTATACGTGTAAAAGAGTGGTATAAGGAGAGATTGGAGCCCCCCTCTGTACTGGATCGGCTTGACGCCGGGGGGCTGGTACAGGTGCTGGCACCTAGTGGCTCACTCGGCCGGCTTATTCTTCTGCTTATGGCTCTTGACGAGGCTAGACACGCCAAAGGCGTAGAGCGGGAGAGGTACCGCGAGCTGGCGCGGGCACACGCGCTGGTAGGCAAGGACGCCCATAAGGGGACTATAGCCGGAACGCTTTTCGGCAAAGCGGCCAAGGCGGTTGAGAATTGCAAAGGCGAGGTGGACAAATGCGGCGACTTGAAGCTGGCGTTACTCAAACTCTACTACTACCACTTCTAGTCTGCCGAGGCCAGTAGATAGCCGGCGGAGGCGTCTTGAGGCTGTGCTTTCGAGGCCGCGCCGCCTCACGTGGCCGCCGGCCCTAGAGCGAAATTGAGCCGTATAGTAGCCACCTCTCCAGCCCTCTGGCCAATCTGACCGCTCTCTCGGCGGCTTTCTTCAGCTTGTCGTAAACCTCCCGCCTGTCTTCTCCGCAGGCCTCGGCTAGCTTCTCGGCTAGTGACAGCAGAGCCGAGGGGCTGTAGCCAGCGGCGTAGGTGCCGAGTGGCGTTGTGAATACTAGACGGCCGCCTCTCGCCTCGGCCTCCACTGGGCATTTGTCCATTGTCATGTCGATCATCTCGATGGCCCTCTTCGTGAGGCGGTAGACGATGCGTGTCCTCCCGCCTCTCTCCGCCCGCGTCCACTTGAGGAGGCGCAGCTCCTGGGCCTTCTCCAGCACGTAGATGGCCTCTTCGCCGAAGGCCCTGTGCAGATCCCAGTAAGACACCTCGCCGCCAAGCCCAACCGCGATCTTCAACACGCGCCACACCTTGCCAAGCTCCACAAAATCCACTCCCTACGTGAAGCACCGCCAAAAATCCACACCATGTATTTTACACAGGTACGGGAGTAGACCGAAACTAAAAAACACGCCTTCCCTTTATAAACAACTGAATGCGAAAAGGTAAAGCGAAACGCTGAGGAGGGGGTAGGCTGAAAGTAATCAATCCGCAGAATTAATAAATTTCAGTTTTTAAAAAGATTCAAGACGCGGCTGGAGATGGGTCTTGAGTTAAATTTTTTCTCTATAAATTTTTGGCGAATTTATTTATTTCAATTTTTAGTTGAAACTTTAAGTTTATATTTTTGAGATTTTGTAGTTTTGCGCCTCCTCTTCACTTATTCGTACACCCCCGGGTGGAGGAGTGGCCCCTCCTACTGGGGCCTCTCTACAAGAGGCTTGTGGAGGCGGCGGGCGGCGTGGAGGCGCTTAGGCGCGTGGTGAAGGAGAGGCCCTGGGTTTTGAGGACTTATCTAAAGCCCCTAGCCGCGTTTGTCCAAGGCCCATTCGCCCCCGCCCTCAGGCGTTTTGTGGAGAGCGGCGCCTTCTCCACGGCGCCTCTCGTCAAATTCGCCGCCGTAGGCCCCGGCGGAGAGGTGGACATACTGCTGAGGTGCGGACCCGCCGCGGTTCTAACCCAGCCGCAGAACTTCTACCAGGTATACAACAGGCAGTGCACCGCCTTCGCCAAAATAGCCCCCCTAAAGGCCCCCCGGGTAGGAGGTCTTGGGGCCTTGCCGTGAGGAGGCCGGGGGAGTTCTTCTGCCAAGTGGCCGAGGAGCTGATCGGCGGGCTGGGCCTGCCGGGGGATCCCTGGGCCCTCGCCGCGTACTACAGAAGGGAGGGGGGCTACAGAAGGAGCCTCCAGCCGCTGGCCAGCTGGATCTACTACTGCAGACGCGGCGCCGCGCCGGAGGCTGACTACCTCCTGGGCAGGCTGTCGGCTGTACACGCCCCACCCGCCCTCAAACTATACGCCGTTTATATTGGTAGAGGGCCGGAGCATTTAGATAATGCTCCGGGCTTTTACAAAAGTATTGGCCGCGTGCGTCGAGGCTGGGGCCGCCTCCGTTGAGGAGGTGGCTGGGGCCGAGGCGGTGGACGTTAAGTGGGCTGAGGCGGCTATTTCATATACAGTGGCTCTGGCCGCGGATAGCGCAATTATCGCCGCCGTGGGGTTGGCGGCGTCTTTTGTTTAGTTGGTGTCTGTGGCATCTATCCGTTGGTGGTTTTTCGTCTGGCGGCTTTTAGCTGTTTTTAAATGGCTTGTTAGATGTGGTGTGTGTTGAGTCAGAGTCGGCGTGTGCGGGGCGGCGGTTTGTACAAATTTTGAGAGGCGCCGAGTTTTTGTACGATACGCCGTGTCGTACAAGAGGCGGTGAGGCCAGTTAAAAATGCGGCTATGGGGAGGGGCCTCGCCGCCGCAACAACACAGTGAATATGCCGGCAGGCGGAGGCTCTGGGAGTCTCCGAGAGGGAGGTGTTCAAGGCAGTACCCAGAGCCGCCAGACGCGGCGCCTGGCTTTGGGGAGGGGGAGTGGCGTACGTCAGCCTCAACCGCGGGGGAGACCCGCCAAGCACACCGCTAGAAAAGCCAAGCAAGGTTGCACAGCGGCCGAGCTGGGGGAACGCTTCTAACACAAGCTCTCTCCGTCTTGTTAACATGATCTTATCTAAATTTTATTAGTTAGGCTTAAATTTCGGTGTTGAGAGAAATAATGGGGGATGAGGGACCTCAGAAACCCCGACGCCAATCACCCATCAGCGGCGTGGGGGTCCTGATTCCCCCCTTCTACCATCACTATTTGCTACAGTTAGAAATAGAGGCAGGTAGAGCTGGCTGAAAATTATTATGCCTGTATTAAGGAAGATAAAATTGCAGTACATCTGTGTGATGTTTATCCCTCCCTTTTGCAAGACTTGGTTATGTACGCTGTTGGGTGGGTTGAGGTCTACTCGCCGGTGGGGGAGCTCATCCGCTACAGGTTGATTAGGAGGTTGATGAGAGGCCCGGCCGCGGCTGGCGAGCTAGAGGCTCTGGCTAGAGAGGCCGTTAGATGCGCAGGCCTCCGCTACGACTGGCGGGTTTGGCCACAGCTAGTGAGGCGCGAGGCCGCGGCGCTGGAAGGCGTATACACGCTTACAGACTACGGCAGGATGGTAGGCGAGGCGCTGGAAGAAGTGGAGAGGTACCTGACAAGGTTTTTCCCCCCAACCTGTCTAGAGGCCACATGACAAAAACCGTGGCCGTGATAGGGCCCCTGGGCGCGGGGAAGACTTTTATCGCCACCTCCCTCGCCCTCTACCTGCACCTAGCCTCGGCGCGTGCCGTCTTTATCGACGCGGCGGATAAGACCGGGGCTAGGTTGCTGAAGGGGGTTGTCCCCCTCGCCGCCGACGTCTCAGAGGCTAGGGAGATGAAGGCCAAATACGCCGTCGTGGACACCTCGATATTCGACACGCCTAGGGCAGACAAGTACGTAGCAGTCCTTGAGCCTGCCGATTTGAGACATGTCGACGTGGAGTCGCTGGAGAGGAGGGGCTACTACATCGTCGTGAACAAAGCCGGCGCGCTTTCGGCCTGGGCCAGGGGGTGGATACCCTTCGTGAGAGAGGTTGCGTGGAGCTACCAACGCGGCGTGCACCCGCTGCTCTGCGGAAGCCCCCCACTGGAGCGATTCCGCAGAAGAATAGGCAAAATCCTCAAGCAGATAGCCCAGTGGCTATGATTGGGAAAGAGAAGAAGAAAGCCAAAAGGCCTAGGTCGCCGCGGGAGGAGCTTCTGGAGATGTTGAAGAGGCAGAGGGAGGAGTTGGAGAAGATTAAGCCGGAGGAGCGTGTCCGCATCCCGGAGCCCCCTCCCGAGAGGTGGCAGTGTAGAGAGGTAAAGCTGGAGAGAGCCATGAGAGAGCTGGGGGTGGAGCCGATGTTCCCAGAGCTTTTCGATCTGGCTACGACGTGTCCCGAGGTGTTTGACTGCTACAGAAAGCTGTCTGTGCTCTGGGAAGACGCCAAAAGCCGCGAGGTGATTTTCAAAGCCGCCTGGACCGGCGCCGACATAGCCAAAGTTGTCGATCTGCTGTGGCGCGGCGAGTTGGAGGAGGCGGAGAAGGCGGCTAGGCCATGAAAGAGCTGGAGGCCTTGCTGAAGAGAGAACGCACAGCCAAGGAGGCGCCGCCGCCTCCGCCTGGGTGGCGCCCGAGGCTGGCTGAATTCGCCACGGTGTGGAGAGAACTTGGGGTTAAGCCCCTCTACCCAGAGCTCTACGACATGGCGGTTAAGACCTGCAGAGACTGGATGAAGTGCTACGCCATGTTTATCGCCGTCTGGGAGACGCCGCACAAGTGGTTGCTGTTTGAAGCCGCCATGGCCGGGCTAGACACCGAGATGGTGGCGAGGCTTATACTAGAGGGAAGAATAGACGAGGCTAGGAGGCTGGTGGAGCCGTGAACTACTACGACAAGACCCTTGCGCTGTTCGGCTTGTCGCTGTTGGCGATTGCCATTATGGCCAAGGCGTATCCGCCTCTGGCCCTTCTGGCGGTTTTTCCAATACTGGCGTGGGGGGAGGAGGTGTTGGTGTGGGTTCACACAAGGGTTGCCCCTCTGGAGCCTGTTAGGGTGCTCTACGAGGAGCCGGGCGTCAAGGCGGCTTTCGACCCCCGCCGCGGGCTGTACCACGTCTTCTGGCGCGCCGAGCCTATACACTCGGTATACGGCATATCCGCCGCCCCCAGGCTCCACGAGATGTACGCAAAGCTGTCGCTGAGGAGGGGGGAGTGGGTGACGTACTTCGTCTGGGGAGACCGCAAATACATACGCTACACCGCGAGGCGGCTGACCCCGGAGAGGCTTAGGCAGGTGGAGCTAATCCTCAAAGAGTACTACGTCCTCGACAAGGCGGAGCCCTGGCTCTCCAGCAGAAAGCAGCCGGGGAGGTGGCCCTACCTAACCGCCCTTTTGTTCATCCCCCTGGCCTTGATTTCAAGCGGCTGGTTTCTGCTGGCGATACCGCTGTGGCTGTTTGTCTATAGACGGGTTAGGAGGTGGTACAGAGTGCCGTACCTCCTCCTCTCTCTGTCGCACGTCTCCCGGGCCTCCTCCCTCCCGGCGTCTCGGGAGATGCTGGAGGCCATGGCGTCTGCGGAGGCCGCCGCCTTCGGCATGATGGAGAAGTGGGCGGTGGCGTTTACGGACATGCCCCCAGAGGCGGTCCACAAGAAGTTCGTCAAGGTGTACGAGGGGAGGGACACCGGTAAGAGGCTCATCCGCATAAGGGAGCTCTCCGAATTCGTGGAGAGGATGGCTAGGTACAACGAGAGGCCCATCCTCCTCTACCCATACGGCTCCAAGGACCTCCACTCCATCTACATGACGCAGGACTGGATAGCCACATACGACTTCTGGACGTTGAGAAACGGCGTCAGGGCGCTTTCGCACGACCTCTCCCGCTTCCCCATGTTCTACGGGGGGAAGCTCCTGGCGGTGGGTAGGGAGGTGGTGCTGGCCTACGACAGATTCGGCAGGCCGGTCTCCGTCGACCTAGACGCCCTCCCCACCGTCCACGGCGTCGTGATCGGCGCCTCCGGCCTCGGCAAGTCCTGGACTGTGGGCAGCTGGCTCGGGGTCTTGGCAGAGGCCGGGGTCGACGTCGTGGTGGTGGACCCCCACGGAGACTACCTCAAGTGGGCCGCGCTGTATGGGGCGCAGGTGGTGGAGGTGCCGGAGGAGCTTCCGTCGGACATGCCGGAGGTGCTGGCCAAGTCTATGTGGTTTAGGAGGCTGGCGGGGGAGTACGGGCTGGATGCGGGGGAGAACGCAGAGGCCGTTAAGGCGGTGCTGGAGAGGATGGCCTCTCTGGCCGGCTACAGCCCCCGCTTCGTGGACGTGGGCGGGAGGCACGTGGTCTTCAGTGTGTACAAGGCTAGGAAAGACGCGGCGCTGCAGGCCTTCTTCTACGGAGTTTTGCTGGTGTACCTCCTCGCAAAGCACATAGACGAGAGGGTGGAGAGGGTGAGGACCGTCATTGTCTTTGACGAGGCTAGGCTGATCTCTAAGAGGGGCGTGCCGGGCTACTCCACCCTCTCTTCTATGCTTGAGGAGATTGTGATGGGTGGTAGGAAGTACGGGCTGGCCATTTGGTTTGTCCTTCAGTTGGAGACTCAGCTGGAGCATGACTTGTTGCGGAGCGCCTCTGTACAGCTTCTCTTCGGCGGGGGCGAGGACGTGGTGAAGCCGCTTGCCCACGTCCTCTACCTAGACGACGCCGACGCCGCCTACCTTCTGACCACAGTCACGCCGAGGGAGGCCTCGCTGTCGGGACAGCCCTACGCCATGGCCGTCATGCGCATAAAACCCCGCAACTTGAAATACCACGTCAAAATACCCCTAGACCCGCGGCTGAAGGCATGAACAAAGCGGCGCCTCCGCCAGCGCTATGACCGACCCGAGAGAGATCTGCGTGAGGAGGCCAGACCTCTGCGGCGAGACGCAGACCCTAGCCAGAGAAGAGGCACGCGGGACGGGGACTGTCGACATGGCCGAGTATCTGCGGAGGATACTCGGAGGAGACGGCTCCCGCCCGCAGACACCGACAAGCCCGGCCCCGGCGCCCAGGGAGCCCCCCGCCGGCTTCGAGACTGACGCACCTGAGCCCGGCTTTACGCAGAACACGCCGCCCCCGCCTCCTCCCGCCGGCTGGGTTCTGCCTATCCGGCAGAGGGTACTGTTTCTAAACATCTACTGGCTCCCGGTGAACGAGCCGTACGCGAGGCTGGGAGACGTGGTTGTGGTGAAGTCTCCTCAAGAGGTCTACCTGCTGAGGAGAGTGAAGAGGGCGGATAGGTGGACTGAGCCTGACTACCGCTTCTACATCGCTGGTAATGTGGAGAAACAGTTGTGTGCCTACGGCTTCATACTTAGGGGCTCCATCGAGCACATCGCCCAGCTGTTTAGGTCGGGGGGATACGCCCTGGTCCTCGGCTGTGACAGGCGGGCTGTCGTCAAGCCTCCAAAGCGGGAGGAGCTGTACTCGATATGGCGCTACGAGGGCTACGTGGTAAACGCCTCCCCCGCCAGACTCGCCGTCATACGGCTAGACGACTCGAAAAAGGCGAGGTTCGCCGTGGAGTTTTTCAACAAGGGCTGTCCAGTTTTCTCGCACTACGCAAACCAGTTGCTACAGCTCATAGGCGTGCCGATACAGCTCACCTGCTGATGCTGGAGATTGTAATAGGCGGCCTTGCAGAGCCGCCTGAGGCGAAAACAAGGTACACCTTCTGCCCCTCGGAGAGGGCAACCGGCTTGGGCTTCGAGCTTACTGCAGAGGGCTCCCTTGTCTTTACAACAGTCTTCCTTAGAAACAACAACCCTCCCCTCTACCCGAGGCACACCGCCGAGCTGGCTCAGTGCAGCGCCCCTCTATGCGCCCTCTTCCGCTACGTGGACTACGGAGAGTTGCAGAGGGGGGAGGGCGTATTTCAATACAGAGCACCTCCCGTCGACCCCGTCCTCTTGGCGATGGGCCTCGCCTTGGCTTTCCACCTCGACGCCTCGGCCGAGGGCTGGGCTGTCGAGGTGTATACAGACGTCTGGCCTATGTACACAGACCTGCTGGCCATGGCAAAGCCCCTCTCCGGCGTACTGCGCATCTACACCTCTGTCTACGACCCCAAGGCGGCTGTCGCCGATAGGGTTGTCCTCGCTGTCCAGGGCTTGACGTACGAGGGGCTGGCGATGAAGAAGGCCTGGGCCGGCGGTAGGCTGTGCAGAGCGTACACGCCTCCGCCAGCCGCCGAGGTGGAGGACCCCGACGTCAAGGATTTGCTACGCACTCTGTGGGAGGCTGGGGGCTTCCTATCGCTGAAATACGCCCAGGAGAAGTACGGCCAGGCTGTAATCAAAGCCTCTCAGCTAGGCCTAGTGAGGCTAGACGCGCTGACGCTGACGGTGAGGCTCACGGACCTGGGGATTAGGGCGCTGGGCGTATGACCCTCCATACCCAGCTCTTCAGGCTGGTGGTGGCCGTGGAGGGGAATGCGCTAATCACGGGGCTCCCCGGCACTGGCAAGACCTCCCTCGTCAAGTGGTCTCTCCGCGAGGTCCCCAGCGACTACGCCGTCGTTGTATACGACACAGCCGGCGACTTCCAGCAACGCGGCCTCTGCAACTACGTGGGGAGGTTTTCGGTAAACCCCCTCGACCTCCCCACGCCGCGCGTTGTTGAGATTTTGGAGGAGTCTTTAGCGGCCACGTACGGCGAGTACCCCTATCTGCTGACTCCCGCGATGGCGGAACTGCTACACAGAACTGTGGAGAGGGGGGCGCGCACCCTATCGCAGGTGAGGCGCGAGGTTTTGAACATAGCCGAGCCGCACGAGATGGACACAGCCTACGCCCTGCGTAGGCGTCTAGTCCACTTCGACGTTGCGCAGTTCGACAAGACGGACGTACCCATCCGGCACGGAGCCTCGACCTGCGTCGACGTCTCGGGGGCTGGATAGAGTGGGTAGGCTGGCCTACGTGCTGGCGCATCTAGAGCTCACCAGAGACTTGAAGAACGTCATCTACGTCGTGGACGAGGCACACCGATTCCTGGCATTCACGTCGAGGTACTCCCTCCTCACTGACCACTTGAGGACTGGGAGAAGCCGCGGCCGCTTCTTCGTCCTAGTGTCGCACTCCTACCGGGAGTTTCTACGACACGTCGGCTACGTCAAGATGGTTGTGAGATTCCCAGACTGGGACCTAGACGAGTCTAAAACAACGCCGCTACAGCCCTCCGAGGCGCTTATAACGGTTAGAGCCGCCTCTCTCCGCTCGGCGGAGGCGTTGGCTAAGCTGTTGCCTCTACGCGGCACATGGGCCCAGTTCCGAATAACCGTGCCGCCGTATGTCGACAGATCCCCTGCGTAGAGCCGTGGAGGCGCTCAGGGCGGACTTCCCAGGCAAGTCGAGGAGCTGGATTAAGAGGGCCCTCCTAAGGCTCGGCGACGTGCGTGAAGTTAGAGAGGACCTCTACGTGGTTGAGGGGAGGCGTGAGCTGGGGGATTGGAGGCCTCTTTACCAGGTCTGGTGGTCGGAGGCTGAAAAGCGCTGGCTCTGCACATGCTACTACACGCAGTTCGGCCTCAGGCGCAGGAGGGACATTTGCACACACGTAGCCGCCGTCATGCTCTTCCGCAGGTACAAGAGGGCTTTGGAGAAGGCCGAGAGGACGACGGTCTACGTTGCCGAGGCTGTGGTGGAGTGCCGGGGGCGCATATCGGCGAGTGGAGAGGTGTACCTCAGGCCAGACGCCGACAGAGCGGATCTCACCTTCTACACATCCCCCCGCTTCAGAGTATTGGTGATCTCTAGGCAGAGGCGTATTGCGGTTAAATGCGGCGGCTATGTGGTTTACGAGGCGGAGGGGGAGGGGGTGCCCCTCGCCGTGGCGAAGTTCCTCGTCGCAAAATTCCATGAGGGTGAGGACTAGGAAGGGCGTATTCGAGCTTAAGCCAGACTCGCCGGCCAACTACCGGAGGCTGTACGTAGACGTCTTCTCCATAGCGGCCGCCCTCAGCGATCCGGAGGAGCTGTTTAGGTCGGCGGCGGAGGCCGGCGTGGAGGCGGTGTTTGTGGTAGACGCCTGGAGCGAGACCCACATGCCTCTCGCTAGGCGCTATCTTGAGGCGTGCCGTAGTTACGGCCTCGACTGCAGACTATCCGAGCAGAAGCCGGCGGAGCTGTATGCCGCGGAGCTGTGCGAGGCTGAGTGCGGGGCTGGATGCGCCGTGGTGACAAGGGACTACGACGCCGTTGCGGTAGTCAAGAAGTGCGCCGTCCTTCTGTTTAGAGGAGGTAGGTTTTGGCGTGTTCATAGCAGTAAAACTTAAAAAAAATGGGTTCTTGCTGATATGCGGTGGCTCGGGTTGGTAATGGTGTTGGCGGCTGTGTTGCTGGCGGCGGCTTCTACACAGCAACAGGGGGCATCCGCGGGGAGGCCGGTTCTGGTCTGTGTGGACGCTGTGGAGGCTGGCTTGGCGGGGAAGCCGCCGCTGATCACCGGCTTCGTCACCTCCCGGGGGGCTAGGCAACCAGCCCAGCTATATATCAACGGCACTGTGATTAAGACAGTGGGCATCTGGGAGGCCAACTCCACGAAGCCCCAGGTGCAGAACTTGACGGTACTCCCGCCAGTTATAAAAGGGCTGGTGTGCTTCCCGCCCGGCGACCCGGCGCCGGCGGGGAGGGGGCTTTACATAGAGGTGGAGGCCCGGGGTAGGAGACACGGCGTCACCATCATAAACGCCACAGAAGAGCCAGCCGCGCCCCCGGCGCTCCCGCTTGAGTACGTAGCCGACCACTTCGAGATTGTGAAAGGCAGAGTAGTGGCGAGGAGGGCCATAAGAAGCGCAGACGGTGAAAACACAGCACAGACACAGCCGCCCTCCCTAGTGAGAAACACGGAGCAGATACAGCCGCTGTCCCTAATTACGCCTGGGCCTGATATTTTCGAGAGGTTTTCCGGCGACATCGTGGCGTCTTTTAAACTAGCGCAGACTGACAACTACGTCCTAGATCTGTCTCCGTACAGAACCGGGGAGGTCTGCGCCAGAGGCCGCTTTATACTACCCAACGGCACCTCTAGCTTCACACTCAGCTTCACACCAGCTACGCGGGCCGAGATCTACGGAGGCGCCAGTTGCCTCCTCCTCTCTATAAAGGCTAATATCACAGATGAAGACACCGGTCAACGCCTCGCATCTAATCTTATTCTAAACGGGAGTAGTATGGTTGCCCCGGGTATACACTGCGTCCCAAACCCGCCGAGGCCTTGGTACCTCGTCCACCTAGATTTAAGCAGTTGGAGAGATAGGAATAAGAGAGTAGATTTGAGAATATGTGTGCCCGCCAGCATGGGCGGCTACGGCCGCGACTACATAGACGCCTTTATACACGCAGTTGTCCCAGCCAGATCCTACGCACAGCCCTTTGCCTTGGAGTCGCCGGGCCAAGGCACTGTGGTAAAGGTTCCTCCAGGTGGCGTTGAGCAGCTCTACGACGGCACGTACATCGCCGTGCCGGGCTTTACAGTACCCCCCGGCTACGTCCTCGGAAGCGCCCGCTCAAATATTATCATTAAGGTATGTAGCCCCCAGGCGCCTACTAGTATAAACGTGTACTGGGGGCCTTTCTACATAGGCACAGTAAGCCGAACTCAGACCTCCGACGGGTGCTACCAATACGAAGTATCTCCCCAGATGTTCACCGGCGCTCTCAACACGGCGGCATCCGCTAGTTTATACGTCGGAGGCACAACACACGCCTTATTTATAGGACCTTTCAACTCGGCATCGTACTACAGTGGCATACAGATAAACAGGATGACTATACAGGGTTTATACAGACCGGAAATGAACGCCAGGTCGTCAATAATCTTCGCATATCCACTAACCTGGAGCTACTTCACCGCCTCTGGCTTCGCCACCTACTACGACCCCTATTCAGGCACTCTCATCCGCTACGGCACAAAGACTGAATTCAAGCTACTTGCAGATTGGGAATATCACAATACACGTTCGCTAATTTCACTACATAGATACGATGGACAACTACATTGTTCACGTGTAGATGTCTATATATGGGCTTATAATGCAACAAGCGGATCACAGATTGCGATGGAACATGGTTCAGCTAAGGCGTTTAGAGAAAGAGCCGGCGGCTTCTCATCAACAGTTATTGATATATTAATTGATTTCATTAGTAATGTATTTGATGAAACTAATAGAAGAGTTTCCGCATTTCTTAAAGTGATTAGCTGGGCTACATTTGCCATAGATCTTCTTGAAGAGGCTACAGATACTAAAGTTAGTGCAGGTTCGTCAGGTGGAGGAGTTGTGTATAGCATCGAGCTTGGTAGCCTAGCGCCCCCAGTCGCTATAAATACTACAAAACAAGGTTTAAGATTACCCCCCGATGCCTTTGGCACCCCCATTAGGTATGTGATGAGAATAGATATGGTATGTGGTGGTGTTAGATATAGCTACGGGCCTTATTCAATATATCTGAACACAATGCCATGGACATTTAGTAGGAGTACTATACATTTATTTAGGACGTTTACATGTGGTAAACAGGAGATTGCAGATGCCGCACTTTTAAGACCGGAGGTATATGGTAGATGGTTTATCTGTGATGCTTCTAGATATGGCTAGCTTTTTAAAACTCCCCTTTTTTAGGATGGGTTTGGTGTTGGGTGTCGTGTCTTTTTTCCATCTCTTTCTTTTTGGTTTTTTGAGAGAGGGTATACTGCCCGCCTCTGTGGTTTCTTATTTTGTTGCCTACGCCGCCGCTTTCGATAGGCGGTGGCTGTCTGTGTGGGCTGTCCTTCTGGCGGCTGGGTTTTTTATAAGAGGCGCCGCGGCGGCTGTCTTGTCCATCTTCTTGTTCTACGTCATGCTCCTCGCAGTGCCGATTCTGCTGGCGAGGGGGGTTTGGAGTAGGTTAAAGTCGCTGTTTTTCTTCGTGGCGGGTCTGGCTCTGTCTGGGTTTGTCATAGCCGCCGCCTCTCCGTACTGGAGGTCGGCGGTGCCCCACCCCTTCCAGTATGTAGACTTTGGACAGGCAATTCCCACCCCGGTGGACTGGCCGTGGTACTTCCTCGGCTACTACATCTGGGAGAGGGTGCACAACATGTACCGGGGGCTTCCCAAGAGCTGGAAATACCTCCTGTACAGATAGCTCAGCTGTAGCGGCTACCAAACCTGTCTTTCTGAATAAGACAAGCCTAGTCGCAACGTAAATGTCTGTATACTGCAGTTGTCAAAACATCTAGGTTGTCTTACGAGTTAGTCTAGAGAAGAGCTATTAAGCCGCCTTGGCGTACTTCACGGTGGAGGCGAAGTTAGAAGATTTTTTCCAGGGA
Organism: Pyrobaculum ferrireducens; assembly: GCF_000234805.1. Classification (NCBI taxonomy): domain Archaea; kingdom Thermoproteati; phylum Thermoproteota; class Thermoprotei; order Thermoproteales; family Thermoproteaceae; genus Pyrobaculum; species Pyrobaculum ferrireducens. The sequence continues at coordinate 2,332,339 of NC_016645.1, forward strand.
GGAGGTGAAGAAGGCAATGCCTAGGAGGGCAGAGGCTCCCGAGGAGTGCCAGCAGTACAGGGGGCCTAAGAGAGACGACGTGCTCAAGCTCTGCGCGGAGCTGGGCGGGCTGAGACATTTAGCGGTTAAGAACGTGGTGGAGCTGGCCCAGCTCCTCGAGCTGGAGGACGACCTTGAGAAGGCCGAGGAGGTACTCGCCGCTGTTAGGAGAGCCGCCGGCGTGGGGGCGAGGGTTGTGCCGGTGTCGGAGGCCGTTAAGTCATATGCCGTGGCTGAGGTGTTGAAGACTCATGTGAGCGAATTTGACGAGAAGACGCCTTGGGGCGGCCTGCGCTTCGGCTACATCTACGGGCTGGCTGGCGAGTACGGGGCGGGGAAGTCCATGTTCGCCATACAGGCATCGGTACTGGCGGCCCTCGCCGGCAAGCGCGTTGTCTATATCGACACCGAGGGGGCGCTGAACCTCTCCCTCTTCGAGAAAGTCGCCAAGAGATTCGGCTCCGACCTCACCGCGCTGTCTGACAGGCTACACATAACCCAGGTGATAGATCCCATCGATCTGAAGGAGGTTCTGCTGTCGCTTAGGGGCGTCGACGTTGTCGTTGTGGACTCCATGGTGTCTCACGCCCTGCGCGCCCAGTTTAGGGGTAGAGAAAGGCTGGCCGCCCGTCAGCAGTTGCTGGCCTACTTCCTTGACGTTCTGAGGAGGATGGCCGCCGTCTACGGCACCCTGTCTATACTGACGGATCAAGTCATCGACGTGCCGGACTTCTTCAGTAGCAAGAGGCCCGCGGGAGGCAACGTCTTGCTTCACGGGGTCCACGCGCTGTTTCTCATGAGGAGGCCTAACAAGCAGAAGGCTGAGGGCGTGATGATCCCGCTGGACGTGCCGGGGATGGCTCCCACAGTCGAGATTCGCTACGAGATTCGAGATGACGGCCTCTACTAGTTCTCACTCGGCGTCTCCCCGCCGGGTTTTTCGGTTTGTGAGAACGGCGTGTCGACTGCAATACGCCGTTCCTCACACGCCGTCTCGGAGGCGGGTTCTCCGCTGTGTGAGAACTAGCGTCTGGCTCCGCGGCGCGGCGTTCTCACCCGGCGCCTCTTCGCCGGATTTCTCGGCTTGTGAGAACAGGCGTTTGAAAAACGGCGCCGCGTTCTCATCCCCCGTCTCTACGCCGAGCCTCTCGCTGTATGAGAACCGGCGCGGCTGGAGTGAGGACTAGCCCCTCTTCTCGATAGACATGTCCTACGCGTCTGTGGCTAGGGGCGTGGTGGGGGGTGTGTCTGTCTACGTCTGGCGCCGCGGCGACTCTCTCTACGCCACTCTCTACTACGGCGGGAGGAAGAGGACAGTATACCTCGGCAGGTGGGAGCCCAGAGAAGCCTCAAACAAAGAGGGGGACTGCGTGGAGAAGCTGAGGGCCGTGCTGAGGGAGGTGGCTTGCCTCGTGGAGCTGGCCAGAAGAGCGAGGAACTCCGTGAGAGACCCCCTCGCCGCGGAGGCCCTTGGAGAGTGGGCCTACCCGCCTAAGGTGGTGAGAGACGCTCTGGAGGAGTTTGAAGTGACGTGTGGAGAGGTTTAAAATCGGAGGTATTTCTGTACGTGGTCTGCGGCCTCTTAAAGCGGATGTTCCGCCTCGCGGGCCTCCCGGAGGAGGAGGCCGAGGCTAGGGCTAGGTGGGTGGTGAGAGAGCTGGCGTCGAGGCACCCCAACTGCCGCCTCCTCTGCGACGACCTGCGGCGGGTGTACAGAGATCTGTCTTCTTACGAGGTGTACGAGATGTGTAGACAGCGCCATCTGGACCAGGTGGCGCAGTCCGCCGACTGCACGGAGCCGATCGCCAAGTCGGAGCGCTGCGCCCCGCTTCCCATGGCCTCGCCTAGACGCGTCTACTACCCACGCTACATCTTGACAGACAGGACTAGGGTGGCGGAGGCCGTGGCTCTGGTGAAGGCAATCACGCTGAGGTTCTACCAAAGATTTCAAGAGTTTAGGACTGGGGGGAGGAGGAGGGATGTGGAGGCCTACGTCTACGCCCTCGTGGAGCCGTGGGAGCTGGACTGGAGGCGTGTTGGGAGGGCGGGGCGTGTGGAGAACTTGAGGACGGCTATGCTCCTCCTCTTGGAGAGCCTGGGCAACCCGGCGGCGGAGTCGCTCCTCTCCCAGGCCTACGTCTACAGAGACTCGGTAGTTCTGCTAGGCGAGCCGAGGGTGGAGCACGTCATGGCAACTGCGGCCGCCTGGCTTCTCTTCGGCGGCGTCTACACGCCGTGGCCCCCCACACTGGCGGCCGTGGGGGAGGCCGCCTACAGACTGGCAAGGGGGGTACTCAACATCTACAAGTGGGAGGATTTTGACAGAGAGCCTCAGCGTAGCGTCTTGAAGGCCTACAGAGAGCTGGCCCAGAGGGCTGAAGCCCCCTTCGACGACGCCGCCGCGGAGATGCTCACGGCGCTGGGCCTCTGGGGAAACCCAGTGGTGGTGATGATAGAGACGGGGGCAGACTACCTAGAGACACTAAAAGCCTACTTCAAAATCAAACAATAGACCCTTATCCACCTGTAGAAAACTCTACACATGCCGAGGACCCCGGGCCGCCTCTGCTGTGAAAAGCTGAGGGAGGCGGCCGCCGTAGATAAAGCCGCGGTTGCTGTGGAGAAGTCTGCAAATATGCAGAAGGCCGGCGGAGGGGGCGCCGCCGAGAGGAGAGAAGCCGCCGAGAGGCCGGGCACTCCACCTGTAGACAACGTCTGGGTGGCGATTCTGAGGAGGAGGCTGAGCTCTAGCGCCGCAGACGAAAACGCCGGGTGACGTCCACGGTGGGGACATTTTCCGCAGGATTTTGCTCACGGCGTTGACATAAAACGGCGAGTTTTGTCCCCGCTGGGGATATTTCTCATCGGATTTTGTCCACGGCGCGGGCATTACACGCCGCGTTATATCCACAGCGGCTCCCCGCCTACATAGGGGCAACCCCCGTCGGCTGTCTACACCTGAGACACAAACGCTGGGTATTGCCCACGCCGTGGTCAATAAAGGCGGAGGATGCCAACGCCGTTGGCCGCTTTACACAGCTCGGCGCGTGGGGGAATTTAGGGGATTGGCAAGGTTTTTTCGGCCCTCCCGAGCGAGGCGTACATGCCCCCGAAAAACGTCTCCCAAATCAAAGACAAGGAGAAGGCTGGGGAGAAGGTTAAGAAGCTTGCAATAGCCGCGCTGGCGTTGCTGGTGCTGGCAATGCCCATACTCGCCCAGCAGGCTGGCAACGCCACTGGCGGTGGCGGCGGGGGCGGCGGCGTTAGTCAAGGTAGGGACCTCGTGCTTAAAAGCGGCGCGGTTCAGAGCGTCCAGTCAGCCGCCGGCGCTCTCATGGCCGTATGGGGCATAGCGTGGTGGGCGTCGCTCATAATCTTCGGCATCTACTACTTCGTAATGAGCAAGCTGGCACCGGCAAGCTGGGCGAGGTGGGGATACATCAACGATCTAGTCGACAAGTACAAGTGGCTACTACTGGCTATGATACTGTCGCCCTTCGCTGTTGGCCTCGTGGTGCTTGGAGTAAACCTAGCCGCCGAGGCCTGGGGCCAGTCAGTTCAGAGCCAGCTAGACCCTCTGAAGACTGTGACGGACTTCCTAAGCAAAGTCCTCATTCAGAGCGTCGTAGACGCGGCCAAGGCGCTGAGGTTCTGGTAATGCTCACCACACCCGAAATAATCACTCTTTTTTCCTCCTCCATCATCTTCATCTACGGCCTCTACGCCTCTATCCTATACGCCATTGGGGGGGCTAGGGAGAGGGAGGAGGCCCGCCACACTCTGTACAGAGCCCTAATCGCCGGGTTGCTCTTCGCCGCGGTTATGCTCTCCACTGCCTTCGTTGGCTTCGGCGTTAGGGGCTTTTTGGAGGCTGTGGAGGCGGCGGCAGACGAGACGGGGAGCAAGCCGCTTGAGCCCCACTGCCTCAAGTACTTCGACTTGGCGCCCTCCTTCAACATAGACGTGTATTTCGTCGCGGGGGCCAAGGCGCTTGAGTGCTCCGCCAAGACATTCAGCGAAAAGTTCAGCCGGTACGTAGACGCATACAGCACGATATTCTCCGCCACTACCATAACTGGGCTGGCCGGCGTAACCTCGCCGCTCTCCATGTCTCTATTCCAAGTAGCCATGCCCTTCTCGGGCGCGGCAAACGGGGCAATGCTCTCCCTGGCGACTGCATACGCCGCCTCTCTCTTAGCAATAGGCCTCATGGCGCTGGCAGGCCTCGCCGCGATTTTAATCGCCGTGGAGAGGCTTGAGCTACTCGGCGCCGTGATAGCCGCCTTCAACATGGCCATGCCCCCCGCCCTGGCGGCGTACGCAGACTACGTGAGAGAGGTGGAGGTGACCTCCTTCGGCTACCCAGTCCTATACGGCGCCGTGTTGAACGCAGTGGTGCCGGCCGCAAACATAGCCGCCGCCGCGGCCCTCGCCTTCACCATGGCCGGCGCGGTCACCGCCGCCATTACATACGCCATGACCAAGATACCAGAGAGAATCTCGGTGGAATGATACCCCTAACAGAAGCCCTAATTATCGCAGGAGTCCTCTCCGCCCTCTACCTACTCTTCGTCAGGGGAGACGAGGAGTGGTACTTCCCCCTCTTCGCCCTTGGGCTGGTTCTGCTTACGCCCTTTGTGGTGGACTTCGCCTTTAGGCTGGTGGCTCCCTTTGCCCCTACGCCGGTTTACCTCTACGGCTTCTACGACGTGTCGAAGATGCTGGAGGAGAGCGTGAGGCGTATGAAGGAGGCCTTCGACCTGGCCTACAGTACTGCACTGGCCTTTGCCTACGCCATTGAGGGCGCCGCCGTTGCCATGTCGGCGGCGCTGGCGGCCATCATCTTGGGGGTTGTTCTGGCGCCTCTCACTGGCGGAGGCTCTGTGGCTATCACAGCCGCCGCCACGCGTATCTACGAAATAGCAGATGCAATATACCACGTAGCCGCCACCGGCTACAACGTGTCCACCGGCGCCATGATGACCTACCACATCATGCACTGGCTCGGCGAAATAGCAAAGACGTGGGTCCCCACCCTATTCTTCCTCGGCATGTTGTTAATGCTACTGCCGAGGGTTAGGGGTCTGGGGGCTCTTCTGTTTGGAGTCGGCCTCTTCCTCTACGTCGCAACGATAGCCGGCGCCTACACGACGGCGCAGGGCATCCCCCTACTGCAGTGGCTGAACGCGACAAGCCACTGGGCTAACAAGGCGCCGAAGCCGGAGCCCCAGATCTACACGGCATTAGCCGTCGAGGGTGACGGAATCGCGTTGTTGAGATACAACGCCACTGTGCGCCTAAGCCAGGTGAGGGAGGCAATTTTGGAGCTAAACAAATCGGCATACCCCTTCTCACTTGTAAACAACACGACGCTGGACTACGCGTTGCAGTTCTTCGCCTCTCTGGCGAAGAACGGAAGCGACTGGGTGGCGGCGGGGTGGTGGACGCCGACATTAGTTGGCCACAAAAACTGGACCGGCCTCGGGCAGAGCCGTCCCTACGTCGTCCACACCTGGCTTGACGTGCCGCGGCCTGTCGAGACCCTATACTGGTGCCCAGACTACTCCATGATTGAGCCGTATTTCAGAGCGGCCGTCGGCAACGCCACCATTGCCAACGTATCGGCCCAGGAGTGGATGGACAAGATGAAGAAGGCTGAATGCGACTTCTACAAAAAGCTCCTCCCCTGGGCCAAGATATACGCCGGGCCGCAGGACTTCTGGCGGATGCTCACCGCAGACGTCAACGTCACCGTCGTCTACAGCAACAAGACTCTGCTTAACGAAAGCCGCATAGGCTACGTCGGGGTCTGGGGCTGGCTGGTGCCGCCCGCCTCCGAGGACTACAAAGGCGGCAACGTCACCGCCGCGAAAGGCGTTTTGAGGTACGACGTAGGCCTCAACGCGACAAACTACACGAAGCCTGTTACGAAGTCCACCTACTCCAACTTCACCATCCTTGTGCCAAACGCCGGTAAGCCCCAGAAGGGCGGCTCGGAGGACTTCTACAAGTGGACTAGGGTGTGTGAGTGGTGTTGTGGGTGGACGTGTGATCCCAATGGCTACTGTTGGTGTGACGAGTGGTGCTCCACTTCGCGGGAGGAGTGGGAGGAGCCCCGCTACGAGAAGGTGCTGAAGCCGTCGGCCGCGTCGCTGGCGGCGCTGTCCTACAGAAGGCCTTGGGTGCCGGAGAACCGAAGCGACGCCGTGCTGTCTATCCCATTCACCTACAGAGACTGGCGGGTTTGGGCTGAGGAGAAGTACGGCGAGTGGAGCAACGGGCCGCCTCCCGCGGGGGCGAGTTGCTGGATTGAGAACAAGCACGTCTACAAACGGGTGGTGTTCTGGGACGTACAGCGCAACTTCGCATATGTGTACGGCTTCGCGTGGCTTGGCGGAGTGGAGCTTTCCGTAAACCCCCAGAGCGTCCAGCTACCGGATACATACGACGAGGCGCCGGCGAGCGAAGACGGAGTCGAGTTGATAAACCTTCTGAGAGGCGCCGAGTACGACCAGGAGTGCTCCGCATTTGTAATGACGGCAGACGAGCCCAACTGGCGGCTTGTGCCTAGGGCGGCTGAGAACATGACCCGGGTAAATAGAGACCTCTTCTTCGCCCTCCTCGCCAGCGGAAACTACAGCAGGGCGTACCTGAACTTCCTCAGGATGTTTGCCCCGGTTGACCAGGTGGAGCCCGCCGCCTCTGTCTACCGATACTACCAAGACGCGGTGAGGCCGAGGCCCCTCCACCCAATGCCAGAGGTTACGCCGAGGGGCTACACGCCTTACAACTTCTACGTGGCGTGTGTTAGGTTTGACTGGAGGCCCGTAGGCGTGGACAACGCCAAGGAGGCCTACGGCCGTGTAGTCCTCTACCCCGGAAACGCCACGTGGCTGGTGTACTTTCCAATGGGCGACTCCAACACCACGAGGAGGCTCATAGGCGTGTGGATCCAGAGGTGGAGGTGGATTATGAACAACCCGCCCCCGCCGCCGCCGAGGGAGCTGGCGGCTTACTGGCCAATCCCGTGGAACGGCTCGGTGCCCCTCTCCTACAAGCCCGCCGACACCCCGCCCATGCCTAAGCCGGACAAGAGGTGGGGTGTGTCGATTTGGGATGTTGGCTTTACGCTGAACATACCCTGGGCCATCTCGGAGATATGGGGGAGGCTCTTCGTTGCGCTGTTTGTCGCCGTATTCGCGCCGGTGGTGGTGCTGGAGGTGCTCTCCGCGGTGTTTGGCTTTCCGTCGTTTGGGCAGTACCTCATGCGCCTCGCGGTGCACGTGGTGCAGGAGCTGGCCTTCTGGTTTCAGATTAGGTTGTTGTTGAGGTCGAAGTGGTTCACCCGTCTGGCGAGGTTCATGAGCTCTCCTGTGAAGAGGGCCTCTATACGCCTCGTTAGGCGCCTCGCGCTGAAGGGGGCCGTAATCGCCAAGCGGTATAGGGACTCGGCGAGGGAGTACGTGGAGAGGAGATTCGGCGTACACCCAGACGCCGTCAATGAGCAGGTGAGGAGGAGGATAGAGGAGGCGGTGTGGCAGAGGCTGAGGCAGGCCGAGGAGGCTCTGGTGAGGGGAGGCAGAAGAGCCGCCGAGGTTGCTAAAGAGGCGGCTAAGGTGGGGTATAGAGTAGCCAAGACGGTGCATGAGTACACTCGTGGCGATTTGCTACACCTACTTAGGAGGATTTTGCCGAAGGTTGACTACGCCATAGACGCCCTCATGGACGAAGTGGCTAGGCGCCACCCCTGGCTATACTACACGTTACTCTGGCACCTAGACGACAAGCCGAGGTGGGTGGCGTTGATAAACCCGGCCTACATTCGGAGGCTGTATTTGGAGGGCAGAATCACAAGGGAGAGGTACGAAGAGCTCATGGCCCTGAGGGAGTACATCCTGGCTAGGAGGGCGGCGGCGAAGGCGAGGGCCGTCGCCGAGCGTGTTGAGGAATTCGCTGTGGCTCAGAAGATGAGGGAGATAGAGCGCGAGGCTGTCCAGCGCTCTAGACAAGCGTATATGGAGCTCATCAGAAAGCTGGCGGTTAAGGACTGGGAGAGGGAGATTGAGAAGCGCGTAGAGGAGCTGGTGAAAGCCGGCGTGTCGAGAGAGGAGGCGGCGAGGAGGGCTGTGGCTAACGTGGTTGGAGACGTGGAGAAGCTGGTGAGGGGGGTATACGAGCCGTTTCTGGAGATGCACATGGGGGCCTTTTCGAAATTCGCCGCGTTCTTCAGACAAATCACGGGAGTGGAGCCTAAAACTGCTAGAGAGGCGGCTGAGCTGTTGGTGGGGGCTAGGGTGGAGGGTGAGAGAATAGTCGTAGACCCCTCTCTCAGAGCTAGGTTCCTCAGACACGCTGAGCAGTTCTGGGCGCTTTGGGAGGAGTACTGGCTCTCTAGGCCGGTGCCATACGACGCCCGTAGATACGCAAGGGCTGTGGCGGTGGACGAGATAAGGGCTTCGCTCCCCACTCTGAGGGTGGTGGCTGTTGCCAGGGCGGTGGCCATAGGCGCGGTGAGGCCGGAGGAGGCGGAGAGGATGCTCAGGCCTCCCGTGAGGGAGCTCACCCTCGGCGCCGAGGAGTACGTAGGGAGGCGCACGCCTCTTGAGAGAGGCGCCTCGGTCAAGCCGTACGCGTCTACACGGGGGCTGGCGGAGAGGCTTGCTCTGTTGAGGGCCGAGAGAATGGCGGAGTCGGCGTATAGAGACGTCTACGTCGTCTCCGCCTTGGCGCCAATGGCCGCCGAGCCGTGGGCCGTCAAGCTTCTGGAGAAGGCCGTCAAGGCTGTGAAAGAAGGCGATGAAAAGGCTAGGAGGGAGGTGCTTAGGGAGTCTTTCGAATACTTCCGTAGATTCGGAATGGAGCACTCGTGGCTGGCCCACATGAAGCGGGTCTACGCGGTGGAGAAGCCGGAGGCTGTTGAGGTGCTGAGGGCGTTTGAGAGAGCCGTCAAGACGGCGCTCTCCGGCGACAGAGAGGGGGCAGTTAGGCAGTTCAAAGCCGAGGTGGAGAGGCTGAAGGAGTTCTACACCGCCAGGGGAGGGGAGTCGGCGGTGAAGACTATTGAAAAACTAGAAAGGGAGTACGTCAAGCTTCTGGAGAAGGTCAAGCCGGAGGTCCTTAGGGACCTGGCGCCTGTTGAACAGTCGGCGAGGGAGGCCCAGAGGCTGAGGGCTGTCCTCGAGAGGCTTTCAGATGTAAGAGCGGCTAGGGAGGGCTGGGAGCTTTTCAGAGAGGGCGACGTCGGCGCCGCTGGGCTGTCGCTACTCTACAGAGGGCTTGTGCGGCGCGTCGAGGAGGCCGCCAGTAGGCATAGAGCTGTGGTGGAGGCGGCTTCTGAGGCGCGGGAGGTGGTTAGGCAGTACGAGTCGCTTAGGCCTCTGCTTCGCATGTACGCGGAGGCCTCCCCCGCTGAGAGGGGGAGGCTGGAGGCCGCGGTTCTGCAGACAGCAGAGGCGCTGAGGAGGAGGGCTGGGGCCGTGTCTGGGCGGCTGAGCGTGGTCGAGCCTCCGCCTGAGTTTTATGTAAAGCTCGCCGAGGCGTATGTACGGCTGTACAGACTGAGAATCGCCGATAGGGAGGAGAGGCTGAGGGCGGCGGCGCAGATCGGCGAGGAGCTGAGAAAGACCTACTCGCCCAAGCCTCTGGCTGACTACTGGATTCCCGACCCGTTGCTCTACGCAATTGCGGCGGAGTACAGAAGACTTGTGGAGGAGCTGAGAGCCGCCAAGGCGGCCGGCGGCGGTGAAGCTGTAAAACGGATAGCCGGTGAGCTATCCGCCCTCGTCGAGCTGGCCCACAGACACGCCTCAGCGAAGGAGGCGGCGGAGGTGTTCAAGGCGGTTTACCAGGGCAGAGAGCCGTACGTAGCGGTGAGAGAGGCGCATTACGACGTGGTGCTGAGGCTCTGGCACGTCGCTGAAAAAGCCGCCTCTCTCGAAAAAGTGAAGCGGGACGTCTCCAGAGAGCTTGAGCCTTTGAGAAAGGTCGAAATCAGGCTACCGAGCTACAGAGAGGCCCTGGAGAGAGTTCAGAGGCTTGTAGGCGAAGCCGAGGCGCTTGCTAGAGCCGGCAGATACACAGAGGCTGAGAGGCTTCTGAAGCAAGCACGCTCCGTAGCGGAGGCTCTTAACAGGATTGAAAAAGCCGTAGGTGCCAGGCTGACGAGAGTGGAGGCCCCCGGCGACGTCTCGCTCTACCTAGACGCGTGGACAGCCGTTAGGCTCTCCGCCACAGCCTCTCTGCTGTATACAGAGGGGGAGAGGCGTGCCTTGTCTAACGCATTTAGAGAGCTGTACAGGGGCAGAGAGAGGCGGCTGGCTGAGGCGGTGGCCGCGGTGAGGCGGCAGTACGAGCCGTACTTCACAACGGTGAGGCTGTTGGGGAGGGAGGCAGAGGTCCCGGTGTTTAAACAGCCCACCGTGCCGGCGGAGGTCTTCGAGAGGGCTCTCGCCGTGGTGTTGCTGGCGGAGCTGGCTAGGCGCGACAGAGCCGTCGCGGAGCACGTGGGCAAGAGGATAGAGGCCATCGCCATAAACGCCCTTACAGAGCTCGGGCAGAGGGTAGGGGTAGAGGAGGCTAAGCGCATCTGGGCTAAGGCGATTAGAGAGGCTAGAGAGGCCCTCCAGCATCCCTTTGCGAGAGTGGCGGCGGGAGACGCCGACGTACACGCCTTGAGGAGGGCGGCCGAGGCAGTTCTCGAAGTAGCTGGGAGGCTCGGCGTGAGGACGAAGGCCGTGGAGGCGGCTGTCGAATTGACGAAGCCCGGAGCCGCCGAGGCTGTTATCAGGTATTTCAAAACTCTAGAAGAATTTAGAAAGACGCCGACGAGAGAGAGGGAGGAAGAGCTTAGGCGCCTAAGCCAAGAGGCGCCTAATGCCATTTCGCTGTTGTTGAAAGCCGGCACCAAGCCTGGCGAGGAGTCGGCTAAGTTGGTTGAAGTATTTAGGAAGGAGGCTGTTGAAGCCGCGGCGGCTGAGCTGTCTAGACTGCGCGCGGAGCTTGAGAAGTACCTAGACCCCGACTCGGCGAGGCTGTTGATAAAAATAGCCTCGATTTCGCCCTCCGCGGCGGAGGCGGCTCTGGCTCTGTACTCAGCGAGGGAGGTTGTAGCCGGCGCCAAGGACGTGGAGAGGGCGAGGGCTGTGCTGAGGGAGTACGTCAAGGCCCTTGAGGCCTATCCACGCCTTGTGGAGTATCTGAGGTCTCCCGTGCTGGGGGAGAGGGAGCTGGCCTACGTGATATGGGCCGCCGAGAGGCTTGGCCTCAGAACCGCGTCTGAGATGCTTAGGGCGTTGGGGAGGGCTTACGAGCTTTTCGACGCCTACGGCCGGGAGAGGCTTTTCAACACGCTGTACGACCAGCTTCTGCCGTATCTGGGGTGGGAGCCTGAGAGGGCTTTGCTTAGGGCCCCTGTGGATGCCCACGTGATGAACCGCCTGGGGGCCTCCCTGGTCAAGAGCGCCTACAGCCGCTGGCTTTTCTTCGACGCCTTAGGCGAGGCCCTCAGGGAGTCGGCCACGCTGGTAGACCTCCCCATCACCGTGGGCATGCCCGTCAAAGTTGAGGCGGCGGACTTCCTCTTCTTCCTGCCGAGAAGGGAGTACCCCGACAAAGTGGCTAGACACGTAAAGAGGTGGGACTGGGGCGGCGTTAGGGAGGGCATCCAGCGCTACTACAAGACGGAGGGGAGGCAACACAGGGCGCTTGCTGAGCTGTTGGCTAGGGCTGGCAGAGTCCTGGCGCTTGAGGGCGCCGCCGAGGCGCTGAGGGGCAAGGCGCCCGACGTCGTCGCGGCCGCGGCGGCGGCCAGGGCCGCGCTGGAGGAGGCCCAGATGCTGTCAAAAGCCAAGAAGCTGACCGGGAGGGATGTAGACGCCTCCAAAGCAGGGGAGAGGTACAGCCAGTACACAAGGCAGTTGAGAGAGGCCCTGGCGCAGATAGACAGAGAGAAGGCAGAGGAGTTGCGGAGGTGGTTCGGCCCTGGAGCCCTGTCTTTGACTAGGTTGGATCCGGAGGAGGCTGTCGCTAGGTTGATCAAGTGGGCCGCGCCTGAGAGGGTTTTGGCGTGGCTGATTGATCTGAAGCTGGAGGGCGCGGCTGATATAGTTGCCAAGGCTGTGGAGGCCTACCGCCTCTACAAGAGGTTTGAGCGTTGGATGGAGCCGAGGCGCGGCTACGTGAGGGAGGGCGGCGTCCTCTCCGTGGCAAAGGCTCTTGACGTAGAGGCGAAGTACCAGCCCTCCAGGCTAGAAGACGCTGTTGTTAGAAACGTAGCCAAGTGGGCCTCCCGGCGGATCAAGAGGCTTGAGGAGGAGGTGGGCAGAATAGCGTCTCAGCTGGCGAGGCACCACTCGGAGGGCCGTGTGGAGCTACCCAGCGCCGTGGCGCAGTGGCTGGCTGAGAGGGGCTACTACGACCTCGGCAGGTTGCTGAGGGAGGTTCAGCCGGCCGAGGATGTCTACCGCGTGTATAAAGAGGCTGTTAGGGGCGTCGTCGAGGAGCTTAAGGCAGTGGCCAAGTTCTCGCCTGGGGCAAGACACGAGGTTGAGAGGGTGGCGAGGGAGTGGTACGCCGAGGGAGGCCTTAGGCGCTACGTAGCTGTAGTCGCACTGCAGGAGTTGGCAAGGCTGGAGCCAGCGCGTGCGAGGGAAGCCGCGCTCTACAAGCAACTGCCAGAGGAGCTTAGGCGGATGGCGGAGGCTGAGGTGGAGAATGTGGAGAGGACCCTCGTTAGGGAGGGCTTCTACGACTCCGCGCTAAAGCCGATGTGGAGAGCCCTCTGGCTGAGGGGGAGGGAAGGTAGAGATCCGAGGGCCTACGCCGAGAGGCTTATTGCCAGGGTCGAGGCGTTGGCAGGTAGGGGCGATCTCCCAGACGAAGTGGCGGAGAAGGCGGTTTCCGCCTTGAGGGAGTTTGCGGAGACGTCTCTAGACGACCCGGCCCTCTACGAGAGGGCTGTCAAGGCGGGCGACGCCGTTGCTGATGTGGCGGCTTATCTGGTGTGGACAAACAGCCTCGGCGTGGGGTACAGCGCCGCGAAGCTTCTGAGGAAGGCGGCGGAGGCGGTGGGCCGCATAGCCAAGTCCAGAGAGCTGTTGCTGGAGGCGCTGTATAGGGCAATGGATAGAGACGTGGCGGAGGCTCTCGAGACGTACCGCCAGTATCTGGCGGAGGGGAGGATGCCCGCCCCGCGGGGCCTTGTCCAGGCCTACGTGACGAGGAGTGGGAAGGTGGCCGACTTCTTGGCTAGGCGCCTTGCATTGGAGACTGCTCTTCACGCCCAGGAGGGGGAGGTGCTCCGCTTCTACTTTGTGTACCACCCGGCTCTGGGCGGTGTGCTGAGGGAGGTGGTTGGGCGCTTCGCCGCCGGGGTGAGAGACGCCCAAAAGGTTGAGCTGGGCGTCGCGCCTCCCGAATACGTATTCACCACAAAGGCGGTGGGCGCCGTCTTGGCGAAAGACGGCGTCGTTGCGTACAGCAAGCACCTAGACGAGGTGTTGAAGAAGCTCTACCACCTCTCCGAGTGGTGGCGGGTTGAGAGGTTCGTAAAGCCGGAGATGCACGAGGCGCTGAGGGCGACAAACCAACACTACAGAGACCTCCTGAGGAAGCTTGAGGTGGAGTGGTACGAGCCGAAGGCCCTGGAGCTGTACCTATCCTCCATAGCCGCACACGGCTTCATACTGCGGTTGATAGAAGAGGCCAGGCAGAGGAGGGAGGCTTTGTGGAGCTGGCCCGACGGAAACGCCTTGGCTCTGCTGTACAGACTGTCAGTCGAGACGGGGGTGGAGGCCTTCGACGCCCTGATTTCCTACGCCAAGAAGATGTCTCGGGTGAGCGGGAGGCCCCTACTAGAGGAGGCTAAGCTTGCCCTCAACCTGGGCTATCTGCGGAGGTGGCTGGAGTTTATGGCGGGGGAGACGATGGCGCCTGCGGCGAGGAGGGAGCCGTATTTCACACTGGCGGCCCGTCTATACGCGGCGGCTTCTGGGGAGGAGGTGGAGAAGGTGATACGCCGCGCCGAGGAGAAGCTCGAAGGACTCGGCCTGCCGCCCGGCTTTCGGATTGAGGACGAGCCCTGGTGGACGGAGTGGATAAGGGCGAAGAAGGCGGAGGCGCTGGAGAGGGCTGGGCAGACGGTGAAGCCGGCGGAGGCGGCTAAAGCCGCGGAGGCTGTCAAGCCGAAGACGGCTGAGGCCGCCGAGGCTGTGGGGCGGAGGGAGGAGTATGTAAAACTCCCGGAGACTAAGCCTCCAGAGGAGGCTGTAAAGCCAGCGGAGGTCTTGAGGCCTCCGGAGGTGGCCTTAAAGAGGCCTTCTGAGGAGGTTAAGGAGAAACTGAAGGAAGCCACCGGCTTCATCCCCGAGAGGTACAGAGGCGTATCCGCCGTCTCCTGGCTGGCCTCGGTGAAGGGCCGTGTCGAGCTTTCGAGGGAGGCTCTGGAGGCTGTGGATAAGGCTGTGAGGAGGGCTGTGGAGAGGGTGAAGGCGAGGTACGCCGAGAGGCTGGCGAAGAGAGGCGGCATGGCCCTCGTAGAGGCGGCCGAGTCTCTGGCGGGAGACGTCTACAGCTTGATATGGCACGCCGTTGACTCGCCGGAGGCCCTCCACTACCTGGCGGTCCTCCTCGAAAGGGCCGAGGACGTTGTCCACGGCCTTGAGCCGAGAAGCCCAGTGGAGGCAGACGCGGCTAGGGTGTTCGCCGACATACGCGAAAGGCTTGAGAGGATTAGGGCTGAGCTGGGCGAAGAAATGGCGGGGGAGGCTTGGCGCTACGCCTACGCCGTGGGTAGGGAGGTGCTGAAGGCGCTGATCTCGGTGCACGAGGGCGCCCTCAAGGCGGTGGCCACTGTTGAGCAAGCCTTGAGGCTTACCGCATTTGCCGCGGCGGCCACGGAGTCCTTAATTGCGCTTCACCACGGCTTGTACAGCGAGGCCGTGGTATCGGCGGTGGCCGGCGCGCTGGCGCTTGTCGAGGAGGGTAGGTTTGAGAGGGCGGTTGAGTACGTAAAGAGGGCGGCGGAGTTTGCCTACGAAACACTGCGTGAGTGGCTGGAGAGGGCTAAAATCGCGCTTGAGAGGCTTTACGAACTGTTTGTAGAGGCTGTAGCTCGCATAATCGCGTGGGTGGATGAGCACAGGGCTTGGCTTTTCCTCGCCGCGGCCGCCTCCGCCGGCGTAGTCACGTGGGCCTTCGCCCACGACGTCTTAGGCTCGGTGCAACTCGGCAAGCTGGCCCTAGCGGCTGGGCTGATTAAGCACGGCGAGTTTAAGAAGCCTCCCGCCGCAGGTGAGCTGGTGGAGGAGGCTAAAAAGAGAAGTGTAGATGTGGGCGAGGCGCTTGAGGAGCTGTTTAGCGTTGTGGACGAGCTTTATAGGGGCGTAGCCGAGGTAGACGAGGAAAGGCTGTTGAAGCTGGTGAATATGCTTGGGGCTACTAGAGGCGTTAGGGTGCCTTGGCTGGGGCCGGCGGCTGAGGCGCTTATGTACTGGGAGAGGGGTGAGCGTAGCGACAAGGAGAAGAACGCATATGCCAAGGCGGCTTTTCTAATCGTTTGGGCTGTGCTTCAGCGCCGCGCCCATGATGTGTACAAGATGCTTGAGAAGATGTGGAATGCGAGAGAGAAAGCCGCCGAGGTTTTGAAGGAGGCGCTGGGGGGCGACGACAGAGAGAAGTGGAGGAAGTTCTACAGCGAATTGAAGAAGCTGGTGGAGGCCAGGGGGGAGGTGTTGAAAATCGCTGAGGAGGTGGCGGGCGAGCTTAACACCATAGCCGTGAACCTAAAGACCGCAACTGAGATGAAGGGCATAAAGGGGCTGGGGGAGATCGCGAAGTGGATAGAGGTAAATGCTATAGAGGCGAGGAGGCTGGCTGAGGCGACTGCCGATAGGTTGGCCGTGTTCTCAGACGTTAGCTACGGCACTAGGGCCGTGGCGTATCTGAGGGCAATTGTAGAGGACAACGTGGTGGGTTTGACGGCGCTGAGGGCCCTAGCCGCGGAGGACTTGGCTTCGCTTGTGGCTAATACGCCGTACGGTGCGTACAACAAGTTGCTGGGGAGGGCGCGAAGCGTCAGACGTGGACGGATAGGGGAGCTCTCGCTTGAGGAGAGGCTAGTGGTGGAGCTGGGCCGAGTTCTGAAAGACGCGGAGGAGCGCGGAGAGCTGAAGCACCTGGCGGAGGCGTTTGAGAGGGGCGAGGCGAGGGTGGAGAAGACAGAGAAGGAGGGCGTGTACATCATCTACGCCGGCGGCATGAAGGCTAAGCTGGAGCTTATCAGAACCGGCGGCGCCCGGCTATACGTCGGCGAGCTGACCCGCCCGCTGGCGGAGAGGAAGCTGGAGGAGGCCAGGGCGGCTGTGTTAAAGTACGAGGAGATGCGTATCGCCGGCACAGCGCCTCCGCCCAGCCGCGAGGCGCAGGACGGCTGGCTGTTGAGCGATGTGCATGTAAGTGAGGAGGGGAATGTGATTACGATGGAGACCGCCTCCTTGGAGCAGGTGGTGGTGTATCTCTCAGCCTTCGGCGTGGGGGCGGGGGAGATACACTGGGGAGGCGGCGAGAGGGAGGGGAAGCCGGTCCGCGTTGACATCGAGCGCTTCAGCGTAACTAGCGAGGGGCTGAAGGCCGTGTACCGCGTAGAGCTACACGACGAGTACTTCAAGAAGGTGTGGGATAGGCTTTCGGCGGCGCGTAGCATGTCTAAGGAGGAGAAGGAGAGGTTTATCGACTTCGTGGCTAAGCTTCTGGAGGGCTCCGGCCGCGCGGTGTCTAGAGAGAGGCTAGAGAAGTGGATCGGCGAGTGGCTTGCAAAGGCTCCGGGCTTAAAGCAACACCGCGTCTTCCACACCCTGGTGAACTCCTTGAGAGAGCTGATGCATGACGAACAAGATGCCGAAAAGCGCGGGGAGGCTGGGAGACGCGCGGTGGGGATGCTCCTATACGACGTGCTGGGCGATGGGACTGTGAGGGCAAACGAAGTTGTGCTGACCGTCGGCGGCGGAAAGGAGATGTCAGCAGAGGACAAGGCAACGCTGTACTACACATTGCTGAGGAGATTGGGGTACCAGCCGAAGATAACGAAAGCTGAGAAAGCAGTCCACATAAGGCTGTACGGCGGGGAGGCCAAAAGGTTCGCGAGGGAGGCTCTGCCGTATCTAGTGGGGCTTGAGCGCCTACTTGAGGTGGTGAGGGGCGATGAGCAAATTTATTCCAAAGTTGTAAAGATGATTGACATGGCTAGGGCAGAAAAAGTGAAGGCGTGGATAAAGGAATTCACCACAGAGGGCAAGAGGCCGAGGGCTAGGCTGGTTGTCGAGGCGGACGGCGCAACGGCGGAGTTCTCAATACGCTTGGATGAAACCAACACAGTACAACTTCGTTTCCGCACAACCAGCCGCGAGGAGGCTGAGCGGAAGGCGGCGGTGCTGAGGGCGGTGGGCATAAAGGCGGAAATCGGCAAGACATACGATAAATACCGCAACCGCGACGAGTGGCGCGTAGATATCACCACGAACGCCCTAGCCGCCGACTCTGTCCACGAAGAGGTGAGGAGAGCCATTGCGGAATTCCTCAAACAGTGCAAAGAGGTTGGCGTCCTCGAAGAGGAGGCGTACAGATACCTCGCCGGGAAGTTTGAGAGGGGCGTGCCGGAGTGGGGAGAGGTGAGATTCTCCGTAAAGCTGTCGAGAAGCGGCTCCGTGGTTGTGGAGTACAGACCCAGCGATCCGGAGTCCTTCAGCAAGGCGGTGGAGCTTCTGAGGGGGCTGGGCATGAGGGACGCATGCGAAGGCGACTGGTGCATCGTGCACTTCACGGCTAAAGAGCCGGAGGGCGGCAGGCCTGGCTCCGTGCACATCACCGTAGACGGCCTTAGGTACATCGGCTGGCTCGCCCTACACGGCGATGAGAGGGCGCAGTGGCTGAAGGAAATGTTGCTAAAGGAGGCCGAGGCAAAGGGTGTGGAGGTGCGCCAACGGCTGGAGCAGTATTTCCGCGAGGGGGAGCAGTGGGGCACGGCCAAACCGCCCATTGAAAGAGAGGTGGAGGTAGAGGGCAGGAGGATGAAGGTGCGTGTTGAGGAGGTGGAGGCGTGGAGGGAGAAGAACAAGACAAAGGAGCACTTGGTCGTCAAGATAAAGGCAAAGGTGGTTGAGGGGAACAGCGAAGTCGCGGTGGAGAAGGAGGCCAAGTTCTTCAAGAGCGGCGGCGAGATAGTGGGCTACGTCAACATACACGCCAGCGCAGAGGGAGGCCGCGAGGCGGACTACATACGCACCGCCGCCGTGCTGAAGGCCCTAGGCGTAGACAAGTGGCGCAGAGAAAAAGGACGGATTCGCCTCACAGGCAGTGCCCTTGACGCCTACCTGCGCCTAGAGTCGGTGTGCATAGCGCTGGACATATGCCAGAGAAAATCATTAAAAAGCGAAAACACATAACGGCTGCATACCTATCAATATCTAGAACTGAGAACCGTTTTTAAGAATAGTTTTCAATCTCTTCATCGCACGTATTGCAGACTTCGCCACGCCGCCCTCGCCCGGCGCCGGGCTTCTCCACGCCGCTACACACTATATATGGAGGGAAATTTTCGAAATTCAACGGAGTCCATAGATGAGTTATTACAAGAAACATAATTTTAAACCCCGCCCCGCGACATCGGATATGAAGTTCCCCATACTAATCATAAATTTCAAATCATACAAGGAGGCCGCCGGGCCCAGGGCTGTGGAAATAGCAAAAGCCGCCGAGAGAGCTGCAAAGGAGCTGGGGGTAAACATAGCCGTGGCTCCCAACCACTTCGAGCTCGCCCTAGTCGCCCAGTCTGTGGAAATTCCGGTCTACGCCCAGGGCGTCGACGTCGAGAGCGCCGGCGCCTACACGGCCCATACGGCGCTTGAAAACGTCAAGGAGGTGGGGGCCTCCGGGGTTATTCTAAACCACAGCGAGGCACCCCTCCGCCTAAACGATCTAGGCAGATTCATCCCCAAGGCGAGGGCGCTGGGGCTCGACGTGGTGACGTGCGCCCCCGACCCGAGGACCAGCCTCGCCGCGGCCGCCCTGGGGCCCAGCGCGGTGGCGGTGGAGCCGCCGGAGCTAATAGGCACCGGCAAGGCGGTCTCTAAATACAAGCCAGAAACCGTCGTGGAGACTGTGCAACTGGTAAGCAAACACTTCCCCGATGTCGCCGTCATCACCGGCGCCGGTATTGAAAGTGGTGAGGACGTGGAAGCCGCGCTGAGGCTAGGCACCAAGGGGGTGTTGCTGGCGAGCGCCGCGGTCAAGGCGAAGAACCACTACCAGAAAATAATGGAGCTGGCGAAGCCCCTGGTGAGGTAGTCGCGGCGGGGCCGCCTTTGAGTGTCCGCCGCTCATGAGCCCCCGCTCCGGGGGTCAGACCCACACTACGCCCCTCCTTATAAGGTTTTTACGTAGTCGACCCAGAGCTCGAGATCCCGTATATCTATCCGGCGGCGGGCGCCGCCCTCCTCCTCTACATAGGCGTCGGTGAGCCTCACCACGTCGCCCTCGACGACGCCCCTCACCACGATGCGCCGCCTCTCGCTACCCACCTCTGGGTTCGACGCCGCCTCCCCCACCGTGGGCGTGGTGAAGTACAGCTCCACGTCGCGCCCCTTGACAACCACGTCGTAGCCCCAGTCGCGGAGTTTTTCCAGTTTCTCCAGGGGAACCATAGATATCGAATTCACTATAAATTTTTGGCTAATGCACATATATTAACGCGGACTTCGGACCAGCTATGCTCCCACCAGCGGTGTTGAGACAGCTGTATGTCCAGGGGAGTCTCACAAACACGCCAGAGGGGGCTACCTTTAAGTTGAGGAACTCCCTGGCGCCGGCTACAGTAATTGGGCTAGACATCGCCGTAGACGGCCAGAAGGTGCCCGCCGAGAATATCGCGGTTATCGCCGGGGGCCAGAAGAGGGCCGCCCAGGAGCTGGCTACGGCTGGCTACAAGTTCAACGTCAGAGACGAGGTCACCATCCTGCTACAAGGCCTCGCCCTGCAACCCGGCGCGCACAAAATCGACATAAAGGCGAAGACCAAGGAGTGGGGCGAGCTCGCCTTCGACGTCACCGACACGCCGAGATAGCCCTAAACCTCTCCACAAAACCCTCCAGCGCCTTTTTCAACTCCCCAAGTTCTGGACGTAGCTCCGGCGCCGCCTGCGCCAGTAGCAACGCCCCGGCCAGAGTCCGCACTCCCGCCGACGCCACCTTCACCCCTCCCCACTCCACCACTACGCTACCAATAGCCATCGTCCTGCCCTTGTTCTCCGCGGCTACGATGGCATCTGGATATGGATACGCCACGTAGGTAAGCGTCAGCGAGTGGCCGATGTAGGGCATGTACACCCTCTTCACAAAACGCCTAACCGAGAAGGGCCCCACGCCGTCCACCAGCCTCCCCCACCTGGCGTTCGCGGAGACGATAAACGCCACGTGGCTCCTCAGCCACTGGAAAAGCCCCGCACTGTCAGGGCCATACTCGACGCCGAGGACCCTCCCCACCTCCGAAGCAAACCAGTCGTAGAGCTCGACGTAGGGCCTAACGACGTCCGCCACATCCCCAACATCCACAACCCTCTCGTCGAACGAATCGCCCACCCGGCCCACCACAGTGACGACGCTCTCCCTCACGATAAGAGTCGCCTCCTGGAACTCCCTCCAGGTCCCGCAGAGGGGGACAACCAGCTCCACACCTGTATAAAGGAAAATGTTTAAAAATAGGTGGGTCCGACCCCCCACATGCCTACGTTTAAGCTCGTGCTTTCCGACCCCGTCTCTGGAAAGGCGAGGCAGTTCGAGATCAAGGACCCACTCGCCCAGAGGTTCGTAGGTCTCAAGATAGGCGACGAGATCGACGGCGTAGTTCTCAAAGACCTCATCGAGTTGCCAAAAGGCGCAAAAATCAGGATCACCGGCGGCAGCGGCGTGGAGGGCGCCCCCATGCACCCAGGCATCCCCGGCCCCGTGAAGAAGTACATCCTGGCAGACAGCCCGCCGGGGTACCGGCCCCCCAAGAAGGGCATGAAAAAGAAGAAGCTAGCCAGAGGCAACACCATCACAGACACAATAGTACAGATAAACGCCGTGGTGGTCTACCCAAAAGACTACTCCGGACCCCCCGCCATCCCCCTCGGGGCCAAGGAGCTCGAAAAGAAGAAGGAAAAAACCGAAGAAGCCGCCGCCCAGTAACTACTTTACAATAGACTTGGCAATTATCAACGTAGTCGTACTCTTAATCTTCGGCAACTTCCTAATCTTCTCACTAATAAGCTTTCTCAAACTCTCCGCAGTATCCGTCGAAATCTTGACCACAAGGTCATACGGCCCATATACAATCATCGCCTCCTTCACCTCAGGCATCTTAACCAACGCATCCATCACCTCGTCCTCCGCCCCAATCTCCGTGTTTATGAACACAAACGCCTCTACCATGTGATTAACTAACTACACACTTATAAATATTACCCCCACCATTGAAAAAATACAAAGAGGTAGGCCTCTTCAAAACACGCCAAACAACCCCCAGATCCAAGCTCTCTAACACCGCGCGTAACTAGAAGGTCTATAATAATAAAGTTGTGGTGCGGGGGGTGGGATTTCTGGGCGGCGCCGCCTGAACCCACGCAGGCCTACGCCACAGGGTCTTGAGCCCTGCCCCTTTGGCCTGGCTCGGGCACCCCCGCCTGTATTTACATTATTTTAGAGGTTTTTTAGCTTTTTCGGCGCCGCGCTGGCATTTATTTAGCGATAGGCGTCGGCCCTGGCTTCGCTAACGGATCCACCTCGGTCTTTACCCCGACCCTCTTCTCCTTGCCTTTAGATACTCCTCTAGAGCCTTAATCTCGTCTTCGCGGAGGTGTTGCTTGTACTGGAATAGCCACTGCCGGGCCTGCTCGTCTGGGATGTATACGTAGAGCACGTCTCCCTCCTTGATCTGGCGGCCTACTATGACGTCGCCTTGGATGGAGATTGCAACCTCGTCGCCTGCGACGGCTTCGTTTACCGGCTTTCCCTGCTTCTGGATCTGCATCACCCTGCCCACCTCTCTGCCGTCTTTCACGAGGGTGACGCCGGGCTTCAAAGTGCCGGCAAGCACCTTCACCCCAACGATGGCCGGGTCGCTACGGCGGAAGACGTAGCCGGGGAGTAGCTGTATCTTGGCGGGCCTCGTGAGCTGGGATAGTATCTGCTCCACGGTCTTGGTCTTGACCTCGTGGGACCACTTGATATACTCGTCGAAGATGCGGTAGAGTATCTCCCCCTTGATGATCTTCACGCCGGAGGACGCCGCCTCCTTCTCGACGTCGGGCGGCACCTTGACGTTGAAGGCTAGTATTACGCCGAACGCCGGGTTCCTGCGCCTGCTGAGTACTGCCTCGACCACGTCCTTGTGGGTCGGGGGCCCGACGTCGGCCTTCCTCACGGGGACGCCTTGCTGTCTGAGGAAGAGGATTGTGCTCTCCAGGGTGCCGAAGGTGTCCGCCCTCACTATGACGCCCTCCCTGTCGGACTCGATTTTTATCTCGGCTATCTCCTCTTTTATCTGCTTCTGGACGTGGGGGATGGCTTGGGGGTCCCACACCGCGTATATCGGCGCGCCGGCCACCACGCCCTCTAGGCCGTCTGCCACTATGCGGACTCCTGCGGCTGCTCTGACCTCCTCCACCGCCATATACCTGTCCTCGGGATCTCTCATCTCCTCTAGCGGCTTGGGCATGACGAGCATCCTGACGCGGGCCTCTCTGGGGCCGTCTAGGCCTGCGGTGACCACCACGTCGCCTTTTCTAATCCTCCCGTCGTATATAATGGCGTCGGCCACCACGCCGAGGCCCTTCTCCTCCTTTACCTCCATGACGACGCCTCTGGCGGGGCCGTCTGCGACTTGGAGCCTCTCCCGGGGGATGAAGCGCTGGCTCACCCCGGCCAGGACCACGAGGAGGTCTGCGATTCCCTCCCCCGTCACGGCGCTTGTGGGGACGATGGGGACCTGGCGGGAGAAGTCTCTGACGCGGTCGTATCTGTCGGCCTCTATGCCGAATCGGGAGAGCTCGTCTATCAGCTTGCCTATCCTCTCCTCGAGCGTGGCGACGGCGTGCCACTCCTGCTCCTCCACGGCGAATAGGAAGGGCCTGTTCTCCACAGACCTCCACCCGTAGATCCTGTCCAGCTTGTTGGCGGCGATTACGAAGGGCACCCCGCGGCTCTGGATTAGCTTAAGCGACTCGGCGCCCTGGTCCTCGAGGCCGGAGGTTATGTCCACGACGAGAACGGCCAAATCCGCGACGGAGCCGCCCCTCTTCCTCAGGTTTGAAAAAGCGGCGTGGCCCGGCGTGTCTATGAAGAGGAAGCCGGGGACCCATATCCTCCCCCTAAGCTTTAGGCGGTCCACCAGAGGCCCCGCAAACCTCTCCACCGCCGGCCACGGCACCAGGCTCATGCCTATGTGTTGCGTGATCATGCCGGGCTCCCGGTAGGCCACAGAGGTGCCCCTGATCTTGTCCAGCAGGAGGGTCTTCCCCACATCCACGTGGCCCATCACCACGACGAAAGGCGACCTCACAGACATGGCCAAACCCACGTCACTATTTAAAAAAGATTAGCCGCCGAGGGGCCGGACAACGGCCTGCCGGAGTCGACCCCCCCCCCGCCGCGGATACCCTTTCATGGAGTACTCCCGCGCCTCCCGGCAACCCGGTGCGGGCTCCCCACGGCCCCAAGGCGCCGAAGCAACGCTCATCCACACGCAACGAGTGAGGACAACCAGCCGCGCCGGCGCGCCGTGTTCCCTGAAAAGCAACTCGCCGCTCACAGCCCACGCAGTGACAGAGATCTCCTCCCCAGAGGCCTCGATTAGCATAGACCCGCGATAGCCGCGCATTCTACAGGTCGGTTGGAGGGGCCGGGGGGCCGGGCCTCCATAAACCCCTTTCCGCCGGCTGGATCTTCCGCTGGAGGCGCGCGGGGGGCGTGGAGCGCCGTGGATGATACCTCAGCCTCTGGCGCCGAGGGTGGCCGGCGTGTCCAGCGGCACATGTTTTTAAAACGAGAGGTGTGGGCGGTTGTGGAGTTTAGGATTAGGGGGTATAGGTGTCTTGAAGATTTCGTCGTAGACGTCGAGGATCTGTTGGTGATCTTGGGGCCTAATGGCGCTGGGAAGTCTTCTCTTCTTGAGGCCCTCTACCTGGCGGCTTCTGGCGGCGGGGCCACCCCGCCGGGGCCCCAAACGCCCTTGAAAATTGTGTTGATGGCGCGGGGGGAGCCTTTCAGCCCGGACTTTGGCCGGGACCGCGCCCAGCTTAACGAGACTGTGTTGTCTAGAGTTGAGTGCGCCCCGGGCGGCGACGCGGAGTTGAGCAAGTTGTTGCAGGGAATCTCCGTACAGCTTTTCTTCGGGTGGCTGGCCAAATTGTCCGGGTTGCCGGTGTCGGAATTTGCATATCGGGAGCTCGGTAGGCTTTACCTCTGCGGGCCGGGCGGCGCCTCCGCCGCCGCGGTTTTCGCGAACTTCGTGGTGGACTGGCGTACAGGCGGTGTTGGGGAGGCCTTGCTCGTGACGCCTAGGCTAGCCGCCGAGATGGACTACGTGGCGCCGCTTGTCGACACCATAGCAGTGGGGAACCCCGGCTGGTTTAGCGAAGCAATGAGGCTTTTTGAGAAATACGGCGTGAGGGACGTGAGGAATATCAACGGCATACCACATGTGGTGGGGAGGAGCATCCTGCCGATGAGCGCCGCGCCGGCAGGTCTTGCGTACGCCCTCGTAATATCCCTTGCCCTCGGCGGTGGCCGATTTATCTTCATCGACGAGCCGGAGGCGCATATGCACCCCACGCTTATCAACACCGTGCGGGACGCGGTGGAACGCGCCCTCGACGCGGGGAGAAAGGTGGTGGTGGCTACGCAGAGCATTGAGGTAGTTGACAAGCTTGCCTCAATGGGGAGGGGGCGGGTGTTGAGGATGCGCGACTGTAAGAAATACGACGAGATAGAAATGCCGGAGGCTAGGAGGCGCCTCGACGAGCTTTATGAAGACCTCAGATATTACTGACATCTGCATATATTTTGTAGAGGGTGACGACGACGAGGAGGCGCTTCTGGCTTGGTGCGGCTGGTCGCGGCCCGAGGCGCCGTCACAGGCGAGCAGTCGAGGAGGATTAGCGCGGTGGAGGAGCTGTTGGGCAGATACCGACGCATCACAGCGGGTGGGCGCCATTCGGTGAAGAAGTACAATCCTGTGAAAAAGTACGTCGCCAGCGGCAGGGCTGTCGTGGTGGTCAAATTTGCGCAGATCTCCAACTGGAGAAGCGTGTTTCACTACGTCAGAGAGCGGAGGGAGAGACTCAACGACTACGCCCGATGCGTCACGATTGTTTTCGACTGCGATGCGCCTGCTGAGTCCTGCGCCAGGTTGAGGGACGGGATTGAGATCTTAAATTGCGCCGATCCCCGGCAGTGCTGTGCCGGAGCTAGCGGCGTTGCTCACCTATCCATATGTGACGGCGTCTCCCTCCTCTCCTTCGCGCCCAGGCTTGAGGACTTGTCCAATGTCACGTGTAGCTGCGCCTATTGTGAACACTGCGGGGGGAGACACATACCTTAAACTTGGCGCAGACGGCCCCCTCAGAGGGGCACTTCGGCACGCGGCGACTGCCAGAGACTCTACGCCAACAGCCGCGTGGAGGTAGAGAGATCCGCCACCTCATCCAGCCGGGGGCCCAATAAATTTATAAGCTGGCCGCGCTTTCTATATGTGGCTGAGGAGATTTTGAACCGGGAGTATGAGGTGGAGTGGGGGGGCCGCGTCTATAGGCTAAGGCCCGTGAAGGCGTGGATCCTCCAGCCGCCTGGCAAGCCGGGCGTAGTGGTGGCCTTGTTTAGACTGCCAGACGGCAGAACTGTCAGGAGGGTCATAATGAGGTTGCCGCCTTGAGCCGGGGCTCTACCTGCGCTCTGTGAGTGCGTTGATTAGCATCCTCACCGCTATGTGTGACCTCTCCAGAGACTTCTCCACCGCGGCGACGAGCTCCAGCTCCAGCGGCGTCTTGGCGGATTCTCTTAGTTTTCTAACCTCGGCGAGGTGCTCCTCGTAGTGTTTACACATCTCCTCAAGCGCCTCCACCACCTCCTCCAGGGGCTTGGCGTCCGGGGCGCTTAGCGATATGTCGGGGAGAGACAGCAGATCCATCAGCCTAATCCTTAGATACGTCTCCCTAATTATGCCGTTTATAAACTCCCTCAGATATTCGGACTCGACGGCGCCCCTGAGCTTCATGAGCTCCACTAGGTGTAGAAGCTCGTCGCTTGTAAACCTATCCACGTAGTCCAGCCGTTGGCGACATATATATTTTAATCCCCTCTGCATTTATAGACATGATTGGGGACTACGCCAAGACAGACGTCGTCAAGGCCTTCCCCACCACGCCTATTAGAGAGGTGGCGAAGCTAATGGCCGAGAGGAGGGTTGGCCTCGTTGTTCTAGTCGACCCCAAGCAACAGGACAGAGTCGTCGGCGTCGTG
The DNA here is from genome assembly GCF_000234805.1 of Pyrobaculum ferrireducens. Lineage (NCBI taxonomy): Archaea > Thermoproteati > Thermoproteota > Thermoprotei > Thermoproteales > Thermoproteaceae > Pyrobaculum > Pyrobaculum ferrireducens. The sequence goes on from NC_016645.1 coordinate 2,358,924, forward strand.
TCTGAACGCGACGTTGTTAAGGCCGTCGCCTTCGACGCCGACTTGAACTCGCCTGTGGACACCATAGCCACTAAAAACGTGGTCACGCTCGACTACGGCGAAAACGTGGCGAAGGCCGCCGAGGTGTTTAAAAAGTACGGCATACGCCACGTGGTAGTTACGAAAGATGGCAAGCTCTACGGCGTCTTGTCTATAAGAGATATAATAAGGGAAGACGCGATACTCAAAGAAGTGGCTGAGTTCTACGAGTGGACTTTCGAGCCCGGCATGTCCGCGTAATGAAGCCCCAGGCGAAGGTATTGGGTCTAGGCCCCTCGGGATCGGCGTTCCTGAAGTTCTACGGCAGGGCCTACGGTGCCGACCGGGCGAGGCGCTACTTCAAGGCCTGCGGCGAGGCGGTCCCCGTCGAGACCCCCCTCGTCGACATGAAGTACGTGGTGGATAAGGTGAAGAGGTACAGGTTCTACCGCTGGCGGAGGGAGGTGGGGGAGGTCGCCTATGCAAAGGCGAGGTGGTACATAGTGGACAAAGGCGCCTGGGTGGAGTCCATGAGAGGCGGCGGGGAGGGCGGCGGGGAGTGGGAGGTCTTGGTCAAGGCGGGCGGTCCATACCAAAGCGAGGGGGATAAGATTACGATAGCCAGGGCGTACGTCGACGGGGTGAAGCTAGAGGAGGAGGCGGCGTACTTCATCTTTCCGGAAAACGCCGTGGGGTTCTACTGGGTATTCCCCCACGGCGGGGTCTACAACGTCGGCGGGGGCTTCGTCGGCGTGGCTAACCCAGTCCCCCACGTGCTTCAGTTTATCGAGAAGTGGCTGGGCGGGGGGCGGGTTCTGGAGGTGAGAGGCGCCCCCTTCACCGTGATCCCCAGGGTGGTTCTCCACGACGGCGAGGGGTTTAGAGTCGGCGAGGCGGCGGGGCTGGTCTACCCCCTCACCGGGGAGGGAATTCGGCCGGGGATACTCTCCGCAAGGGCCCTCGCCGAGGCCCTGGCAACGAAAAACCCGCTGGAGACGTATAGACGCGCCGTGGAGCCCCTTGTGAGGCAGATAGAGTTTCAGAAGAAGTTGCTGAAAACCGCCGAGAGGCTCGCCGCGAGGGGGGAGGCCCTCATCGAGCTGGCCGACGACCGGATACTGAGAGACTACATCGAGGAGAACCTATCGGCGAGGTCCCTGTTCACTGTACTCGCCAAGAGGCCAGCCGCGGGGATTAGGCTGGTGGCGGCGTTGGTTAAGTAGTCAGCGGCCTATGTCCTCTGCATATTTGCAGACCCAGGTTCCTCATCACCGCCACAACCGCCTCTCGGGTTTTTAAATCACGAGGCGTCGCCAAGCCTCTTCGCCAGCTTGGGGGCTATGGTGAAGAGCTTGGGAGTCAGTAAATGCGCCGGGTAGTAGGGGTCTATTCCGAGTTCCTGTAAAATTTTTGATATTGGGCCGAGGATTTCGATAACCCTCCTCATGCCCCGCCGAGAGTCCAACTTAAAAATTTTTACGTAGCGCCGTTGGAAAGTATATATCTCAACATCTGAGGGGGATCGTGGTCGTCCTCGCGCTGGCCCTCGTCGCCATCGCCGTACTGCTGGGGACAGCCCCGCTGTTTTTTGAAATAAAGGTGGAGCCGCTCCCCGTCCAGTCGACGCCTTATGTACGCGCAGAGGACGCAGGAGCGACTGTTCACAACCTCGTCATATTTTTCGTACTGCTCCTAGGGGCCACCGCCGCGATTTACATACTGTTCACGAGGAGGAGGTTGCTGAACCTGTTTCTATACTTCGTGTGGTACGTCCTCGCCGTCGGCGTGGTGCAGTTCTACACAATCCTGTACTACTGGACGGGGCTTCTCGACGAGATAAACGCCGTCAGACTCATGTGGGCGTCTCTCCTATTCGGCCTAGCTGTGGCGTTTCTAATCCACAGAAGGAGAGGCGACTTGTTGCTGGGCTTCCTAGGCGCCTTGGCCGGGGTTATGTTTGTGTGGCTCCTCCCAGAGCCCACCGTGGCGGCGTTGCTAGTCGCACTCCCGGTGTACGACTACGTGATGGTAAGCAGAGGCCTCCTAGGCAAGCTAGTTAGAAAATCTAAGGAGGCCGCCAGCGGGGGCGGCGGGGGGGCCAGAGGCGACACGCCCCTCTTCGGGTTCGTGGTTCGGCTGAGAAACATGTCGCTGGGGGTGGGCGACTTCGTAGTCTACGCCATGGCGCTGTCGTACATAGTAACGAAGCTAGTCCACCTGGGGGGTGGCGCGGCCCTACTCTCCCTCGCGGCTGGCGTGGCGTTGATATACCTAGGGCTCCGCCTGACGGTGTCGGTTTTCCTAAAGCGCTGGGGCTACGGCCCGGCGCTACCCCTCCCCATCCTCCTGCTCTCCCCCCTGATAGCCGCCGCCTGGTTGCTACACGCCTAGCCGGCCGCCGGCGCCGGGGCAATTTTATAAACCCCGGCGTGGGTGCCGCCATGCTCGACGTCAAGAAGCTATACGACGAGCTGAGGCGCTACGAGCAGGTCAAGGACGAGGTTGTCCAGACGTCGATAAAGGTGGCGAGGCTTTCCAAGGCCGTGGTGTACTCCACAATTAGGAAAGACTTCGCGTCTGCCGAGAGGGCTATGCGAGACATGGAGGAGGCTGTGGCGAAGTTGAAAAGGCTCCTAGAGGAGTGGCCCATGTTCTACGGAAGCGCCACCACGGGGCTTCAGGAGTATGTAGAGGCCACGGCGCTGTACAAATACCTAAAAGAGGGGAGGCTACCCACCAGAGAGGAGCTGGGGGTAGACGTCTACACCTACCTAATGGGCATCGCCGAGATCGCCGGCGAGCTAGGCAGAACCGCCACAGAGGAGTTGTTGAGGAAAGAGGTGGAGCCGGCGCGGCGGCTTAAAGAAGCCGTCGAGAGGCTGTACCTCGACCTACTGGCGCTGGAGCCCAGAGACTTCGAGCTAAGGAAAAAAGTGGACTACGTGGGGTCCCAAGCCAATTGGATCATCGAGAAGCTTTTCTACGCCACCTCATGCAGGCGGGAGGAGGGCCCACCTGCGACACCTTGACGCCGGCGGTAGAGCGGCTACCATCTGCCGGCCATGTGTTAGAAGCGCCTCGCAAGGCGGAGCTTCCCGCAGACCTTCCCGGGACTTTCTGAGTGTTGAAACACCAGGCGCACCTCCTCGCCAAGCCGGCGCAGAACTAAGCCTCAGGTGAGGGCCCCACATCTGCCGGACGGGACCTCCCCCGCAGAGCGGCGCCGCATCTTCCGCACACCTCAACCCAACGTCGCACCGGCCTTGCACACACGGCTACATCTAAGTGCGTAGACTTATAAGGGCGCTGGACGGGGCTGTAAAGCGCAGAACCACTCTATTTTGTGCTGACGATTGTGCCGACTACGACGTTGCCGAGGTGCTTACAGCGGCGAGGGGCGGCCGATGCCCTCCCAACCGTGAGGCAAGCCGACGCAGTGGAGACTCTGCGTAAACAAGATCCAAAAGACCAGCCCCCAGGCTTTCAGGCCCAGACCCCCCACAGCTACGTCGCTGGACGCGGCGCAGAGGGCTGGCTGGCGTGCTGGTTTAAATATGTGGCACCGCTTTCTAGAAATGCGACTTTTTTGGATATACTTTGAATACATCAGATTTTTTAGAGGCGGCGCGCGTCAGCAGTATGACGCTCCGGCCGAGGATCGCCGCAGACACGCCTCCAGTGAGCATAAGCGGCAGACCGCGTTTACGTAGAGATGAAATCTGCAATGGGGAGGCGGGTAGTTGCGTTGTACCTCCACGGCGTGCGAGTCTAGCCAGTCAAAGACACAGCGCCGCCCTCCCCGAGAGGGACAGCCCCCGCTTGGAGTTCAGAGCTGCAAGCACGTTACCCCTCGTCTTATGCTGTGGAGCCACCTAGAAAGACTAACAATAAACAACGATACGAATACGATTCGTATTGAGTCGGATTTATATCATAAAATATTTCAAAATCACATGTTACTAAAAAGTATAATACAAAAAAGTGTACGTCTCAGAGGTGAGAGGCCTTGGAGGGAAATGTTAGTTGGTAAAGATGCTTTTAGGAAAGGCGCGCCGGGGCTTGGTGAGCTGGGAGTTGCTGTGTCGTTGTTTCTCGCGGTGTCTGTATATGGGCTGTCGCTTACAGATAGGTGGGATAACCTCGCTGGAGGTGTCCAAATCGAGGTAGGTTATTACCAGACCCCCGATCGGTACTTCCTATATGGGTACTGCAGTCTTGGGGCGCCGGTGTATTGGTACGAAGGCGGGGCGCGGGTATTTGGCTACCTCACAGCTGGACACTGCACAAATAGTCAATATCAAGACGTCGTGCACCAGCCGTACAGAGATTTAAATGCGCCTGACAGCAACTATATTGGAGATGTGATTAAAGACAGCTACTATACAGGCCCTACTCCGGTGGTGGACGCAGCTCTAATAAAAGTAACAACATCAAGCAGAACTGTAAAGCCGTGGATCGCCACCTCCTCAGTGGGATTCCAGACAGACGCGCTCGTAAACTGGTACTACACAGTGACTAATGCGCCACGAGACCCGGGAGGTAGCGGATATTCAAAACTCGGATTTAGATGCCAATACGACTCAAGTCTCATTATCTACGATCTTTACATAACGCAGGACAATGCCTTGGTCTATAGAGTAATTAAAAGAGGCGGAGGAACTATAAATGCTTGCCTAGGTGATAGCGGAGGCCCTGTGTTCTACATGTGGAGCCAAAGAATCGACTTTATGACTGTGTATTATGCAAATATACTTGGTATCGTAAAGGGCGGCAACGCATACGCATATCCTACAGTGCTATATGTAACTCCCATTGACGAATCTTTAAATAGGTTACAAGTATATCTATATACGTATAGGTCATGAGATCAGTATTATTTTTACTAATTATAACAGTGATAGTATTAGCGGCGCCTCAGATTAAAGTCGTATATGACTTCAATGGCGTGGTTGTAAACAAAACTTGTTATTTAGTCAAAACACAAGGTCTACCTGTATATATCATCGTCTCCTCAGTGAATGTTAACGAATCTGCTAAAATATCACTCGTAAGGTCCTTTATAAGTGAGTTGAAGAATATGCCGGGGGTATACATTCGCGGAGATGAGACACTCAGCGAGGACGTTTTGCGGAGACTAAAGGAAGAGGGCGGCAGGGCAGAGGTATGGCTTGAAGTGTACGTATTTAGTAACAGGTCGTTAGTGAACCATATTGCGGAGAGGGGTAGAAGACTAGGCGTCGGGCTGACTATTTACTACATCAACGCCGCAGATCCGGGCCCGTGGCAAGGCCGTGAAAAAGCTGTTGAAATGATGAGCTCTTGGGTAAATGAGTATGTTAAGAGATATGGAAAAGACGTCTACTTCGGCATTGGGTTTATACTAGATATGCCTATAGTAACTCTCACAATCTTTAACGCCACTGAGGAAGAGGCCGATAAAGTTGCGACACGAGTCAGAGAGATCGTGCCGTGTAGATATCCTGTGGTGTACTTTACAGACAAGCTATTTCTATTGCGAACCGCATCTATAGGCGAGGCGACTGCCGCCGCCCCCCAGGGGCGCGGGGAAAACGCCACCGTGGCTCCGACCTCAGATGTGAATGACGCCAATATGAACGTCATATCGGGTATCTATATATGGCCAATAGCGCTGTTGGCAATTTCAGCCGCATTGATAATACTACTATTGCATAAGAGAACGAAGATTAAGTCAGGCGTAGTAATGAGATCTCTTTTCGTCTCGCTCCTACTGGCGTTATTTGCACTGGCGGCGCCGCCTGTGTTGGTGTTTCCAGACGACTTCAACATAACGGCGGCGGGGAATTACTTAATCATCGAGCCTAAGTCTCCGGAGGGCATCTGGCTGGTCATAGGCGGCTTGGAGGGCGCGGCGAAGTCGTATATGGGGGCTGTGTTTAACTACACAGATCCACGCCTCTCCTACTGGCTCAAGGGGGTGGTGGACGAGTTGTTCCCAGACGCCTTGAGCACCGGCGTCTTTTCCCACAAGCCGCCGGTGGCCTACGCCGTGGTTAAAAAGAGGCCGAGCGAACTTAAGCCGGTCAACGCCACCATAGTCGTGGTAGTAGTGCCGTGGGCAGACAGGAGGCCGGAGAACGCCACGAAGTACCTCGACATGGTGCTGAAGAGACTCTATAACACGAGGTGGGGAAACGAGACGAGGAAGATCACCGACAAGATAAACCTAGCCCTATTCAGACAGCTGTGTGAAGAGAGGCGGGAGCACGTAGAGAGGATAATAAAAGAATCTGACAAGCTCCAGCGTATTAAATGCGGCGGGGATCTAGATATAAACGACACAGAGACGAGAAGAGAGCTAGTACTCCTTCTCTCTCTGCTTGAGTGGAGCGCCGCGTCGATAGGGGCTGTGTCTGAAAAAGGCGACTGGGGCGTCCCGACGGTTAGTGTGGGGTTTGCCAAATCTGTCTGCCGCGGGATGAACAAGACGGAGCTTGCCGAGGCCGTTGCTAAAATTGCCGAGGAGGCGGGAGGCTACCCCTTCATACTAGAGGTGGGATGCGGCGTGGGGCCCTTCAAGTTCTTGGCAGAAATCATAGGCTATTCGCCCCTATACCCCGACCCGCCCCGGGATCCTGAGGAATGGCTCGCCTCTGTCGGCGCGGCGTATTTAGACGAGGCACACGGCGTAGGGGCAGTGGAGGGGAGCACGTGGAGCCCCGCCGCGGCCGCAGTCCTCGCGTCCACAGCCGCCCTAGCGGCGATGGGCGTCTTGGCGGCGAAAGCCCGGCGCAGAAGGCAGACCCCCTAAAACTAGTTTTTTCCATACTCAATACGAATCGTATTCCTATCCCTACAAATGGACGTAGCAACTTATATATTCGTTCTTATCCTTTCCATATGAGTAGGATATTGCTGTTGTTTATCGTCTTGACATTTTTAATAATAGCGGCAGAGCCAGACGTCACGAGGGTTGAAGTGCCTATCTCCGGAACCTTAAGCGCGTCAGCGTCGCGGCTCTACGGGCCTTATAGTAGCGTAACCGCTGTCACAATTTCGCTAGATTTCAAGGGCGGAGAGTTGTGCGCCGGGTACGTGTATGCCGATGACTTCAAGGGGGAGTATAGTTGCTCCACCTCCGGTCGCCTCTACGTCTCGTATTCTGTGGACTGGACTAGGGATGTATACATCCTCGTCTACAACCCCTCCTCCAGCTCGGTGAGCTACAGCGGCACGGCGACGTTGTATATATGGTAGACGTATTTAAGGCGTATAGGATGTGCGTAGGCGGCTTTGCCTCATATGTCGCCTCAGCGGCGTGGCTGTGGCTTGCGGCGTTTTTGGCGTATCTAGGTCTGTGGGGGATCAGGCTGGCGGTGGTGCTGGCGGCTGGCCTTGCCGTAGCCGCGGCCCTCGGCCGCGTCTGGCGGGTGGAGCGTAGCGTGTTGGGGGTACTAAAAGCGGCGAGCCTCTTTGCGAACCACGGCGATGTCTGCATCGCGGCGCCTTTAGCTAGACGCTTCGCCTTGGCCGTCATGGCGGTGGCTTTGGCATACGCCCTTTACGAAAGCTACTTGTTAGCGTCTATAGGGGCAACCGTGACTGTCGCCACCACGTCAGACGGGCGGGCTGTGCCGCTGGTGGTCGGCGGCGGCGTCGTGTTGGGGATGTGGCAAGGCCCTCTTCTATACGTCGCCTTCGCCAGCGCGGCTACGCTCTCCGCGTTTGTTTTTAGGGGGGTCTCCGCCTATGTCGAGTCTTATGTAAAGCTGAGAGAGGTTTATGGAAGGGCGAAGGAAATTCTTACCTGACGTATACACGGCGGCTAGGATTCTACACGTCCTTAGCCAAAGCCCTCTGCCAACCGCCAGCGTAGCCGCCGCGGCTAGGACAAGCTACGAAAAGGCTCTCCAGTACCTAACCCACCTGGCGCAGAGAGGCTTGGTGGCCAGCGTAGACGGCAGATGGCACCTAACAAAAGAGGGGCAAGCCGCCCTACTAAAACTTGAAGAGGTGGTAAAAACGCTAGCCGGCATAAACCTCAGCGACGCGGTAAGAAAGAGACGCTAGATATGTCTGACCCACCCCGCTCCCCGGCGCTCGGGGCGGGTCATAGACGCCCTCTTCCCCTTGGCGGGGTCATGGGGCCGGCCCGGCACGGCGGGCTCTTTCGGCTCCCTGGGCTCCATTTCGTAGGTGAAGATAGCATATAACCTGTGCTTCACTCTTCTTAACCTAATCGTCGACGATCTCTCGGCCTTGCCCATTCTGACAAGCCACTCGAATTTCCAGAACCGCATGTGGGGCCAGAGCTCCGCGGCGTGCCTCCCAGACATGAGGCGTATGGACACCTCCGTGAGGGAGCTGAGGTGCTACGCGGTTTCGACAACGTATGGCGCCACACGCCTCACCTCCGGGGGCTTCCCTCCAGTTTCAACCCAGGCGTTGTAGGTCTCGACCGCATTTTTCACTGTTTATTGCTGGTAGGCGAAGGGGGGCCGAGCCGACTCACGGCCTCCTCGCCTCGTGCCATATGCTGAAGTAGCTGGCTCTTCTCCCGCCGTAGTTCTGGACTAGGTACTCCACCACGGCCCTCTTCGCCCTCCTATACGCCCTTTTAAGCACAAGAAAGTTAAGGAACTGGTTGCCGTCCAGCAGAAGCGGCACCGCGGCAGACCCCGTTGCCGCCACGTCTAAATTGAAGCTTGCTAAAAACCTTACCCCGCCCTAAAGAGCGGGGTTTGCAGTCGCCCTATCAAGGCCTACACGGCCCCCATTTTTAACGTAGAAGTGGCCCGGGCAACCTGCAATCGTGATGCTGAAGAAACTGATGATGGACGGCAATGCGAATACGATTCGTATTGAGTCAAATTTATTACAGATAACTTTCAAAAGCTGTCGTGAAACACCACGGATCAGATAGAAATAGTTCCAGTAGAGTTAAAGTTGTTGCAATGCGGATAATTGCGCTCGTAATCTTAGCGCTCAGCGCGGCCCAGCTATATGCGGACACTTGGCAGAACTGCAATAATATATACATAGTAAATAAAGAGCGGTATGACTCCTATGGGAATTATATGAAAATTGATTATGGAGTTTGTTTACAGACCCAGTACTATAACTACGTGAACGGGATGAAGATGTATCCGTGGATATTTGTAATGGCTGTGCATACAGATCCCAATGAGTTAGCTGGATGGAGAGTAACCGCCTCGGGAGTCAACGACAGATGCGGCGCCACAATGCAAGACGTCAGGATAGATCTTATGTCTTCAAATGCCCTATACTCCGGGCTTCTAGGCACATACTACGCTCCGGTGCCCGGGAGGACAATAGACGACACGTCGAGAAAATGGCAGTCGTTCGAAGTCTATGTAATACTGGGAAATGTTCAAATCGGTATCAAATACTCATGGGAAGATTTGATCACAAAGAACGAAACTAGAGTGTCTGCCCTCACCACCACGAGGACCATGTGGGATAGGGCGCTGGCTACGGGCGGTTTATATTCAGACAGCGCATGGGCTTGGAAATTCGCGGCGGCTGCCTACGTAGATCCCTCGCCCGGAAGCGTGAGGGTGGTATACGCCGCGAGAACCAACTACTGGAAGGACGAGTGGCCGTCGTATCCATGTACCTATATGGCATACGCATACGACGTCTCGTGGACAGTATGAGAACCGCGGTGTTGTTAATCGCCGTCGTCGCTGTTGTGTTCGTTGCCATATACGCCTCTGGCTATCTACAGCCCCAGGCTCCCGAGCCTCCCATCGGCGAGCTGGAGGAGCTCCGCCTCTTCATAACGCCTGAAAACGGCACCAAGACCTCGAGGTGGGAGCTCTGCGGCATGAAGATCTACGGCAAGGGGGCGTACTATAAGAAGGGCGACATCATAACGTCGCCTATCAAAGACATAGAAGAGCTACCGGAGAAAATTAGAAAGGACTACTCAGACCCCGTGAGGGCATACGTCGCGGGGGGTATAAGAGCGGATAAAGACGGCTACATCTACTCCATATACTTCCACAGGCCGGAGGGAGGTGCGGGTCTGGCAAGTACGTCCGTACTGATAGAGGAGCATAACGTAACGGCGATAGGGTCGGGCGGCGTAGAGTCAGCTACGCTGAGGGTACGCGGCGTTGAGTACAGCTTCTGGCTAGGCACGGTGGAGAAGGTCACGTCTAGAAACGCCACTGTGTACATAGTCTGCGGCATAGATAAGGAAAAGGTGGAGAAAAGGCTAGGAGAGATAAGAAACGAGCTAGTAGGCAAGAAGTAAACCTAAAATCTTTTTTAACCCTCCTTCTCCCCTTCCCCCGTATACCACAGAAGTGACTGCGCATTCGCAACGCCGCTGTCGCAGAATTCCAGAGCGGAGCGCTGGGTTGTGCTGGAGGAATCTATCTGCGAGGGTCAGATTCGCCGGTAGGCGCGGATTTTACATCCTGTCGGGGGGCGTCGGATCCACTACATCTTCACGAGGCTATCTACCCCAACCGAACACCCCCCCCCCATGCGTGACTGAGATGGCCGCATCTGCGATCATATAGCAAATAGCGAGACGAATACGATTCGTATTGAGTCAAGTTTATACCGTAGAATATTATCAAGATTATATGTCTGGAAGAAATGTATCAAATAATTTCCGCGGCAACCGGAGTTCCCTACAGCATAGGCACTGGGAAGTGTTGCAGGTCATTTACGGCGCGGGAGGGAGTGAGGAGTATGGCTGTGATAATTTCTTCTTCCGTAGTGTTGATGCTGTTAATCAAGCTCTCGGCGTAGTGGGGTGGAGATGAGGTTTTTGGTTTTGTTGGTTTTGGGTGGCGTGTTGCTCGGCGCGGGTGTGTTGTATGTAGACATGTCTAGGTATGTGGTTGAGGTTGAGACGGCTTGCGGCCCCTCCTACATATTTACGGCGCCGCTAGACGACTACGTTAATCTCCACAAGTGGCTTGAGGAAGCTGGCCTTGTGGAGAGGTACGACAGCCCTATTCGCAAAAAGGCTAGGGAGGCGCTCGGCATAAGATCGGAGGAGAATGCAACTATAGAGCAGTGGAATGCCCTTGTTAACCTCAGCCTCTACATGCTGGGCGACGGGCTGAATGCGGTGGAGGAGGCGCTGAGGAGAGCCGGCGTCGAGGTTTTGGGAGTAGGTCCCGGCTCCGGCAAGCCGCCTGTAGACAAGGCGAACAGCGGCACTGTAGTCGCCTTTGTCAGGCTGGGCGGGAGGGGGGAGGTTTTAAAAGAGCTGGAGAAGGTGGCCGCCGTATATAACATATCTGTAGTCGTGGTGGATCTGCCTAGAGTTAGGGCTTTTGAAGGGAATAAGACTGTGGACTCGGTGCCCGGCCTCGGCGCGCCTGCACACGGCCTGGTTTCCATCACGATCTTTGGCCGTTTTGGCGACGTGGCCTACTATGTAGGGAAGCCGGACGAGGAAACGGTTAAGTCTGTGGCTAGGTATCTACGGGAGAGGGAGCTCTGCGGCGTCGCCGTGGTGTTTGTACCCAGCGAGAGGTACATCCCACGCCTAGCCCCCGCAGGCGGAGGCGGCCCCGGAGAACGCCAAAGCCTCCTAACAGCACTTGCCGCAGTGGCCACACTAGCGGCCGCCGCCCTCCTACTACACAGAGGCTCTAGACGTTAAATCGTCACTCTTTTTCCTACTTTAGGCTTTCTCGTCTCTCAGGCTGGTATAAGCGGCTTGGTGGGGCTATAGGGGTGGACACATCGATTATAGGCATATGGCACTCATTTCCCCGGCACAGCCACATATGTCTGAGCACCTCCTCTCGTCTGCGAGCCCCGCCGCGGGAAATTTGCCCACTCCACAACGGGGGGAGGCTTGAAGCGCGTCGTCCCCTCACCATGTTAATTCGCTGAGTTGCTTGACATATGAGAACTGCCTCAAGTCCCGCGCGCCCCGTCCTCATCCGCCGCCCTTCCGGCGTGTGTGGGCCGTGTTGATTTTTATATTAATCGTATAGTTAAAAACCCGCACTGAGGCCTATCTATGGACTACGTGGAGGCATTGCTTCGTAGCCTCAACATCCCGGTTGTCAACGCCGAGGAGGTCAAGAGACAGGTGGAGAAGATTTTGAGAGGTCTACAGCTGGTATGAGCGAGGTGGAGAGGAAGATAGCGGAGGCTAGGCGGCGCGCCGACTTGAACTACTTTATCTACCTAAACGAGGGGGCGGCGCGGGAGCTGGAGTCTCTGCAGAGGGCTGGTAGATGCGGGGCGCTGTGCGGCCTCGCCGTCGCCGTCAAGGACAACATCGAGATTGCGGGGATGCCCATCACAAACGGGGCGCCGTATATGAAGAGGGTTTCTGACAAGACGGCGCCGGTGGTCAGGAGGCTGATGGCCGAAGGGGCCGTGGTTATCGGCAAGACTAATATGCACGAGCTGGCCCTAGGCGCCACCAATCTCAACCCCCACTTCGGCCCCACCAGAAACCCGCACGACCCCAGCCGCATAACCGGCGGGTCCAGCGGCGGCAGCGCCGGGGCTGTGGCCGCCGGGATGGCCGACCTGGGCATTGGGACAGACACCGGGGGGTCTGTCAGGATACCGGCCGCCCTCTGCGGAGTAGTGGGCTACAAGCCGCCCTACGGCAAAATACCCACCGAAGGCGTCCTCCCCCTAGCCCAGTCCCTGGACCACATCGGCTTCATCACAAAGACAGTTGCCGACCTTGTAAGCGTGCTGGCGGCGGCGGGCTGGGGGCCCCGGGAGCTCCCCACTCCCAAGAGGTTTAGATTCGCCGTCTTGATGGGGATCACGGAAAACACCCGGCACGTAGAGAAGGCGTTCTGGAGGGCCGTCGCCGCCCTCGAGGCCGTGGGGGGCCTGCGGGACGAGGTCTTTATAGACGCGGGGAGGTACTCGGCGGCCCGCGCCGCGATACTCCTCTCAGAAGCCGCCGCGAATTACTACGACTACTTGAGGAGCTCGGCGGAGCAGATGGGCCGCGACGTCGCCGTCCTCTTAAGCGCAGGCGCCGCCCTCCCCGCCGTGGCCTACGTCACCGCGAAGAGGGTAAAGGAGGAGGCCGTCAGATTTTTCGAAACTCTCTTCAAGAAATACGACGTCGTGGTCACCCCCACCACCGCCACCGAGGCAGTTGAGATTGAGGAAGCCGCCTCCATAGCGGTGAGGCCGAAGCTCCTCGCCTATACGGAGCTCTTCAACCTCACCGGCCACCCCGCCATCTCCGTGCCGGCCCCCACCTCCGGCCTACCCGTAGGCCTCCAGATAGCCGCCAGAGACGAGGAGGTTCTGCTAGCCGTGGCCAAGGCCTACGAAGAAGAGAGTAGGTAGCGCTCACCCCGGCTTTCCCACGCCGCGTAGATACTCCAAGAAGCCCAGCACCGTGAACCTCAGGTAGAACTCTAGGTAGAGGCCCCCCACCTCCAGCACCTTCGCGACGTTTTCATCCACCCTCGCCAACATCCGCAACGCCTCGTCGACTGAGAGGTCCAGCCTCCCCTCCAGCGCCTCCACCCACGACTTCACCTGCTCCACGTGCCTCCTCAAAACCTCCACATCCCTCGTACAGCCGTAGTGCGGGAAGCACACCGCCTCTGCGCCGAGGCCCATGACGCGGCTCAGCGACTGGAGGTAGGCATCCAGCCTAAAGGGCGGGGGCGTGGTGGGTATAACCACGCCCAGCTCTGAGATGTACACCCCCCCGCCGTCCCCCGTGAAGAGGATTTTCCCATCCCTGTAGAAGTACATCACGTGGTGAGGCGCGTGCCCCGGCGTGTGAAACGCGTCAAACGCGTCGAAAAGCCTCGCCCCGTCGGCCACGCCCACCGCCTGCCCATTAGGCAGAGGCCTGCCGAACTTCTCCGCAAACACCCCCAGCACGGATCTGCTCGACTCGTACAGCTTGGAGGGGTCAACCACATGCTTCACATACCGCTCGTGGACGTACGTCGGCTTGCCTATGTGGCCCGCCGAGCCGCAGTGGTCGAGGTGTATGTGGGTACAAACCACAGCGTCCACGTCCAGAGGCTCGTGTAGAGAGGCGGGGCCTGGGTCGACCACCACCCTCACCCCACCCACGTCGAGAATATACGAAGTCACCAGCGGCGCCCCCTCCAAATACTTCGTAACAATCCTCATAAGCAAAATCGCACATCAGTATTAATACGTTACCCACAACCGGGGCGCCGGCGGTAGACCCGCGGCGCGACGCCGCAGTCCACATACGCTCCGGGATGGCAGAAGCGGTGTTGCTGGCAATTGAGTTGCGCAGAGGGCGGGCTTGCCTCAGGCGCCAAGATATATAACACCACCTCCCAGTGGGTATGTGGAAAAGGTGATACATGTATCTTACACAATTTGGGCTCTGGGAATCACCGCGGCCGAGTTGCTAGACGAGGGGGACCTGGGCTTTGAGACTAGGGTTGCGGTGCAGAAGGTAGTGTACTTCCTACAGAGGCTGGGGCTTGTGAAAGGCTACGTATTTGGGCCATACCTCCACGGACCCTACTCACGTGAGCTAGCAGACGACTACATGTGGCTGGCGAGGAAAGGCGACAAGTTTATCGAAGAGCTGGCGGCGCAGTGCCGCTGCCAAGAGCTTGAAAAGTGGGTTAACTATCTGGGCGAGGTGGACATCCGCACCCTAGCCACAGCCTCAACCCTCGACTGGCTACTCCAATTCAAAAAAGATCTAGAGGCGGCGCGTAGACACCTCAAACTCATCAAGCCGTGGATAACCGACGAAGACGTCTCGGCGGCTGAAACCGTCCTAAGAGACCTAGGCCTCCTAACGGACGCAAATTCTCAAAAAGCATATATAGCTCTAACTTAGATGCTACGAACTTCTATTCTAAGTTTTGTATTGTTGATTTAGTCACGGCACCCGCCACACCTATAGAGGCTGATTTAATAGACCCCTCATCTCTTTTAGTCACAAGTAGATAAAATGGCGCCGCTAGCGAGGTGAGGAAATCTCCCAACTCAACAAATAACTTGAGTAAAACATGGTTAGAGTGATTTGCACTAAGGATATTGCAAGGAATAAGACAGCCGATCCCCTTTCATCAATTCATCAACTAGCCCCTTGTTTTCTCCGCTGTTTGGCTTTGGTGGCCCTCAGTAATTTTTGTCTTTACATATGTTGTGGAATTTGAGGTTTTATCAGGTTTGAAACCTCCCTTTACCAGGTTATCTTATATCTCTTTCCCCATCTTGTACATTAATTTGGGTATCAATTGAGATATATGCTGGATCTGGGTACACATGGACTACTACGAATCTAATGGCGCCTCCGTAGAAGGGTACGTCTATGGCTTGTCCTCTGGCTACTGGCTTGCCTAGTAGTATCTGTTTTTTGAGGTATTCGGGGTCTACCCGTACCGGCTCTGTGGGGGCTAGCACCACTCTCTGGGCGGCTTTAAGCACAGCCTTCCTCACCTTGACTGTGTCGCCTATCCCCACCCCCGCGTTTTGTCTAATAATACCGTCCATTCTAATAACTTCCTTGTCCTCGTCTTCGGGGTAGGCGGGCCACACCTGGGCGTAGGCAGACTTCCTCCCAATAATCTCCACATAATCCCCAGGCTCAATCCCCAACTTCTTCATCACCCTAACAGGAACCCTCACAATAGAGCGGCCGACATCCCGAGGTCTGGCATCGGCAACCATTAGGAAATGGTCAGGCGGCTCCTTGGCCTCAGCAGAGGCGTCGGCGACTTCTAGTGCTTTATCAGCTTGCTTTCCAGCAACTGCCTCTTCCTTTTGAATAACAATTTCTGTGTTATGCGAGACGTATGCCGGGTTAGGCTCCACGTGCGTTACTAAGAACCTAAACGCTCCGCCTCGAAACGGGATTTCTATCTTTTGATTTAGATACACCGCCTTGCCAAGCAACACATCTCTTATAGACTCGGCATCTACCGCGCCAAGTCCCTTTTGCACCAGCACGACTTTTACGGCGGGCCCCAAGACGGCCCTTTTCACTTTAACCGTGTCGCTAATTTTGACTCCTAGGTTTTGTCTCATAACGTAGTCCATTCTAATGACTTCTCTACCTTCGTCGCTAGTATAGGCTTTCTGAGCTTGCGCATAGACGACCTTTTTTCCAGCGATAGCCACGTAATCGCCGGGCCTGATTTTCAGCTTCTCCATTATGTAAGAGGGTATCAACACCACGTTGCCGCCCACGTGGTGTGGCTCAACGTCGGCAACAGTTAGCTCCACTACTTCATCTCCGTCGCCGCGAGGGTGCTGGCTCTGCGCATGTAGATGGAGAGTGGACGACTCCTTGCTAGTGTGTTTAGAATCTTGCTGGACTCTACTCAGCTGTTGACTAAGTTGCGGTATGTCCCTTAGTATGTCGAGTATTTCTGGGGGCTTTATTTCTCTAGTGTCTATGTCTACTGCGGTGGCTGTGTACTTCAGCTTCTCCCTAAGCACAGCGGCTACGTAACTCTTGGCTTTTTCATAATCGTCGAGCTCTCTCAGCGCCTTTGAGAAGCCAAGCCACGTCAGCGAAGCCACGTGGGCAGGGAGTAGCCTCCCCCTCTGGTACTGAGCGGCAAAGTAGGCGTACTCACGCAGGAAATCCACGTCGCGAGACAAGTCAACTCCGCGGGCCGCTCTCGGCCTCGCCCCGCCGATCCGCCTAGAGAAGAGTCTTAGGAGGACGTCTGCCAGTAGTGGAGATCTCCTCTCGGCGTATAGATGGACTATGTTGTGGAGCATGGTGAGACCTGGGGGCAACTCCCCAAGCCCTCGGTAGTACTGCGCCCATGCTGGGATTGCCTTGAGGCTGACCCCCTCCAATGTGTAGTTAAGCGCGGCGATATCCACCCCCGAGCCAGCAAAAGCCTCTCTCACCCCGTCCACAGTCATCGAAGCTATGTAGGAACCCATGCCTCCTCTTACAGCCTCGGCAATTTTCCGGGCGGTTTCGTCGCCCCCCATCGCCAGCATCACCAGCCTCTCTACTGAATGAGCCTCCAGCTCCATGGCGGCTCTGTCGGCCACTCTGCCCTCGGCCTGCTGGGCGCAGTGGATAAGCTCGTGGGCGAAAACCGCCGGGGAGTACGTCTTGTAGGCGACGCCGCACCCCTCCCCCAAGCCCTCCGCCGACATATCCACGGCGTAGCCCTCCACCACCGCCACGTCGAAACTTGTAAATCGCCGCCAGTTCTGCCACTGGTAATCTACGATGTATATGGGATACCTCTTCACGCTTTCGTACAGCTGAGCCACTGCCGAGAAGATGCGCCACTTGTCCTCCTCGACAAAAACCATGCCGATGGGTTGGTAAAGCGCGGCGCGGGACAAGACGTTGACAACGGCGGCGCCCGGGACAACCAACTCACCATCCTCCACCACCAGCTCCAAGTCGGCTGTGTCCCACGGCGCCAGCTCCTTAAGGACTCTATTCACCCCCTCGTCACACGTCTCCTCCACACCCCAGCTCCTAAGCAAAACCGCCACCTCCCCCGTCCCAAGCCGCTCCACAGCTCTTTCTAGATAGGCACACGGCCCGCCACCAACATAGGACTGAAGCATTATGTACACATCATGTGAAAGCACTACCCGCCTCCGCCCAGCCCTCCCCCTCGGCACGTCGACGTGGGGGCGCGGCGCCAGGACGCCGGCCCTGGCGGCTGTCTTAACAGCACTAAGGACCTCTTCTTCAGAGGCCTTAACGCGATTTAGATCAAGTATGCCCTTGATTCTAGAGGCTATGTAGCTCAACAGCCTCTCATCGACACCGCAACCCTCCCGCAGAGCCTCCTCGATGTAGAGCCTTGCGATGTAAGAAAGTTCCGAGAAGTCGGGGACGCCGCCCCTCCACCTAGCCACAGCACTAATCAAATACTGGTCGCCAGAGCTAGGCAGACAAGACATTATATTAAGGTAGCATTTTGGCTTAAAAGATTGCCTTCATTAATAATTATTTCGCTAGATTGCTCGGAGAGCAATAAACATAAATTTCTAAAAACATGAAGATTTATAGCGTACTAGACATAATTAAGCATGAAATGGTCTATCCCTCTATAACGTAGTTCAACACTCTGCAGTATTTCAATCTGCCCTCTCCCCAAGGTGCCATGGGACTCCACTTAACGCCGGTGGAGCCGGCGTAGATGATAACCGTAGCTATGGTGCCAGGAGGTGGCTTATACCTAAACTTTAAATCAATGAGCCAACTATCGCCAGATTTTACGACAGTATATACATCGGCGTATATTGTCTGTATGTTTGGGTATTGCCCTACATTCTGGGGGAGTACACCGGCGCAGATCTCACCCGTGCTGTAGGAATGCCTCCAGTAGTAATCCGGATTAGGTTTGTCGCAATGGATTACGACTGGGTAGAGCGATCTGCCATCATATAGTTTTTCAGGTGGGGGAAGCTTGACGTATCCCTTGACGTGGAACACGCCATCTCTATAGAGAGGTCCCTCCACCCATTGGGCCCACTCCCCCACCATGTAAACCACAGCATATACGCTGGTGCCGTTCCTCGCAACCGCCACTGCTACACGGTTGTGGCAGGGATTGAGGATGGAGTCTCTGTGGCCCCAGAGAGATAAAGCGTCGTTATGAACCATCTCCCTCACCATCTCCCTCCCCCACTTGGCAGAGACAGAACAGCCAAAACAGGCGAAGCCGTTTTCTTCCACCGCGTAGAGTCCGCCGTCTAGCTTTGTGTAGTAGTAAATTGGGTGCCTCCCCTCCTTGTCGTAGTGGGAGAGGTGGTTGTTCTGCGCCATGTACCGGGCCTTGAACTCCGCCGCCTTCAGCACCGTCGGCGTCGCCGGCGGTATGCCTAGAGCGGCGCGCTCATTGTTAATAGCCTCCACCGCCGCGCTGATGAAGCCGGCGGCGTCGTCAAGCCCCTCTATTTCTCGTGAAGTGATAGCTGAAGTTGTAATCTGCCATGTAGTGAAGGAGGAATGAGTGGTGAAATGCGTCAATGATGTAGTAGTGGTTGTATACACTATGGATATTTGGCTAGTGGTATATGTTAGAGGAACAGAGGACCTGCTTAACTCAGTCGACAAGCCTCTTGAAGAGTATAAAGTTTCTACATTTGCAGGCTTGTGCAGTACTAGGCTTATAATCTCCGAGTAGCTGTGCAACACGGCGACAGCGATAATGAGTGCGGCAAGCGCCGCTACAGCTCTGCCAACTGCTTTTCTACCTCTTGGTTTCCACGGAGGCTTTGCGCTGGCGGCCAGGGACGCGGGCCGGGAGGCTGGTGCCCGCACCCTCTCTAGCTGGCGCCATCGGTGCGGAGGCGAAGGCCTCTCTACTTCAGCCACCGCGTAGGGCCGCCTAATCTCAGCAAGGTAGGGGAAGATCTGCCGCACCACCCTTAACACGTCTTCCCTCGTGCCGTGGAGGTAGGCGCGGTAGGTTTTGAACCTGTCTATGCCCGCCCTCTCCAGGGCCTCTGTTATGTAAGTCAAGGCGGCTGACGCTCCGTCACATCCGTTTTCCTTCCCCTCTTCAATGAATGTATAGACGACGTGTGTAATCCTGCTGACTAACTGCCAGTCGTCTAGTAGATGCGCCTTGGCCATGACCTCCCCAAGCTCCATGAAAGCCTTGGCAAAACAGTCGGGGGCAAAGCCCCCTTTTGGCCCCTCCTCAGCGGCATGCAGACTGGGTTGCTCGCTACGCGCAGTCCTCCTCGGCGACGCGGGCGCGTGTCCCCTAACGTCTACAAGATTTGGAAATATGTCGCGAAGCACCTCGACAACGTCTTCCCTCGTGCCGTGGAGGTATGCATAGTACGGCTTATACAGATCCACCCCGGCCTCTCTCAACGCCTTCGCCAGGTAGTACCTAGCCGCAGAGGCTCCGTCGCACCCCTTTTCCCTCCCCTCCTCGATAAAAGTCCAGATTACCGACGCCACTCTACTAATCAACTGCCAATCTTCCAAAATGTGTACCTTAGCCAATACGCTGTCTAGCTCTGCAAAAGCTCTTGAAAAACAGTCATCAAATTGATCCACTACGTATTGTAGCTACATTTTTAAAATAATTATTTTATAGACAATATGGCGAACTACGTCAAGCTTGGGTCGCTGGCAATTATCACAGGCTTCGTCCTGGGCCTGGTCGTGGTTGTGGGCGTGTTGCTGAGCTCGCCGTCGGGCGTCGCAACGTCGGCGGCCTTGGCGGCCGCGCTACTGGCCGGGGTGATTTTTGTAGCTGGCTTCGTCCTCCTGGCGCTGGGTCTGAGGGGCTACGGCAGAGCAGGCGCCGTCCTCTACCTAGCTGGCGTGTTGCTAGCTGTGTTTGTGCTCTCCACTCCACTAGATCTATTTCAAAAACTCCTACTAACCCTCCCACTGAGCCTAGCCGCGCTCGCGGGCCTGGTCCTCACCAGCATAGCCCTCATAAAAACCAGAGAAGCCCTGGCCAAGACCGCAGGAGCCTTGCTTATCGCAAGCCTCGCCATACTGGTATTCGCCGAAATCGGCTATATACTTTGGACACCACCTCCTCAACCTCTACCCCCACCTGGCTCTAGTGGCTCTTCAAGTTTTAGCGACGTTGTTGGGGTGTCTACTGCTTATGTCTTCTTTAACGGGTCTGTTTCGCGGGGGGTGCCTCGGCTGTATGGCGATGCCTATGTCTACGTCGTGGCTTACCAGCCCGGGGTGGCGCTTCCAGACGCCGTGGCTAGGCAGATAGCACTAGACGCCGGGGAGAAGCCAGTGTACATACTACCCATCCCCATCTACAACACCCCCATAAACCCAGAAGACTACATAGACACACTCCCCACAAACACCAAAAACCCAGTGATACTGCTCACATACCCGCTTGACAAAATAACTGTAGTGAACTCATGGCTCCGGCAGATACAGAGCAAATTCGGCCAGCTACAAAGCAACTACATCAGAATAGAACTAAGCGCAGGACAGCCAAAAAGCATCAGTTTCTTCTGATAGCGCCGTGTGCAGTCGCCCCCTTACTCAATCCGGTTGAAGAAGTGTCAACCATGTAAAAATTTCCGTAGCGCTAGAAACGCTCAGTATAGTGAGGCATAACGCATCTCTTGAACGGCGTCCCAGCCGAATTACAAGTCATCAGATGAGCGCCAAGAAAAAGCTTATAAATAACCAAAATAGGCAACTCAGCCCCGGCGAAGAATCGGGGAGCCGCGGCGTGCCGGCCGCTCCAACCGGTAGTCTAGCCCGGTCAAGGATGCGGGCCTCTCGAGCCCGTGACCCGGGTTCAAATCCCGGCCGGGGCACTCCCCCCATTAGGTTTAATTCTGTAAAATAGCACTTATTGAAACATAGCGCGCAATTTCAAAAACGGTAGAAACCTTCAAAAGGGGGAGGGTGAACGGAGAACTTCCTCGCGGTTGGGGGAACTCCGAGCTCGAGAACTAACTAGCCTGATTAATTCCGGCGGCTTTTATCTCTACGTAGGTAAGAAGCTCTTTCACCTTCTCTGTAGCCTTTCCCCAAGTTATTAGGCCTATTAGAGTTATATGTTCCTGTCCCCCTTTAGAGTCGCTACTATACAGCTCGCAAAAACACAGCCTTTCCCCTAACACATCTGGCATGCGCGTCCTAGTCCTTTCCGCTGGAATTGTCATAGGTATCCTGGTGTCAATCACTACTTTGAAAATGGCAAGAAACTCTTCCATGCTGGCGTAACTCCTTTGAAGCGAGTTAGCAATTCCCCTTATGAGACAATTTTTGCTAACCTGATGGGAGAGGTAATCCCCCATTTCACTACACTTTATCTGTGGGATTTCATTTAACCCCGTTATAGACATAATTCCCCCGATTAATAGATCAATGCTTTTCTTCTCAAGTATCCGCACGTCAAGGCCTCTGTACCCCTCCAGTAACTTGGCTAAGACGCGGCTGGCGAAGAGCCCTCTCCTTATCTTATCGCTATTTCTTATAGCTTTACATAAATGATTGACATCACCCTGCGGCATACCGTAACACCTCACATCGATAGGCTCAGATGTAATGACTATGATCTCTACCTTATCTTTTGGTAAGCGTGGAGTGATAGCCACGGGTGCGTATAGCGCCGCGAACCTAATGAGTAATTCCGGAAAATTAGGTATTCGAGCTTTTAGAACGCCGCGCGCTAAGGCGATAGCATGTGGGGAGATTAGTGGGTATTTACTAAGTATTAAAGGTAACACAACCCATATAGTAACTAGTAGTGGCTTAAGATGGCTCGCCACATCGATGCTGAGTATTGGGTACCAAAATTTGTGCACCACTAAGAATAAGTCTATCAGCGAGCCGTAATACAATATGAGGATGAGAAGGAACTTTAACCACATGCCTTTCAAATTATGTGCATATTTTTCACCTAGTATTTCAAGAGCTTTTTCGTAACTTAGAATACCACTCTTAATAATTTTCTCAATAATTTCTTTAATAAAGTCACCAGAAATCATAAACTTAGTTTCACCCTCCCAGACATACCATATGGTGTAGGCTAAAGCAAACGCCACAGGCACGAGGAGCAATCTTCCTACACATGGGGGGATTTCAACTAGCAAAGTTGGAAGTTCTACTTTGAATGGTAAGAGGCTTGCAATAAAACTTGCAATAAATGGTATATAGATGATGATTATATAGATTGTTAGTATTTGAATACAACATCTAATGACTAAATCATAACCCAGATGTCGTAATTTATGTAGAAGTTCGGCAACAGATAGGACGCTAGAAAAAATCTCAGACATAAGCGTTTGGTGGGCCTTCGCAAGTCATCGCGGGTTTTGCCCGCCTTGGTTTTAGGCATAGGGCTCCTCCGCGCATGGCGATGATGTAGTCGCGGGGGGTCCAGGCGAGGGCGGCTAGCGACGCGGCGCCTCCTATCAAGGTGAGGAGTAGGGTGGCGTGTGTGGCCAAGGCGACGCCCGCGGCGGCTGCGGCGGCGCCGGCTAGGGCTAGGTAGATTTTCTTCTTTAGTCCGCGGCGGCGGTAGGCGCGGGCCGCGTCGGGGGTGACGGCTTCCTGGGCGAATCTGGCTAGGAGGGTTTTTGTCTGTTGGTAGGCGTGGCAGAGGGCGTTTACCGGGTTGTTGGATCTGCCGGGCTTCGCCTCTCTGCATATGTGGGGTAGCTCTGCGGCTAGCGCATCCATCCTCTGCTCAACTTCGTCGTGTACGTCTAGGATGAGCCACTTTCTGGTTTTGACAGCGCCGTCGTGGACGTAGTGCAACGCCCTGCCGAGGGCCCTGCCTGCGTTGTACAGATCGCCGCGGGCCCGGTGGTAGTGGGCTAGGTTGTAGTAGTACTCGACCAGGCCGGGCTGGGGCTTGTGATGTGCTGGCCTGGCCTCCGACCTGCGGCACCTCCCCCTTCTGCATCTCTCCACGTATACCCTGTCCTCCTCTACGTCGGGCTCCACGACGCCCCTCATGACGCCTCTGTACAGCTCGCCTCTGGGGAGGCTCTCGGGCCAGGCCTTGTCCACAAGGACGCGGTGGGTATTCCACGTGGGCACGTACACCTCCGCCTGGAGTGTTTAAAGAGTTTGGCATGGGGTCCAGCCGACACCGGCTCGCAGTGCAGAGCTTTGACGTGTTTTATAGCTTTGTCTTATTTATAATTTGTCTCGTATCTTTATATATGGCGATGTCGTTGGAAAGATTTATATATGTGTATGTATCTTATAATTGCCCGGTGGGCGGGTTAGGTCTAGTAACTCTTACGTGTCTGGTAATGGGCGGTCTGCCGTGAGGGGCTCGGGAGCCGCTTCGCGGCGTAGAGAGACATGGCTGGTAGGTGGCTGGGGCGAGCCCCTCGAGACCCGCCGGGCCTATCTCTATCAAATTGGTTGCTTAGGCCTTTGGGGGCTAGCGGAGTTTCTGGAGCGGGTGTTTGTAGATGGGGCTGGGCGGTGCGTTACGTGCGGGGAGTTTGGCCTCCTCCGCAGTGGTCTCTATATGCGGCTTCGATTTCGAGCAGAGCGTAGTACTGCTCGTCGGTGAGGGCGACGGCTGGGTTTACCTTCTCTACCTCTCTTATTGCGTCGTCTGCCTTTATACACTTCGTGGCTATTAGGTAGGCCGCCAGTGTTGTGGGGGTCCTCCCCATGCCCCCCACGCAGTGGACCACGACTGCGCCTCTGGCGGCCTCCCTTTTGATTGTCTCTACCAGCTCGTCGAGTCTCCTGGGTGGGTACCCGTCGGGGGTTGGCCAGTGGATCCACTCCATGCCCCTCTCGGCCAGGGCCCTGCGGAGCTCCGCCAGCCCCCAGCGGCCGTAGTACTCGATTTCCCAGGCCTCGGCCAGCGAGATCACCGTCCTTATCCCCAGCTCCCCCCACTTCTCTATGTCCTCTTTTCTAGGCATGCATGACCCAGCCAGCCTGGGGGTGACCCAGTAGGGGCACTCTATCTTCGCCACGGCGGGTTCGCTACGTGTGGTTTTAACTGTTTGTCTGCTAGAGCCACTCTGTTAATTTTTTCTCTAGGGCCGACATTGCGGCGTAGGTGAGGACCCCGGCGGCGCTTAGGGTGAGGATGGCGGCGTACATCTCTGCGAAGTCCAGCCTGTGCCAGCTGTCGTATATCAAGGCGCCGAGTCCGTCGGTCAGCGCGAGGCTCTCTGCTATGAAGGAGACTGAGTAGGCGGTGTTTAGGGCTATTTTCAGCCCCGTTATTATGCCGGGGAGGGCGGAGGGGAGGACTGCGTACCTCACGACGGCCAGCCTCCCGCCGCCCATGGTGTAGATCAGCGCGGCGAGGTCCCGGGGGAATCTCTGTGTCCACTCCATCACCGAGAGGGCCACCGGGTAGAAGGCTATTAGCGACATCAGCGCCACTTTACTGGCCTCGATGCCGAATAGGTGTAGGAGGATGGGGAGGAGGGCGACGTGGGGTATTGGGTAGGTCAAGAGCACCGCGGCTTTAAGCAGATTTGCGCTTACACGCTCGGAGAGCCAGCTCGCCGCCAGCCCCGCCGCTATGCCGCTAGCCAGCGCTATCGACGCCGCGGCGCCCACCCTGGCCAGCGTTGCGGCTAGGTTCTTCGCCAGCGTCGGGCCGTCGCGGAGGGCCCGGGCTACGACGTCGGCGAGGGGCGGGAGGTATGGCTTGTTCACCACGTACGCAACCGCCTGCCAAAGGGCTAGGAGTAATACGAGGGCCGCTAGGTAGTACCTCACGGCTTGTACGCCTGCCTGACGGCGTTTGCCAGCTCTGCCGCGTCTCTGCTGTACTGGCCGGGCGCCAGGCTTGACACCACAGTTAGCGGGGGGCCCCGCACAATGTATATATAGCCCCCGAGGTCTACTGCGTCTTGTACATTGTGGGTGATCACCAGCATCGTCTTGCCGAGTTTCCGCAGGGCCTCTATGACGTCGCGTCTGTAGTCTATGTCGATCATGGAGAGCGGCTCGTCCAGCAACCACACGTCTGCGCCTGAGGCCACCGCCCTTGCTATTAGGACTTTCTGTTGCTCTCCCCCGGAGACCTCCCTGGGGTATCTGTCTAGTAGGTGGCTTATCCCCAGCGCCTCGGCGACGTCTCTAACTCTCTGGCTTATTTCGGCGGGCTGGAGACCCCTAATCTTTAAGGGTATGGCGATGTTGTCCCGTATCTTCATCCACGGGTAGAGGCCGCCGGTCTGGGGTATGTAGGCTATCCTCCCTCTGAGCTCGGCGGGGGGCCTCCCCATCACCTCTACATAGCCTCTCTGGGGGGTTAACACGCCGGCTACCAGCTTTAGGAGCGTCGTCTTGCCGCTTCCGTTAGAGCCGAGTATGGTCGTGATGCCCTTGGGGAACTCGGCGGTGAAGTCGTCTAAAATAGCTGGGCCTCTTCTATACCTGAAGTACACCGCGCGCAGGGCGATCACGAGACGCAGTCTTCGTATCTCAGTTGCTGTTTTACGAGGCCTTTCTGGAGCAACCAGCTGGAGGCGTCGTTGAATACATCCCGGGGGAGCTGGGCGATGTGCGCTCTCCATACTATCTGGTACCTCTGCCTAAGGGGCGCTGGCAGGTTGAGCCTCTCGGCGAGTATATCTCTGTACTTTGCCGGGTCTGTGTTGTAGATATCTACTGCCTTGTTGAGGGCTGTTATTAATTTCTCCAGAGCCCGCCTCCCCTCGGGGGTGCTTGTTATGGAGCTACCTGCCACCAGCACCACGAGATCTCTGTGCTTGGCGAGCAACGTGGCGTTGTTTAGCAAGGCGAGGGTGCCCCAGGGGTCGGGCATCACGGCGGCGTCCACCTTCCCCTCTATCAAGAGCTGGTATCTATTGGCTATGCTGGGCACGTCGACGAACTCCACGTCGCCCTTCACGAGCTTGGAGGCGACGTATTCAATAATGGTATTTTTCGAAATTGCCACATTCCTAACCTGCGCGGCGCCGGGGGCCTTTACGTAGTAAAACCCCACGTTTGACTCGTTCTCGGAGAGGCAACAGACAAAGCCCACTATCTTGATGGGCACGCCGTTGCCGATCAACATGAGGGCGCCCACGGGGTCGTGTATAGCCACGTCTATCTGCCCGCTGGCGATTGCGGCGTCGCGGTCCCTGGCTGAGCCGAAGTATGTAATCTCCACAGCGACGCCCTCCTTTTGGAAGAGCCCCTCCCTCTCGGCAACCACAAAGGGGAGGGCGTCGACTATGGGCAGGAGCCCGACTCGTATCTTTACCGTGGGGACCTCCCCGGCCTGTTGCGGCTTTAGCATGAAAAACATGGAGATTGCGAGGACTGCTACCAACACAGCCAACGCTATGAGAATCCGCCTCACGGCCGGTGGTTTTTTCCGAGATAAAAATTTGAGTTCTACAGCTTGAAGAGGGCTGAGAAGGTGCCTAGGCCCAGGGCTTCGCCGATGAGCAGTATGCCGAAGGCTATGGATAGGATGCCCACTATATACTCCACCCGCCTGCCCCACATGCTCCACTTCATGCTTCTAGAGGCCTTGAGGGCTCCTCTCCTCGCCACGTTGATTAGGGCGTATACCACGGCGGCGAGCCCCGCGGCGTAGGCGAGCGTGGAGGCGAAGAGGGCTATGTAGTTCCCCGTCACCGCCGACGCCACGAGGTTGGCCACGACCACCGCCCCGAATAGAGGCGCTATGCAGGGGGTCCACACGGCGCCTAGGGAGAGGCCAAGGGCCACGTCGCTTAGCTTGCCCAGCTGGAGCTTCGAGGCTTTGTAGGCAGAGGTCTGGAATCTCGAGGCCCACACCATGAAGGCATTGTTCAGCCTCTCCACCACGAGGACGGCGCCCATTGCGATTAGGGCGGCCCCTCCCACGGCGTACAGGACGGTGTTTACAACTGACCCAGCCCAGGTGGCCGCCGCGGTTACTACGGTGGCTATCGCGGCGAATGACAGCGTCATGCCAGCCAGCACCAAGGCGAGGCTACGGCGGGCTAGGTAGGTGGTGGCGGCGATAGTGAGAACCGGCAGTACACACGGCGAGAACACGCTCGCGGCACCCGCGGCGAAGGAGACGAGTAGCTGGAGGTAGGCGCCAGGCGTAAGCGGGGATGCCTCCGCGCTGGGAGTGGGCTGCGTCATTTGTGCGGCGCCTTTCTCTGGGGTAGGCGGAGGCGTATTGGCGGGTTGCGGCGTCTGCTGAGTCTGGACGTTGGCGTAGGCCGTCTTTACGAGCTGTAGGAATACGTCGGGAGGGGCGGCGCCTACCATTATGAGGGTGACGTGTATCTCGCCGTTTTTTACGTAGCCCATTACCACGGTGGGGGTGCCTATCACCGGCACGTTCTGCCTCCCGCTCGCCTTGGCGACGCGTAGAGATCCCTCGCTGTAGATATACACCTGGCCGTCAGCCACCACCTCAAGCCCCCGTATGAGGTACTTGGCGAGGTCTATCGAAATTAGGTTGACGCCGCTTAGGGCAGACGCCACCTGCGGCTGGGTGAAGACCTGTGTTTTTAGGTACTGGCAACCGGGGCAGTCGGGCTGGTGTATAAAGATGAGCAACGGCCCGTCTCTCAACGCCGAGGCGAGGTCCTGCGCGGAATTGACATCGGTGAACTGTAGCTGTCCAATCTGCAAGGCGAGGACCAGAGGCGCGAGGAGTAGTAGCGGCGCGAGACGCGTCATGTTTTATTTGCATAATTTGCATATAAAAGCATGGAGGTGGTCAGAGTCGTCGTGGGCCCGCTGGCCACGAATTCGTACGTGGTGTGCCAGGGCGACGAGTGTGTGGTGGTGGACCCCGGCGACGAGGGCGAGAGATTGCTTAGGGCTCTGGGCGGGAGATCTCTGGTGGCCGTCGTGGCGACGCACCTCCACTTCGACCACGTGGGGGCGGTGGCGCACCTCGTGGAGGCCACAGGGGCGCCTTTCTACGCCCACCCAGCCGACTGGCGTATCTACAAGGCGCTGAACGAGGTGGCGCCTAGCTGGGGCTTTGAGGTGCCTGAGTTGCCTACCCCTAGAGATCCCGGCGAGAGGCTGTGGCTCTTCGACGTGTTGCACACCCCTGGGCACACCCCCGGCTCCATATCCCTCGTCGCCGGCGACGCGGTCTTCACGGGGGACACGCTGTTCCGCGGGTCGGTGGGGAGGACGGACCTCCCCCACGGCGACTGGAGGGAGCTGACGCGCTCAGTCTGCCGCCTATACCAGCTCCCCGGCCACCTAGTCGTTTACCCCGGCCACGGGCCCCCTACCACAATCGGCTCCGAGGCCGCCGGCAACCCCTTTATCAACGCCGACGTTTGTGGCAACGAGCGACAAAGCAACAGATATTAACAGCCTACCGGTGATGGACGTGCAGACCTCTGGCAGAGCTAAGCTTCTTCAGTACCCGCCGCCCCCCGTGCTCACGCCGCAACTTATCACCACCGTTTCGCTGATCTCAACGCGGCTGTATGGGCTCTTCGACCTTGGGATGTTCATCGCGAAGCTCGTGGAGGCCGGCGTGCAGAAGTACGGCGAGCCTCTGGACCCCTGCTGGCTGTACATAGTGCTCCCAAATGGGTATAAACACTTCGCCTACTTCTCCGCAGACGTGCCCCACGGCGACGAGTTCGCCTCCATTTACCCAGACCCCTACCTCGGGGCTTTGTTCATAGCGGCGTCTGGCAGGAGGGCGGCCTTCAGGCCGCTTGGCAATGACTACCTAGACGGCCTCTTCGAGACCTTGGCCCAGGCCGAGGGGTGGAATATCCACATCTCCAACTACCTGGAGTTTGAATACTACCAAAACAGCCACATGGTGAACGAGCAGTGCATAATCGAGAAGCTGAAGACTGTGCTCCCCAGAGAGGCTACATATGAAAAAGACGCGTTGCTCTCGATTCTGGTGCCGACGATGCCTCAGGCCTTCCTCACAGATCCCCACCTCACGAAGCTGATAGCGCTGGGGTTAATGGAGTACCGGGAGACGACGATAGTCCCCACCCAGCTCCTGGTCTCGTTGCTCGGGATGCTTTTTTAAACCCGGCCGCACCCGCCGGTAACGTGAAGGTGGTGGTGCTCGGGGGAGGTATAGCGGGGGTCTTCGTAGCTTACTTCCTCAGAGAGCGCGGTTTCGACGTCATCGGGATCGGCGGCGAGTTGACGTACCCCCTAACCTCGCTCGTCCTCACCACCTCCATGCCGCATGTAGAAGATGTGGAGCTAGCCTGGGAAAGCTTGGAGATTTACAGGCGATTTACACATCTCAGTGAGGTGACGTCTGTCGACATACTCCCCAGGTGGGTTGACCTGTCGCCGCTCAGCCGCGTGCCGCACGACGTGGTGGATAGAGTGGAGGGGCTGCGGCTAGATCCCGACGAAATTGCCGTCGTCACCACCGACTACCTAGTGCCGGTGAGGCGCGTGGTCAACGCGTTGCGGAAGATGCTGGGCTTCTCAGAGGACTACGGGCTACTTAAAGTGGAGGGGGGCAGGGCGTACGTGGTGGCGAACGGCAGAAAGATTGAGGGGGATGTGGTGGTGCTCGCCGCCGGGTATAGAAACAGCCTAATAGCGAGGGAGGTCGGCTTGGAGGTCCCCCTGGCGCCCTACGAGTGCTACGCCGTGCTTTCCATCGTCAGCTGGAGGGCGAGGCGCTACAGCATCGGCGACTACGTGCTCGGCTGGTACGGGAGGCCCGCCGCGCCGCCGTTTTACATTGCGGGGGATGGCTGCGGGAGGTACGGCGAGGGGCCGCCGCCGAACTACGCCGATAGGATGGGAAACTTAATGTCGAAGAGGCTCGGCGTGGCTGTGCCTCTCTACGTGAAGACGGGGTACTGCGAGGTGGGGCCCCACGGCGGGCCGCTGTACGGCAAGTACCCAGGTCTGGAGAATCTATACGTTATAGGGGGGTTCAACGGCTACGGAAGCATGGTCGGCCCCGCCCTCGCGCGGCGCCTGGCGGATCTCGTGGCGGGAGGCGGCGCAGACGACGTTTTTAGACTTGAAAAAATGCCCCTCCAGAGGCGGATCAACCCATGTGAGGTGGCCGAGAGGCACGACTGGGGCGGCGTGCTACTACGCAACAGTTAAAAATTGCGTGATCTGACGAAACGTGGACAAGTCGAGGGAGAAGATGATCCTCATATCTTTCCACATACCCCAGCCGTATCTAGAGGCGCTGGACGAGCTTGTGAAAGCCGGGGCCTACCCCAGCCGTAGCGAGGCCATCAGAGCGGCGCTTAGGGAACTACTGGCCAGGTATAAGCTGGACGGGGTCTAGATTTATATCAAAACCTTTACCGGGGAGCCATGTTTGGTCTACTCTCTGCGCTGGTCGCGGCTCTCGCTTTTTCTATCAACGCGCCGCTGGCATACGCCGCGTCTAGGAGAGGCGTGTCTTCACAAGCTCTGGTGGCTGTGCGCAACGCCGTGGCTCTAGTAGCGCTCCTCCCACTGGCGGATTTCAAAATAGGCGCCGCCGCTGTGTTGTTAGTAGCGGCCTCGGCGCTTTTAGGCCCCGGCTTGGGGGACTACGCCTACTTCAAGGCGTTGACGCACAGCGGCGTGGCCACCGCGGTGACTGTGAGCTATACGTACATATTCACAGCGCAGCTATTCGCAACGGCGCTGGGCCTAGAGGGCGCGAGGCTTGGGGCCGCGGCGGGCGCCTTGCTGGCGTTTGCAGGTATATACATAGCCCTTGGCGGGAGGCCTAGGGGGGTCGGCGTCTTCTACGGGGCTCTGGCCTCCCTGAGCTGGGGGGCCGCCTCCGCGTTGCTCGGCGTCGCGTCTAGAGAGGCAAGTCCCTACACCATCGCCGTAGTTAGGTCGGCCGTGTTGGCCCCCCTCTTCTCGCTGTTCACCAATTTCAACGGGGCTCAGAGGCTGGGTATCTTATACGCGATTTTGTCGGGCGTGGTGGGCCTAGCCCTTGGATCCACCGCGTTTATATACGCCATGTCGCAGATCGGAGTAGCCGCCACCGTAATAGCAACCTCCCTAACCCCAATACTCTCCCAGATACTCGACAGAGTCGTTAACAAGTCGGAGATCTCTCCGAAACACATATTAGGAGCGGCTCTGGTGGGGCTTGGCATAGCGATTAGTGTGATGAATAACTAGACACCGGAAAAATGAAGATCTGACGACGGACTGACTAGCTCTTCTTTAACTCGGCAAGCCTTTTATTCACCTCGTCGAGGATCTGCTCCTTGGTCTTCCCCTCGGTGGAGATCCCAAGCGACTTGGCTAACTCGATTATTTTCTGATCTATCTCCTCCCTCCTCTCAGCTCTTTTTGGCTCCTCCTCTATCCCGGAGGCAGCTTTTCTAAACTCCCTTATTGCCTCGCCCATGCCGCGGGCTAGGGATGGCAGTTTTGAGGGGCCCCAGATTAGTATAATCACGATGGCGATAAGGACTATTATCCACTCTTGTCCGGCCAGTATTAGATACATGTGGATCTAGGTGGCACTGATTTATTAATCTTTCTCGATAAAGAGATTTTTATACAGACTTGGTACACCACGTGGATAAGCCCCCGAGGGATAAGGAGATGCCGCTGTGGGAACATCTAGCTGAGCTTGGACAGCGCCTTAAGCGTGTGTTTGTCGCCTTTCTAATTGTGTTTATTATCATGTGGATGCCGGCGCCCAACGTGACGGACGGCAATATCCTCAGCGTATTCGTCTCCTTCTTCTCCACCGGCGAGTACAACCCCCTTGCGTATTGGATATTTATGCAGACCCTAAACCCGATGATAGAGGGGCTCAACAAGACGGGAAATATCAGAATTGCTCTCATCGCGGGGGAGGTTTGGAATCCCTTATCCGCAGTTATGTACGCCTCCCTCTACCTAGCATTGCTGGTTGTATTTCCCTACGTTGTGTATGAAATATGGCTGTATGTCCAGCCGGCTCTATACCCCCATGAGGAGAGAGCTGTGAAGAAGTACCTATGGGCCGCGCTTGTCTTATTCTACGCCGGAAATTTATTCGGCATCTACATCGTATATCCAGCTATCTTCCGCTTTATCGTGGGGCTTTCACAAGTTTTAAAAGTTGAGCAGATCTTCAGCGTCTCATCTGTAGTGAGCTCCTGGGTCCAAATGGCATTTTGGACCGGGGTCATTTTCGAAACGCCAATCGTCATCGCAATACTGTCTGAAATCTGCCTCTTAGATCCCTGGCGTGTTTCTGAATACCGGCCGCTGATCTACGCTGCGGCACTCATCTTTATCGCAGTGGTCACACCAGACACCACCTTGGTGTCTACCTTCCTCACCTTCATACCATTCGCCGTGCTATTCGAACTGGGGATTATGTGGAGCAAGAGAATCGTCCGCAAGTGTCCAGACATTAGGCCTCCCAAGTAGAGCCACGGAGAGCCCCGAAGCCGACAAATCACATACGCGGGACGCCGTCCGCCTCTAATCTCTCGATTATCTACTTTTATACAGACCGTAGAGATAGACCAGTTTAGGAGTCGGCAACCAGCCGCCGGGCGTCTGTCTAATGATATCCCATTTTACCAGGTAGCCGAGTTGCCGGGGATCTGCAAAGTCTTGTAGGTAGCTTTGGCTGAGCACTCCTTGAGAAACTAAATCGTCGAATATGCCCATGTCGAGGCCAAGCACCATGGCGACTCTCTCCAACGCCTTGGCGAAGTCCCTTTGTTGCGAGCTACATGTCTCTTCGCCTAGGCCTATTGACCCCAGCTGGACAGCTCCTTTGCTTATAGAGACGTCTCCCACCGCCTTGATGTATCTCTCTCTTAGATATGGCGGAACCGAAGAGTGGAAAACCACGTCCCCCGGCAGGTTCAGCGGCCGCGTCACCAATAACTGAAGCTCGGCGCCGACGGACTCTGCATATTCCGCAATTAGGTGGGCATACCTCTCGTAGCCGAAGCGTAGATCTACAGCAAGAGAGCCAACGCCCGTAGAGGCGAGTGCTATAGCCGCCGTGATTGGGTCAGGCCATGGGGCTACACACTTCGCGGCGCCCTCCCCACTGGGCATCAGCTTAGCGATCCACGAGTCGCCAAGGGGGAGCTGGCTGTAGAGCAGGAGGGAGTCTAGATAGGGGAGCCCCAAGTCGAGTTGATCCAGTAACGCGTCTGTTATATCTACGCCGTGTATCTGCCTGATAGACTTGGCAAGGTAATAGTACGAGTGGGGCAACGGCGTCGGCGGCTGGCACCTGCACTTCGGCGAAACTAAAGCGGCGACCTCGCCAAGGGCGTGCAGCCCCCCGCTGTGATCAACCACCTGCAGCACCACATCAGGTTTATATAAATGGGCTATTTAAGAGACATGAGCGTCGCCGGCATTAGGTTTGACTACATCCACGCAGAGAGGCTGGGGATCCCACCCCCCGGCGCCCAGCTACAGATGAACATGCAGGTGATGATCGAGGGCGAAAGGGCGGTTAAGAGAAGCGGAGTGACGGAGATCCCCTTCACTGTGAGCATCTCCTCAACCCCCGGCGTGGTGACTGTCACCATCAGAGGAGTCGCGGCGGTGCAGGGCGAGGTAGACGTGAAGAACCTCCCGCCCCAGGTGGCGGGGCCGATCATGCAGGCAGCCCTCTTCGAGGCCGCCCTCATAATGAGAGAGCTGGGATTCCCGCCGCCCCTGCCAGTGCAACCACAGCCCCCGCAGACACCCCACTACGCGTAACGGATCCAAGTGATGTATCACATAAAATCTGTCTCCTACGCACACTCTTCTACTACAAGTAGAGCTGGGATTGCATTGTGATACCATAATCTTAAACAAATACAAGATCTGTAAGAGTTAAATAATATCTTGGTCTCTATCTATGATAATTAATCTTGAACACTAGAACCATCAAAACCCCCGCTAATTCGCTTGACTGAGTCCTATATAGTGCTTTCTTAGCTTTCATGATGTCAATAGCTTAGAACTATATAAGTTTTATGAAACAAAAAATAAATTTTAGAAATTTACATACCAGCTCATGTAATTTATTCTAGTGTAGTCAATCCATCTATGAAAATCACATTGTAAGGCTCTGTAGTAGAGAGCCCTTTGTCTACTATATTTACAATGTTGTAGGTGTCAATTAATACATATGTTTCATAACTTGCTGATCGCTTAAATTCTTGCGTCCTGATAAGTACCCTACCTATTGGAAGCGTTTTTGAATAGCGGTGTACAGTACTGCTGGCCCCAATATCAGAGACAAACTTCACACGGACAATAGCAGAGCTTGGAGCAAACACATTCTCCCAGTCGGTGCCTATGGCGGCGAAAGATACGTCAAAGCCGGCGTCTTTAAGAAGAGCGGCCAGGCTAAGGGCGTATAGGGTGGGCTTGTCTAGGCTTTGCACAGCTGGTTGAAAAGCTGTGTTGCCAGCGGCGCCTAGCTGTTTTTCAACCTCGGCGGCAAGCGCCTCTCTATTCTCAAGCCAGTAGTTGTATATGGCATACATCCGGAATATATCTCTACTGGGAACCCCCGGAGCGCCGACCACATAAGGCCTCTGTGGGGAAGGTGGCGGCGTATCGTAGTAGTGCCATTTTTGTATGTACTTCGTACTGAGGTTAAATATAACATTACGGCCTAGATCATTAGAGATTACAACAAAATATGTCTCATTGCTAGGTGAGGTAAATCTTAAATATCCTCTTCCCTCTGCTACAGGTCGTTTTTCTTCCACGTAATCTATTAATCGATATACAGCAATCTTTAGATTTTCAGACGTACGTATCTCAACCACTTCATCCTTAGTCAACCAGTAAGCCCAAATGTCGTAACGCCCGTTAGATAAGTTCAGATTGCTGTACACGTAGGTTCTTGTGAAATTCCATGTATAGCCTACTTGTGGGGCTTTTAGTATAATTCTGCTCAGTACAAGTTTTAATTTTTCCACATAGTTGCGGCCGCTGTGAATTCTCTCTCTTAGTTCCTGCATAGTGGCGTTGAGCGCCTTTATCTCTGCTTCTAGGGCGTCTCTCTGCTTAGTCAGCTGGTCTCTCTGCCGTGTCAGGTCTTGTATCTGGGACTGGGCGTCTCTCAGCCGGTTTTGTACGTCTTGGAGCTGGGCTGTGGTGCTTTCCAGCTCGCGCCTAGTCTGCTCAAGTCTTCTATTAGCCTCGTCTAGCTGTTGTTGTGTAGTCTGTAGCTTGCCCTGGACGTCAAGTAGCTGAGCCGTAGTCTTCTGCAACTCCTCACTCCTCGCAGTGAGCTGACGCTGAAGATCCTGAATCTGGCCCCTAGCCGCGTCCAGCTCCCTCTTCAAGGCTCCATTTTCTACAGAGGCCCCGTACCAAAGTACAGCAAAAGTCCCAGCAATTACGGTTATTATGGCAACAGCAATTATTTGTGGCTTTAAATTCATAACAGTCTGGATAGATCGTTTTTATATATTTTGTTGTCGTAACTAAGTACAACTACTGTTCTACGCCCTTTACTAAAAATAGTGATTTTAGATCTCGCTTCATGCCTGTGGAGGTGCTTAGTAGCTACCTTAACCCCACCCACACCGAGAAAGCACGATGTCGCCAGCACTACCCCTATACATACTCGTAACTATGCTCACAAGGCACAACAGTTAATACATTATATAACACGCTACCCGTAATTAAAGACTATTCCGAGATAGGCTAAGATGACTAAATAAGTACATACTCTAAATTGTGTAACAGCAAACTCTTAAAAAGCGAGATATATCCAAGCACCGGAACTGGGATAAGGTAGCCTTTGCATGGACTCTGTACGCTTTCTCGCCGCATCGCTAAAGCTCATAGAATAATAGAGCTCAGTATATGTAGTGAGGTAACCGTTGTCATGAAATATGTAGATTTTGTAGCTCAGAAAAAGTTAAATAGTTAAATTAGCAAGGAGATATGGGAAGGGTTGCCGTGCTATTGCTACTACTGGTTGTGCTAGCTTTTTCACAACAAGCGTCTCCGCAGAATCAGCTTGGACCCTCACTAAATTGGGTCGTCGAGTCAAATCCATCGGATAAAGATGATGGCGCATTGGGCATCTGCCACGGAGATGAATATCTGTATATTGTTGGATACGACGAGGCGCCAGGCGACGCAGAGTGGCGAATTGAGATGAGGGATAAGAAGAGCGGGAGATTAGTAAAGATGTGGATATACAACCCCAGCAAGGGGGAAGATAAACTGAGTGATTGTGTAGTCATCGGCGATAGGTTGTACGTCGTGGGCTCTGACGTAACACCGGGCAACGCCGAGTGGGCTATTCTGATCTTTGACCTTAACTTGACCCTTCTTAGGTTAGAGAGATCAAATCCGTCAAGGGGGTGGGACAGGGCAGAGAGGGTGACTACAGACGGCAAGCATCTCTACATAGCAGGGGAAGAGGATGGCGTTTGGTGGCGCGTAGAGAAAAGAACCCTAAACCTCTCGTTAGTCAAGACGTATACGTCTAGACGCGCAGAAGGCTCTATGACGGGCATCGGAATAAACCCGGTTACTGGGCGTATATGGGCTGTGGGCTTTGTAATTACTGATAAGGGACTTGTAGGTAGAATCGAAATCCTTACAAGTGACTTAAATCTTAGTAACTGGTTTGGAGTGCTGGAGTACATACCGGAGGGTGTAGTTTTTGATAGTGAGGGTAATAGCTATGTGTATGGCGCGTTTGCCATTTTGAAATTCAGCTCAAAGAGCGAGTTGCTCGCGTACAGACCGGATGAGCCGGCTTTTGCAAGTGTGGTAGTAGGCAAGCGACTATATTCACTAGACTTTGATGTGTTGAATATGAGGGAGTTGAACTATTTGCTTCCCTTAGGCAAGAACGTTACTATTTTTGCTAATGTCTCTAATATAAGTCCTATGTGGAAGGCTGTCTTTGATGGCTATAGCATCTATCTGGCTGGCACTATAAATAGGACCAATGACCATAGATGGTTAATTGCCTCGGTTTCTGTGCCAGTCGTTGTGAATATAATTGAGATTGATGGGTTTGGGCGACTTCGCGACTGGGGGATCGAGGTGGTAAACTCGACTGGGGGCGTGGTGGCGCGTGGCCGTGGGAACGTCACCGTTGAGCTTCTCAGCGGGAGGACGTATGTCGCAAAGGTGGAAGGCCTCGGGACGCAGATTACTAAGAGTTTTGTAGCTAGCGATGGGCTGAGGGTGTCACTGGCGATACCTACGGCGTTGATCACAGCCAGGGCTGTGGACGGGTTTGGGCGGGTTAGGGACTGGGCCGTCACTGTGGTGGGGGTTGCCGAGGGGAGGGGAGCCGTCGGACCGGTGGAGGTTTTGGGCAACAAGTCGTATACTGTCGTTGTGTCGGCGTTTGGTCGGGTATTTAACAAGACTGTATATGTTACGCCCGGCTCTGTTTTAAACGCCACTGTGGCGGTGCCCACGGCGTATATATCTGCCAGGGTTGTTGACGGTTTTAAGAGGCAGAGGGAGTGGCCAGTGGAGATAGTGGAAGTGGGAGCCGGCGTGGGTGTGGTAGGGCCGGTGGAGGTACTTGCGGATCAGTACGTCGTGAAGTCGACGGCGTTTGGCGCTGTGTTTAACAAGACTGTGTCTGTGGTTGGCGGTCAAAACGCCACAGTAGTTGTTGAGATACCTACTGGGTTAATTACGGCACGGGTGGTAGACGGCTTTGGGGCTCAGAGAGACTGGCCTATCGCCGTTGTGGGGATAGCGGAGGGGCGTGGCTCTGTAGGCCCGGTGGAGGTGTTGGGTGGCAGGCGGTATGTCGTGACAGCTGTGGCGTTTGGGAAGAACTTCACCGAATACGTAGATGTTGCCGCTGGGGCTAACAAGTCCGTTGTGGTTAAGGTGCCAACTGGGAGAATTGCGGTGAATGTAGTTGATGGATTTGGGAGGATTAGGGAGTGGCCAGTGGAGATAGTGGGGCTGACCGCAGGTAAGGGGACGGTGGGGCCTGTGGAGGTTATCTCTGGCTCGTATACCGTTAAGGCCAGGGCTTTTAATAGGGAGTTTAGCGAAACGATTAATGTGCAAGCTGGTCAAGAGATTGTGGGGGTTGTTAAGGTTCCTACTGCCGTTATTAACGTGACGGTGCTTGATGATGAGAGAAAGCCTCTAGATAAGTATGTGGAGTTGGTCTTCGTAAATGGAGAAACCTATACCAAGCCGCCAATTAATCTGGAGTTGTTAGCAGACAAGTACCAAGTTAGAGTACGTGCTCTGGGTAAAGAGGTGGTTCAAGAGGTGGTGTTGGGCTCCGGAGAGGCTAAGAATGTGGAGATAGTTGTGCCGGGTACGGCTGGTGTCGACATAGGAGGAACCCGCCTTACATACACAACGCTAGGCGCCATTGCCGCTGGCATCGCCACGTCAGTGGTGGCAGTTGGCATCTACGCAATGAAGCGAAGAAAAAAGACTTGATACAATCAAAACTAACTCATTTTTAATATAGTATTAAGTAGTTAATTTAAAAAACTAACAAAAAACTAACAATGTAAAACCTAGCTATGGGTACCCTATTGGGGAACTTGGTGATAAATTCAAAACAGTGGAGTTTACTAGATGCGATGTACTTATATCTATATCGGAGGTACGTTTCAGATGTGTATGCTTTCTATGACTGTGATGAGCCAACCCCGGCATTGACCGGTGACGTAGTTGCTCGAGTGCTGATATGAACCTCTTCGCATTGGTCCTCTTGTCGAGGGCCGTGTATTCACTTATGTGGTTCTTTATAGCCCCTGTCCTGCCGGCGGTTCTGCGGGATTTCGAGGTGGACCCAGCCCAGGCCGGCCTGCTACCTGCCGTCTTTATAATTGGGGCGGCGGCTACGCAGATTCCGGCCAGCTACCTAGGTGCCTTATATGGCCACGATAAGGTGGCGGGGCTCGGCATGATTATCTTCGGCGCGTCGTCTATACTGCTGGGCCTCTCCCCGGGGTGGATCTGGCTCCTGCTGTTCAGAGCCCTGGGGGGCGTAGGCGCTGGGCTTTTCTTCTCCACCGCGGGGGGCGTCCTCGTGGCTCTCAGACCCAACGCCGTGGGGTCCGCCCTTGGTTGGTACAACGCCTCTTTCAACATAGGGGCCTTTGCGGGGTACTACTGGGGCTTCGTGGCGGCTGTGCTGGGCTGGAGGGCGGCGCTCGCCGCGCCGGGGGCGCTCTCCATCGCGCTTGGCATCCTGTTGCTAAGGGGCAGGGGTTTGAGAAGCCCCGCCTCCATCAGCCGCGGCGCCGTCGCCTATGGACTGGCCTCCTTCCCCTTCTGGGGCGCCGTCTACGCGGCTAATAACCTAACGGCCACGTGGCTCCACCTGTTTAGAAACTTGAGTGAGGGCGTCGCCGGGGCAATATCCTCCGCCGCCATGGTGTCCGGCTTCTTCGGCGGCCTTTTGGGAAGGCTGTACGACAGGTTGAGGAGAAAGTACGTACTACTCCTAGGGGCCCCTCTTGTCTCTACGCTGGTGTACCTAGCCATTCCCGGCGCGCCGCTGTGGACCGCGCCGTTGCTCGTCTTCCTATACGGCATGTCTTTCAACGCCTATATCACCTCTGTCTACGCCGCGGCTTCTAGGAGGGCGGAGAACCCAGCCTCAGCCCTCGCCATAATCAACATAGTCAACATGGCGCTTGGCCTCCACTTCAGCTACGCCTTTTCGTGGCTCATGACGCAGTCGCCAGAGTACCCGTGGCACATGCTGTCACTCCTCACGTTTATATCAGCCCTCTCCACATATATAGTGGCAAATAGACTAAAGATTTATTAATAAATGTATTTGGACAAGGGGGTGAAGGCGGTTGTGGCCCTGGGGGGAAACGCCTTTAACAAACCCGGCGAGCCGATAAACCAAGACACCCACTTAAAAAACGTAGACACGGCGGCCAGGATCATAAGCAGAATGGTAGACGAGGGGTACAGAGTGGTGGTGACCCACGGCAACGGCCCACAGGTGGGCTTCCTCGCGGAGCTCCAGAGAGACAAGCCGGCTTTTATGCTAGACGCCCTCAACGCCGCGACCCAGGGCCTCCTAGGCTACCTCCTGGTCTCGGCCATAGACCGGTACCTGGGCACAGGGCGCTCAGTCGCCGTGGTGACGAGGGTAGAGGTAGACTGCGGCGACCCCGCCTTCAAGAACCCCACGAAGTACATCGGACCTCTCTACCACGAAAGGGAGGCGGAGGAGCTGTCTAAGCGGTATGGGTGGCACTTTAGGCAGGACCCCAGAGGCGGCTGGCGCCGGGTCGTGCCGTCCCCCACGCCTAGGAGAATTATAGAGCTGGAGGCGGTGAGGCGGCTGTCAGACGCGGGCTACGTAGTGGTGGCCGCGGGGGGCGGCGGCGTGCCCACATGCAATGGACAGGGCGTAGAGGGCGTGGTGGATAAAGACCTCGCCGCGGCGCTCCTAGCAACCGAGCTGGGGGCAGATCTCCTCCTCATCCTCACCGACGTAGACGGAGTCTATATAAACTACAGGAAGCCTAACCAGCGGAGGCTGGGGATCGTACACGTCGACGAGCTTGAGAGGTATTATGCAGAGGGCCACTTCCCGCCGGGGTCAATGGGGCCGAAGGTCCTCGCAGCGATCGAATTCATTAAGCGAGGCGGCAGGAGGGCAGCCATCGGGGCGCTGGAGGAGGGGTACGAAGTTTTTAGAGGCCTGAGGGGCACACAGGTGGTGCTCTAAGGGGGAGTTAGCTAGTAGGGTGGTGGAGTGAACGCCCAGGCAGATACGCCTTATCTGAGGCGCCTTGGAGGCGTTGATGCGCCTAGAGCCCGTGTGCACCGACGTGGGAATATGCCAGGGAAAACACACGTTTAGAACTGTGGAGAGATGGAGCTTGTTCTAGGCCAGGAAGTCGGATAGGGGCCTCTCCACCTCCTCCCTCTTCTCCAAGTCTCTTATCTTCACTACGCCTTTTTCCAACTCCCTGCGGCCTATGATTATCAGGTGTCTAGCGCCTATCTTCAGCGCGTATTCAAAAGCGTCTTTTAGACTCTTCTCTCCAAGCTCTATCACTACGCTGTGGCCTCCGGCCCGTAGCTTTCTGGCCACGGCTACGGCGTATTTATACGCGTCGTCGTCAAAGATGTAGATGTAGTAGTCGAGGGGTTTCTCAACCGCTTGGAGGCCCACCGCCTCCATTAACCTCTCCACGCCGACGGCGAAGCCCAGGGCGGGCGTCGGGACGCCGCTGTAGAGCCCCAGCAGGTCGTCGTACCGCCCGCCGCCGCCCACCGCCAGTCTGTAATCCCCCACGAAGGCCTCGAAGACGATCCCCGTGTAGTAGTCGAGCCCCCTCACTATAGACATGTCAAACCTCATCTTCTCCAGCGGCACGGACGCCTCTAGGTATTTTACAAACTTGCCGTAGGTGGCGCCCAGCTTGGGGTCGAGCTTCGACAGCACGTCCACCGCCTCCTCCAGAGAGAGCTCGCCCGCGGCGTCGTATATCTTCTCAGCCACCTCTCTAGAAAGCCCGCCCTCCGTCATTATGCCCACCACCTCCTCCCTCGGGAGCTTGAGCTTTTTGTCCAATGCTTTGTACACTACGTCTCTGTACTGGGCGGCTCCGAGGCTCTCCAGAAGCTTATCCACAGCTCTGCGGTCGTTTATCTTCACGAGGTAGTTAGAGGCGCCGGCCGCCTCCAGCGACGCCGCCAGCACCTGTACCACCTCGGCGTCGGCCCGGGGGCTGGAGGAGCCTATCAGCTCCACCCCAAACTGGTAAAACTCCCGGTACCTCCCGTGCTGAGGCTCGTCGTATCTAAAAACCTTGGTGAAGTAGTACCACCGGACGGGCCTCGGGAGGTCTAGGTTGTAGGAGAGCACCCGCGCCACGGGGACGGTCATGTCGAACCTCAGCCCCAGCTCCCTCCCCGCCTTGTCCCTGAAGTAGTAGATCTCCTTGACCACCTCCTCCCCAGCCTTCTTTGCCAGCACCTCGAAGTGCTCCACCACCGGCGTCTCCACCCTCCTGTAGCCGAAGGACTCGGCAACCGCCCCCAGAACCTCCTCCATGCGCCTCAGCGCGTAGAACTGCGGGGGGAGCCAGTCCCGCATCCCCCTGACGGGCCTCCTCAGGTGGTCTGGGACGCCGCTCATAACGCCCTCCTCTCCACCACCTCCTGGACGATCTCCACGCCCTGTTGCTTC
The DNA here is from genome assembly GCF_000234805.1 of Pyrobaculum ferrireducens. Classification (NCBI taxonomy): domain Archaea; kingdom Thermoproteati; phylum Thermoproteota; class Thermoprotei; order Thermoproteales; family Thermoproteaceae; genus Pyrobaculum; species Pyrobaculum ferrireducens. The sequence goes on from NC_016645.1 coordinate 2,401,406, forward strand.
AGCGTGGCGATGAGCCTCGGGAATAGCCTATTAGACATCCCGATGTACTCGGGCGGCGTGACGCCGGGCTCGAGATCCTTCACGACGTATATCATCCCGACGGCGACGCTACCCGCGGCGATCTGCATCGCCGTCCACCTCTCCCGCGGCCTCGCCAACACCTCGTACTGGATCTTCCTCTCACCACCAGCCCCCACGACCCTCATATACACCACGTCCCTCACGTCGAACTTCAGCCTGGCGAGAAGCCTGGCCGTCACGAGGCGGGGCTGGGGGTCCCCCTCCTCAGACATAAAGCCCAGGTCCCTGAGGAGCTTGATCTTCTCCAAGTGGCCAGGCCACCTAAGCGTCTTCTCGTACATATTCGGCACGTCCAGAGTCTTGAGGAGCGTCCGGAGGCCGTCTGTGTAGAAAGCCTCCAGCAACCCCAGCGGCGAGTGCACCAACTCAACGTCGCTCAGAGGGTCAACAGCCGCCACCTGGCCCCCCCTCTTGACCCTAGCCGGCCTTGTGTACTCCTCGATGAGATCGGTGGGGCTCCACGTAATTGAGTAGCCCAGGGGCCCCACGGGCCGCTCCGGAATCCCCCCCACGTATATCCCCAGCTCGTCCACGCGGCCCAGATCAGCCACAATCCTCCCAGCCAACACGTTGCTCAGCCCCGGGGCGACGCCGGCGTCTGGAATGTAGCGAGCCCCCGCCCTCCTAGCAACCTCGTCCAGACTGAAGGGATCCTCGGCGTAGAAAGAGACGTCGACAACGTCGACCCCAGCCTCCAGCGCCCTCCTCGACGCTTTGTAAGCCACGCTACCCGGCAAGGCGTTGATAACCAGGTCATATCCCCCAACCGCCACCTCCAAGGCGTCTTGGGCAGGCGCCTCTGGACACGCGCCGCCCTTGTCCACCGCCACCACCTCGTGTCTAGGCGAGAGCGCCTCGTAGATATACCTCCCAATGTGTCCACAGCCCATTAGCAGAACTTTCACAAACCGCCCCACACCTGCGTATTTATATTATTTGAACACCTCAAGCTCGGAAAATATGTAATTAGCAACGTATCCGCTCACCACACCTGCCAGATAGGCCGCATACACCAGGACGCCCAGGAGGCTTAAGACGTTTGTCACTAGGTAGTTAGTCAAGTTGCCGACCGCCGTGGCGGCGTGGTACCTAATCCATCCGCCTAAAAGGGGGGTGCCGCGGTCGGCAAAGGTCCACATGCGGTTTAGTAGGTAGTTGGTAGTCAAGCTGACCTCAATTGCCGCGGCTGTGGAGAACACGGTGGGCAACCAGCCTAATAGATACAAGACAGCCCAGGCGACTCCCACGCCTGTGGCCCCCACTGCGGCGAATTTCAAAGGCCTCCACCTCGACAGCACGAGGACCTGCCTCACGAAGTCGACTATGTGCCGCCTCCCCAGCTTAGAACGGCCCCGCGTCCTCTGGCCGAAGACAAAAGGGATCTCCTCGACGCAGACAGGCTTGCACTGCACCAGGACGTCTAGCAGAATTTTGTAGAGGCCCGTCGGCTTGACCCCAGCCACGCAGTCCCTCCTATAGGCGAAGAATCCCGAGACGGGGTCCTTGACCCCCCTCGCCTCCCGCAACAGAAGCCTCGCCAGGAGGACGGCCCCCCTCGACGTCACCCTCCTCGCGAGAGGCCAGCCGGCCACCCGGCCCCCCTGGACGTATCTAGAAGCCACAGCCAGACAGCCCCGCCTAGCCGCCTCCACGAGCCGGGGGACTAGCTCCGGGGGGTGCTGGAGATCCGCGTCCATGACGACAACCACCTCGCCGGAGGCGGCCCGGGCCCCCTCGACTACCGCGCTGGACAGCCCCCTCCTCCCCTCCCTCACGACTACGCGGACCGGGAAGCGCTCCGCCAGCCGCCTTGCCACCTCCGCCGTGCCGTCGGGGCTGTTGTCGTCCACCACCACCACCTCGTAGCCGCCGCCCAGCGCCTTGTCCAGCCTCTCGACAAGCTCTGGGAGGTTCTCCGCCTCGTTGTAGGTAGGCAAGATCACCGACACGCTGGACACCGCCGCGTACTACTCATCCACTTTTAAACATGCAATACTTCTGAAAACGCAAAGCATAAATAGTAGTTTTAAGTGTGAGACGTGGAGCTGAAGCGGCTGTTCGACGAGAGGGTTTCTTTCGTCTACGGACCCAGCGGCGCAGGAAAGACGGTGCTGGTCTCCAGAGCCGCCTTTGAGCTGGCGAAGGAGGGGCTGAGGGTGGTCTGGGTCTCCTTTAACGAGGGGAAGGAGTCTCTCCACAACACGTGGACTAGCTTCGGGTGGGACCCCAGACAGATCTCTGTTTTCGACTATCCCTACGTCCCCCAGTACAAGGAGACTCTCTTCAACCAGGTAATCGACTTAGCCTATAGAGAAAAAGCCGACGTCTTTGTAGTCGACGGGGTGGAGGCCATAGTATTCGACCGGGCGACTGCAGACGCCTTTGTGAAGATGGGCATACGTACAATAGTCGGCATAGAAGCTAGGTACAACCCAATGGCGGACATTGCAGACGTCATTGTAAGGCTTAGTGCTAGATACACAAGCCACGCCACGATTAGAAGAGTTGAGATAAGAAAGGCCCGCGGCGTCGGCATAACGACGCCGGTTTACTACATGGCCATACTCCCCAGCGGCCCCGTCTTGCTAACAGACGAGCAGACGCCCACCCTAGAGGAGAGGAGGATCCCGCCGCCCGGCCTACTTGCTAATATAATAAGAGAGGTGCCTCTCGGCACGCAGATAGCCCTCTACGGCCCCTACCAGAGAATCTCGGCTGCGGTGGTAGACGCCCCCAACTCCATCGCCTACGTCCACAGACCATACCAGTGGACCTACTTCAAAAAAGCCAAGCCAAAGCTGGTCTCCATATACGAACACAGGAGGCTGGAGCACTACGCCGAGAAGCTACTGTCTAGATACGTCATCACGCTAGACGCCGAGCTGGTACCCCGCGCCTACAGAAGATTTAGGAGTCAAAACGCCGTTTGGGTGGACATATACACAGCGCCGCCAAACCCCTCCGAATACGACTACGTGCTGTATGTAGACGGCAGAAGGATAAAGATAGAGCACTCCCCAGAGCCTGTAGAGACGCCGGAGCTACCCCTTCAATAGCGCGGCGACGGCCTCGGCGCTGGGCTGGAGATCCGCCTCAATAGGCGCCTTCCCGCCCAGCAACTTCACCACCTCCTCCTCGTAGGCCGGCTTGTCCTCATTCCTGTAAAACAGGCCGATGGGTATCCTGCCCACGGGATCCAGCGTCGGCCACTCCAGCGCCTTTCTATAAGCCTGGAAGTAGTCCCCAGGATCGTGGCCGGCCTCCTCCAGCTTGTAAACCCTTGCCCTAAACCAGTCGTATGTATTCACTCTGTTAAACGTGACGCATGGACTCAACACGTCCACAAGCGCGAAGCCCCGGTGCATGAGCGCGTCCTTAATGAGTTTGGCCAGGTGCGCCACGTCGCCGCTGAACCCCCTAGCCACGTAGGTAGCCCCAGCCGCCAGCGCAAGCGCCAGCGGGTTCACCGGCTCGTCCAAAGAGCCAAACGGCGTCGTCTTTGTCTTAACTCCCTTCAGCGTCGTGGGGGACATCTGGCCCGTGGTCAGGCCATATACTTGGTTATTAGAGACGAGGTATGTAAGCCCCACGTTGCGCCTAGCCGCGTGGATCATGTGGTTTAGGCCAATGCCGTAGCCGTCCCCGTCGCCGCCGACAACCACCACCTTCAGCCTCGGATTCGCTATCTTCACCCCGGTGGCTATCGCCACAGCCCTCCCGTGTATGCCGTGAATGCCGTAGGTCTTCATGAAGTGGGGGAGCTGGGAGCTACAGCCGATTCCAGACACCACGACAACCTCTTCGTTGGGCACCCCCAGCTCGGCCAAGGCCCTCCTCAAAGCCTCCAAAATGCCGTAGTCGCCACAGCCGGGGCACCAAATGGGAGGCCTATTCACGGCGTAGTCAAGAGGCTTCCTAGACACCTCCACCTTCATAACCACTCCCTAAGCTCGTCGACGCTGAACGGCTCGCCCCACCACTTCAAAACCCGCCTAGACACCTTGACCCCCCTCGCCGAGAGGTAATCTGCGAACTGCCCCCTGTAGTTAACCTCCACAACCACCACCTCCTTGGCGGAGTTTAGACGCTCCACCCACGAGTCCCGCGGCAGGGGGTACAGATCTCTAAACAACGCCAGCCCAATCCCAGCCTCCTCTGCGTAGTCCAGCAGAGGCATGGAGGTGGAGCCCCACGCTACCGCCGCGACCCCGCCGTCGCCCTGGATAAGCGGCGGCTCCATCTCCTCCGCAATCTTCACAAGCTTCCTCATACGCTTCTCGTGCATCGCCTTTCTAACCTCCGGCACGTGTCTCTCCGTAATCACGTCCCCCCTCTCGTCGTGCTCGTCGCTGGTTGCTATATGCATGCCCCCGGGCGTGCCGGGTAGCGCCCTCGGAGAGACGCCGCTGGCCGTGATCTTGTACCTCTTATACTCCTCCCACACCACCGGCGCCTTGACCAGCTCCCCCCTCTCAATCCTAAACCTAGCCGGGTCAAACTCCACAGTGCTCAGCGACTCCGTGAAGTAGAGATCCACAAGGACGATGACCGGCACCTGGTACTTCTCCGCAATGTTAAAAGCCTTCGCGGGGGCGTAGAGCCCCTCCTCAATCCACCTAGGGGCGATGACGGCGTGGGGGTACTCCCCATGCGCCGGCGACAGCGCCATGAAGAAGTCGGACTGCTCAGTCTCCGTAGGGAGGCCCGTGCTGGGGCCGCCGCGCTGCGCCAGAAACACCACGACAGGCGTCTCAATCATAGCCGCCAAGCCAAAGGCCTCGTGCATGAGGTCGAAGCCGCCTCCCGAGGTCCCCGTGGCCGCCCTAACCCCGGCGTAGGCCGCCCCGATGGCCATGTTAATCGCCGCGATCTCGTCCTCCGGCTGGACAACCGCCACGCCGAATTTCGGACCCCACTCGGCCAGCCAGTGGAGGATGGGGCTGGCCGGCGTCATTGGGTAAGCCGCGTAGAACTTCATACCAGACATCACAGACCCCAGCGCCAGGGCCTCAGCCCCAGACATCAAAACCCTCGGCTCCCCCAGCTTCCCGACAGACGCCGCCGGCGAAAACCTCCCAGAGGCGGCGGCGTAGGCGTCCTCCAGCACCGCGATGTTCGCCTCCGCAATCTTCTCCCCACGCTCCCCAAACTCCCTCCTAATCTGCTCCTCCAAATACCTCGGATCGAGGCCTATAAGCACGGCCAGCGCCGCCAGCGCCGCCGTGTTCCGCATAATCCTGTTGCCGTGCTTCGCCGCGATTTCGGACATCGGCACCTCCCTCTCGGAAATTACAAAACGCGCAGACCCCCTATACGCGGCCAGCGCCGCGTCGTTCAGCGCAACCAACACGTCGAAACTCCGCCACCTCCCGTGGCTGTAGATCTTCCTGTCGGAGACCCTAATCTGGTAGAACATCGTCGGGTTGCCCTTTATGATAGAGCCGTACTGCCTATACCCAAACACGTGGTACCCCAGCCGCGCAAACACAGACGCCAGAGACCTGCCAGTCGTCTCCACACCCTCGCCCTGGGCCCCGCTGATTCTAATCGTTAAATCCATGAAACCCACTTCGATTTCTACATAAAAACCTTAATGATATATCATGTAAGGGGTGCGCGAACCATTTAAAAAATTTACACCCCGCCCAGGTTCCACGCAGTGAACCAACGTTCACCACGTAAAAAACGTCGTGAACCACGCTTATCCCTTAAAAAAGCCCAGAAACAAGAATCCAATGGAAGTAATCGCCATCGCCAGAGGCCCAGCCCCAGGCCTCTACTACATAGCCACAGCCCCACCCCGCTGCGGGCTCCTAGGGATAAAGCTCGCCGAGCTCCCCATAGACGCAGAGCCCCCCTTCAAAGCCACCTACATAAAAACCAGACACGGAACAGCCCTCCTCAACATCTCCAAAATTAACATAGACAAATACCTACTAGACCACATAGATCAAGTCATAGAGGGCGAGGTGATGGACGGCGTATTGGAGGGGGTGGCCTGCAACAAAAAAATAACTATAAGAGTACTGGATAGGTCATTAAGCGGGCCGGTAATCGCCGTGGTGCCCGTCTATTACAGACGTAGAAAAATTCCACAAGCCGTGTTTACCCTCCTAGCCTACAAACTGCAACTAGTCTAAAACCTCACCCTCCCTAAACCAAAATCTTATCTCCCTCTCAGCCTCCTCCCGGCTGTCGGAGGCGTGCACCAGGTTGTACACAACCCTGCCCTCCTCAGCCGCTAAGTCGGGCGAGTCAATCGAGAAGTCGCCCCTTATGGTCCCCGGGGGCGCCGAGTGCGGCGCCGTCGGCCCCACGAGCTTCCTCACCACCTCCACAGCCCTATTCCCCTTCAAAACCATCACCACAATAGGACCCGAAGTCATGTACCTAACCAAGCTACGCTTAATCATACGCCCAACCTCAACCGGGTCACCGGTGCCCAGCCGAGAGACCGGGTCAATCCCCAGCTCCTGATAAGCCTTCAAAAGCTTGGAGCCAGCCGACTTAAGCCACTCCTCCGACGAGGGGTAAAACCTCTCCACCTCCTCTGGAGAGGCCTTCACCATCTTCATAGCCACGATCCTAAGACCAGCCCTCTCAAACCTCGAGATGATCTCCCCCACCAGCCCGCGCGCCACGGCGTCTGGCTTGAGTATAACAAGTGTGCGCTCAACTGGCACGCCCCACAAGACAGCCCCCTATAAAAACCTAACAAGTAAAGATGCTATAGGAGTAGGTAAGCCACTAGTGGCAGAGCCACCCCCAGCGCGACCGCCGCAAACGCCGTATAGGAAGACGTCACGTTGTCCCCCACTGGCCCCGGCGCCTCCATAAGCCACCTAACTGCCCTGAGGTAGTAGGGCGTCGCCAACGCGCTGTTGAAAACAACCCACGCAACTAGAAGCACAGCCAGCTGGACATTTGGATACGACAGAATTAGAAGCGCCAGGAGGAGCTTTGGCCAGAAGCCCAGAAGAGGCGGCAACCCCAGTAGAGAAAGCACGTTCAGCACATTCAACACGCTCCTCCTCGGCGGGAGTAGGTCGGAAAAAGCGGCCCGCAAGTAGCCGAAAACCCCTGCCTTAGCCAGCCCCGACGCAAGCCCCTCAAGCACCACCACGAGTATCGCCAAATCGGCGGCCGACACCGGCGCGCCGAATAGGCTAGGCCGCTTTTCGGGCTCCCCGAGCCACCACACCAAGGCCACGGCCGCGAGGGCGTACGACATGTGGGCAATGGAGGAGTAGGCCATAACCCTGCCCAGCGTCTTCGCCGTGAGCCCAGCCACGTTGGCGACGAGCATGGAGACAAGCGCCACCACCAGCGCCACAAGCCCCACCTCGCCAGGCGCCTTCAAGCTCAAACTCTTGAAGATCGCCAAGAGGACGAAGAGGGCGGTCACTTTGCTAAACGCCGCGAGAGACGCCGCGCCGCCCGGCGACCCCAAGGCGTAGGCGTCTACAACCCACGCGTGAAAAGGCGCCACACCCAACTCAAACATAAAGCCTAGTACCGCCAGGTAGAGCCCCCACGGCCACCCAGCCACCGCCGCAAAGTAGCCCACGACGATGAGCACCTTCCCCACCCCGGAAAAGACAAGGTACTTCACGGCCCCCTCCACGTTCTCTCTCCCTCTACCCATGGCCAAGAGGCCGTATACCGCCGCAGTAGCCAGAGCCAACGCTATGAGTCCATACACCACCGGCTGGGCGGCGTAGTAGACGTACACTGCGATAGCCGCCGCCACCGCCGCAAATGAAAGGGCGAGGCCGAAGGACCCCACCCTCCAGTCGAGAGCAAGCGCCAGCGCCACCAACGCCACTAAAACCCCCACCGGTACGCCGGCCGCCGCGGTGAGGGCCACAAGCGCCAGAGACGTGGCCACCGCCACGTACCGCCCGTCCACCCTCACCAACAGCGGCGCCGCCAGAGACAGAGCCAGGATCAGATAGGCGAAGTAGGCGATCATAGCAACACCAGCAGGAGGAGAATTACAAACACCCCCACAACCGCATAGAACACGTACATGCTGATATAGCCGGTGGCCAGCCTCCTAGCCCAGTTCGACGCGGCCCCGAACACCCCCGGCAAGACGCTGTGGTAAAGCCCGTCGAAAAGCCCCCTGTCAAACACCAGGTAGATAAACTTGGCGAGCCATGTGTACAGCAGTGGAAGCACCCCGTCGTATAGGATAGGCAAATAGAACCTGCGGTACAGCGCCTCCCACAGAGGCTTTAGAGTCTCCGAGCGGAAGCCGGGGAGCCATATATACAGGATAAACCCCGTTAAGAAGCCGGCCAGCACCGCCACAAGCGCCTCGGTTAAGGGAAACTTCACAGCGGCGGCGAAGTACACGCCCAGCGCCACAGTGGCCACGGCCAGCGCAGTATAGGGAAGCCACATCAACACAGGCGCCTCGTGCACCTCCTCCGGCTCCCTCCCGTGGGCAAACGTCAAGCCGATGAGCCGCAGGCCGTAAATCGGCGTTATGAACAACAACACGTACAGCACAGGCGCCAGCCACTCCACGTGGTACACATGCCCAGCCTCGAACACGTTCTCCAACGCAAGGTCCTTGGTGACGTAGCCGACAAAGGGCGGGATGCCCACGAGGCTAAGCATAGACAGAGCCATGGCCGCCGCGGTGATCTTCATATGCCTCGCCAGTCCTCCCACCTCCCCAATGAATCTCGTACCCGCCTCGTGAATCACGGCGCCGAAGCCCATGAAGAGGCTGGCCTTAGACACCGCGTGGCCCACGATGTGGAGAAAAGCAAAGAATAGCAACGTGCTGAGCAAGCGCTCCTCGTGCAGACCGAGCAGCCCAGCCGCCCCGGCCGCCGCCGCGATGATGCCGAGGTTAGCCGCCGTGGAGCCGGCGAGTACAAGCTTAAACTCCATAGCGGTCAATGCGATGAGTGTCGCCGCCAGAGCCGTCACGACGCCAACGACGGTAACCACCCAGAAATACAGCTCGGCGCCCTTCACCAGGAGGAAAATCGGCGTTGTCACGATCAGCACGTAAACCCCCGCCTTCACCATTGTGGCGGCGTGGATAAGCGCACTGACGCTCGTGGGGCCGGTCATCGCTGTGAGGAGCCATTCGTGGAACGGGAACTGGGCGCTCTTGGTGAACGGCCCCATGGCGAAGAACAGAAGCGGCACCACGCCCAGAGTCCTCAACGCCTCGGAGCCGCTCAGCTTTGAGAGTGACACCGTCCCCACCAGCGCGTAGAACAGGGCGATGGCGACTAGGAAGAAGGCGTCGCCGAAGCGCACCGTGAGGATGGCGCGCAGTCCGGCTTTGCTGGGTGTCCACCAGTAGGGCACCCCCGCCACCCTCTCCTCTCTGCCGACCCACTTGTCGTATTCGTCGCGGTACCAGTGGCCAATGAGAGCCCACGAGGCGAGGCCGACGCCCTCCCACCCCACGAGGAGGAGCCACAGGTTTTCCGCGTAGACGATTATGAGCATGGAGGTGGCGAAGAAGCCGAAGAAGAACCAGTACCAGCCGGGTCTGTAGTCTCCCTCCATGTACTTGACGGAGTACAGCGAGATGGCGGCGATTAGCCACGCCACGAGGACTCCCATCGGTAGGCTGAAGTTGCTCAGCCTCACCTCGACGCCGGCGCCGACGGCTTGGATCCACGGGAAGCCGTAGATAATTGGCTTGTCGGGCGGCGGCGTGGGCACTGTGAGGTATATGTAGGTGGCTAGCAACGCCGATAGAAACGTCCCCAGAGTGACGACCCACGCCTTGAACTTCTCCGAGGCGCTGAACAGCGAGGCGATTGACGTAATAAACGGCAGGAAAATAGTGAGGAGTACTACTTCCATAGCTTCGCCACCTCTATAGTTTTATATACATTGTCTGCAAGTGCGCTGGAGAAGGGCGGTAGGAAGAGCAGAAGCGATATGAAGGCCGCCGCGACTATGGCCAGCAGGGCCAAGTCGACGGGGCCCTTGTCCTCTCTCTTGTGGGGGCCGAAGAACACCACGCGGATGGTGTTGAAGGCGTAGATGCCGGTCACCAGGAGGATAGCTGCGTAGGGTATGTAGAAGAGGTACTCCTTTCCGAAGTACTTCGCGTAGGCCACCGTGAGCACTATCTCCGACACCATACCCACGCTCAGGATGCCCGCCAGGTTGAGGAACCCCACCACGGCGGCTCCCGCCAGCTCGGGGCGCCAGCCGTAGAGCCCGCCCATTTTCTCAATGTCGCGGGTGTGGAGGTGCATTATGAAGTACCCGGCGGTCATGAATAGGACGGCCTTGCCTAGGCCGTGGCTTAGGTAGAACAGCGCCGCCGCGGTGTAGCCGTGGGGGTTGAAGAGGGCCACGCCGAGGAGTAGATAGCCCATCTGCGATACCGTCGAGTAGGCGAATAGCCTCTTCACGTCTTTCTGCAAATACGCCATTAGGCCGCCGTATATGGCTGTGGCTACGGCGTAGTAGACGAGCCACCGGGCCCACTCGGAGTCTGCTGGCAGGACGTACATCGCCGTGGCCGCTATTAAGTACCCCCCTACGCCGACTAGGACGGGGGACAGGAGGGCGGACAGCGGCGTGGGGGCCTCTGCGTGGACGTAGGGGAGCCACATGTGGACGCCGAGGGCGGCCATCTTGATTAGGGAGCCGACTAGAATTAGGAGGAAGGCAACGGCATTGGGCCCAGGGAACTTGGCGTTTTCGACGCCCTCTAGGAGGAGGGGTACGTAGTAGGTCCCATCTAGATAGAGGAGGAGGAAGCCGGCTAAGACGAGGAAGGCCCCTACGTGGGACCAGACGAGGTACATGACTGTAATCCTTACGCGGTCTCCGTATCCGTAGTACAGTACCTGGAAGAGGGAGGCTACGAGGGCTATTTCTATGAATACGTACACCATGATTAGGTTGGCGGCGACGAAGGCGCCGGCGAGTCCGCCTAGGAAGAAGCCGTATGTGAGGTAGAATAGGGATGTGTCTCTGCCCACCTCTTGGCTCCTGTGTTCCATGTACGGCGGTGAGTATATGGCGACGAGGATGCCGACGAGGGCTACTGTGAAGGCGAAGAGCCCGTTGAAGGGGGTTATGCGGAACGCCAGTATATCAAAGCCTTGGAACGCCGCCTCCGTGATGTCGACGCCGCCGAATACCGAGTAGGCGGAGACGACTAGTAGGGGTATCAGCGCCAGCGCCGATATGTAGCCCGCCGTGTATGGCGACTTCTTTGCGGCGGCGTAGGCGGCTAGGGAGAGGGCCATTGGTATTAGGACTGTGGCTAGGATGATCATGTCTCCCTCCCCCTGGTCATGGTGGACATGTCTGTTTCCTTGGTCATGGTGTAGTTGCGGTATATCAAGGCGGCTAGTATAGAGGCCTCGGAGACGGAGATCATTACCAGTATCAAGACGCCGTAGAAGGCTAGGGTTGGGTCCACCGCCGAGGCCGGCGCCAGGGCGGCGAAGGCGCCCACAGTCACCAGTTCGAGTGAGATGAGTAGCCTCACCAAGTTTCGGGTCACGGCTATGCTGTAGAGTCCGAGGAGTATCAGCACCACGCCTACCGCCACCGCGGGGGTCATGTCCTCCTCCCCGTCTCGATGGCCACTACGAGAGAGGCGACGGCGACGCCTATCAGCATAACCACGGCGTTTAGAAGGTCAGGAGGCTGGGCGGGGGACGGCGCCCTCTGCGGCGCGGCGATGGCCAGCACGCCGAGGGCGGCGGCGGCGAGGGTGAAGAGGGTGGCTACGAGGAGGTAGCGGCCGGCCCACCTCTGGGTTCCTCCGTACATGGCGGCGGTGACTATGACGAGGAGCATGACGGCGCCTATGTATATGACGAAGATTAGGAAGGCGGGGGCGAACTGGGCTAGGTAGGCGTAGTAGGCGCCTACGGCGCCCGCCGAGGCGGCGAGGCTCGTGGCTGAGTAGACGTTGTCGCGGGAGTAAACCGTTAGGATTCCGAAAAAGAGGGCGGCTGAGAGGATTATTATATCTATCATGACGATTAGTAAAGACGCGTTTTTAAAATATTACCTCCATCGCCTTGCAGTGTATATTTACTGCCTTTTATATGTAAATTTATTTTATATTTATATATTCACATAAATAAGCTACATAGATATTAAAATGAACATATTCCTAAAAACAAAAACATAAGAAAGCACGCCGCACCTAGGGGCTTAGATAACGCGGTACGTATTGCCGGGAGCGCCTCCCGCGGCTGGTGTGTGGACGGGGGTACGCGGGGGGTGGCGGTTACTCTAGTCTTACTTTTTTGGGTATGCCGCCTTCGTATTTTATTGCCACCTTGACGGATTTGTAGGGTTCTTGGATTTTTGGGGGTTCGCGTTCCATGTCGGGGGTGTAGATCATCTCTTTGTAGTCGTAAAAGGCTAGTTCCTTTATGGGGGTTGGGTAGAGGGCGTCTGTGGGGCATATGTCGATGCAGAAGTGGCACATGATGCACCTGCCGTAGTCTATGCCGGGGTATCTCTTGGTGTTGGGGGCTGGGTACATCTTGATGGCGTTGGTGGGGCATATCCTGGCGCAGAGCATGCACGAGGTGCACTTCTCTGTCCACAGGCCTATCCAGCCTCTCATCCTGGCGTATTCCAGCTTTTCGTATGGGTAGTATACGGTGATGCGCTCCGGCTTTATGAAGTTCCTGGCGGCTACCGCGAGGGCGTCTACAGTCGCCTTGACTATCGTGCTTAGCTTGGGGGTGCTCATGGCGCCAGCCCGAGGACTCTTAGGGCGGCTGACCACGCCACTGCGGCTACTCCCAGCGCCAGGAGCCCGCGCCAGCCGAGGACGAGGGTGTGGTCCAGCCGGAGGACGGGCATGGCGGCTCTCAGGAAGGCGTAGAACAGCATGAGGGCCGTGGTTTTTGCCAGCACCCACGCGGCGAGTATGAGGTGGCCGATTATGTCGCGTGGCCAGGGCCCCGGCGTATAGCCCGGCAGGGCCCACCCGCCGAGGAAGAGCACCGTGGCGAGGAGGGAGTAGGAGAAGGTGGCGTAGTAGGTGCCGCCGGCGAAGGAGAGAACCAGAAACACGCCTCCGTAGTCGCTGTAGGGGCCCGTGGCTACGTCGCCTTCGTAGTCGGCTATTTCGAAGGGGAATCTGGCGGTGGCCATTGCGGCAGCTATTATGAAGACTAGGAAGGCCAGGGGGTTGAGCAACGCGCCTGTGAGGGCTGTCTGCTTGTTCACAATTTCCAGGGGGTTTAGGGTGCCGTATAGGAGGGCCATGGCGAGGAAGGAGAGGATGAGGGGTAGCTCGTAGGCGGCGACGAGCAGGGCTTCGCGGGCGGCGCCTATGTAGGCGAATTTGTTGTTGACGGACCACCCGATGATGACGATTGATATGGAGACTAGGAGGAGTATGACTAGGGAGAAGACAAGGCCGTATGGGAGGAGGGCGGGGTCTTTTATGAGTCTGAGATCTGGGGTTAGGGGCAGGAGTAGCGATGCGCCGAAGGCGAGGGTCACGAATATCGGGGGGCCCCATACGAATAGTATTCTGTGGGCGCCGCGGGGGACTATCGGCTCGCTTATGATGAATTTGAAGGCGTCAGCCAGTAGCTGGAGGTAGCCGCCGAGCTGGGGGGAGACGTGGAGGGGACCCACCCGCATCTGGACCCTCGCGGCGGCTTTCCTCTCGAACCACACCACTGTCAGCAGTACGCCGCCCGACGCCGCGAAGAGTATTATAAAAAACCAGAGGCGGGGAGAGAGGATTAGGGACGAGAGATCCATAGCTCTACGAATTTGTCATTATTAATTTGTTGCCTCTCTCAGTTGCCGGCGTGGCGCCGCGGATCTCCATGCCGCGCCGTCACCGGTCCTGCTCTGGTGGGAAGTAGCCGAAGGATCCGTATATCGCTGGGAGGTCCATGAGGCGGGAGCCTATGAATGCCTTGATCATGGCTCTGAGGTTTTGCCAAGAGGGTGTGGATATCCTCACCCTGTAGGGCTTCTCGGTGCCGTCGCCGAGTACGTGGAAGTAGTACCTCCCCCTGCCCCCCTCCGTGACGCCGGTGCCCTCTGCCTGTGGTAGCATTGTGGTGAAAAGGGCGCCTAGTCTAATGTACTCGTTGGCCTTCTCCCTCTGCTTGGGGGGCAGTCTGTGCAGTACCGCCTCACCGACTAGGGGGCCGTCTCTGGGGACTCTGTCCAGGGCCTGCCTTATGAGCCTGGCGCTTTGCCTAATTTCGCAGAGCCTCACCATCGTCCTGGCGAGGGAGTCCCCCCCGTCTTCTACGCAGACTTCCCACTCCAGCTCGTGGTACACGCCGTATTTATAGGCGCGGCGGGCGTCCCAGTCTATGCCGGAGCCCCTGGCGCCGGGGCCCGTGGCCATGAGCCTGGCGGCGTCCTCCTTGCTGAGGTAGCCGACGTCTCTGAGGCGGTAGTAACCCACGGGGTTCTTGACGACAATTCTGACAAATTCATCCATCTTCTTTTCGAGGTAGTCGAGGAAGCCCCTGGTCTGTTCGTAGAAGGCGTCGGGGGGCGCGGTGCGGACTCCGCCGGGGAGGACCCAGGTGGGGGTGGTTCGGGAGCCCGAAACCATGGCCCACAGCTGTACTAAAAGCTCGCGCAGACCGAAGCCCCACATGAAGCCTGTAGACGAACCTATCATAATGGCGTGGAGGCCGAGGTCGTATAGGTGGGTGGAGATGCGGCTGAGCTCCCCCATGATTACCCTTAGATACTCGGCGCGGGGAGAGACGTCTAATTTGGAGAGCCTCTCTATGGCCATGGAGTAGGCCCAGGTGACGTTTATGGCGTCTGGAAGTGAGAGCCTCTCGAAGAGAGGTATGTTCTGAATCCAGTGCCGGGTCTCGCCGAGCTTTTCCATCGTCCTGTGCACATAGCCAGGGTCAGGCGTGACGTTTACCACGACGTCGCCGTCTACCTCGACGATGAGGCGGGTGTGGCCGCTGGTGGGGTGCTGAGGCCCCCAGAAAATGTCGAGAACACGGCGGCCCCCCTCGAGGCGCTCCTCTTTTAACACAAGTCCGTACTCCTCGACCCTTATCATATATGTAATGACAGTATGCCTATTTATCATATACGTTCCCGTAGGCGCCGCATGGCTTAAATCCCCCTGGGGCCGGCATCTGTTAATGTGGATTTTTTGGATCTTTGTCGCCGCTGTCGTGGCATACGAGGTGGCGCATTTGGCGGCTGAGCTGAGAATTGGGGCGCCAACCCGGGGCTCGTGCAGGGCGGTGGTGGTGGTGCCTACCCGCGGCGGTGGGAATCTGGCTAGGTTCGCCGGCCATGTCGACTACGTGGTTGTCGACGGGGCGGAGGCGGCGAGGGCGGCTGAGGCGGCGGGGCTGAGGTGGGTTGCTAATCGCTATGTGGAGCTCGGCAAGTCGGGGGCTTTGGCCACAGCGCTTGAGGTAATCGACGCAGATCTCTATGTTTTTGTCGACGACGACGCGCATCCAGGGCCTTGGCTAGAGGCTCTTAGGGGTATGTGCGGGAGGTTCGCCACGGCATACCGCTGGGTTTTGGGGAGGCTTCAAAACGCCTTTTCGCTTGGAGGCCTCGACTGGATGGTATGGAGGCGCACGAGGTTTCTCTACGGCGGCGCCATGACGGTGCCCGGGGAGCGGAGGCGCGAAGCCGTGGTGGCACTCAAGAGGTGCCCCGTCGACGACATGGCTCTGACTAAAATAGCCGGCGACATCGCGGTGCTCCCCCTGCTGGTGCCTATGGACCCGGCGCCTCGGACGTGGGAGTTTTTCACAAGGCAGGCGGTGGCGGCGAGGCTGGGCAACCCCCTTCTCTGGGGGGTGGAGCTGGTTTACTACTGGGCGTGGGTGGCGGCGGCCCTCCTCTTCCCGCCCCTCTTCCTCCTGCACGCGGCGAGGACCGCGTTGCGGTCGCGGCGGGCGCTGGGGAGGGTGGACTGGGCGCAGGTACTTCTCTCGCCTCTGGAGAGGCCTCTGGAGGCTTTTGTATTCCTAGCCTCGGCGTTTAGGCGGTGTTTCAAGTGGGGAGCGAGGGAGTTCTGCGGCGGGTGCTAGTTTTAAATATGGCTAACGGGGGTGTGTGGCGTGATTACCGAGAAGAGGGCCAAGGCGAGGCCTGAGAAGGGCGTCGAGGACCTCCTTCTCCACCTCGGCGAGGACCTCTCCCGGCCGGGGGTGGCCAATACGCCTAGGCGCTTTGTGAAGGCTATGGAGGAGCTGACGCGGGGGCTTAGGGAGCCTCCCCCCGAGGTGGTCTTCTTCCCACTGGAATACGAGGCGCAGGTGGGGCCTGTGGTTATTGAGAATATAGGCGCCGTGTCTGTCTGCGAGCACCACCTACTCCCCATCCTCCTCCGGGTGTCGGTGGCGTACATCCCGGGGGACGGGGTGCCGGGGCTGAGCAAGGTTATTAAGCTTGTTAAGTGGGCCGCGGCGAGGCCAATTATGCAGGAGCGCTTCACCGAGTGGCTGGCCGATCTCTTAATGGAGAGGCTGAGGGCGCGGGCCGTCAAAGTTAGGGTGTGTGGAGTGCATATGTGCTCCTTCATCCGGGGTGCGAGGGACGAACACCACAACATGGTCACCGAGGCGAGGAGAGGCGACATCGACGTGAGGCTGAGCTGCCGCAGGCCCCTGTCTTGCAGATGAGGCTAGTCGTCACGGGGGCCAGCGGCGGCATAGGGGCGGCGCTGGTACGTATCGCCAAGTCCAGGGGGGACTTCACCGTCGGCATCTCGAGGCGGCCCTCCGAGGCAGACGTCCACCACAACTGCGACGTCCTCGACCTGGACTGCCTCAGAAAGGCGGCGGCTGAGGTGGGGCGGGTGGACGGCTTAGCTCTGATCCACGGCCACGGAGACCCGGGGCTGTGGGTCAAGCCGATTTCCGAGCTAGACGGAGACGACTTCCTCGACGTCTTCAGAGTTGACGTGGTGGGCTCGTTTAACGTAGTGAAGGCCTTTCTCCCGGCCTTGTCGAGAGACGCCTCCGTGGTGTTTGTCTCCTCTACGCCGGGCCTCGTCGGCGACAGCTACGGCATCCCCTACGCCGCGGCTAAGGGAGCCCTGATAGCGCTGGCTAGGAGCTTGGCTAAGGCGCTGGCCCCGGTGAGGGTAAACGCCGTGGCCTTCGGCCCAATCGCCACTAGGTGGACCACGTGGATTAGCAAGGAGGAGCTGGAGGGGTTCAGGGGGAGGACTTTGTTAAAGAGGCTGGGATCCCCCGAGGAGGCAGCTGAAGCTGTGTACTGGCTCCTCTCACCTGCCTCTAGCTACGTGACCGGCCATGTGCTAATCGTCGACGGCGGGGAGTCCCTTTGACCACTATGTAGAGCGCCGCCGCGGCCATGACCGCCGCCACAGCCAGGAAGGCGTAGAGAGCGGGCCCCCCACCACCCGAAGCCGGGGTTTGTGTTACGGCTCCAGCGGCGGGGGGCTGGCCTATGACGAGCTGGGCAGTTAGCCCGGGGGTCAGCGTGATGGTGTACGTCAGGTTTCTATCTCCCATGTCTGCCACCACTGTGTAGGTGCCTGGGGGTAGCTCGACGCGTCTCGGCATGGTTGCGCTGGTGGTGTAGTTGCCCATAATATACACCCTCCTGGCTGGCTGTAGATATGTTATGACTAGATACGCGTTTTCCACCGTGACTATCAGAGCCTCTGAGGGGTGGCTCGCGGCCACTGTAAAGGTCTTCTTCGCGAAGCCGGCGTCCACCGTGACGGTGTACGGGACGCCGGGTAGCACCCACAGCTCGGCTTGTCCTTTGTATACCTGCCCCGCGACCACCACAGCCCAGTCGTTTCTAACAGCTCCAAAGGAGTCCACCGCCCGGATTACTAACCTCGTGGCGTTTACCACGAGGGTGCTGTTGCAGAGGCTCCATGGGTTGAAGATGTATCTATACGGCTCGCCAGTGGGGGTGCGCACCTCGGTCGCGGCGGCCCCGGTGTAGTTAACCATTGGGAGCATGTATGTAACGACCTCCTCCGCGCCCGCGGCCACCGGAGTCCGCCCGCTGTATATCGCCACCTCGGTGACGGGGGGTCTTGCCCTGAAGACACATGTCTTTACCAGCCCGAGTTTAACAAGGTCGACCTGGGGTTGCCATATTGTGGTTTTTACATGTAGTGGCTTGTCCAGTATATATTTCTCCACTTTTGTTATGTATATCTCCAACTGGTAGTTTATATTCCCCACCGGTATCGACAGCGCCAGCGTGTTGTTTGTGAAAGGTATCTCGAGGTCTGTGTAGGTGCCGTTTGCCAGCTTGGCCATCTTCACGACGAGGACTCCGCTCGCCGGCAACGGCCCTATGTCCAACGCGTCGATATACCTCACGGTGGCGACGTCGTGTCCCGTGGCGTAGGTTTTCCAGACCAGTAGGTTGCGGAGGTATATCTCCACCTGGCTACCCGCGGGCACCTCCGCCACCCCCGTGGTGTTTGTGGCGGCACAACGCCCCGCGGCGCAGACGGTGGCGTTGGGGATGGGGTAGCCAAGGTCGTTCCTAACCTCTATGAGGGCTGCCAGCGCCATGGTTGCGAGGAGTATTATGTATACTGCCTGTCTCACGGCTGGGGGGTTTGGCTGGTAATTAAAGGTTGGCCAGCTTTACATTAGGAATGAAAGATTTATATATAGACCCTCTAGGGGCTGTGGGTTTTGTATACGCCGTATTCCTCGCCGTTGCTCTTAACTAAATAAATACAGTTGATTAATGCTTTGAATTTAGCGATACATTTATATATCTCAAATTCTCTGGATTACTATGACAGAGGAAGTAAAGCTTACAGACAGGCAGTACCAATTGCTAAACCACCTGCTCCAGAGGGCACAGCCAATGAGGGTTTACACCGTGTATGGAGACCAGGACGAGATTGCCAGAGAGCTGGGAATGACCAGGCAGGCCCTTGCGATACATCTGAAGAGGCTTAAGGAGCTTGGGCTTGTAAGGACGGGGAGGGAGTTTGTGGACATCACAGAGAAGGCTGTGAAGCTCCTGAAGGGGCAGTCCAGCGACGTGATTATCCTGGTGAAGATTGAGCCTAAGTACCGAGACAAGGTGTACGACGCCACCAAGAAGCTACCTATTGAGAAGGCTCTGAGGCTCGCGGGGGACTACGACCTCGCCGTGATTACCCAGGAGACTGTGTTAGACAAGGTGCTAGACTCCATAAACAACATGGAGGGCGTTAAGGAGACTAAGACGTTTATATCAATCGGCGCTGTAAAAGAGTAAATTTTTTACACTAAGTTTCAATTCCCGCGTTTAGGAGTGCGTAGAAGTGGGGAGTTACGTATTTCATCTCCTTTAGCCTCACCACCTCCGGCGGTATCTTAATCTCCAGAGCCAGCGCCTCGCCCCCCTCCGTAAGCATATAGCGGGGCCCCTCTCTCTTTACGTACCCCCTCTTCTCCATCTCAACCAACAGCGCCTGGAGTACTACGTTTTCTCTGACTTTTTCGATGACGGGCACGGTTTTTAGTCGGCGGGCGGTTACCTGCCAGGCCACCGCTATGAGGTCGGGGGTTGCCTCGCCCAGCGTCTTTAGAAGGCCGGCAACTATTTGGAACATATGCTCCATCTTCTCGACGCCTGAGAGGAGGGCGAACTCGGCAGGCAAGGCGCCTCTCTCGACGTATTCCTTCAAGGCTGTGAGGTTGTGGTCCCCGCGCTCGACGTCGTAGAGGGCTAGGGACAGCAACAACACGGGGTCTCTGTGGGGGAGGTATTTGGCTATGTCGTAGCTGTACAGCCTGTAGAAGGCCTCCTCGCAGAACCTCCTGTCTTTTCGACTGCACCACTTGGCGGCCATCGCCTTTGCGAAGAGTTTCTTCAGGTCTGGGAGCCTCGCGAGGCCCCTCACTCCTAGTGTGTACAGCATCCAAGCTACTTTATACTCCACCCTGCTCCTCATCTCCATTAGCAATTCGCCGAGCGTCGTCACAGCACGGCGTCTTGCCAACGCCTCTCTTTTAAACTTTGCGGTTTGACTACTTAAATAGATGGGGGTTTGCCCACCTATGAAATACCTCACCGGTAGGGATTTCGCCTTTCCCGAATATCTACCCCGCTACCCCCGCGAATTCGACTTCGAGATCCTCCATATGCGTCTGGATGTGAGTATAGACCCGCAGGGGGGCGTGGTGGAGGGGGCCGTACGATATAGGGCCAGGGCGAGGAGGGACGGCGCGGCCGTTGTCCTCGACGCAGTGGAGATGGAGGTTCTGGGAGCCAGCCACGACTACTACTACGACGGCGAGAGGATTGAGATTAGGCCTGGCTGGAGGAGGGGAGAGGAGGCCGAGGTTTACGTGGCGTACAGGGCGAGGCCGAGGGCGGGTATGTACTTCATAAAGCCGCACGGGCAGAGGAAGGGGTTTTACGTGTGGACGCAGGGGGAGAGCGAGTACAACAGGTACTGGGTCCCCCTGCCCGACTCGCCTAATGTGAAGTTCCCCTGGACCGTGGCGGTGACCGTGCCCAAGCCCTACGTGGCTGGTAGCAACGGGCTTCTAGTGGAGGTGAGGGACCTCGGCGACAGGCAGACTTTTGTGTGGGAGCTGAGGCATCCAATGTCGCCGTATCTCCTGGCTATCGCCGTGGGTGATTTCGAAATCCACAGAGAGAGGTGCGGCGGCGTCGAGCTTGAGTACTACGTGCCGAGGTACGTGGGGGGCGGCTGGCGCCACTCATTCTACAACACATGTAGAATTATGCAGTTCTTCTCGGAGTACCTCGGGGTGCCGTATCCCTACGAGCGCTACGCGCAGGTGGTGGTGCCGGAGTTTATCTACGGAGGGATGGAGAACACCACCTTCACGATCCTGACGGACTGGACCATCCACGACAGGCACGCACACTGCCCCTACACCGGCTTCCCCTGCCCTGAGCAGGAGGACTTCTCCTCCGACCCGCTTGTGGCGCACGAAATGGCCCACATGTGGTTCGGCGACTTGGTGACAGCTAAGGACTGGGGACACATAGCCATTAACGAGTCCTTCGCCACGTTTGTAGAGGCTTTGTGGACCGAGGCGTCTAGGGGCCGGGATGAATATCTCTACGAGATCTACACGAACTTCAAGACGTATCTGGGGGAGTACTCCAGGCGGTACTCCCGGCCGATTGTCACTAATCTGTACAAGATCCCCGATGAGGTTTTTGATAGGCATGCATATGAGAAGGGCTCCGCCGTGTTGCACACCCTGCGTAGCCTCCTCGGCGACGGTGTGTTCCGCAGGGCGCTTAGGCTGTTCCTGGAGCGGTATAGGTACAGGGCGGTGGATATAGAGGATTTGCGGAAGGCGTTTGAGGAGGCGGCTGGGAGGGATTTGGAGTGGTTCTGGAGGCAGTTTTGGTACTCTGCGGGGCACCCCGTGTTGAAGGTCTCGTGGAGCTACTCCGAGGGCTCTCTGAGGCTTCAGGTTAAGCAGGCCCAGGGCGACGACAGCTACCCGGTGTACACCTTCCCTCTTGAGGTGAAGGTGGTTTATGAAGACGGGAGGAGGGAGGTTAGGGAGGTGGCGCTTGGCGACAGGGAGGTTACTCTCCACTTGGGGGCCGCCAAGCCGAGGTATATATGCGTCGATCCGGCTTTTAAAGTCATGAAGGCGCTGGACCTCCAGTACCCCCTGGAGTCCGCGGTGGCTATGGTGGAGGACGAGGACGTGTACTGCCGGTTGCAGGCCGTCGAGGTGTTGAAGAGGAACGGTAGCGCCAGGGCTGTGGAGGCGCTGGGCAAGGCGCTGGGGGATAGGTTCTGGGGGGTGGCGGCGGAGGCGGCGAGGGCTCTGGGGGAGGTTGGGACGGAGCTTGCAGTTGCCAAGTTGATGGAGGCGTATCCGAAGGTCTTACACCCGAGGGTGAGGCGGGCCATTGTGGAGGCGCTTGGGGCCTCTAGGCGTAGGGAGGTGGGGGAGTTTCTAGATAGGGTGCTTCACGACCTGGGGGAGAGCTACTACGTCAGGGCGGAGGCCGCCAGGGCGCTGGGTAAGGTGAAGTGGGAGTTCGCCGAGCATAGTCTAAAGAAGGCGCTTGAGTACCCCAGCCATGTCGACGTGATTAAGAGGGGGGCTCTGGAGGGGCTCGCCGAGCTGGGCACCGAAGATGCGTTGAAGATTGTCTTGCGCCACGCGGAGCCGGATATGCCGACGCCGGTGAGGGCGTCAGCGGTGCAGGCCCTGGCGAAGTTTGGCCCGCGGAGGGAGGTGGTCGAGGCGCTTAGGAGGTATATGCGGGATGAGAACTTTAGAGTGAGGTACGCCGCCGTGACCGCCGCTCTGGAGTTGCTGGACCCAAAGCTGATGCCGGACCTCCACGAGAGGGCTGAGCAAGACGTAGACGGGCGGATTAGGCGGGTGGCTAGGGAGATTGTGGAGAAGCTGAGGAAGTTTATGGAGCGGGGGGCTGAGTACCAGAAGCTGAGGGAGGAGGTGGAGAAGCTTAGGGAGGAGTACAGGAGGCTCGCCGACCGCGTGGCTAGGCTGGAGAGGTGAGATGCCGGTCAAGATTATAGACCACGTATACGCCCAGTACCTCCTGACAAAGCTGAGAGATCGCCGCACAGGTAGTATCGAGTTCCGGAAGGGCCTTGTGAGGCTTGGGAGGATTATTGGGTATGAGCTGGCTAAGACCTTCCCTACTCGCTATGTGGAGGTTGAGACGCCGCTGGGGAGGGCCACGGGGATTGACATAATTGGGCTGGACAGGGTGGTGATTGTCCAGGTGCTACGCGCCGCGATGCCCCTAGTGGAGGGTCTTATAAAGGCCTTCCCCCAGGCGCGGCTGGGGGTGGTGGCGGCGAGGAGGAGGGAGGAGGGGGGCGTGGTGGGTGTTGAGGTGTTTTACTCCAAGATACCGGCCGTAGAGGCAGACGACACGGTAATTGTGGCTGATCCCATGCTGGCGACGGGGGTCACCATGAGTAGGGTGATTGAGGAGGTGTATAAGGCGGGGGCGCCGGGGAGGCTTGTGGCGGTTTCCGTCATAGCGACGCCTGTGGGCATCGAGAGAGTGCTGTCTCGATGGCCCCAGGCCGAGATATACACAGTGGCGGTGGACCCCGAGCTTAACGACAGGGCGTTTATAGTCCCCGGTCTCGGCGACGCGGGGGACAGGGCGTTTGCTACTTAGGCAGAAGCCAGATGGCTACGTATACCCAGTACCCCGCCGCTAGGTACACCACGTAGGGGAGGCCGTACTTCGCCTTGATCCACCTATCTCTAAGCTCGAGTGTGGAGGGGTCGTATCTCTCCATGTCTCTTACGTCGCCGACTACATATTTGAGGGGGTTCTTTCTAAACTCCTCTACGGATACGCAGATGTGGGTGAGCCTCTCTGCGAGCGTCATCTCGCAGGGCCTCTTCCTGTTTTTTAGGTAGAGGTAGGCGACGTGCGCCGGGAGGAGGGCGGAGCCTGCCATCACAGCAATGAAGGGCGTCGGGAGGAAGGGGAGTGGGGGCGGCGCGGCTCCGATCAGCGCCATTGATATCGAGTCTGCGTATCCCGACCCCAGAAGCCGCATGAGGAGGGCCAGGGCCGCGGCGACGCCGAGGGAGAAGAGGTAGAGGAGCGAGCCCCAGTTCAGCGCTATCAGCAGAGCCGCGGGCAGGGCTCCTGCGGCGAATATACGAGCGTCTATCTCCCTGCTCTTAAGGTCCTGCACCGCCGCGGCTGTCAGGACCGCGCCGATGGCGGCTACTCCCAGCGTCTCTATCATTGGAGTCTTCTCTTGAGGGCGTCTATCCGCGGGGTTGCCAGCGGGTTTACGCCCCTGGCCTCTGCCAGCTTTATAGAGGCTATCCCCACGTCTCTTAGGAAGGATAGTACGCCTCTGAGGTGCATCTCTACTGCGTACAGAGTCCCGCCTATAATCTCGACGGTGGCCTTTACTCTGTCTTGGTGTTCCTTGGGTATGTGGGGGCTTGTAAGCGCCACCACCGGCCTCTCTGAGCCCTCTATCCAGTTGTGGTGGGCCTCTGGGAGTATCTCGACGGAGGGCTCGATTTTACTGTTCTCATTAAACTCATTCTTCACCCGGTAGGCGACGCCCCTCATGCTTTCCGGCGCCACGATGGTGGGCCTTTTCTGGAACGTCTCGACGAGGCTGTGGATGAGGGGGTCGCTGGGGGGTTCGAGAGACTCCGGCATCTCCACTCCTACCCCGTAGATCTTTTTAACTATGTGAAGAGCCGCCGTGAGGAGCTGGGGGAGGGCGGCGCGGGGGGCGCTTGCCTTTGGGACGATTACCGTGGGGATCCCCATCTGGGCTAGCCTCCCGCCTGTGGTCACAGCTATGGTGGGTATCCTCTTCTTTTTGGCCTGCTCTACCGTGTATAGGGTTTCTATGGTGTTTCCTGAGTAGGAGACGGCTATTAGCAACCCGTCGCGTGTCTTGAGGAAGTAGTCCTTCACGGGGATTACCTCTATGTCCCAGTTCCAGACGGTGGAGAGGTCTCTCACCAAGTCCGCTACCACGCCGGAGCCTCCCATGCCGCTTATATAGAGCCTGGGGGACGGCTCTATCTTCACCACCTCGCCGTCTATCGAGTAGGTGGTTGGTATGTCGACGCTCCGCAGTATGTAGCGTTCCCAGTTTGTGTAGTCCTCAAGCATCTTGGTCACCACGGGTTGTTGAGTGCTGTTTCTTAAATAGCTTTTATTGTGTATAATCTACGTGCCGCGTTTTGTCGTGGTTGTCAACGGCGTGGAGGTGGCCAGGGAGTGGCCGTGGGAGCGTATATACACAACTAAGGAGGAGTTGAAGAGGCTGGGTTTCCGCTGGGACGGCGCCGGGTGGCGTATAAAGACTAGGGATGTCTCCATCTTGACGAGGCTGAGGCAACTATTGGAGCTCAGCCACGAGGAGTACCTCTCCCTCCTCTCCTCCATTAGCCACGACTCGTCGGGGGGCTCCATAGTCGTGGTGGGCCGGCTTCCAGAGGAGCTGAGGCCCCACGTGGTGGCTGGGGAGGGGGGTGTCCACGTCGTGTCTCTCAGCGGCTTCTTGAGGCGGTTTGTGGCTGAGGACAAGTCAGTGGCTTCTGCGGCGACGTTTGAGGAGTTTGTCGAAATGGGGGTGGAGAGGCTGAGGAAGTTGCTCGCGGGTGTGGAGGTTTGGGGAGACTTGGAGGGGGCGTTGAGGAGTGCGCGTGAGTTTGTGCTGGCTTCTGAGAGGCTGAGGGCTGTGTTTGAGAGGAGGCGTAGCTGGCGGGCGGCGGCTGTGGGGCCCGGCTGGGCGAGGCTTAACTTCCTGGCGTCGGGTCTCTTGAAGAGGCTGTCGGAGTTTAGGCTCGCCTACAACGTGGTTAATAGAGAGGGGGAGCTGGTGGAGCGGAGCATCAAGCTTGTAAAAGTGGAGCAGAGCGGCGGGGCTTACCTAGTTAAGTTCCCCGTCTTTGTACGGGATAGAGTTGTGAAGGTTCTGAAAGAGCTGGGTTACGTCGTTGAGCTGGAGGAGGCGGCGTACCCCCGTGTTGAATACAGGGGCGGCTTCTCTCTTTTTCCGTTTCAGAGGGAGGCTGTGGATAACTGGGCTTCCCACGGGATGAGGGGGACTGTGATTATCCCTACTGGAGGCGGCAAGACTTTTGTAGGTCTCGAGGCTATGCGTAGGGCTGGGACGTCGGCGCTGGTTCTCGTCGTGACTAAGGAGCTGGCGGCTCAGTGGGTTGAACGCATTAGGAAGTATCTGGGGGTCTCACCGGGGGTGCTCGGCGGGGGATCTAGAGAGGTGAGAGACGTGACTGTGGCTATTTACAACTCTGCGGTGAAGTACATAGACGAGCTGGTGGGGAGGTTTGGCCTCGTGGTTTTTGACGAGGCGCACCACGTGCCTGCGGAGACTTTTAAAGAGGTGGCTCTGAGCCTCGACTCGCCGTTCCGCCTCGCGCTGTCGGCGACTCCCGAGAGGGAGGATAAAAACGAGCATTTGATATACGAGGCGGTGGGGCCCCCCGTGTACAGAGCCTCCTATAGATCTATGATGGAGGCGGGGCTCGTAGTGCCGGTGGAGCACTACCGGGTGTATGTACGCATGTCTAGGGAGGAGGAGAGGAGCTACGCCTCGTTGCCCAGCGACAACGCCATTGTGTTGAGGAACGCGGCGGCTAAGGCCGGGGCGAAGATCCCCGTCGCCGTGCGCATAGTGGCTCGGGAGGTGGCGCTGGGCTCTAAGGTGCTGGTATTTACGCAGTTCATCGACCAGGCGGAGGAGCTGTACAGGGGGCTGAGGGAGGGCGGCGTCGCCGCCGAGCTAATCACCTCGGAGGAGGGCAACAGAGAGGCCGCCTTCAGGCGTTTTAGCGCCGGCGTGAGTAGGGTGGTGGTTACTACGACGGTTTTAGACGAGGGGGTAGACGTCCCGGATGCCGAGGTGGCGGTGGTGGTGAGCGGCACCGGCTCTAGGAGGCAGATGATTCAGCGGGTGGGGCGGGTGGTGAGGGCCACGTCTGGGAAGAGGGCGGCGAGGGTCTACGAACTGGTGGCCAGGGGCACTATCGAGGAGGCTCTCTCCGAGGCGAGGCACTTCGACGAGGTGGTGGAGGAGGTGGTGTGCAAGAGGGTTACCGAGGCGGATCTGGAGTCTCTGCTGGGGAGGGCGGCGCCGTTGACCAGCTGGATGAAGAGGGGCTAGTGGATAAGTCCCTTGGCGTACGTCTCGTACTTCCTCCGCAACTCTTCGGAATCCTGCTCCTCTGGGAGTAGGAGGACGAACTCGGCGTCCCCCTCCGCGTATCTGTAGCTCTTCCAGTACCTAAACCTCAGCTCTTTGGGTAGGTAGATCATGGCTAGTTTTCTGTCGCCAAAGGCGTGCCTCAGCTTACAGTTACAGCCGTCCACCGGCTGGTCTGTGAGTATGTAGTAGCCGGAGTCGCAGTCGCAGAGCCAGTACTCCTTGTTCTTGACGTGGGTAAATATGAAGGCGTCCACTCTGTCCTGGACCCTCCTGTATATGGGCTCTATCACCCCCTCTATGTAGAGGACGGGCTCTGCGGTGAAGTGAATTGGCGCTACGGCTACGTAGCCTGAGGCGAGGCGCCAGTAGTACCTCCTGTTTTTCTTATAAGGCTCCACTACCCCCTCGAAGTACAGCTTGTTCAGCGCCTTCAACACCCTGTGCCGCGGCTGTTTCAGGTACTGCACAAGCTCCGACGTGGAGAGCTCGCCGCGCTCTCTCAGCAACTTCAAAATCTCTTCTCTAATGTCCATATACACTACATGTATCTTACTATTTAAACTTTTAGCGTTTTTATCCGCCAGGTATATTACCACGGTCCTACCTTGTAGAGGGCTACCACCATTTAAGCCCCGGGTTTCAAAACTACGTGGTAATAACAATGCAGCGTTCCATCACCTTCCCACCTATTAGACTCCGGAGGATAGACGAGTATATAGCCTACGTCGCTAAACACACGCCGACGCTGGACGAGCTGAGGGAGGCTGGCCTCGAAATTGGGAGGGGGAGGGGGGACATCACCCGCTTCCTTGAGCGTATTAAGGTGGTGGAGGTGTCAAACGGCAGGGCGGCGTTGACGGCGCTAGGCCGGCAGTTGGTTTCTCTGAGAGAGATTTTGGGCGTGGCCGTCTACCACGCCCTCTTTTTCCAACGCGTCCCCCAGTACCGACTGCTGGTGGAGATCCTGGCGGATTTGAACGAGGGCGATTTTGACGGGCTTCATAAGGCTGTTAACGATAGGCTCTCCGGCATCTCCCCCAGCGCGTGGCTCAACAAGGTGGCGTTCAAGACAATTCTACAAATCGCGGAGGATGTAGGCGCCGTGGAGAGGATCAACGGCGTCTACCGCCGCCGGGGCGACCCCGTAGAGGTGGCTGTCGTGGATTACCACAAGAGGCACGGAGTTAGGATAGGCGAGTCCTACTACGTCTCCGCCGATAGGGCGATCTATAGGGAGTGCGGAAGGCAGATAGAACCCCACGGCCTCTACGGCGTCGACGTGGCTTGCGTAGTGGCTAAAATATATAACACGTTTTCACCATAGATTCGATGGCTAGGAAAAGGGGGGAGGCGCGGGGGCCCACGTTGTTTGACTTCGTAGAGGTGAAGAAACAAGAGGAGAAGAGGCGGGAGGCGCGAGACGCGTCGGAGGAGCTGTACCAGTTCATAAAGAGCGCCGGGAGGGTAAGTAAGGAGGAGGCCGCTAAGTGGGCTAAAAACAGGGGGCTGTCCACGGCGGAGTTTTTCAAAGCCTTGGAAAACCTCCTATCCCAGCGGAAAATTAGAAAGAGGCTGGACGACGAGGGCAACCTAATCTACGAGGCGGTGGGGTAGCGCACAGAAATATTGTAGAGCTGGACGCCGGGCGTGCCGTTGAAGGTAAGCCTTATACACATAGCCACGACCACCCCCCCGGCGCTGGCGTTGGCGGGCCCCGCGCAGGAGGCGTGCCTCGTCGCCTCAAATACCCACTTCGCCTCGAGGAGATCCACCGCCAAGCGTCCCAAGTAGAGCACCAGCAAGACGCTCAAGATGAAGAGCGCCGCCACGTACACCCCCTCCAGTATATTCATGGGGTGAAGACCGCGCGGAGGATCTTTATGTAGTGTGCCCCCACGGCCACGATGTACAACAACAGCAGGGCCATCACCAGCATTATGAGGTGGTACAGCAGCCTCACAGCCCCTTCACAAACCCCGCCATGTACTCGATATCCCTCAGCACGCCTTCGACTACGGCCTTGGCGTCCCGCCAGGGGAACACCGCCGCCAGGATAATGAGCAGTACGGCCACGGCAACCGCCGTAATGAGTATATAGAGGCTGTCCTCCACTACCTTCACGCTACTATTGTCCCTCTTAAAAGCCAGCTTAAGGGTGGCCGCGCGATCGCTCACCCGCCTTGTGAAAACCAGATACGCCCTCACGGTCCCCCGTTGCGCTTGGCATGTGGGAAACAGCTAATCCACATCTCACACGTAATCTTTGCCCAACATACCCGGCTTGTGAAAACCGCCACAGACCTCGGTGTGAAGTTCTCACCCGCCAACAAGGCGCCGTACTCCTCGCGCGCGAGAAGTGGCGCTCGGCCAATCGCCCCCGCCCGCCGCCTCTCAGCCGCTTCTCGGCGCTACATATCTTTATATGGGGGGTTTGACCCCCCTTTCCCTTCTCTTCTTGACTCCCAGCTTCCCCCCTCCCTCAACCACCGCCTTGTACATCAAGACCGCGGCTTTTAGAGAGGGGAGCTGGCTTGTTGGCACAAGCCAGCCGCTGGCCAGCTTAACCACACCCACCACAAGGCCCCTCTCCACGGCCCACTTCACAGCGCCGTGTATAGTTTCTATACATGAGCTACTACCTCCGCATATGTCGTACGCCACTCTAAACGCAGAACCCCTTGGCGCAATAGAGGAGAGCCACTCCAGAAAGGCCTCTAGGTAGAGGCCGTAGCGCTGAGGCTTGGGAAGACCCCGAGCCTTGTTTATTTTAGCCACCGCCTTTATAAACCCAGCCATGACCTGAAGAAACTCTGGAATTTATAAACTTTTTCTCAAAAGCGCTGAAAATATCAGTTGATATTATGTACAGTTTGACAAATATCTAAAGGTTTTGGAAAAATAAACGGCAAAAGCCGGTTGTCGCAATTCTGCCTCCGGCAACACGGCCTTTTGATACGCCTCTTCTACCTAGCGAACGGCCACCCGCCGCGCCCCGCAACGCGGGTCCAACTAATCCCGAATAAGCCACCTCGGTGGAGGCGCCGTGTTTCTCAGCTCTCCTCCGCAGAGCCCCAACCCAGCGCGTCCCTTACGGCCACGCCGCCGGCCCTCTCCTCCACAGTCAGCACAATGTAACACCTCTCTGAGATTAGGTGGATGTCCCTCCCATTTACGTAGGCCTCTCCCCCCAGCGCCTTCTTCAACACAAGCGCCAGCTCAGCCGCGCCCCCCACGTCGGCGACGATTACGCCGCCGCAGACCCACCTACACCCCTCCACACACCTCTTCAACTCAGCAACAGACAGCACCCTCATACCCCACCCCTACACAACACCCACAGCGCACCCCAAGCCTCCATACGCGCCGCGGCCCCGCCTTGCGGGGCACCCGCCGTGGAAAAAACATTGGTTTTACCCACCCCCCTGTTTTTTGCCCAGCTCATGCCCCCCTATGCAGAGGGCTTTAAAAACCTGTTGCAAAACCTACAAATATATACGGCGTACATATGTACAAATTCTATAGACAACCGTGATTTATTGAAAAACAGAAAGTCGGCAGAGGCCAGCCAAAGCCCCTTCATGTAGCAGAACTTGACGCGGCGGCTTGGTTATTCCAGCGCCGCGCCGACCGCTAAAACAGCTCGGGAAATCCCAACAGTACATAGGGCCCCAGGTCAAATCAAACACCTCCTTCACCGGCCGAAGAGTTGGAGTTGACTAGGTATGTTAGGTATGCGGTGGAGTCATGGCCCCACCCCTCAGTCTTCTAGCTACGGATCCTCCTCTCGGCGCCGGGGCGGCTTTACGTGTTTGTCTCTTCAGCTCTCGGCGTGACGCCGGCTGTCAGTTCAGCCCTTCTAGACAGCGCGCCTCGTCTTGGTGTTGGTAGTATTGGTAAAGCGCCTGGGGGGTTGGCAACAGCTTGGCGGCGCCTCCCCCGGCGCAGAAGATCTCAACTACGCCGTCCCAGAGGCAGGCTCTGGAGGCGCGGCAACCGGCCTCCCCGGCCTTAGCCAAGGCGCATTCCAGTAGAGAAAGGCCGCCGCAGTCCACCTCTACAAACTCATCCATGTAGTAGAGCCACACACCCCCAAACATCTTTAAGTATTAAATATTGAGGGGGTGTGGTGGAGAGAATAGGCCCCTCCGCCTACCGCGTCAAAATAGGCGACAAAACCGCGGAGGTGCACCTCTTCGAGGTAGGCGCCTTCATCGTGCTGGAAGACAAGACAGTGATTGAGTACGACGGGGAGAGGATATACGTCGACGGGAAGCCGACAGAAGACCAGCAGATAAAAGCCCTGGTAGAGGCGGCGCTGGCGGCGGTAAGGCAGTACCCCCACGGCAACTGACACCCCTCAGCCAGAAGCCTCTTGCAACGCCGCGGCGGCCCTCTCCACGACGTCTCTAGCCCACCCCGGCGCCTCGATGGCGGCTTTTCTAGCCCTCCTCCTAAGCAGGTCGACCCAGGGGAGGACTTCAAGGCCGTGTTTTAAAGACGATATGACCAGGGCCTTCCTCTTAGCTCTGCTGATGGCTACGTTCAGCCGCGCGTAGTTAATCAAGGCGTCGTGTAACCTGTCGGCCACCATGGAGTATATCACCACGTCCTTCTCCCTCCCCTGGAAGCTGTCCACGGTGGAGGCTCTGAGGTCCATGAGCTCCTCTAGATGCTCTAGACGCTCCACCTCTAACGACGCCACAGGGGGCCGCCTCAAGCCAGCCACGTCCAGAGCCTTGG
Source organism: Pyrobaculum ferrireducens (assembly GCF_000234805.1). Classification (NCBI taxonomy): domain Archaea; kingdom Thermoproteati; phylum Thermoproteota; class Thermoprotei; order Thermoproteales; family Thermoproteaceae; genus Pyrobaculum; species Pyrobaculum ferrireducens. Next base: position 2,432,880 of record NC_016645.1, read on the forward strand.
TAATAAGCAGGCCCTGCGCTCTATACGTGGCTATAATCGCCACCTGCTCCGGTTGCAGGCCCAGGTCTAGAAGCCTGCGGTATAGAGCCACCGCCAAGGCCGCCTCAGCCTTATTATAGGCGGAGTACCGCACGTAGGGGCCTCTCACCACCTCCATCCACTCCATACGCCCCTCCACGTCTATCCACGACAGAGCGCTTTCCAAAACCTCGTCTAGGGGATCCCCGCCTCTGGCCAAGACAAGCGGCTGGCCGGAGTAGGCCATCTCAAGCTCGCCTTGGTAAAAAGCCTCGTTTATATAGCTAAAGATCTCAGGTAGGCCGCGGCGCTGTCTCTTAAGTAGAATCACCTCGCCTACAGAATACGCGGCTTCTATCAACGGAGCCGACGCCTCTTGGGGCGCCCCCTCTAGATCTATGGGGGGCGGGAGCTGGCGGGAGTCCCCCAGAATCACCCTCCTAGAGCTGAAATAAATAGGCACAGCCGCCGTGGCGGTGGGTATCATAGAAGCCTCGTCAATAAAGACGTAGTCAAAAGGAGGCCATACACCCAACCTCTTCGAAAGCCTCTCGAAATCGTAGAACACGTCTAGAGAGGCTAGTTTAGTCAAAGTCATGCCGAAAACCCTAGCCTCTCTCAACAACTTCTCCAGCCCCTCCCTCCTCTGCCTCTGCAAGTCTAGGTTGATATAACGCTTTACCGTAGGGCTAACCTTCACGGGGTGGCCTATACGCGTAACATATCTACCCACTTCATTGCCGCAGAATTCCAACAGCCGCTCAATTGCGTTATCCACAGCGACATTTGTATGAGAAGTTATGAGCACCCTCCTCCCCGCGGCAGCCAGCTCACAAGCCGCGGCCGCTATCACCGTAGTCTTGCCAGTGCCGGGAGGCCCCTCCACCACTAAATACCCGTGGGGAGGCATGGAGAGAATCCTCCTAACTGCGTCGGCCTTTTCGTGATCTAAGCCGGGCCATTTAAATCGAAATTGGGGAGGGACGCCTTTTTGCAAATTGGGACAACTCCCCGCCTCTTTTAAATACCCACAAAGCCGGGCATAGTCTCCGCTTTCCAGTATTCTAATGGCCGAGTCGTAGAGCATAGTGGGCTCCGCCAGCTTGAGCTCGCCTTCACGCGGGAAGTCCCCCTCCCTGGCTAAGAGAACTAAATTCGCCCTACAGTAATCACCTTGGCAATCCACAGATCTTACATCAGCCAAAATGCAGAGCTCTCCGTCGTAAAACAACGCGTCTTGAGGTTTGAGAGATCTGGCGTATATTGCCGGCAGCCTCCCCTCGATGGTCAACATCGCCACGTCGCCAGATTTCGAAATCTTTTGTAGACGCCCAGTCCCTATGACAGTCTTGTTCCTCGCCGCCTCCCGCCTCGCCGCATGTAGCCATTGTAACAAAGGCTCCCGAGATACGGGGAACCTTACGCCTGAAGCCAGCCGGCGCGACTTTAAGTAGCCACAACTCCTACAGTACTCAAACTCTAGGTTGTAAGAAGAGGTTACAAGAAGGGGGCCGCCGCACCTAGGACACCTCTCCGACCTCGTGCCGACAATAGATGGCGTCTTCCCAAGCGACACCAAGGTCGAAATAACCTCCCTATAGCCACACCTAGAGCATACAAGAACCCTAAAGGGCCCCTCCACAGCTGGCTTAAGGACATTCCTACACCTAGGACAAAAAGGCAACACAAAACCATCATAGACAATCAATATAAGTATTACCACTTATTAACAGCAATTAACTAACTAAATACAAAGAAGTTGGAAACCTCTAAGTCATCTGTCATTATTTCTCAGAGACCTCTGGCACAGGATTAAGAAAAGAGCTAAGGCATCTTGGTTATGTTCGATAGAGTTAAAAGTTTATGTGTTAAGAAGCTCATGCCCATAAAATGTCCTTACTGCGGATCCGCCGTGATAGAGGCTGTTAAGAGCTGGGATATGCCGAAGATGGGCTACCACGTCACCCACTACCGGTGCAAAACATGCGGCGGCCTCTTCAACCACTACGTAGGCAGGGGGAGGGAGTTCGTCCTCCGGGTAGGCCTTAGGAAGAAGACCTCCGCCTAGCGTTGTACTTGTATTCAATCCCCCTAACGGTCTCCAGCACCCACTCCCTCTGGAACTGCGCAAAGGGAATGCACGAAAGCTCCACACACCTATCCCCCTCTACGTAGGCCGTACAGATTATGTAGCGGTCGGGATACCTCGAAGCAAAATCAATTTCATTTGCAGTAAAGGAAAAGGGCTCCTCCCTCTTGCCTATCCACTTCCCCTTAATCTCAACAACGTACATCACTCCGTTTTTCAACACAACCATGTCGAAAGGCCGAGGCCCGCTGAAGTAGTCATGCTTAACAACATAGCCGTTCCTCCTCAACCACTCCCTTACACAGTTGACAGCCGCCTTCTCAGTCCGCTCGATATTCCTGCTCCGCCTCACCTCCGCCTCAACCCTCTCCTCAAACTCCTCCACAGCCACAGTACCCACCCCCTCCACCCTAGCCCTCCTAATCCTCACCAACTTGTACTCAATATCGCCAAGGTGGAGCAAATCTCTCACATTGTCTAGATACTTCTTCAAATCCATCCACACATTCATGTGGACAAGCCTAGCCACCTCCTCCCGCTCGTCCTCTCTCACTTCGCCAGACTCCACCTCAACAAAATCCCAATCCACGGCGCCCTCTCTAAAAACCCCCTTCTTGATCTCGCGGCTCCGGCTAAGCGGAGTCTCCAGACGTACCAACACAGACTCTCTATACACAGGCTGTTTTGCGGAGTAGTACTCCACCTCGGCGAGGTAGTAACCGCCCCCAGGCTCCGGCCGTAGATCGTATGGATACCCCAGCTTGGCCTTGAGCCCGCTCTCCACCAAAGCCTTTGACTTCCACCTCACCTCCTCCTTAGCCTTTAGTATAGCCTCAATCCTCCGCCTAAGCTCCTTCATCCTCTCCCCGTCTGACAAGGCGGTGAAGACGTCGGCATCCTTCAAGTAGGCCGAGGAGCCTATTTCAATAATCTTCCGGAGCTGGTCCTCAGACAGCTCGTAGATCTCAAACTCGCCGTAGCTCTGAGGCGGAAGTGCCCTAAGCGAGATGTTGTAAAGCTTCTCCAAGAGGTCTAGATACATGGTGTACTCGTCCCGCTCCCCTCCCGCCCTCAGCACCATATCCACCACCAGCACTGAGTCGGCCTTCTGGCCGAAGCGCCATATCCTCCCAACCCGTTGCACATGCTTCGTGGGGCTCCACACCACCTCGTAGTTAACAACCACGTCGTACATCTGGAGGTTAACCCCCTCCGACATGATGTCGGTAGAGATAAACACCGCCGTGTCGAAGGAAGAAGCCAGGAGAGACGCCTCCACGTTTACATCTATCTTCTCCCTGGCCTTCGCCGTGGCGTACATAACCCCCATCCCCCCGCAGTCGGCCTTGGCGAAGCCATCCCCGGAGTCAACAACCCTGCAGCCCTGCGTCAGTTGCTGAAATAGATACTCAGCCGTCGCGGCGTACTCGGTGAAGACCAGCACCTTCCTCCCCCTCCACAGCCCCAGCAACTTCCTCAAAGCGTCGAGCTTCCTATCCGGCGCCGAGGCGAATCTCCCAGCGAGCTCCACGAGATCCCTCCACCCCGCGAGGTTCCCAATACAGGCATCCAGCTCCCCCTCTTCAAGAGCCGCCGCGTCGCAGACGCCCCCCACCACCCGTCCCAGCGTTTTGAAAAACGACGCGGGGCTAGACATAGCCCTCTTCTCAACCACAACTCTCACAATAGGCTCAACATCGGCGCTCCTCAGCTTTGCCAGCAGATTAAACAGCGCTTGCCCCTCCTCCCTAGAGGCCCTCACCTGAACCACCCAGTAGCTGAGGCGGGGAAATATCCTACGCCCCTCGTACTCCTCCACATCCCTCTTCTCCCTCCTAACCACCAGCCCGCCCACCAGCGACGTCAAGAACCGGTAGTCCTCCTCATTGCCGGTGTGAGGCGTCGCGGTGAGGAGGAGACAGCCCCCCGCCTTTCTGCAGAGATGCGCCAGATTCGCCCTCTGGGTGTCAAGCCTAATCTTGTGGGCCTCGTCGACGACGACGAGATCCCACGCTATGCGGCTAAGAGCCTCGAGGTAGTCCGGCACCTTCGCCCTATCCATAGTGACTAGGTACACCCTATGCCCCAGAGGAAATTCAGAACTCTCCACTAGGAAATACGGAATCTCGAACTTCTCCAACTCCCCAGCCCACTGCGACAACACCGCCCTCGGCACCACAACCAAGACGTGGTTCACCCGCCCCAGCTCCATCAACGCCTTCACCAAGAGCAACGCCTCGATAGTCTTCCCAAGCCCCACGTCGTCGGCAAGAAGAAGCCTAGGCCTAGGGAGCCACAAGGCATCCGACACAAAATCAAGCTGGTGCCTATACAACTCCTTACCAGCCTGCCTAAGAATCTCCACTAGAGAGACCATAGCCTGAAAAGAGGGTAAAAAATAAATTTAAAACAAACAAGCCACCTATGGAAGAAGTCATAAACACAACACGACAAGTCGTGTCGCTAGTCGTGGCCATCATCATATTAATGATAATCTACAATGTATCTATTAACATATTTGACACACTTAAAAACACCCTCCATCCATATGTTGATGATATGATCCAATATAGCAAAAATTTATTAACCTTAGTTACGTTTACACTCATCGTAGTTCTACCAATCTTGAGTTATTACCAGTCTAGATTAACCGCAGACTAGGGTAGTGCCTCCCGGTAGGTCTTGGCGATTTTCGCAAAGGCGTCGACAATGCGGCGGCAGTTGCCGCCCTCAGCTCTGCATAGCCAGAGCCTGTAGAGAAAGGCGTCGGCTATGAGGGACACCTCGTGAAGTCTGAGAGATGCGGCGAGTACCTCGGCCTCCCCCCGCGGCAGGCGGCTCCTGCGCGCCAGGAGGTACACCAAAGCCCTCTCGAAGGGAACTCTATCCCGGAAAACCAGCTCCCCGTCGCTAAGCTCCACATGCCTCCCCACCTCCCAAGGCCACAGCCTCTTTAAAAAATCAGCCACCTCCTCCAGCGGCACCCCCACCTCAAACCTCCCCTCCGGCGCCACCACAGCCACCCGACGCGCCCCCCGCCTCCTAATCAACATATCTCCTCCACCTCCACGTCAAAGGCGTAGTCCGCCCCCTTAAACTTCTGCGCCATATCACTGTCTATCTGGACAGCAGGCGAAAACTCAAACCTCACGTCAGCCCCCGGCGACAGGTACTCCAGAGCCGCCAGGAGTCTGACCGCCCGCTCCCTCACCTCTGGAGATGTGACGTTAAACACGGCGTCTACGCTCAGCGACACGTCGCCCCCCACCTGCGCCGCCCTCACGGCGAGCCTATGCGGCACACCCCTCTTCACAAAGTAGTCAAGCAACCCCCTGGCGTCCTTCACAGCCTTTACAGAAATCCCCCTAACCGCTTCTCCCACATTTACAGAGTACTTAGTCCTCACCTTCCTACACCGCCCCTTGACGTTTACAGCCACCCTCCTCCTATCTCTACCTCCATCTCTAAAGACGGCCTCTACCTCCAGGCTGTAGACACCCGGCTCCCACGGCAGATCCACCTCAAACACGTGGACTCTGCCGGAGGCGCTCTCCTCCCTCTCCACATCACCCACGCGGTAGATAACAGCCGCTAGGTCGTCGGAACCCACCACCTCCACCCTCAGCCTGGAGCCGGGGTTCCGCTCCACCACAGGAGTAGCCACCCCATCAATCCTCACTTCCACAGCCCTCTCCCTAACCTCCACCTCCAGGCGGCCCTCCGAGAGGAAGGGCCAGTCGCCCCTAGCCGTGAGAAGCTCATCCACAGCCCTCTTCACCTCCTCGCCGCTGGGCCTCTTATACACCACGTAATACCGCGTCGCGCTTGTAGAAAGAGATGCCAGTTGCTTCAAAAACGCCTCCACAGCCCAATCCACAAGCTGATCCCTCCACCTCAGCGGGGCGACCCCAACGTCTTTGTCGAGGGGTGGGATCTCACAACCCGTCTTGGAAAGCCACCTCACCTCTCCATCCACCTCGAACAGACAGCTACACCCGGCGCAGTAGCTCTTCACAGCCTCCAAGAACTCCTCAAAGGAGATCGGCGCAGGCGGGAATTTCTCGTTGTTTAGATACAGACTCCAGAGATCTCCCAGCTTCTTAAAGCCGTCCCACTGAAGCTCTGCGAAAATCTTCTCCACAAGCCCCCTCAACACGTCAGACCTCTGCTTAGCCACCTCGCTGAGGTATTCGTCAAGCCGCTTCACATCCACATCCCTAAACCCAGCCGCCACCCTCCTAAGCCAGGCAAAAGCCGCAGCCCTCAGAGCATACGCGGCGCGCTCCTTCCACCGCTCCACCCTACTCCTTAACAACTGCTCCATCTCCCGCTTAATTCTCTCGTCCTCTATGGACAGAAGATCTGGGAAGTAGTGGTACAGGTTGAGGAGGACCTCGTCAACCGCCTTGTAGAGCTGGCCCAACGCCACGGCGGCCTCCTTCACGTTCTTAACAGCCGTAAACCTCTCCAAAAGCCGCTCCGCGTCGGCAGGCACAGGCCCCGAGTCGTCCCGCCTAACGAAAAAGAGGTTGTTCCTCCGCCTACCCACCCCAAACTCCATCAGGTCAACCGCCAGCGTGGACTTATCCGCGTCGTCCAGCGCCCTGGCCCACTCATCCCTATTGGTCAGAATCACCACCTTGCCGAAGGCCTTCCTCTGGCTACTTACGCCCGAGACATAGACAGCCGAGAAGAAGCGCGCGTTCTCCCTCAGAAGGGCGGCCAGCTGATCCGCGACTACGTCCATGCCGTCCTCGTAGGAGAATTTAAACATAGCCTCCCTAATGGCGTGGACCTCGTCGCCGATAAACCAATAGACGTACCTATCGCCCAGCCTCGCCACGTGGAGCCCCACGTCGGTGGCCCTGGCGAGCACGTCCTTCACGTCCACAGGCCTAATGTCGAGGGCGTTGTAGCTACCCGCCACGATCTCATCCTCAGTAGGGTAGAGGGACTCGGCCGGCATAAGCCTAGCCAGAAACGTCGCCAGGAGGATGTGCCTCAGGACAGAAACCGCGGCCTTACCGCCAAGCCGGCCGACATCCTCCTTGTACAGCCTCACCAAGGTGGACCACTCGCCAGCCAAAGGCCCGCCCACGACGAGGATATCCTCGGGTTCCGGCAAGTGGGCGAAGGTCACGAGCTCATCGGCTGAGGCATTGACGTAGGCTCTAGCTAAAGTGCGGAGCAACTCCCTAGTCATCTGGATCCTTGTCCGCTCGGCCAGCGACTCGTCGGCGAGCCTCAACACGACGTCGAGAAAAACGGGGTTGAAGGGGTAGGCCTTCTCTAGCTTCCCCTCGAAATCCCTCAAGACCTCCTCCCTCACCACGCCCTTCAGCGGCGCTATGTCGGCTCTCCGGGGCCTGAGGCCGGCCCAGCGCCTGAAGACAGCCGCTATGTTCTTAGCCGTATCCAGGCCGACCCTAATAACATTCATCCTCTCCACGGCGCTCAGCGACCTGGAAGCCTCGAGAGCAGGCCCCCGGCCGCCCTCCGGGAAGAGGGAGTAGGACACGAAGAGGTAGACGCCCTTGACCTCCCCGGCGACCTCAGCCAGCGTCTGGATCCACTGGACAAAGCCAGGCTCCTCCTCCAGGTACTGCGTCTCGTCGAAGAGCAACACGATAGGCGACGCGTCCCTCAACACGCCCCGGAGCTCCTCCTTAGTGGCAAGAGACCTCAGCCTCCTCTCGAACTCTCCCAAGACGCGCCCAGCCCTGAAAACCGCCACGTTCGGCACCTTCGCCAAAGTGGGCGTATAGAGCTCGATCCCGTACTCGGCCAAATGGCGCGATACGCACTCGCCTGAGCCCTTACACCGCCTATACAGGGCGATGATGTGGAGCACCAGGGCGAGGAAGTGAGACTTGCCGGCCCCCAGCAGGGCTGGGAGGGTGTATATCTGCGACTCCCCCGCCGCCAGCTTCTTCAAGAAATCCTCAATGTGCTGTCTAAACCCCGGCGTGATGTACGTAATCTTGAAAAAAGAGTCGGGATCGCAGTACACCCTGTGGGCCTCTTCCGGATTCCTCCCTAGAAACAACGCCCCGTAGACCTCGTATATGTCGATGGCCGGACTTATCTTACCCTCAGCCAACAACTTTACAAAAGACACACATGGAATTCTCCAGATACTTAAAAGTACCTACCCCCACCACTCGGCGCCCAGAATAACCTTCGCGGTCTTCACATCGACGTCGTCCTCGTCGAGAACACCTGCCCTTGCCAGCTCCACAAGCGCCCTGGCCAGCGCCAAGGCCTCCTCCCTAACCTCAGGCGCACAGGTGACGGAGGTCTTAGCCAGGAGGTTGAGCTGAAGCTGGCGGAAGCAGTCAAGCACCGGCCGCCCCCGCTGAGCCGAGTACACCCGCCGGATCTCATCCACCGTGTCCCCCCGCGGCGCCAGGACCTCGAAGGCCTTGCGCTTAGCCACCCTCGGCCCGCCCACGTCGGCCTCCCTAATCAGTCCCAGCTTTATGAGGTCTACGTGCGGCAGGCCGGTGGCCCGCTCCACGTGGGACAGAGTGTCGCTGTCCACATACCCCCGCTCGTTCTCCATAATGCGGAGGGCGAGGTAGGCGTGCGCCGCCGGGTCGGACAGCCTCACCCCGGCCTTCCTGAGGAGGGCCTCGAAGGCGATCGCCACCGCCTGCCTCATCAACCCCTCGGAGTCCAGCTCCAAGCCGCCGAGCGTAACCGGGCTGTGGGCCGTGAGGTACTCCAAAGCCGCCAAATAGGCGTAGACCCACGCCGTCGTCCCGTTTTTCTTCTTCGCGCCGCTGGACACGGCCCTCAACCTGCGGTCGACCCTCTCGGCCACCTCCTCCACTACCCTATCCCTCTCGGCCGAGAGGTCCAATGGCTTAGGCCCGGACCTGCGCCTCCACGCAGAGACGTAGCCGCCTAGCACAGACGCCTTGCCCCTAGCCACGACGTTCTCCTCGCTCTCGGTGGCCACCGGGTACGCCGCCACCATCTCCAGCCCGTTCACGCGCCAGAGGGCGTCCACAAGAGCCGCCCACGACTCCGGCTTCTTAGCCACGTAGTAGGTCACAAGGAGGCCGTCCTCCTTCAAAAACCTAAGCACGTTGGCAAAGGCCTTGGCCAGCATGTCGCGGAAAGTGGCACTGATCTTGAAGTACTCCCAGCGCCCCACGCTCTCCGACACCTCCCTCACGGCGAACCGCTCCCATTGAGTCCTCACCTCCAGCCCAAGCTCGTCGAAAAACGCCTCGGGCACAAACCTAGGCCGAAGCGCCGCGCCGTCGCTGTCGCTGAGCGCCCTCTTAAGCCACACAAAGTAGAAGTCGCTCAGCTCGGAATAAGCCACATCGTCAGCATAAGGTGGATCAGTAATAATAACATCAAACTTCCCTCCCTCTAACTTAGACAATTCAGAAGCATCATCAAGCACAACCCAAAACCTGCTAGGACTACCAGAAGTAGCAAAGACAAGATAAGACAAACTACTGATAATATTTTCTATGGCATTATTCCACGAACCTGTTCCTTTTGAGTATGGTTTTACATCTCCGTAATTCCACTGCATTGATATACCTCGCATTGCGAAAGCCCTCTTCACTGGTTGCCATGCAGTTGCTTGCCACTGCGACGAAATAGAGTTAAAGTCTGACATATTTGTAAGCGCTATTGCTAAATATGTCGTTACTGCTTCTGCGTATTTAAGCGCCTCTTCTTTGTTCAATCCTTCCTTTAATTTATCTTCCTCAATTTTCTTACCTGCCTCACGTATTAGTTTAACGAGTTTGACTAGGGTTAGGAGCTGGCGTGGGTTGAAGAGCTTGAAGAATTTATTAAAACCCCATGTCCATATGCTCAATTGACCTGCCGTCCCCATATGATATTTCCAAAGTTCTTCTGTGGGAATATCTGGATCTCCCCACATCCGTCTGAGTCTCTCGGCGGCTTGCCACAGCTTGTCCATGTCTTGTTGAGTCGCTGGCTGGAACTGCAGGTCGCCGTCTTTGACGTACACCTTGGCCAGAAGTGTGGGCCTCACAGATGCATTTTTGAGCTCCTCCAGGGTGACCTCGCCTCGTAGGTACTTTTCGTATAGCTCGTTCCACTGGCGGAGGGCCCACTTGACGTACCAGTCGCCGTCTCTCCTCCCGCCTTTTGTGATTTTTCCGTTGACCACCCGGTGGTTGATCTCGGCGCGGCAGTGTAGGCACTGGGCGGTCTCCCTCCTGGCGTCTATGTTTTTGGCCGGCACGGCGTAGCGCTGTCCCCGCCACTCCACCGAGCCGCCGCCTTCCTCCTCCCTGGTCTGCACCTTGGCGTTGAGCTCGCCGCAGCTGCCCCCGCCTTGTCTTCTGCACTCCTCGTTTAGATCCACCACGGAGATGCGGCCGTCTTCCCACTTCATCCATGCCAGCCTCTCGTAGTAGGTCTTTCCCTTGACTCTGGCGAGCCACCAGTTGCCCACCAGCGGGGTGTAGCGGCCGCAGACGGGGCACTTGACTTCCCAGGTGCCTATGTAGACGTCGGCGTCGTAGAGCCCCGCCACGTCCGAGTCGTTGCGCAGTTGCTCCAGGACCCACCTGCCCCACTTCGCCACGTCGTATATGAGCGCCGGCACCTTGTACCTGGCGGAGTCCGCCACCGCCTTCACGCCGTTGAATTTCTTCACGACGTCCTCTAGGCCGAGCTCCTTTGCCTCTCTGCCGGTGATCTCCGTTGTGAGGTGGCTGAATTTCTTTGGGTACTCCAGCACCGCCTTGAGGAAGACGTAGGCTGTGGGGAGGAGCTCCACGGCCGCGGCGTCGGCGCCGAGCCTGGCCGCCTCCAGCGGAATGGAGCCGAAGCCCGCGAAGGGGTCGAGCACCTTCTTGCCCCTCAGCCTCTCCACGAGACGCGGCGAGGGGTTGCACTGGTACACCGTCTTCCTCTCGCGGCGGCATGGGAAGAGGTCGTTTAGGAACTGCTCTGGGTTGCTGTAGGCGTCGGCGGGTAGCAGAGCCGCGGCGATTACCGCCCTAGCCCCAGCCAGCGGCTTCCGGGTCCACCAAAACACCATCTCCCAATGCGGAGGCCTCCCAGGACCCTTCTCAACCTCACTATATTCGTTAATAGCCTCAATCGGTATGCCAGACTCGAGTAAAGACGTCATACCCCAATATAATCACGCTATTTAAAAGTAGCGTATTGTATGGATTATCTGAGTACTAACTCAATACTAAATGGACCTTTTATATTCACGTATACTTCTCATCATATGGTCAGGTCCCCCGGGAAGTCTCTCCCCCCATACATAGATACCTATAGTAATAAAAACTGGCGCTGCGATATAAGAAGAATACTTATTCCTCATGAATTGTTGGAAACGGAGATAGATGGTTTGAGCTGTCAGGATTATCCGTATGAATGTGCGAAAAAAGTGGTCTCAGAGCTGAGGAGGTCCGGAGGTAAGGCATACTACTTGAAGGAGAATCCAAAAATAATTCTTACCACAGACAGCGGTAGTGGCACGTATAATCTACAACCCTTACCTGCAAAATCCTTAGATGAAGTACTGGGATTTGAATTTAAACCAAGGTTCCTATTTGGAAATAATGTAGTGACAGAGACTCCATACGGTATTCTTAAAAACCCGCCTTACGAGTGCCAGGATGAACAGGATGAATTACCCCGATTGGTTATTTTATATGAAGATAAAAGGGCGGCTGTAGCCGTCAAGAAACTCCTATATGAAGTTAAGCCGTTTACTGAGTTATTTAGACGACCTGATATGACTAGACTGAGTGATGTAGAAAAGAAGGGAAGTTTAGAAGATGTGCTTAAAGGTGGGACTGTTACGTTATTAATTGCAAGTGAAAATTATTTGAAAAGTCATTTAGATGTGATTACTCAGCTTAAGTTAGAAAGCTTTAAGCTGGGAAGGGGACGTTCTTCATTACAGATTATCAATTCAACTAGATTTGCAAATTTAACTTATGAACAGCGGCGGTTTTATTTCCCAGCGAATCTTGTAGCAGCTCTGTATTTTAAGGCCGGGTGCATTCCATATGGGGTAGTAGTGCCGAATTGTGCGTTATGTTATGAGTTGCAGGCGAGTCTATACGTGGGGGTTGCATTAGCGAGGGGGCCTAATGGTTATTACAAAGGTGTCGCTATTTTGATGGAAGGGCTTGGCTCAGTGGTGAACTATGTTGATACTGATGAGGTTCTAAAAGGTGGCAGTATGGAATTCGGAGAAGACGAAGCGGAGAAATTCAGTAGTAAAATAGTGGAGATGATTATGGAATACAAAGAGAAGTTTGGGGAAACTCCGGAAAATTTGTATGTTGTGAGGAGTAGAGCGTTTGCCAGTATAGAGGCTGATGAAATTAGGAAGAAAGTTGAACGGGGAATTGAAAAGAAGTTGAGTTTAATTGAACGCTTCATGTGGAAGAAGTTAAAAAGGAAGACTATTGTCTTTATGTCGCCTTATAAAACAAAGTATAATATCGGGGGCAATAGAGCAATACATGTAAAAAGTCTTTCTGATTACTCGAATCTTTGGTTAATTCAGCCGCCTAGTTTTAATCATGCTATAAGAATTTCATACAATAGCGGAAATATAGACAGGAGACTTCCGGTATTAGCATATTTGTATTTAAGATGGCTTGATTTTACCAGCCTTATAATGAAGGGGCGTTCAACTATTGCGCCAGTTACATACGCTAAAAGATATCTAAAGTGGTTAACTTTACAAGACAAAATAAAGTTATGGAATTAAATTTAGCAAATATTTTTTCATGGTTAAAGTTAATTTCAGAATTAGTTAATAATTATCTTAAATCTATAGTTGATAGTTACTTAAAATCTATAGAGGTCGAGTGTTGCATTGATGCTCTGAAGTACCTACGCCGCGGTCGTCGTGTTAAAAGGACACCGAAGCTACAAGATGAGTGTTACAATTTTTATAAGGAACTAAAGAGACACTTTCGACAGAATGCATTAAATGTTTATTTTAGCTATGTGATTCTAAATGAGTTAAAGTTATTAGCTAAATTTTTAAGTAAAGATATTGAGATTGATTTTAGAAATTTACTCAAAAACTTTGTTAATAAGTATAAAATAAAATGTGGGCTCTGTCAGAGGTGTATATCTCCACAGGACTGCTTTCTAAAGTATATAGCATGTGAAGATCGGTGTACGAGGTGGAGAATTAAGAGGAAACTTATGCGTATTGCCGCGAGGAGTAACCCTATGTCGGACTACGCTCGTTATTTCCTTAGAGGTTATGTTACGGATGATATCGAATCAAAACTACGTCAGCTTTACTCTAAGTCCAGTTTCTCATGTACTGCACCACGATAATTTAAGTTAATTATGAACTATATGCGTCCCGGCTCTGTTTAGGGCTGTGTCTATGGGGCTGTCGGCGAGTCCGCTTGCGATGATTACATCTGCGCCGGTTTTTGCGGCCATAGGTCTAGGCCTAGGCGCTGGGGAGGTTTTGTATCATCTTGGTGGGGTCTTTGCAGACTACTGACCCGCCTATTTTTACGACTATCATATGGGGGCGATGGGGATTGTCCTCAGCACCTCGTCCTCTGGGAAGCCCATAGCGATGTTGATTGCCTGGCTGGCGGCGCCTCCCACTAGGTTGTCTATGGCGGCGAAGGCGACTGCCCAGCCGAGGCGGGGCAGTTCGATTTCTGATCACGTCGTCGGCGTGAGCTCGGTGCCTGTATGTGTTTCAGCTATCTTTAGTTTCCGGCGGCCCCCCTTTCAACAGAGCTACATAGGGCCTACTTTCAACTGCTAGACGGCAGGCAGTATGAAGATGTGGGCATGGAGGGTGTAGATGTAGTAGTTCACTGTTAATAATTTGTTAAACTCTACGCCTCATGTCTAGAGGCAGGTATGTATACGAAGACCCCTCGATTGGAGCCATTATTTCAGCCCTCTCTGTCGTTGACTTTGTCCTAGGGGAGAGGCACTATGATAGTTATTTAAAACAGACCGTTAAGGGTCCTGGGGATTTATCCCTAGTTTACAAAAACGCCAAGGTGGTACTAATCGAATTTAAAGCACCAGAGCTAGCCACATTCAGCTGGAGGTACGAGATTGGACAAGTAAAGAGCGGCCTCTTTAACGCATATTTAGAACTAGCCAAAAAGGAACTACTATTCCTAGGTCTAATACACGGCTTAGTCGATCCATACAATGCTCCGCCTGGCGGCATGGCGACGTTTCGCCACGCACCTCTAACCACGGCCTTTGTGCTTCCAAACGACGCCGAACGTTGTCTGACAATGCTAAGTCGAATGAACACTACGACGTTACATGTAATACATGTGCATGGGAACTGTTTATGGAACTGTTTCCCGTTTCCAAATCTTAAACGTAAGACATATCGGCGGGATTTTGTAAGGTGCTATTCGGCCATTTGTAAGCTAAGCAGGTATTGTAATAGCTACTGCGTCAGCGAATTACACACTGGAGAGTGCAGATTTATGCACGTTGTAGATTTGGCAACTCTGCTTTGTTGTCTAGAAGAGTGTAAATTTGGCATAAGGGGTGAGGAAGCTATGCCGTTGTTAAAAAAAGTTATACCTGATTTGCAAAAAGCTCTACACGAGATCACCCACTTATATGTCCTGACATCTACCCTAGAGCTTATTCCACTACGCGACTTCTTAAATCTGTTAGAGGGGGGTACACCCCCCGAGACCTAGGCCCCAGGTCGCCGGCTTAGAGATGTGCAGATACCTCCTTTTTGCCTTATAGAAAAGGCAGAGGTTTCGAGAATGTGTAAGTAAACTAACTCCACTTAAAAGGGGCTTCTAAACACTTACACGACACATATACAGAGCTGGAGGTGATCTCTATAACCTTGTTGAGACGAGAGATAAATATAAACCCGCCCACTTCACCGTGGCTGTTTCCGGCGACTTATTCGCGCCGTATAACAAGAAGAGGGCTGAGCGGTACCCCTTCCCCGCCGTGGTGGTTGGGCCGCCTCGTAGCGGCAAGACGTTCTTCATAAAAAACTACGGGGTGGAGGCCGGGGAGAAGATCGCCGTTGAGAAGGGCGAACTCGCCGAGGAGGTGGGTGGGGGGCTGTATAGGCTTGTCTACTACATCCCGTGGGACGACGCGGAGAGGTACGCCAGCGGCGACGCAAAGAGGGCCGTCGAGCTCATCCAACAGCATTTTACGCCGGTGGAGTACCTCGGCGTTGGGTACATGCCGCCTGGCTTCGTGGCTGAGGTGTTGAAGAGGCTGGGGGAGGGCGGCGAGGAGGCCGCCGTGAAGTACCTAGAAGAGCAAAGAGAGGCCTATGAAGAGCTTTCCTCGTTGCTGGCGCCAGATGTCTGGGATAGGGTGCGTGAAGTGTTTAAGAGAATTGGCTACGTCGCCTTGAGGGAGGCGGTGTTGTTTTTGACGGAGGTATTGCATATCGCCGACGCCTTCCTCGTTTCTAAATTTCTAGATCTGGTGGCGGCTGTCATAAAGGTCTTCGGCAAAAACTGGATTACGCAGTGGATAGAACAGAGGGAGAGGTGGAGAGGCCTACACGAGGACCTGCGGAAGGTGCTGGCGTGGAGAGCCGCCGCGAAGCTGGGAAGAAGCGGAGAGGAGGTGGAGGGGGCGCTGGACGCGCTCTACAGAATTGACGCCGCGAGGCTGGAGGAGGTGGTGGAGAAAATCGAGGAGAAGCTGGCCGAGCTGGAGGCCAGAGTCTCAGTGCTTGAGGATAAGCTCATGCCTGACAGCGCCGTCTACACTGAGGCGGAGGAGCTGGGCGTGGAGCGCAGAGGCGGAGTCTTGTACGTAATGGGCGCGCCGTATGTAGACCCGGCGCGGTACGGCCTAACACAGGCAGTGGAGGAGGTTAAGCAGAAGGTGTGGGAGGTTGTGGAGAGGGGCGGCGTCTTGGCCATAGTCGGCCCAAGAGGAGTCGGCAAGTCCACGCTGGCCAGAGCCGTGCTGGCGGAGGTTCTGAGGAGGGCGGCGGTTAGAGGCGTGATAAACGTGAATAGGCTGAAGCTTGACGATCTGCCAGAGGTGGTGGAGAGGGGAGGCCGTAGCTACCTCTTGTTCTACGACCCCACGACCCCTAGGTTCTACGAGTTGGGTGGTCTTGAAAAACCTCTGGAAAGGCCAAAGCCCGAGGTCGTCGGCGTAGTGGCTGACCTCGTCAACTTGACGCACCGCGGGAAGCAACCCAGAGCATCCGTTGTTTTGGTACTGCCGACGGACGTCTACAACGCGCTGGGCGAGGAGGTGAAGAGGCGCATAACCCCCGTCGCTCCTGATTTGAAGAGCGTTGAGTTCCTCGCCGAGGTAATAAGGCGGTACTCCGGCTGTCGGCTAGAGGGAGAGAGGTTGAAGATCCTGGCCGGGGAGATTGCGAAATTCGACGAGGGCTACACCCTAATCGCCAGGCTTGTCGGCGAGGAGTTGAGAGAGCGGGGTTGCCAGCTAGAAAAAGTAGAGGAGATGGTGAGGGCGGCCGGGGGGAAGGCCCTTAGGTTTATGCTCATCTACGTCAACGAGGTGTTGGGGGTTGAGCGGGGTGGCGGCGAGGTGAGGTGTCCCGACTTGGCTTGGGTGTTCTCCGCCGTGCTGGCGGCTAGGGCGGATTTCGCCGAGGCCGCGAGGCCAGGCGACGTCCTCATCCCGCCCACTCTGCTGGAGAAGTGGGTTGAGTGGAGATGGGCCAGGTACAACGGCGTCCGCTGCGGCAGAGAGGCCCTGCCTCAGAGAGTATTCAGCTGGCTCTCGATAAGACACCACTACCTTGTGGAATCCGCGTTAAAACTAGCCGCCCAAGCCAAGTCAAGCCGCGCCTCAGAAGAGTTGCAGATGTTGAAAGAGTTAGACGTATGGGCCAAATACGGCGTCGAGAGTTACAACATCCAAGACTTCTTGATGGAACACGGCCCTGATTTAGAACGGGAGTGGGAGGGGGCGGTCTGTCTAGAGAAATTTGCGTTAATGCTCGGCGCCGCCATCGCTGACCAACCATACAAGCCATTTGCCGAGGCGGCAAAAGAGGCTGGAGAGGACCTAGGCAACACCGTCGAGAGGATAGGGAGGGGGTGTGTGATAGACGAATACCTGCTGGCCGACGGCGAGCTAACGCCATTCACCCGCGTACTTTTACAAGAGATGGCTTTGAGGGGCGTGATGCCTAAGTCCTTCGCAAGCCAACACGGCAGAGCGCTAGAGGAGGCGGAAAAACTGGTAAAGACATGGAAAGAGAGAAGCTACACCAAGGTATGGGAGTTTCTCTACTGCCTTGGCCTGGCCGTAGTGGTGGCGAGGGCGGAGGCGCTGGATAGAGAGGTAGCCGTAAAGGCGCTATATGCGGCTCTGCCAGCTGTGCGACACACGGTGTTTCCAGTCGCTGTCGGTGATATTTTCGATGTGCTTTCGCCGCTGAGGGAATACGCGCCGGATTGGTGGGCCGCCGTGCTTGACGTCGCGGCTACGCCGGCGGTGATTGAGCGGCCGGAACTGGCCAGGCGTATTTTTGAAGAGATTGAGTGGGTCAAGGAGCGGGTGGTGGAGGACTGGGCCAAGGCGCTACTCGCTAGCGCCTACGCTGCAGTGCCTACAAAATATGCCGATGCCGAGAAGTTGCGTAGAGATGTCTGTCGACTCTTGGGAGGTATTCAAGACCAGGATTTGAGAACTATAGCGGAGATCTACACGCTCTGGCGGCTCGCCGAGAAAGGGCTCCCGCCTTGCGGTGTCGATCTGTGCACGGAAGGGGGAAGAGAGGGCTGTGTAGAGTCTCTGGAGAAGGCGTTTGAAAAGAAGGTAGGCGAGCTGTTGTCAAAACTGGCGGAGCTGAGGAAAAGAGCTGAGGAAGGCGAACTAAGCCCAGAACTGGAGAAGTACCTAGCCGCTAAATCCCCAGTAAGGCAGCAGGTGGTGCTTCAGATGATGCTCTCTGAAGCTAAGGCTAAGCTGTACTCCAGCCTCGCGGTGGCCAAGCTGGACGCCGGCAAGCCAGAGGAGGCGGCGGAATATTTCGCCAAAGCCGCTGAGCTCAACAAAGAGCTGGGGATTTGGGAAAACTACCTAACCGACTCTTCTCGAGCCGCTAGAGCCCGCGTGTTGAGGGTCGGCGACCTCAGCGAGGCTGTTGAAGCTGGCGAGGTTTTTGAAAAACTGTGGAAAGAGGCAGAGGAGCACATAAAGCCGACGGCCGTCATGTTGTATATTGCCTCTTTCAAGCTGGCTGAGTATCTTGTCTACCTGACGGCTTCCGGCAGAATGGAGAAGGCGGCTGAGGTGTTGAGAGAACGCGGCTGGTTGTTGAGATATGAAAACTACGTACACGTCGCCACCCTATACATATTGAGGTTACTCGGCGCGGAGGTGGAGGCGCCAGACGCCGAGGAGCTGTTAAAGGCGCTAGGGGGCCGCATAGATCCGCTTCTCAAGCCAGCTCTGGCGGCTTCGCTGGGCGTTCCGCCAGAGTCCCTAGATATAGCGTTGCTGTGTGCTGAAGCCGCCGAAGTGCAACCCGAATTATTCAAACGCGTAATTGAAGAGAGGAACTCATCTCAACTGGGGGAATACGCTTGGCCTTTCGCATTTTGTCTCGGCGTCTACAAAGCCGTTATGGGCGACATGGAGGCGTCTGACCTATTACGTATACATGTAAAAAAGTTGTATGGGGAAGAGTCAGAGCTCCTTTCTGTGCTGGACCGTCTTGACGCCGGGGGGCTGGTGCAGGTTTTGGCGCCTATAGACTCACATGGCCAGCTAATTCTTCTGCTTAGGGCCCTCGACGAGGCTAGAGGCGCCAGGGGCCCAGAGCGGGAGAGGTATCTCGAGCTGGCGCGGGCGCATGCTCTGGTAGGCAAATACGTCTATAAGGGGACTATATTCAAAACGCTTTTTGGCGAGGCGGCCAAGGCGGTTGAGAAGTGCGGCGGCCAAGTGGAAAACTGCGAGGACTTAAAGCTGGCGCTACTCAAACTCTATTACCTCCACATCTAGCCAACCGAGGCAGGCGAACATCCGGTAGAGGCGTCTTTAGACTACGCCGCCGCGGCCAATAAGCCTCGTTAGATAGGAGTCCCGACGAGCCACTTCTCCAGCCCTCTGGCCATCCTGATGGCCCTCTCGGCGGCTCTTTTCAGCTTGTTGTGCATCTCCCTTCTGTCTTCTCTGCAGGCCTCGGCTAGCTTCTCGGCCAGAGACAGCAGAGCCGACGGGCTGTAGCCGGCGGCGTAGGTGCCGAGTGGGGTTCTGATCAACAGACGGCCCCTCCTCACCTCGGCCTCCACGGGGCACCGGTCCATTGTCAAGTCTATCATCTCGATGGCCCTCTTCGTGAGGCGGTAGACGACGCGCGTCCTCCCGCCCCTCTCAACCCTCGTCCACTTGAGGAGGCGCAGCTCCTGGGCCTTCTCCAGCACGTAGACGGCCTCCCCGCCGAATGCTCTGTGCAGATCCCAGTAGGACACCTCGCCGCCAAGCCCAACCGCGATCTTCACCGCACGCCAAACCTTGCCAAGCTCCACAAAATCCACTCCCTACGTAAAGCACCGCCAAAAATCCACACCATGTATTTTACACAGATGCGGGGGTAGACCGAAACTAAAAAACACGCCTTCCCTTTATAAACAACTGAATGCGAGAAGGTAAAGCATGTCGCCGGGGAGAGAGTAGGCTGAAAGTAATTAACTGGCAGATAAGATTAATTTCAGTTTTTAAATAAATCCAAGACCCGGCTCCGCAGGCGTCTAGAAATAAATCTTTTCTTTAAAGCTTTATACTAAATTGTATTATTCTAATTTAATGATGTTTTAAATTGAAACTTTAAGTTTATATTTTTCAGATTTTATTGTCTTGTGTTTCCTCCTCACCTGCTGGCTCACCCCCGGGTGGAGGAGTGGCCGGTGTTGCTCGGCCCTATCTACAGACGGCTGAAGACTGCGGCTGGTGGGGAGAGGGCGCTGGAGGAGGTGGCCTACGAGAGGCCGTGGGTCCTCGCCGCGTATATAGGCGAAGTCTACAGCCCGCTCTTCCCCGAGTGGCGCGGGCTTGTGGAGGGCAACCCGCCGCTTACGCCGTTGCTGAAATTCACGCCGAGGGGTGAGGGCAGAGCGCTACCGCTGGTATTTAGATGCGGCCCAGGCCTCGTGCTGGCGGACCCAGCCCGCCTGCCCAGAATCTTGACGTCCCGCTGCCCCGTCATAGCCAGGGTTCTGAGGGAGGCCGGGCTGTACATGAGGGGGCGTCCGCTGGCTGTGGAGAGGCCTCTCGAGGTCTTCTGCCGGGTGGTGGAGGCCCTGGCTGGACGCCTAAAAATCCCCGCCGACCCGTGGGAAGCCGCCTCTCTATACGCAGTGGAGAGCGGCGCCAGGCGGAGGCACCACCACCTAGCGGCTTGGCTCTACCTATGCCAGAGGAAGTCCCTGGCGGAGGCAGACTACCTACTAGAGAGGATAAGAGACGTGGAGCCAGAAGCCAGGCTAAAAATTGTAAAGACGTGGGTCAAGACGAACTCCACCAGCCCTCTACAGATATGAAAACCTCAGCAGACAGACATACTGCCCCAGCTTTTGTCTATCAAATTTTTGACTTCCAGACGCTGGGCCCGTCTTTATCTAGTTTTCACCTCCACCGCTTTACCTATGTGTAGAGTGGAGGTTAGGCCGGCGTCTGTCGGGGAGGTGCTCTCGGCGAGGGCTGTGGAGGTTGTGAGGGGCGAGCTGCCGGGGGCATCCTCTCCCCTCGTGGTGGAGGTTGGGGGCGCGAAGCTCGGCCTAGACTCTGTTCTTCTGGTGGTGGAGGCGGGGGGCTTCCGGAGGGCTAGATTCAACCCGGGGGATGGGCTGAGAGCCGCCGCGGTCGTGGAGACTGACTGCTTCGACGCCGTGGTGGCGGAGCTGGTCAAAGCTGTGAAGAGGGCCGGCCTTCTGGATCACTACCGGGTGGATGTCTTGGCGTTGGAGAGGTTGGGGGTGAGGCTGGCGGCTCGGCTTGACCCTGAGAGGGCTGAGGAGGCGGCGCGGCGTCTTGTCTACGGAGAAGCCGGCCATCTGTATACAGCTAGAGCGCCTCGGCTTGGGAGGGCGGCGGCTGTGGTTGTGGACGGCGGCGTGTTGGAGAGAGTGGCCTCGGCTCTCCGAGAGGCCGGCCTCCTCCACCCTAGAGAGGTGGCCTCCATCGCCGTTGCTCTAGACAGCCTACCCTCGGCGAGGCTTGAGAGGCTTGCCTCCGCCCCCGGCGTAGTTGTCGAGGTTTTGAAAAAATTCGGCGTCGGGGAGCTCTACACCCTAGCTGAAAAAGCCGCGGAGGTTAGGAGATGTCTGTAGGCCGCCGGGCGGGGAGAGCCGTGGATGCGCGTAGCCGCGGCGGCCGGAGAGCCGCCTCCGGCGGGCGGAGGAGCCTCGAATACGGCGGCCGTCCGCGTGGGGAGAGATCCGTAGACTGCCGCGGGTTGGGGGGAGTCTCGACGTGTTCACAGCTGTCGGCGGTTGGGAGATGTCTGTAGACTGCCGCCCTTCTCAGAGGGCTAGGGCGCTTCTGGGTGGGCTGGCGGAGGAGATGGCGGCTGCGTGGTGTATATGCGCGGAGGTGTTGAAGAGAGGCGGCGGGGTCTCCGGGGTGTTGGCTGTTTTCTGTCTCTCTGCCTTCGCCGCTGTGCTTAAGCCCCGGGGTGTGGTGAGGGCGGAGTTCGAGAACTACCTGGGCTACGTGTTGAGGAGGGAGTTGGATAGGGAGGTCTTGGGGAGGGCGCGGAGGAGGATAATTCCGAAGAGCGGTGTTGTTAGCTACGACGTTCTTCTAAACTACGCCGCCTTAGCCTACTACGAGGCCAGAGAGGCGCTGAGAGAGGCGGGGGACGCGCCGCCGCCCTTCAAGAAGTTTATACAGAGGGTTTATCCAAAGATGGGCGGGGAGAGCTATGCGGAAAATTAAAACCGCCGCCGTCTACTCCCTCGACGGCGGCGTCGGCAAGACCACCCTAGCCACCGTGATGTCAATAGCCAAAGGCTTCACCCTCGTCATAGACGCAGACTGGGAGAAGGCCGAGTTGAGCCAGCTCTTCAGAGTCCCCAGGAGACCCGGCTGGGTCGCGCCCTTTCTAAGGGGACAGCCGTATCTGCACCAGGTAAACCCCACCCTATACGTGCTCCCCGGCTACGACGCCGTTGAGCTGTACCAGAAGGACCAGTCGGTGGTGAGGGAGCTGGAGCTGGCGCTTCTTGAGTGGATTGAGTACCTCCCCGAATTCGTCGACAGACAGAAGTTACCAGTCGACACCGTCGTCATCGACACCACCCCGGCTCTCAGAGTAGAGCTTCTGCAAGCCATGCAGAAGCTTGGGTTGTACACAGTGTTTGTGGGGGACGGCCGTATGCTCAGCAAAGTGTCTGATGTCAAGGCCGAGCAGTACAACAAGTACACCGGCTTCGCGTCGGCTGTTGTCATCAACCAGATAGACAGGACGGAGGTGTTGCAGGCGAGGCGCATAACCCCATACGTGTTGAGACACGTGGGCCACATACGTCAGTACCACGCGGACAGCGTAGCCGCCGCCATTCTGCGGGATAGAGAAAACCGCCGTTCGGTGGAGGAGTTGTTAACTAAAATCAAAAGCTAAGACAAGGTTTTTCCCCCTCCTCTCCACGCTATACATGCTGAACCTTGGTGTCTTAAGGGGACAGCCCCAGGATCAACAAGAGAAGGCTCAATCTCCGCAAACTCCCTCCGAGGACTGGGTGGACCTGCTGGTCAGAGCAATTGCCTCTATGCCTGAGGATTTGGCAGTGAAGATAGTGAGCTGCATCCCACAGGACTACGCCGTCAAGATCCTCTCCTCGGTGAGCGACCCATACGTCAAATTCGCTCTGATTCTACTCACAAAGAAGTGACATGCGCCGCCGCGGCGGGCGCGCCGGAGACAGGCCGGACTGCCGCATTTTGAACACGGCGCTGAGGCGCGGGCTGACTGCGTCGACGGCTCAGTGGATCTGCCGGCAAGCGGAGGCGCTGGGAATCTCTGAGAGGGAGATGCTCAAGGCAGTCCTCAAAGCCGCCACACACGGCGTCTGGCTTGGGGAGGAGGAGTGGCGTCTGCTGGCATCAACCGCGAGGGGGAGGCTCGCCAAATACGCCGAATACGTCGCTAGAAAAGTCAAACAGGGCTATACAGTAGCCGAGGCGGTAGCCGAGATAGAAAACACCCCACGGCGCGGAGATCTAACCCGCCTATTAGACGTTGTTAAAACCCTAGCCTTAAACATCGCCCAGAAAATACGCCCATAACGCCCCAGCTATAGTGAAATACCAAAATATAGTCATTTGCAATAATTCACGTTATATAATCCCTATATCTAAAGAATCTTGGGGGATGAAGGGCGTCAGCAACCCCAAGCCAGCTCATCTATCGCCGGGCGCACCCCGACCCCCACATCACTATATACTACACCGCCTTGATTTATATAGCTGAGCCTGAGGTTATACTATTATAATACTACGTAGAGAGATCTCTCAGACAGGTGAAAAGGTTTTTCCCCCTAACCTGTCTAGTGGCCACATGACTCTCAAAACCGTGGCCGTGATAGGGCCCCTGGGCACGGGAAAGACCTTCCTCGCCACCTCCCTCGCCCTCTACATGCACTGGGCGGCGCCGGGGAAGGCCGTCTTCATAGACGCGACGCCCGACAAGACGGGTGCCCGCCTTGTAAAGGGGCTCGTCCCCCTCGCCGCGGAGCCAGCCGAGGCTCTTCAGATGAAGGTTAGGTACGCCGTCATCGACACCTCGGCGATTTACGAAATACCGCCGGCAGACAAATACATCGCCGTGTTGGAGCCCACAGACCTGCGGCGAATAGACGTGGAGTCGCTGGAGAGGAGGGGCTACTACATCGTCATAAACAAGGCCGGCACCCTCTCCGCCTGGGTGAGAGGCTGGATACCGCATATACGCGAGATAAGCTGGTACATGCGCGAAGGCGTTCACCCCCTCCTAGCCGCAGAGCTGACGCGGTTCAGGAGGAGGATAGGCCGAGTGTTGAGACAGATAGTGCAGTGGCTATGATAGGGCGTAAGAAGAAGGCGGAGAAGGCCGAGAGGCCTAGGTCGCCGCGGGAGGAGCTAATGGAGATGTTGAAGAGGCAGAGGGAGGAGGCTTTGAAATTTAGGCCGGAGGAGAAGGTTAGAATCCCGGAGCCTCCGCCGGAGAGGTGGAGGCCCAAGACCGTGCCGCTGGAGAGAGTCATGAGGGAGCTGGGGGTGGAGCCCCTCTACCCGGAGCTGTACGACATGGCTGTTAAGACTTGTAGAGACTGGCAGAGGTGCTACGCCATGTTTATCGACGTCTGGGAGACGCCGCATAAGTGGTTGCTGTTTGAGGCGGCCATGGCGGGGCTGGACACGGAACACGTTGCAAAACTGATACTAGAGGGCAGAATAGACGAGGCTAAGAAGCTGGTGGAGCCATGACTGAGGAGTTTAAGACTCTGCTAAGCAGAGAGCCGGTGAGGAGGGAGGCGCCGCCTCCGCCTCCGGAGTGGCGCCCCCGCGTGGTGGATCTCGCCACTCTCTGGAGGGAGCTGGGGGTGGAGCCGATGTTCCCAGAGCTGTACGACCTGGCGACGACGTGCCCCGAGGTGTTTGACTGCTACCGGAAGCTCGTCGCGCTTTGGGACGACGAGCGTAGCCGCGACATTATATTCAAAGCCGCCTGGACCGGCGCCGACATCGCCAAAGTTGTCGATCTGCTGTGGCGCGGCCGCTACAAAGAGGCTGAGGAGGCGGCTAGGCCATGAACTACTACGACAAGACCCTTGCGCTGTTCGGCTTGTCGCTCTTGGCGATAGCCATACTAGCCAAGGCGTATCCGCCTCTGGCCCTTCTAGCCGTACTGCCGGTGCTGGCGTGGGGTGAGGAGGTGCTGGTGTGGATATACACGCGGGTTGCCCCTCTGGAGCCTGTGAGAGTGCTCTACGAGGAGCCGGGCGTCAAGGCGGCGTACGACCCCCGCCGCAGGCTGTACCACATATTCTGGGCGGCTGAGCCGGTGCTGTCGGTGTACGGCATAGAGGCGGCTCCACGCCTCCACGAGCTCTACTCGAAGCTTTCGCTGAAGAGCTGGGAGTGGGTAACCTACATCGTCGTCGGGGAGATGAAGTACATACGGTACACCACTAGGAAATACGCCCCAGACCGCTTGAGACAGGTGGAGCAGGTGCTGGGGGAGTACTTCGTGCTGAGGAGAGTGAGGCCCTGGATATCCAGCTCCCAGAAGCCTCCGGCGGCGTGGCCCTACGCCACGTCGCTGGCGTTCTTCCTACTGGCCCTCGTGTCCAGCGGCTGGTTTCTGCTGGTGATACCGCTGTGGCTGTTTGTATACAGACGGGTGAGGAGGTGGCACCGGGAGCCCCTCCTCACAGCCGCCGTGTCTCACATGTCCAGAGCATCGGCCCTACCCGCCTCGCGAGACATGCTGGAGACAATGGCGTCGGCGGAGGCCACAGCCTTCGCCGACATGCCCAAGTGGGCCGTGGCCTTTACGGACTGGAGCCCGGGCGAGGTCCAGAAGAAATTCGTCAAGGCCTACGAGGGGAGAGACACGGGCAAGCGTCTTATTAGAATCAGGGAGCTGTCAGAGTTCATAGACAGGATGGCTAGGTACAACGAGAGGCCCGTCAAGATCTACCCATTTGGTAGCAAAGACCTCCACTCCATATACATGACGCAGGACTGGATCGCCGCGTACGACTTCTGGGTCTTGAGGAACGGCGTCAAGGCGCTTTCACACGACTTGGCTAGGTTTCCCGTGTTCTACGGCGGCTCCACCATGGCTGTGGGGAGGAGGCTTGAGCTTGGCCTTGACAGATTCGGCCGGCCCGTCGGCATAGACATAGACGCCCTACCCACGGCGCACGCAGTAATTATAGGCGCCTCAGGCACCGGCAAGTCGTGGACGGTTGGGACTTGGGCCCTAAAGCTTGCCGATCTGGGCGTAGACCTCGTCGTCATCGACCCCCACGGCGACTACAGACAGCTGGCGAAGCTGCTGGGGGCCAGGGTAGTCAACGTGCCGAGGGAGCTACCCAAGGGCGTACTCGCTCTTTCGAAAAACAAGTACTTTAGACGCCTCCTGGAGGAGTTTAGTGTGGAGGTGGTGAGGGGTGAGGGTGGCGAGGTGGATGTGGCCGCCACGTTGGCTAGGCTGTACCCGTCTGAGTTTGTGGAGGTGGGGGGCGGCCACGTGGTCTACGCCATGGACGCCGTGGCCGAGGACGAGGAGATGCTGGCCTTCTACCTCTCCCTCCTCTTGATATACCACTACTCCCTCCTCGCGGGGCAGAGACACGAAAAGCTGAGGACAGTCGTCATAGTAGATGAGGCTCGTTTGGTGGGCTCCACAGTGGCCATAAACGCGCTGGGGGAGATCGAGTCTACGGCGCTTCGCAAGGTCAAGACGTATGCATTAGGCGGCAGGAAGTGGGGCTTCTCCATATGGCTAATCGTGCAGGCGCACGACGACATTCCCCGCAAGGTGCTGAAGAACGCCGCTTTTGTGGTGGTGTTTTCGGGCAACTACATCTATCTGGCTGACACCGTGGCGGAGCTTAGGCTTACCAGGACGGATGAGAACTACCTACAGACGTCAGTGACGCCGAGGGAGTCCACGGCGCTTGAAAGAAGGCCATACTCAATGGGGGTGCTCATCGTGGGCACACGCGGCATGAAGTACTACATGAAGATACCGCTGGACATGCGGCTGAAGGCATGAAGGCGTTGAACAAAGCGGCGCCGCCATGACCGACCCGAGGGAGGTCTGCGTGAGGAGGCCCGATCTCTGCGGCGAGACGCAGACGCTGGCGAGAGAAGAGACGGCGCGCGGGACGGGGACTGTCGACATGGCCGAGTATCTGCGGAGGATGCTAGGCGGAGACGGCTCCCGCCTGCAGACCCCGGCCGCGCCTAGGGAGCCGCTTGTCGGCTTTGAGGCTGACGCGCCTGAGCCCGGAGCTGTGGCTAGCACGCCGCCACCGCCTCCCGTGGAGCCCGGCTGGGTTCTGCCGATTAGGCAGAGGGCGTTTTTCATCTCGGTCTACTGGATGCCGGTGAACGAGCCGTACGCGAGGCTGGGAGACGTCGTCGTTATTAAATCGCCACAAGAGCTCTATTTGCTACGGAGGGTCAAGAAGGCTGATCGGTGGACTGAGCCGGACTACCGCTACTACATCGCCGGCTATGTGGAGAAACAGCTGTGCGCCTACGGCTTTGTTTTGAGAGGCTCCATCGAGCACATCGCCCAGCTCTTCCGCTCGGGGGGATACGCCCTTGTGCTGGGTTGCGACCGCCGCGCCGTGGTTAGGCCACCAAAGCGGGAGGAGCTGTACTCCATATGGCGCTACGAGGGCTACGTGGTAAACGCCTCCCCCGCCAGACTCGCCGTCATACGGATAGACGACTCAAAGAAGGCGAGGTTTGCAGTGGACTACTTCGGCAAAGGTTGCCCAATCTTCTCACACTACGCAAACCAACTGCTACAGCTCATAGGCGTGCCGATACAGCTAACCTGCTGATGCTGGAGATTGTAATAGGCGGCCTCGCAGAGCCGCCTCCTGCAAAGACGCGGTACACCTTCTGCCCCTCGGAGAAGACAACCGGCCTCGGCTTCGAGCTAACTGCAGAGGGCTCCCTAGTCTTTACAACAATTTTCATTAGGAATAACAACCCTCCCCTCTTTCCCAAGCACACGGCGGAGCTAGCCCAGTGCAACGCGCCTCTATGCGCCCTCTTCCGCTACGTGGACTACTCCCAGCTGGAGGCGGGGGAAGGCGTCTTCCAGTACAAAGCCCCTATGGCGGACCCGGTTCAGCTGGCTCTGGGTCTCGCCCTAGCCCACCACCTAGATTCAAAATACGGCGGGGGCTGGGCCGTCGAGGTCTACACGGACGTCTGGCCCATGTATACAGACCTTCTTGCCATGGCTAAGCCTCTGTCTGGCACTCTGCGCATCTACACGTCGGCATACGACCCCAAGGCGGCTGTCGCCGACAGAGTAGTACTAGCCGCCCAGGGCTTGACGTACGAGGGGTTGGCGATGAAGAAGGCTTGGAGCGGGGGCCGCCTCTGTAGGGCGTACACGCCTCCGCCAGCCGCAGAGGTGGAGGACCCCGACGTCAAAGAGCTACTCCGCACTCTGTGGGAGGCCGGGGGCTTCCTATCGCTTAAATACACACAGGAGAAGTTCGGGCAAGCCGTTGTCAAAGCCTCACAGCTAGGCCTGGTAAGGCTAGACGCGTTGACGCTGACAGTTAGGCTTACAGACCTGGGGATTAGGGCGCTGGGCATATGACTCTCTACACCCAACTATTCAAGCTGGTGGTGGCCGTGGAGGGGAATGCGCTGATTACGGGGCTCCCGGGGACGGGGAAGACCTCCCTCATCAAGTGGTCTCTCCGCGATATTCCGCATGACTACGCCGTGGTGGTTTACGACACGGCCGGCGACTTTAGGAACTGCGATTTCGTGGGGAGGTTTTCGGTAAACCCCCTAGACCTCCCCACTCCGCGCGTCGTTGAGATTTTGGAGGAGGCTCTGGCCGCCACGTACGGCGAGTACCCCTATCTGCTGACTCCCGCGATGGCGGAACTGCTACACAGAACTGTGGAGAGGGGGGCGCGCACCCTTTCGCAGGTTAGGCGCGGCGTCTTGGACGTGGCCGAGCCCCACGAGATGGACACAGCCTACGCCTTGCGTAGGCGTCTAGTCCATTTCGACGTTGCGCAGTTCGAGAAGACTGACGTACCCATCCGGCACGGAGCCTCGACGTGCGTCGACGTCTCGGGGCTGGATAGAGTGGGGAGGCTGGCCTACGTGCTGGCGCATCTAGAGCTTACGCGCGACGTGAAGAACGTCATCTACGTCGTGGACGAGGCCCACCGCTTCCTCGCCTTCACGTCGAGGTACTCCCTCCTCACCGACCACCTACGCACCGGGAGGGGGCGGGGACGCTTCTTTGTCTTAGTTTCCCACTCCTATAGAGAATTCCAGAGGCACCTAGGCTACGTCAAGATGGTGATCAGATTCCCAGACTGGGACTTGGACGAGTCTAAAACAACGCCGCTACAGCCCTCCGAGGCGCTTGTCACCGTGAGAGCCGCCTCTCTCCGCTCGGCTGAGGCCTTGGCCAAGCTTCTGCCGCTTAGAGGCACATGGGCCCAGTTCCGCATCACCGTGCCTCCCTATGCAGAGAGATCCACTGCGTAGAGCTGTGGAGGCGCTTAGGGCGGACTTCCCCGGCAAGTCGAGGAGCTGGATTAAAAGAGCCCTCCTAAGGCTAGGCGACGTCAAGGAGGTTAGGGAGGACTTGTACGTCGTTGAGGGGAGGCGGGAGCTCGGCGACTGGAAGCCGCTGTACCAGGTCTGGTGGTCTTCTGCAGAGGGCAGGTGGCTCTGCACCTGCTACTACACGCAGTTCGGCCTCAAGCGCAGAAGAGACATATGCACCCATGTGGCCGCCGTAATGTTGTACCGCAGATACAAAAAGGCCTTGGAGAAGGCTGAGAGGGGCGTGGTGTACGTGGCTGAGGCTGTTGTTGATTGTAGAGGCCGCATATCGGCGAACGGCGAGTTGCACGTCAAGCCGGCCGCCGATAAGATAGACTTGACTTTCTTCGCCTCGCCGCGTTTCAGAGTGCTTGTGGTGTCTAGGCAGAGGCACGTCGCCGTGAAGTGCGGCGGCTACGTCGTCTACGAGGCCGACGGCGAGGAGGTGCCCCTCGCCGTGGCTAAGTTCCTTGTCGCAAAATTCCATGAAGGTAAGGACTAGGAAGGGCGTCTTTGAGCTTAAGCCAGACTCTCCGGCCAATTACCGGAGGCTTTACGTAGACGTCTTTTCGGTGGCGGCGGCGCTGAGCGAGCCAGAGGAGCTGTTCAGATCTGCGGCGGAGGCCGGTGTGGAGGCGGCGTTTGTGGTGGATGCGTGGCATGAATCCCACACCCCCCTCGCTAGGCGCTATCTAGAGGCGTGCCGTAGGTACCGCCTCGACTGCCGCCTCTCCGAGCAGAAGCCGGCGGAGCTCTACGCCGCGGAGCTGTGCGAAGCTGAGTGCGGGGCTGGCTGCGCCGTCGTTACAAGGGACTACGACGCCGTTGCGGTAGTCAAGAATTGCGCCGTCCTTTTGTTTAGAGGGGGTAGGTTTTGGAGAGTTGTGAGATGACGAAAGATTTATTTCGACACATGCCCTTCTACGGCATGTTGGCCGTCTATGGCGGCTGTATCGACCACCCAGAGGTGGTGTGCGTCAAGTCGAGGGAGGAGCTTCTCAGCCACGTCGGCAGGTGCTTCCTAGTAGTCGTCGGAGACGAGGCCCTGGCGAGGGAACTGGGGGCGGCTTTCTTCGCAGATGAGGAGTGGGCCGAGTTCGCAAGATTTTTCCAAGAGGCTGTGGGGAGAGGCCGTGCCTAAGAAGGCGGAGGCTCCCGAGGAGTGTCAGCAGTACAGGGGGCCGAAGAGGGAGGACGTGGTCAAGCTGTGCGCAGAGCTGGGCGGCTTGAAGCATTTGGCTGTTAAGAACGTGGTGGAGCTAGCCCAGCTACTGGAGCTAGAGGACGACCTGGAGAAGGCCGAGGAGGTGCTGGCCGCGGTTAGGAGAGCCGCCGGCGTCGGGGCGAGGGTTGTGCCGGTGTCGGAGGCTGTGAAGTCCTACGCCGCTGTCGAGGTGTTGAAGACGCATGTGAGCGAATTTGACGAGAAGACGCCTTGGGGCGGCCTGCGTTTCGGCTACATATACGGGCTGGCCGGGGAGTATGGCGCCGGCAAGTCCATGTTTGCAATTCAAGCCTCCGTGCTGGCGGCTATTAGTGGCAGAAGGGTAGTGTATATAGACACCGAGGGGGCGCTGA
The DNA here is from genome assembly GCF_000234805.1 of Pyrobaculum ferrireducens. Lineage (NCBI taxonomy): Archaea > Thermoproteati > Thermoproteota > Thermoprotei > Thermoproteales > Thermoproteaceae > Pyrobaculum > Pyrobaculum ferrireducens. The sequence goes on from NC_016645.1 coordinate 2,463,850, forward strand.
ACCTCTCTCTCTTCGAGAGGGTGGCTAAGAGATTCGGCTCCGACTTGACCGCGCTGTCGGAGAGGCTACACATCACTCAGGTGATAGATCCCGTCGATCTGAAGGAGGTTTTGCTGTCGCTTAGGGCTGTGGATGTTGTCGTTGTGGATTCCATGGTGTCTCACGCCCTGCGCGCCCAGTTTAGGGGTAGAGAAAGGCTTGCCGCGAGGCAACAGCTACTGGCCTACTTCCTTGACATTTTGAGGAGGATGGCCGCTGTTTATGGGACGTTGTCGATATTAACGGACCAAGTTATCGACGTGCCGGACTTTTTCAGTAGCAAGAGGCCTGCCGGCGGCAACGTCTTATTGCACGGTGTCCATGCGTTGTTCCTAATGCGCCGGCCTAATAAGCAGAAGGCGGAGGGTGTGATGATTCCGCTGGATGTGCCGGGGATGGCACCCACCACGGAAATCCGCTACGAAATTCGAGATGACGGCCTCTACTAGTGGGTTTTTTGCCTTTAGCTCTCAGTTTACACTCTGCCTAAAGGTAGCGCTTCTGCCGCCGGGTGTAAACTGGAGAGGGGATTTCGGCACGCAGTTTACAAATAGCGCAACTTCCGGCGTCTATCGCCGAAATGTAAACTGGAGGGGGGCTCCCGGTGCGCCGTTTACACGCGGCGAAAAATTCGGCATATGCCGCCTGGGTGTAAATTGCGGAGCGGGTCTCGGCGCCCCGTTTACATCCAGCGGAGCCCCCGGCGCCCACCGCCGTGGTGTAAACGCCGTGTTTTTGCTAGACAGCCGCGGGCGTGGAGACGCCGCGTGATTATGTATAGGAGGGTGGCTTCTGGTGTCGTTGGCCCGGTGTGGGTGTATCTCTACGCGAGGGAGGACAAGCTGTACGCAGTGCTGAAGCACGGCCCCGTAAGGAGGACCGCATACCTAGGCCGGATAGAGGGGGTGGAGGAGGCGGGAGAGGGTGGCGGGGCGCCCGACCCGTGCGCGGAGTGCTGGGAGTTGTTGAGAAAGGTGGCCGAGGACTATAGAGAAGCCGTCGAGATTGCCAGAAGGGCGCTGAGGGAGGGGGAGGACCGGCGCGACTACAGAGAGGCCCTCTCGGTAGTTGCAGAGGGGAGCAGAGCTCTGCGGAGAGCTCTAGAGGCGCTGGGCGGCGGGGAGTAGGCGGGCGCTGGAGCTGGAGCGCCGCTGAGTAGAGGCGGCCGGCGGGGCGGCACTCCCGGCGGCTGAGTAAATTTTTTCCATAATGTAAAGATGGTTGACATGGCTAGGGCGGAGAGGGTTAAGGCGTGGATAAAGGACTTCACCGCGGAGGGCGGGAAGCCCAGGGCTAGGCTGGTTGTCGAGACGGACGGCGCGGCGGCGGAGTATACAATACGCCTAGATAAAGACAACGCCGTGGTGCTTTACTTCAGCACAGCCAACCGAGAGGATGCCGAATGGAAGGCCGCCTTACTTAGGGCTGTGGGGGTGAGGGCAGAGGTGAAGAAGATCTACCACAAATCGCTCAGCCGCGACGAGTGGTACACAGCCGTCTACACCAACGCCCTAGCCGCAGACACCGTACACGAGGAGGTTAGAAAGGCGGCGGCCGAGTTCCTTAGGCTCTGCAGAGAGGCGGGTGTGTTGTCAGCGGACACCTACAGACGCATGGCCGGAAAGTTTGAGAGGGGGTTGCCGGAGTGGGGAGAGGTTAGGTTCTCAGTATTGCTGGCAAAAAACGGCGCTGTGAATGCGTGGTGCCAGCCTAGAAACCCGGAGTCTTTTAGAAAGGCTGTGGAGTTTCTGCGGGGGCTGGGCATGAGGGACACATGCGAAGGGGAGTGGTGTTTCGTACACTTCACTGCCAAAGAGCCGAGAGGGGGCGAGAAGGGCTTTGTCCGCATAACGGTGGACGGCCTCAAGTACATCGGTTGGCTTGCCAGCCGCGGCGATAAGAAGGCGCAGTGGCTGAGGGATATGCTCTTGAAGGAGGCAGAGGTGAAGGGGGAGGAGGTGCGTAGGCAACTAGAGCGGCGCTTCAGCGAGTGGGAGCAGTGGGGCTCCGTAAAGCCGCCTTTTGAGAAAGAAGTAGAGGTAGACGGCAGGAGGATGGGGGTGCGTGTGGAGGAGGTGGAGGCGTGGAGAGAGAAGGGCGAGAAGAAGGAGCACCTAGTGGTCAAGATCAAGGCTGTGGTGGCGGAGGATGGGCGCGGTGCGGCTGTGGAGAAGAAGGCTAGGTTTTTCAAAACCAACCGCGGCGAGGTTAGGGGCTATGTATTTATACACGCCAGCGCCGAGGGAGGCCGCGAGGCAGACTACCAAAGGACAGCGGCGGTGCTGAAAGCACTAGGCGTAGAGAGCTGGAGCAGAAAGCCAAAACAGATACAACTCACAGGCGGCGCCCTAGCCGCCTTCATGCGCCTAGAGCCGGTGTGCGCCGCCCTGGGCGTATGTCGGAAAAACAGGCTCACAGAAGTCAGACGGACACGTAGCGAGGTAGAGACCCGAGTGGGGTGAAGCCCTGCGCGGTATTTCTCACCTACGCCGCCTACACATAAAAGACGAGAGACGCCCTCGGGGCCGCCCTGGGCGGGGATAGCCGAGTTGCTAGACCTACTCGCGGCTACGAGAACCACAGTACAAATAACGTGATGATTGTATTTTAGGGGTGTGTTTATCTACATGGTCTGCGGGTTTTTCAAACGCCTCCTCCTCGCGGCTGGGCTTCGGGAGGAGGAGGCGGAGCGGCTTGCCGTATCTGCCGACTACGCGCTTCTGCGCTACCCCATCTATAGATATCTAAAGCCGCCTCCGGCGGATTTCCAGACAGACTGCCGAGACTCCGCCTACCGGAGGTGGCGCTGGGTTATACACCCCCGCTACTTCTATACAGAAAGAGAGAAGTTCCCCCACCTTCTACTAGCCGCGGAGGCCGTGGAGTGGAAATACCACAAGTGGCGTGAAAAATGCCGCGGAGTCGAAGACGAGGAGGCGTGGCTCGACTGCATCCACAGCCCCCCGCTGAACTGGAGGAGGGTGGGGAGGTGGGGGGAGAGGTGGAGCTTCGAAAAGCTACGCGGCGCGGCGTACTGGGGTCTTGAATACGCCGGCAGATTTCTAAAAGAAGACATCAACCTTGGTGGGGTTTTCGTGGGGAGGGGGGCTGTGGTCGTCCTGGGGGAACCCTACTCCCCAGACGTCAAGGCTGCGGTTATGATATGGGCACTCTTCGGCACAGCCCTCTCCCTAAACCCCCCCGCCGTAGCCGCCGTGGGCGGCGACGCGCCCCGCCTAGCCCGGGCCCTCCTAAATTTTAGATGTCTCGGAAAAGCCAGGAGGGTGCTACGGGCGGCGGGGCGCCCCGATGCGGAGAGGCTGTTGAGGAGGCTTGGGGTGCCGCTACCCGTCGACGTGGCTTTGGCACTGGCTGAAATGGCCGCGGAGGCGGGGGATGTCTTCGACGACTTCGCCGGGGAGGTGCTCGCAGCCCTCGGCCTCTGGGGGCACCCCGTCGTGGTGGCCTTCGCCGAGGGCGTCCACCCCGCGGATACCGAAAGAGCTCTAGACAACATACTACTACCTCAATACGGCTTCGACCCCCGCGACTTTCGCAGATAGACAACCCTTATCCGCCAACTGAAAACTGTCTACGTGCCAAGGACCCCAAGCCGACTGTGTTGCCAGAGGCTGAGGGAGGCCGCCGTTAGGCTTCTGGAGAGGGGGTTTTCTGTAGAGGAGGTGGCCTCTCTCCTCGGCGTCTCAGAGAGATCTGTGAGGAGGTGGGCCAGGGCCGCAGGCGCGGGGAGTGGCGTGGTTGTTGTAGAGAAGTCTGCAAATATGCAGAAAGCCGGGGGAGGGGGCGCCGCCGGGAGGAGGGAAGCCGCCGAGAGGCTGGGCACTCCGCCTGTAGACAACGTCTGGGTGGCGATTCTGAGGAGGAGGCTGAGCTCTAGCGCTGCGGACGAAAACGCCAGGTGACGTCCACGCCTGGGGCATTTCCCGCCGGGTTCTGTCCACGTCGGAGACATTCCCCGCTTTTATTGACTACGGCGCTGACATAAACACCGAGTAATGTCCACAGCGTGGACATTCCCCGCCTCTATTGACCGCGGCGGGGACATTTCTCGTCGTGTATTAAC